>NZ_JBPPFR010000006.1:0-521 GCF_052060055.1 Haloarchaeobius baliensis | reverse complement strand
GTATATGGGACGTTCACTGTGACCCGGAATGGTCCAGTGGACGCCTGGATTGCGCGTACACACGGTGTCATGACGTTGCCCAGGAGTGTAAGCTGGGCTACGTTCGACCCTTCCCACCCACGCTTGCACGGGGTGGTGCATCGGTTCGTTGTTCGGATTAAGTCGTATCGGTCTCCCACACTTAAGGGGAGCGATTCGAACTCAATCCGAACGACATGGACCCACTGGGATTCGAACCCAGGGCATCCTCCTTGCAAAGGAGGCACTCTACCACTGAGCTATGGGCCCACCCCCTCTCGGGGGTCTGCGTTAGCCTTGGCAGTTCAAAGGTGCTCGATCGGGCAGGACGACGGCTCGGGACTCGGACGCCAAAGGTGGGCCAGACGTATCGTCTGGTCCCGATCTGTGGAGGTGATCCAGCCGCAGATTCCCCTACGGCTACCTTGTTACGACTTAAGCCCCCTTGCGAAGCCCAGATTCGACCCATCTCTGGGCCTCATCCGGACCTCACTCGGGTGCTT
>NZ_JBPPFR010000005.1:0-100887 GCF_052060055.1 Haloarchaeobius baliensis | reverse complement strand
TGGAAGTTGAGACTACAACAGGTATAGCAGGGCTGTAATGCGTGGATTTTGCCGAGTTAGTCAGCAGAAACTACCTCAATGCTCTCTCCAAGCGGCATTCTTGTCATATTTCCAACCGTAAGGGCGAATTTTCGAGACATCCAACAGTGTAGCCACTCAGACAGCGCGCTAACCCAGACTGAGTGTCTCTCTATCCGATTCCAGTCTCCTTCTTCAGCAGTGTCAGTGTGTTATCTGCCGTCACCATCGGCGAGTGCTCGTACTCACCAGTCAACTCAACCTGCACGAGCAGATCGACAGCCCGCCAGATCGAGTACAGCAGACACGCGAACGCGAAGTAGAAGAATCGCAGCCCGAAATCCTTCGACGTGGTGGCAGCCATGAACCGTTTGATCGATCTGTAGCCGCACTCGATTTCCCACCGGTAGCCGTACTCCGTAAGGTGTCCGCTCCCCCGATTCGTCATGAACACCGAATACTGCCGGTGATCGTCGTGCTCGGATTCCTCTTTCCGGCGGTAGATTAGCGTCGTCTCGTGCCACTCGTTCTTGCCAAGGTGGAGCTTCCGGTCGGTTTCATACCGGTCTTGATCGCGCTGGAGCAATCGCTTGGCCTGGGCTTTCTCGCTGGTCTGCATCCGTTTCGGGACGACGTATGAGAGCCCGCGCTGGCTGATCATCTCCAGAACGTGCTGGCTATCGAACTCCCGGTCCATCAGCACGTTATCGACGTGAACGAGGTCCTCAGCCGAATCCAGCAAGTCCTCGACGATTTCCTTGCGTGACTCTCCTCGTCGAACCGGTCGTGCGTCAAGCACGAGCGGAACGGCATTGCCGACTAACTGGACCGTCGCCCACTGATAGGCGTACTCGTCAGTCTTCTCTTTCGTCCCGATGATCTCGTCTTCGTAGCCCGTTCTATCGCCGGTGAACGGGTCAGCTTCGGTAATATCGATTGCGACAACTCCCGCTCGAAAGAACTGCTCTGTCTCCGCAACTTCGTTCAGGAGCCGAGTGATGGCCTGCCGGTACATCCCCCGGACTTGGTCAATCGAGAGGTCCCGAATCTGCTCGCGATGGGCGTGCCCCAGCGGTGTCCGATCCCGAGTCGACTCGTAGAGGAAACTACGAGCACCTTCGTTTGCAGCCAGCCGCTCGCGAAGTCCGAGGTACGTTTGTAAGTCCCAGTAGGCGTTCTCGTGGATCTCACAGCTGTCGCCACGATCCAGCGAAAATGCCGGGAAGACGACGCGACTGACGTGCTCGGTGACTCTATCGGCGTTGTCCAGAATGGCTCGGTCGTCTGGAACCGATTCGTCCACGTCATCACGAGCTGGGAGAATCTGCTCCGGTTCGCGGGGGACGGTGACGTCGGCGTTCTGCGCTTTGATGAGAATCGTTCGAGCCGCTTTCTGGACCGTCTCGCGAAACTCATCAGTGAAGCGTGTGTGCCAACTGCGCCAGAGTGTCGATTGGTCAGGCACTGTCTCCAGCCCAAGCCGCTCGCAAAGTTCCGGATGACTTTCGAGGTACTCGTAGAGTGCTGTTTCGTGCTCCCATCCGAGAAGTTCTTTCAGAACGAACACGCGAAACAGGGTGTCCATCTCGTAGTGTGTTGGACTCTCGTAGCAGTCGTGGGCCTCGAATTGGAAGTAGGCTAGCGGAAGTTCGGAGACGAACTGCTCAACAGAGATGTGCTCATGGTGCGTGAACCAAGCTCCTGAGACGATCCGGACATCCGACTCTAATCCGGTAAGTGAGGTGCGGTCGTACAACGGTGTCGAATCGTACGCTGGCCACTCAACGTACGACAGTCGTGCAATTTGTCGAAAGACGGTTCTCCGAGATTCAGTAGTAATGGGCACTACCGTACAATCGTTCTGGCCCCCTCAAGAACACGTCTACATCTAACGAAAAGGCCCGCTTCTTACAGAAGCTGACGTTTTATTCGTGATCTTTTGGTTTAGTCGCTTCCGCGCTCCCCTGTTCAGAAATGTCAACAGCTTCGCTTGCCGAGGCAGCCTGTCTTTTCTCTTTCACTCGTTGTTCAATCGACGCCTGCATCTCACGCATAAACTCGTCCACCGTGTTACCCATGAGGATGACCGGTCGGCCATCGGTGAACAGTTCAGTTAGAACCTGCTCCGGGTCCGCATTTTGACTGTGGCACTTGGTTGGAACATCGACGTTTTCGGCGAATGCGCGTGTGTTAGCCCCACCGATGTGAGCTTCATCGATTAACTCTCGCTCGAATAGCAACTCGATATATTGAGCAAATGACGCTGTACGCCCCCGCCGGTCTCTTCGGAGGTACACGAACGGGGTGATACATTCGTCATCGACGAGCACCCGTCGAACCATCTCAGTACTTTCGACGTCGTTCACCTCGGCAGCGTTGAAGATGAGTCCGTCTTCAAGTTCTATCCACGTTGGTTGGATCGCACTGAGGAACGATTCGATCTCCTCGGCTGGAAGTGGCGGTTCGCCAACAACATCTAACACCGCATTGACTGCGTGGATCGTTTCAGAACCGATTAGCCCTTCGTGTTCGTCGAGAATATCAACCTGCTCGATAGTCCCTCCGCGGCGTTCGATCTCTTTTTGCATATATTCGTGCAACACCGGGTGTTGCTCGCCGCTCACAACGTGTGTTCCCGCTGGGACCGACCGCGCAAACGAACGTGCAAGGTCTGTCCTGGTCTTTCCAAGGGTATCTGTGTGGTCCTGACGGACGTTTGTTAACACGATGATGTCCGGATCGGTCAGACGCTGGTTGAACAGCCGGGTCGTGTATTCTGTGATACCCTGATTCTCGAAGATAGCGACGTCGTCCGGCTCGTACGCATCGAGTTCGGGGACGAACTCAGCGATGAGACTGATATTCTCGTAGAGCGTCGTTCGAGGCCCCCGTCGTTCGATAGGATGGACCTCGCCGTTGTGGATCAGTAGTGGATGGTTGCCGGTGATCTTCGTGAGCGTGTCGTACCCTCGGCGGTTGAAGACGTCGTCGAGCCGTTGGGTGGTTGAGGATTTACCGCGAGTCCCCGAGACGACAATCTGGGTATCGATCTGATCGAGGACCTTACGATGTCGAATACCTCTCGTTGCTTCACTAACCAGCCCTGTTAAACTCGACGAGCCGACTTCGATTGGCTTCGGGCCAGTCTTCCACTCGTACTCTGCCCCAACCAAGAACATCGGGAGCGCCCCCGCCGCATAGTCGAGGAACTGGTCCGCCGCGGACTGTGCTGCCATTTCCGTCGGGAAGCGATCGGCACTATGTCCCAGTACCCCGTTTGCAGTTTGGAGCCGCCAGACCCAGTTGTTTCGTTCCTCCGGAAGCTCTCCTGACGGTGTGGCCTCTTGTTTGACGATTATGTCGGGCGCGTCGACATCGGTGTCTGGGAAGGACTCTTGGTTCCCCGATAGTTCTGCAACAGCGGCGCGAACAATGTCAATTGCATCGCGTGCTGCTCGGGATGTGTCGTAGTGGCGGCTGCCGGTTGCTAGTACCTCCGCTGGGCCCCTAAGACGCCACGACCAGCCGAACCCACGGCCGTAGATCTCGAAGGCAGTCCGACTCATGTTTCACCCCCTTCAGAGAGAACCGACGCAGAGAGAACCTCATCTTCACCCGGGGGTGACACAGTATACCAGTACGCGACACCCAGGGCAGCCACCCAGAGAACCGCTGCAATCCCCAGGACAGGCAACGTCAGCTCCTGTGGAAACCCACGAGGTTGGGGAGCACTGAACAGTCGAGCGACGATCAAAGCGGGGACAAAGACCACGATCTGTAGTGGGACGACGAGGCGGCGCTCGAATGGTGCTGACGCATGCGCGTTGTACGCCCCGACACCTGCCAAAATCGCAGTAAAGAACGCCGACAGTCCTCGCTCAATCGGTAAGACAAACGTCAGCGATACTGTAGCGAAGATCGCGACTGCGACAGTCACTCCGAGAAGGACTCGTCCGTACCGGAGTGTGAGGTAGTTCGACAACTGGATGAAGCCGAACGATAGCGCAAGCAAAATGACGTACAGAATCACGAGCCAATAGCTCGCTAGCGCATAAATCGCGAGGAGGACCGCACCGACGATCCCGACACGAACACCGAACCGATCCCGGAGCCGTTCAGAGAGAACGAGCCCACCAGCGAACAGTCCGGCCACGATTTCTCGAGGGAGTATGACAGATTCGGGATCGAGTGACACTGCAACACCTTTGAAACTAGCGACGTCTGCAGTCGAAGAGAAGAGGATCGGGGGTGTCAGCGTGCCAAATTGACGCGCAAATCCATTGGAAACCAGTATCCAGCCCAGCGTAGTGAGGGCAATGAATAACCCGACGCTTGACAGAATATCGTTTCGACGATATTCCGGCTTGATTCGATGGTAATTGTAGGCTGCTAGTCCGGGGAGAATACTGCCCAGAAACGCGATTACCCCCACGTCGATGCCTAGCTGGAGAACAAAAAAGAGCGTGATCACTGGAACAATCGTTCCGATAACCATTGCTGCGACAAGTTCGTCACGACCGAAAAGTAACGTTCGGCGACGTAAGATCCACAGGCCGACAAAAGCGGCTGCAGCGCTCGACAGAAAGACCGGGAGCATGACGAAGTTCTTGAGCGTATATACAGCAAGAACAGGGACAGTAATCGATCCGCCCATACGATACCCAGTAAATTGGGTGATAATACCAACGCTAAGAAGGCCGATAACAGCGACTAGGGTGGCTACCCACATTGTGAGTATCTATCGGCTTGTGCATCTTTACTGTTTCAATTCAGGACGGTTGCTTACTCGAGAGTTTGCTGTATCCGTCCGTAAAGCTCGGATTTATTGAATGGCTTGGCAAGGAAGTCGTCCGCGCCCGCCTCGAGTGCTCGAACGATGTCCTCTTCCCGGCTCCGAGACGTCAGCATAATAACCGGCATATCCTGCATCTCGTCGTTCTCCCGGATGCGATCCAGAACCGAAAACCCGTCCATCTCTGGCATCATGACGTCGAGAATGACCGCTTTCGGTAGTGAACCCGGGGACTGTTCTAAGTACTCCCATGCCTCTCGGCCATCTTTTACAGTCTCGACGTCAAAATCCCCACTGAGACTAACATCGATCATTTCTCTGATATCTTCGTCGTCGTCAGCAGCCAGAATTTCCGCAGGCATACTAGTGGAATATCCGTCCCTTTTCCTTAAATTGACCGACATACCGACCCCCGAGAATTGCACTTGTCTGGTCATTAGAGAGCTTGATAGCTCCCCGGAGTGTCTCGCAGGAAATGTTTAACCAGTTAGGGAGTTAAATCTCTGTAACTGTGCTCGGTACTACTGACGAACTCGACGATCCTATCCGCGTCCTCTACGTGAACTCCGATCCCGCGTTCGCGGAGTTGGTTCAAACCAAGCTCCAACAAACGAGTACCGAGATCGACTATATACCTGCCGACGGTATCGACGAAGCACTGCGCAATCTTGCTGCGGACCGGATCGATTGTATCGTAACGGCGTACTCGCTCGACGATTCGAACGGCATCGGGCTTACGGAGTCGATTCGCCAGCAGAACGATGATATCCCGATAATCCTCTTTACTGGACAGGGGAGTGAGGAGATCGCGAGCGAAGCGACTCGTGCCGGCGTCTCGGACTACATCCCAGTCCGGTCGGAGCGTGATAACTTCACACTGCTCGCGGCCCGCATCCGGACACTCACGAGGGCTGCTCGCAAGCACACGGAGGCCGAGCAGACGAAACGGCGCTTCAGACGAACGCTCGAACGCGCGACTGACGCGATTTACGCCGTCGATAGCGACTGGCGCATCGAGTATATAAACGAGAAGATGGCCGAGCGAGTCGAACGTGACCCGGACGCGGTTGTCGGAGAAACCATCTGGGAAGAGTTCCCGTCGATCGTCGGGACGGAACTCGAAGACAAGTATCGAACGGCGATGGAGACTGGTGAACCGGTATCGTTCGAACAGCGGCTGGGAGAGCTGTTCGGCTACTGGGTCGAAGTGCGAGCGTTCCCGGACGAGGACGGGCTGACCGTCTTTTCACGCAAAATTACTGCCGAGCGAGAACGGGAACTGGAGCTAGAACGCAGTGGCGCGATTCTGGAGAACATCCACGACGTCGTGTTCGTCCTCGGCGAGCAGGGTGATATCGAGTTCGCGAATACGGCTGCGAAGCGGTTGCTCGTAGGGGATCAGTCGGCCCAGACTATCGGCCAACAGCTCGAATCGGTCGTCGGTGACCGCGTTAGCGATTCCGATGCATCGCGATTCTCCCAGGCAGTCGAATCGACGCTCGACGAGATCGAGAGCGATGGTGGGTCGACCGGGTTGTACGATACAGACCTACAGCTCGACGTTGTGGCCGGGGCTAGTGAACGAACGCTCGACGTCCGGGTAACGCCGTTCCAGAGTCGAGAGCGTAAGCAGGTGCTCGTTGTCGCTCGAGACGTGAGCGAACAAAGCGAGGTAAAGCGGCAACTGGAACGAGAGCGGGACGCACTCCAGGACCTCCAGGCGGTCATGGCAGAGAGCGATGTCTCGGCCGAGTCACGCCTCCAGAATCTACTGGAAGTCGGTTGCCAGACGCTCGGACTCGAAATTGGTATCGTCTCGCGGATTCAGGACAGCGACTACACGGTCGAAGCAGTTCACGCACCAGAGGCTGATATCGAAGCTGGCGATCAGTTCGATCTCGAATCGACGTACTGTGCTGAAGTCGTCGGCACGGATTCGGTCTGTTCGTTCGTCGACGCCGTTAGCGACGGGAAAGAGACGCATCCTGCCTACCGTGAGTTCGAGTTAGAATCGTACATCGGCGTGCCACTCGTCGTCGATGGCACGCGTTACGGAACCGTCAATTTCTCGAGTCCAACGACGCGAGTCGCGCCGTTCGGAACGCTCGAACGAACGTTCGTCGAGCTGGTCGCACAGCTCGTGAGTACCGAACTCTCGCGTCGTCGTGACCGTGACGAACTCGAACGTCAGGGGTTCCTCTTCGACCGCGTTCAGGACATCGCAAACATCGGTATCTGGGAATTCGTCCCATCGAGCGGCGAACTCACCTGGTCTGACGGGGTCCGCCAGATCCAAGGTGTCGACGAGGACTACGAGCCAACCCTCGACGACGCGATCGAGTTCTACCACCCCGACGACAGAGAGACGATTACCGCAGCGGTCGACCAGGCAATCGAAGACGGGGAACCGTACGACCTCGACCTCCGAATCGTTCGACCCGACGGCGAGGTGCGTGACGTTCAGGCGTGGGGAGAGTACGTTGAGGACACACCACGGGGCGACGCAGTACTTCGGGGTGTTTTTCAGGACATCACGGAGCGAGAAGCGGAACGCCGTGAGCATCGAGAGCTCGCGGAGGAATACGAGGCGTTGCTTGAGACATCCGGAGACGCGATATTCTTGCTCGATGTCGATACCGCTGGTGAGGACCCTTCATTCAAGTTCGCCAGACTCAGTCCCGGATACGAGACGCAGACCGGACTTACAACTGAGGAGGTCCGCGGCAAGACACCCCGAGAGGTGTTCGGCGACGAGCAGGGTGCTGAACTCGAGGCTAACTACACTCGCTGTGTCGAGCAGCGTGCACCGATTTCGTATCGTGAAGAGCTCGACATCGGAGAGGATGCTCGGTTCTGGGAGACCAGCCTCGCGCCAGTCGTCGTCGACGGCGAGACCGTTCGAGTCGTGGGTATCGCTCGAAACGTTACCGAGCAGGTCGAATGGGAGCGTGAACTTGAGGCGACGAACCAGCGACCGGAATCACTCATCGAGGCCATGCCACTCACCGTTATGGAGATAGACACCGACGGAACCGTCGTCCGCTGGAACGACGCGGCTGAAAATATGTTCGGCTGGTCGCGCGAAGAGGTGCTTGGTGAATTCAATCCGATGGTTCCGGACGACCAGCAGGAAGAGTTTGCATCACACAAGCAGCGCGCTCTGAGCGGCAAGCGCATTCGGGCGAAGGAGATACGGCGGGAGACAAAAGACGGGGACGAACTGGACCTGCTCTTGTCGGTCGCTCCGATTACAGACGCCGACGGGGAAGTCACGAGCATCCTTGCCGTGTTAGAGGACATCACCGAACAGAAAGACTTAGAAACTCGCCTTCGATCGCTTCAGAATACCGCACAGCAGCTTAGCGGCGCTGAATCGAGCGACGAAATCGGAGCAATTGCCGTCGATACCGCGGCCGAGATACTCGACCTCGATGTCACCGGAATTTGGGAGTACGACGACCGAGAGAACGTGCTCGTCCCAATTACGGAAACGTCCGAAGCACGAGACCTGTTTGGCGAGTCTCCCCGGTTCACTCCTGGAGACAGTCTCGCTTGGGACGTGTTTGAGTCCGGAGAAACCCAGGTATATGATGATATCCAAGCTGAGGGGCAACCCCACAACCCGAACACAGAGATACGGAGTGAGATTCTCGTCCCACTAGGTGAGTATGGGCTCTTGTCGACGGGGTCAGTTTCCACGCAGGTCTTTTCTGAGACGGACGTCGACCTGTTCCGGATTCTCGGTGCGACTGTCGAGGCAGCACTCGCACGAGCGAGCAGGGAGGAAGAACTACACCGACAGAACGAACGACTCGACCAGTTCGCGAGCGTCGTTGCCCACGACCTTCGAAACCCGCTCTCTGTCGCAATGGGGTTCCTCGAAATCGCGGAGGAGACCGGGAAGGTGGAGCACTTTGAAAAAGTAGAATCCGCACACGACCGAATTGAACGACTCATCGAGGACCTCCTGACGCTGGTACGTGGGGAGACGACGATCGAGGATGCAGAAGAGATCGACCTCGAGAGTATTACGACGGAAGCGTGGGGATACGTCGACACGGAGGAGGCAACGCTTGCAGTCGCAGATGGAATTCCGACAGTCACCGGGGATGCAGGGCGGCTGACCCAACTCTTCGAGAATCTCTTCCGAAATGCAATCGAGCACGGTGGTGCCGACGTCACGGTGACCGTGGGTGGACTAGACGGAGACGATGGATTCTACGTTGAGGATACCGGCAGCGGGATTCCCCAGGAGAAGCAAGACGACGTGTTCAAACACGGCGTCACGTCCAGCGAGGGGGGAACCGGGTTCGGCCTCTCGATTGTGGCCGACATCGCGAAGGCGCACGGTTGGACGGTTTCGGTGACAGACGGAAGCAATGGCGGGGCACGGTTTGAGTTCAAGCGGTCGAAATAGTACCCGTTGTCAGTGAGCAAACCGTGCCTGCGGCCTATGCATTGAGAGAACCAGTCTCAACTATTGTCGGACCCCGATCTGCGCGAGGTCATTAGTCGCCGAGTTCCGAGAGCCGAGCCTGGATTTCCTCGGCATCCGCCTCAGAGAGTGCCTCAATACCGAACTGGACGAGTAGCGGGTAGAAGTGGCGGTTCTTTTTGAACTCGTCTTGGCCAGCCTTGCGGAGCTTCAGCTGGGACTCGAGGTACGTATCTTCCATCTCGTCGAGGACATCGTCGGGAATGTAGATCGTCCGCCCGTTCCACTCGTCCTTGATGTTCGTCTTCGTTTTGCTCGTTTCGTTCGTTTCATTCGTTGAATTCGATTCGGTCGTTTCGGTCGATGAACTAGTTTCCACCGTTTCACTCACCTCACTCGTTTCGCTGGAATCAGCCTCGTCGTCCTCCTCTTCGTAGTTGCCCTCGATGCCGGAAGCATCACCCCAGCCGTCGCTCATGCTTTCACCTCCTCAGGTGCGGTCTTCTCGAATGTCTCGTCGAACAGGTCGGCGATCTCGTTGAACAGGTCGCGTGCATCCTCGACGCGCTGGTTCTCCTTGCCGAAGCCGAAGACGGACACACCCTCGCCAATCGACTGAGAGAGGTCGGTCCGCTTCGGGATCTCGAACACTGGAAGGGAGTACGCCGACTTGATCTCCTCGATGGTGTCGCGGTGCTCGGCGTTCTGCTCGACACGGTTACAGACAATCGCGAGCCGATTGATGTCTCCGTACGCCTGTTCGAGGGAGCTCAGTTGCTTTGCGAAAATTTGGAGGCTGTTGGCGTTGAGCTTCTCGGGAATGACGGGGATGACGACGTTGCCGGTCGCGACGAGGGCGTTGTCGGTGAGGACGTTCAGTGATGGCGGTGTGTCGACAATGATGTAGTCGTAGTCCTTGTCGAGCTCGTCGAGAGTCATCTCCAACCGCTCGCGACTCTTCGGCGCCTCAAGCAACGTCTGGATGTTCTTGTTGTTCGCGAGCTTCTCACTGGCGGGGAGGATGTCGAATTCCTCGTGCTCGACGATGATGTCGTTCACCGACTCCATCTGATCGAAGTCGAGGACGTCGAACAGCGTTGTGCGGTCGGTATCGTAGTACAGATCGTTGTAGCCAAGCGAGCAGGTGAGCCCTCCGTGGTAGTCGATGTCGACCAGGAGGACGTCGTGGCCTCGGGCAGCGAGTGCGCCGCCAGTATGAATGACGTCGGTTGTCTTCCCCGCGCCTCCCTTCTGATTCGCCACCGTGATTCGTGCGGTATTGGTGTCGGTCATTATCTTCGTTTCTCTCGTTGTGTTCGTTTTGGTCGTTTAGTTCGGTGCGTTCGGTGAGGGTGTTTCACTCGGTGAGAGGATTACTACGGTGTTAAAACCAACTGTTCGTTACACTCGTTGAAGCAAACGCACTCGTTGCCATCAACTCATTCGTTCTGTTCGTTACGTTCGTTTTCTTCGTTTTGTTCATCGAGTAGAGGGTGCCAGTTCGTTCCTCAGAATGCGTTCAATTCATTCGTTTTTCTCGTTCTGTTCATTTTGTTCGTTGAATTCGTTATAGTCGTTCCACGTGTTTTCAGCGGGAATCAGGACTACCTTCGAGAGTATGGAGAGATAGTGGCTTCATGGCCATTCGAGTAAGACTTTTAACTGTTACCGGATTATTGGTAACCACCAGATGTACGAGGTACTCGATGACACCGCGGCGCAGGTCATCCTCGCGATCGAGAGTGGTGACTCCATCCGTCGTGTCGCCCAGCACCTCCACACGCCGTACGAGACAGTGAGACAGGCCGTTAACCGACTCGAAGACGCAGGCTACGTCACCTATGACGACGGCCTCTCAGTCGTCGACGAACGCGTGAGAGACGCAGCACGAGAGCTCGTCGCTGCCAGCGCTGGCGTCAGTCCACCCTCCATCGAGGAAACGTACGTCATCCCACAATTCGGTGACTGGCCGTTCGCGTTCACACGGATCGACGCCGTCTACGTGTGGACCCAGGGCGGCTACCAGGTCGGTCGCGAGCCCGACGACTATCCACTGTTCCTCGCTGTTCGTGAGCATGACGTCGACGCCTGGGAGACATTTTTCGACTCGTTTGACCTCCCCACCGCATTCGAGCGGCAGCCCCAAGACGAGATAGACGGGGCGCTGCATATCGTCCTCGAGCCACGCCCCTCACTCGACATTGAACACGTCGAGGGGTACCCGGTTATCCCGAGAGCAGAGACGATCGAATATATGCGCGAGAACTACGCCCAGTTCCAGTCGGCGCTGGCGATGCTCGACCGGATGTACGAGGACCTCGACCTCGGCGTCACGTATCGAGAGACGGAACGGGCACAGCCATGAGCTTCAACAACCGAAGTGACGCGCTCATCGAACTGCTCGAGGAGCTCACCCAACAGGGTCACGAGTACGTTCTTGTTGGCGGGTACGCTGTCTCAGCGTTCAATGCTCGCTTCTCCACGGACCTCGATATCGTCGTCGCACCGGACTCCAAGGCTGACTTCGTCGAGTTCCTCGAACAGCAGGGATTCGAGGAAACGGACAGTCACGCCAAGAAATGGTTCTACGACACCGAAGTAATCGAGTACGAGAAGCGGCTCACGCCGCAGCAGCCGATCGGCTTCGATCTCCTGGTAAACGGACTCGGGTGTCGCCAGACGGAGGCACAGTGGTCGTTCGACTACCTGTACGACCACAGCCACCAACAGGAGGTGAGCGGGGGCACAGTGACGACGACGGCCAGAGTCATCGATGGGGCCGTCCTCGTGGCGGCAAAGCTCCACAGTGGCCGAGAAACGGACCTCCGAGACGTCCTGGCAGTGGCTGAAGAGATCGACCTCAACGCTGTCACGCCCCATCTGCGGCGAGGGGACGACAATGCCCTACGGGAGCAACTTGAGCGTGGACTGGATATCTTGGAGAGCGACGAACTCAAGCACGGATTTCGGAGTGACTTCGGGGCCTCAGCTGTCTCAGAAGAAACGGTCACCGCTCTCCAAGAGTATCTGTCTGCACAGATTGACCACCTGAGCTGAATCGGGTCGGGATTTCGACGAGTCGGTGTTCAGCGTGCCTTAATTAGTTTAGAGATCAAAGTCGGCCGTGAAGACGTGTTCAACGTCCTCGACGGTTACAAATTCTTCTTCAGTTCGCCAGACGTCGAACTCGTTGTCCAAGATAGGATCTGGATCTTGGTAGTAGGGCTCGTTGTTGACTGGGAGTTGTGGAGCAGAGTCGGACTGGTTCCGGTTCCGAGTGGAGGAAAAGGACTGGTGCTGATTCGGCGTGCCTGTTTCGATGCTCTCAATCGTTTTGCAGACAGTGAATCTGAGACCGCCTGCCAAAGCACCTCCTTTCGGACCTGAAAGTGCTGTCCCGGTGATTGCAGAAGAAGCTGCTTTGTCAACGCAGTCAGGGACGTTAAATCTGCATCTACCGCTTTCTGGGTCGATCTTCTGGAAGATACCGCAGTGGTCTCCTGGCATCTTAGTTAAGAGTACTTTTGTGCTCAGTGAAGGATTTTGGGAAGATTAGTCTCCGAGAAGATAGTCAAGTAGCATCTCAATATATTCTGTGACATCGCTAAATATCAATGCGAAGAAGCGCCGTACCACCGACTGCTCATCTGTGAGATTAATGAAGTTGGCTTTGTCAGCTGCTCCGATAGCGGTCGGAATGGATGGGACGATATGGGCTAACACGATGAAACCAAGGAAGATGCCGACCCCGATGCTGGAGATCAACCCGGTGAAAAACAGGGTGTCGGCTATCCAGATCGTGGCACCGACGATTACTGCCTTCCATTTGACCGCGTTGAGATTCCATTCGAAGAGGAACCAGTAGATCCGCCAGAGCAGTCGGTCGGTCAGTCCTCCCATTCCTTACCGCAACACACGATACACCCCGCCGTAAAATGGAAGGTAACGAGATAGTATGCCGCCCTCGAATAACAAGGACTTAATGAGTTATGATGAAGATACAGGGCGTTTCCAGTTTGGACCTGATCTGAAAGCCAATATCCAAGAGAAGCTTAGCGATCTCTCCGATGAGGAGTATGATCGGCTGTTAGATCTTGTCCGTCTTGAGCCCACCAGCAACGCTAAACTGAAGAATCAGTGGGATATGGCTTCGGGAAGTGAGGTTCACCAGTATCTGGAATCGGAGCTGAATCCGTTCTATTACAGGGGGGACAACAGCTACATCCGCGTGACAAAAGAGGCGAAAGATTTTGTCCGTGAAAATAGTGGTCTGAACCAGTACGTGACAGAAGAGTCAGGCAGTTCCGAGGATGTGTCAGAGAACATCCGCAACCGAGACCTATTGATGGATTTAGTTTCGGTAGCGCAGAGCCTCGGCCATCTACCGGACGAGGAAGAAATCGAGGCACATTCAAAATATTCTCCCGACAGGTTCCGCGAAGAGTTCGGAGGCTTGTTCGAGGCTTGCCAGGAGGCGGGTGTCGTTCCGGACTCAGTAACGAAGGACGACTACACGGCAGCAAGAGATGCTAAGAAAGAGCAGAAAGGGGAATCTCAAACTGAGGAAGAGGAGTCGGAATCTGAACCAAGTGGGCCTTCGGAGGCAGAACTGATTGAGGAGCTGCAGTGGGTTGACGAGGAGGTTGAGGGGATTCCGTATCCTGCGGATATGAACGGGTCAGGGGCATTCACTGCCCATGATTATCAGGAGCAGTTCGGGTCTTGGGATGATGCACTGGATGTTGCAGGTATTGATAAAGAGGAGCAGTTGCTGGAGGATATGCAGAGAGTAGCTGACGAGGTGGGAGAGGACATGACTGCCCCTCAGATGAATGAGTACGGGCGATACAGTTCTACGATGGCGGCCCGGTACTTCGGAAGCTGGACTGAGGCTAAGGAACGTTTTCAGGAGTGGAGCAAGGAGCAGGAAGAGGAAGAAGATTCGTCAGAGGAGTTCGATAACATGGTTAACGACCGGCTGGACGATATTCTGGGATAGCCGCTCTTACTGGTCAACGAGAACGTCCTCTAAACGGCCTTCCCATTTCCCATCAGCTTCGTCGATGAAAGCGAGGATGTCGAACTCGTCTTTCAAACTGATGTCTTGGTCGATTGCTTCTACGCCGGCATCTGCGTACTGCAGAGCTAGTTCCCAGAGTTCGCTGTCATCAGGGTCTTCGTCGCTGTGTTCGAGTTCGATGAGTTTGTAGATGAACTCGATCCCTTCTCGGTATTCGTTTTCTGAGGAACCGCCGACCCGGTTCACCTGGATGAAGTCTTGGGAGTAGCTGCCTTCGGACTCTGTACGGGGGTTGTCTCGTAGAAATCCGAGGACCAGGCCCGCTGTGAATAGTTCGTAGTTAGTGTCGAAGGGGTAGTCGTTCGCGTCGGTTACTTCGACGTTGTCGTCTTTGCGGGCGGTCCGCAGTACCATATTCCGGTAGATATCGAACCGGGCTGTTTTGAGCCGTCTGGAGGTGGTAGTACTCATTTGGCAAGCACCCGTTTGAGCTCGGTTTCAGATTCAATACTGCTGACTTCAGAGGACTCGGGGTCGTCTTCCCGCTGATGGATCTCCAGGTGGCTGGAAACGTTATCTCCCATTTGTTCGATGTCCTCTTCGTCGAGTTCACCGGGTTGGTAGAGGATGACCACTTGATCGCGGAAGTTGGGGAAGTAGTCGATCAGGTTCTCCTTGTGTTCCGGGTCGAGTCTGCCGATTGGCGTGTCGATGACAACGGGTGCTTCCCGGGCAGTGAATTTGTTCAGTCCAGCGATGAAGGAGTAGGCGATGATCTGGCGAGCACCTTTACTGGGGTTCTGTTCTTCGATATCCCGGTCCCCAGAGATGGTCTTGACGTCGAGTTCGTAGTCCTTGCTGATGGTCAGGCCTTCGTAGACGTCGTTCTTGTTGGTGAGTTCCTGGAAGATCTTGGAGGCGTGTTTCTCGACGCTTTCACGCTGAGTTTCAACGTACCTGTCGCGGATTTCTTCCCAGGCATCAGCGCACTCGTCAGAGAGCTTCATCAGTGTACGGTAGCGCTGTTCTTCGTCGTCCGCTGCCTCCATCGAGTTGACTGTCTGCTCCAACTCCCGTTTCTCTTCCTCAAGTTCCTCTATATCTTCCTCCAGGTCCTCGATGGTAGTCTTCAACCCGCCGATCTCTTCGTCGAGAGTTTCTTTCGTATCTCGTAGCGACTCGGCTTCTTCTGCAGTGACTGTCGCTTCCTCGATCTCTCCTTCCAGAGTCTCTTTTTCGTCTTCGAGGTCGCTGATATCCTCTTCCAGACCCTCAATATCCTCTTGGATAGAGACGTACTCGCTCTTGGCCTGGCTGACGTTCAGGTTTTCAGGGTAGTCCCCGGAGGTGAGGCACTCCAAGTGGTCAGAGGCGAATCCTTGGAGTTCTGAGATGGTGCTCATCTCGTCGTTCTGCAGCTGCTCAAGGGTGTGTTCTAATGTTTCCTCTGCATCTTCATCTATATCGGCTCCGCAGAGGCAGTTGTCCCGGTCGAGGAGGTACTCGATGGTGTCCTCCATTCCGGAGACGATGGAAACGTCGTAGTTATCGATGGCGTGTTTTGCACCGATACCTATCATCAACGGGCCGAGACGGGAGTGGAGTTCACGGCGCTCTCCACGCTTATCATCCAGCTTCTCCTGCAGACCTTTGTCCTGGCTCGTGCCCTCGATTTCCTCTTTGATTTCGTTAACTCGGTCCTGCTTGCCGGCTACACCAGAGGCTTCTGCTAGATCATCCTCGATTTGGCGACGGCGTTTCTCCTTCTGGCGAAGCTCGGTTTGGGCTGAATCTTTCTCAGTCTTCTTCGCCTCGATGTCGCTCTGGACGCTACTGATATCCTCTGAAAGGTCTTGCAGCTCTTCTACGTCCTCTGCTTTGTCCTTCCATTCATCCTGGTAGTAGTCCTTTCCATCGTCCCTGAGGTCGTGAATCGCGTTTTGGATCTCCCGGATCCCGAGAACGGTTTCGATTGCTTCTCGGACGTCCGCTTCGGAGTCGTTGTAGGATCCGGCGTATCGGTCAAGTTCTTCGCCGTCGAAGAAGAAGAAATCTGAGGCGCTTTCTGGGAGAATGCCGTTGATGAACCGGTTGTACTTCTTGGCAGGGTCTTCGTTCGGTGCCTGGTCGATTACAGTTTCTTTGCCTTCGCTGACGCTGGGCTTTTTGACGTTGACGTAGCAGGAGTTCCATTCCCGTTCATCAGGGTCGTCGACTTGGTCGAACTCGATTACCCTCTCGATTTCGTAGACGTTCTGGTTATGGGTGAATTCGAGAGTGACGCTGGCTTCTCCTAATCCCTCTTTTGCAGCTTTCCGGTTGATTGCTTGCCGTCGTTTCTCTGATTTCTCTGCGTTACCGCCCTCGAACCCGTACAGACAGAAGCGCATGGCGGTAAAAAAAGCAGTTTTACCTCGGTCGTTTTTCCCACCCATCAGGATTAGAGGAGAGTCACTGCTAGTTTGGAGGTCAACGGGGACCTCCTTGTAGAAGGGCATGAAGTTCTTGATGATCGCTTTTTTGACCTTCATGGCGTTATTCCATGCTCCATCCGTTATCGACGTAGTTCTCCAGTATCTGTCTTAATTCCGATGGAAGTCCCGCCCTCCGGTCCATCGTCACCATTTCTTTTTCGAGGACGTAGATCTCTTTCAGTAAATCTTCTGGGATATTTCTCTCGTCAGCCTGTTCAGCGATTAGCTTCTCAATCTCCGGGTCGATTTCTTCGTTGTCTGTACTCATATTAGTGCTAAGTGCCCCAGTCCGTACGGTTCAAGCTGTTCTCGAAGCTCCTGCCGGATTTCTTCTTGGTTGTCGGCAGAGTCCATAAGAACCCGGCTTCGGTGGAGTTCCTTTTTCACAAATTCCCTGGCCGTGTTGTTACCTTGCTCTGCGATGAGGCCAGGCAACGTGATCATGTCATAGACCGATGCCTTCGATTTATCTTCACTTTTTCGAAGGACACGTCCCCGTCGTTGAATGAATTGTCTCTCATTACTTGAACTGGCGATGATGATGGCTGTCGGGCAGTCGGGTACGTCAACCCCTTCATCTAGGCAGTTAATTGCCAGCAGGTAGTCTACCATCCCGTTGTTGAACTGGTAGAAGGCACTGGCTTTCTTGTCTTCGTCCATATCGGAGACGAACACTGCGTAGGAGTCTTCTCCCTTCTTCCGGTTCAGCTGGTCTTTGATTTGGTCGACCTGCTGATTGTCCTCGCAGAAGATGATGGCAGGTGTAGGGTGGTAAGTTTCGAGGAAGCGCCCGAACCGGTGGGGCTTGTTCTCTGCCTTTTTCAGAATCTTGGCCCTGTCTCGAGAGAGTCGTTCTTGTTTCTCTCTAAGTTTTTGAACTGGCTTGCTTGGGTTGTCGCTGTTGAGTTCGCTTGTGACTTGGCCGATTCGCTGGCTGTAGCTTTTGTACTTCTCGTATTCTTCATCGTTGAGATCGCAGATTATGGGGTAGTAGTCGTAGCTGGATAGGTAGTTGTTCTCGATGGCTTCGGCGGTTTCGAACCGGAAGATGATGTCGTCGAAGTAGTTCATAATCTTCCGGTTGCCGGTGTCGTCGAACCTGCGTTCAGGCGTTGCGGAGAGCCCGATACGTCGCCCTGCATCTATTTCGAAGAGCTGGCTGAAGGTGTCTGCCCCGTATCGGTGGACTTCGTCAGCGACTATTTGCAGCCGGTTGGGAGGGACTCCTCGGAGGAAGCTCCGGAATGCGTCTCCGACCGCTGTGTGGATTGTCGTCAGGATGAACTGCTTAGGTCGGTCGTGGATTACATCCGTGCTTTCGGTTCGGTACGGATTGACCAGGCCTAGCATCTCCTGTCGCCAGTCTGTTTCCCCGCTGCAGACGAGGATTTCGGCATCTTCGATCAGCTCTTCGATGTCCTCTTTCCATTGATTGAGTAGAGTGGTAGTGGGGACAACGACGAGGGTGACTCTATTGTCGGCATCAAGGTTGGCGGCTGCTATTGCAGCTCTGGTCTTCCCAGTGCCAGTGGCTAATGCGAAGATACCGTGATAGTCGTTTGCGATCCATTCGTCTATGGATTGTTCTTGGTGCTCCCACAGCGGGATTTCCTCCTCCTCTTCGCTTTCCCCGGTGTCGTCCTTGTTGAACAGCTCAAGGTCTGGGCGGCCCTCGACGGTTTCTGGACTGTGCTCTTTCAGCCCGGATTCTACTGCGTCAGGTAGTTCTTTGACGGTTACTCGGGATTCCTCGTTGTTCCAGAGTTTGTTGAAGGATTCCTGTTTCTCCGAGGTCCGCATATCGAGGCCGGGCCACCAGTTGGTGTAGACGTCGAACGATTCGAAGTTGTCTGTCCACGCTAACTCGGTCTCGTTGATGGAGCCGAAGAAGGCCACCTGGTTACCGTGGTCGTCTGAGAAGACACCGAGTTTCTCGTGGTAGTGGCTGAACGGGTTGAGATCATCCGCATCGGTCATGTAGGCGATACGGATTTCCAGCATTTCTTCTTCGAGCATCCAGGCGAGGCATTTGAAACGATCCCGTTTCAGGTAGTCCTCGAATTGTTCGGCTGAAAGCCCTCGGTGGAGAGCGTTTTCTATGACTTCTTCTTCGTCGAGATCGGTTTCTGGTTCGGATGCTTGTTCCAGTACTTCGATATCTTCGGGTTTGAGACGGGGGCTGACGATCAGCCGCATTTTGCCGTCGTTCAGAACCAGTTTGGATATTCCTTGGGCGGCGAGGACCAGTGATTTGCTGTCGAAGTAGCCTGCTGCTCGGTCGTACTGGTTCGCGTTTCTCAGGCAGGGGATGTAGAAGTCGTTCAGGATGTCGTCGTTACCTGACCGGTAGCTGTTTTGGAGGGAAAGGGTTCTGAGACCTTGATTTTCTTCTTCGGTCTGCTCAGAGGTTGTTCCGTCAGCCATTGCTTGGTTGTTTGGAGGAATGTTTGTCAGCTTATTTGTAGCTTCCGCAGGCGGGAGACACTCTGAATAACCTGATCTGTGGCAGATTCGATTTCTTCCCGGGTGTTGTCTTTGCCGAGTCCGAATCTGACTGCGGAGTGCCAGCGTTCTTCGTCTCCGCCGATGGCTTGGAGTACGTGGGAGGCTTCGACCTTGCCGGTTGTACAGGCGGATCCGGCTGAGACTGCTAGCTCTGGTTGTAGGTTCTGAACGAGAGCTTTGTTTTCGACGCCGAGGAAGCTGACGTTCAGGTTGTTGGGGATCCGTTTCTCCGGGTGACCGTTGAGCACGACGTCGTCGAGTTCGCTGTCGAAACGCTCCCACATGTAGGACGTGAGTTCGTCGACGTGCTGACGGCGTTCCTCCATCTCTTTGTCGGCCAACTGCACAGCCTTCCCAAGTCCGACGATGGAGGGGACGTTCAGGGTGCCGGAACGCCAGCCTCGTTCGTGGCCACCTCCGTGGAGGAGTGGATCGAGTTTGACCTTGGGGTTGCGTCGGCGGACGTAGAGTGCTCCGATGCCTTTTGGTCCGTAGATTTTGTGGGCAGAGATCGACATCAGGTCGATCCCCATTTCTTCGACGTCGATGGGGACGTAGCCTACTGCTTGGACTGCGTCAGTGTGGAAGAAGACCTCGTTGTCTTTGGCGATTTCCCCGATTTCTTTGAGAGGTGCGATAGTTCCGATCTCGTTGTTGGCGGCCATTATCGAGATCAGGAGTGTGTCATCGCGGATGGCCTCTTCCACGTCATCAGGGTCGATCAGTCCGTTCTCGTCGACGGGTAGGTAGGTAACGTCGAAGCCCCGTTCTTCTAACACCTCACAGGCTTCGAGTACGGCTTCGTGCTCGGTTTCTCCGGTGATGAGGTGGTTGCCTTTGTCTTTTCTCTCAGCATAGTCAGCGACGCCCTTGATGGCTAAGTTGTCGGACTCTGTTGCGCCGCTTGTGAAGATGATTTCTTCCTTACGGCAGTTGAGCACCTCCGAGATCTGTTCCCTTGCCTGTTCGACGCCTTCCTTTGCTTTGGCTCCGTAGAGGTGATCGTCGCTGGCTGGGTTTCCGAAGTTCTCCGTGAGGTACGGCGTCATCTCTTCGGCTACCCCCTCATCTACCGGTGTAGTGGCGTGATGATCGAGGTAGACCGCGTCGTCAAGAGCCGGAGTCATGGTAGCCCACTATCCGGTTCCACGTCGGTATCTTCTTTCAAGCTATTGGGGATTAGGGCTTGGAAGTCGCTGAGGTCGCTGATGTTTCCGTGGACACGGATCACTCCCCGGTTCAGGTGGGCTACGAACTCGTCGTAGAGATCTTCCTCTGGGTCTTTGTCCTCCTGGATCAGTCGCTCTTTCAGGAGGGCCATGTAGAGGGCGTCGTGTTCTCCCAGCAGGGTGTACCGGTTGAACGTCTGACCGTCGTTATCGTATTCCTGTGGGTTTGGCGGCCGTGGTTCGTTCAGGGAGTAGCACAGGCCGATTCTGCAGAGGTAGTTCGGTGTGAGTCCGGTATTCCCTTTCAGCATTCGTAGCCGATTCGTGGCGTCTGTCCCGATCTGGATCCGATTGAACTCTTTGCTCATTGGGGAACACCTTCTAAGTCGATTTCCTCGGCTTGGTCAGGGCTTGACCAGAAGTAACCCCGACTGACGGACGTGTAGCCTTCTTCCTGATTGTAGTCCAGGTGGTAGGCCTGAGTAACGTCGTCGTTCAGCTGATCGTAGTATTCGTCGTCGATTTCCGTGTCGGTGGAGAAGACCAGGACTTGGTGTGCTGCTTCCGGGAAGAAGTTCTCCACGAGGTTTTCTCGGTGTGCTTTGTCGAGGCGTCCGAGCGGAGTGTCGACGATGAAGGGAAGCGGTCTGCCAGAGATCTCTGCCAGTGCCCAGAGCAGAGCAGTTGCGAAGATCTGGCGTTCGCCGGCGGAGAGTTCTGACTGGGGTTTGTGGTTCCCGTGTTTGGTTTTGACCTGGATATTGAGTTCTTCTTCGTCGACCTCGATACCTTCGTAGAAGTCGCTCTTGTTCGACAGGGCAAGATATCGTTCAGTAAGGGCGTCCTCCAGATTCCGGAGTTTTTCCTTAGCCAGGTCTTCCCGGTATTCGCTCAGAACATTCTGAACGTTGGAGGCAAGGTCAGCCCGCTCTGAAATGGTTTCCTCGTCCTCCTTACGGTCAAGTTTGTTGTCGATCTGGTTCCCAAGACGGGAGGTCCGGGTTTCGAGTGTGCTCAGTTCCTCTTCGATATCCTCGAGATCGGATTTGAGCGATTCTTTCTCTTCTATCAGCTCGTTCAGTTCTTCGATTAGAGGGGAGATGTCCTCTTCTTCGGGAGCACGTCCGAGCTGTGATTCGATATCCTGCAGCTCTCGAACCATACTCTCAAGTTCACCGGATTTGGAGCCGAGGTTTTCAGGTACCTCGTTCAGCGCTTGATCGACGACACCGTACATCTCCCGGCGCTGGGATTCAGAGAACTGGTGGAGCAGTTGAGTGTCCTCATCGTCGACTTGGAACCGGTTCTTGATCTCTGACTGAAGTCGCGTCTTGATCTCTTCAGCTTGATCGTCAGGAACGTCAAGGTCACTGAAGACTTCGCCATTCAGTGCTTCATCAAGTTCGCTGTCCAGTCGTTCGCGGGCGGCAGCAGTTTCCTGCTTCTCGCTTTCTTCCTTCAACCGGTTAACCACGCTTTTGCAGAGGCCAGGTGCTAATGCGAAGGGGTATGCATCGGTGGCGATTTCACGGATGTCCTCTTCGACATTCTCGATTTTGGCGTTGAGCTCTGCTCTACGTTCTTTCAACTCTTCACGTTTGTCAGCGTAGGCACCACCCTCTTGGGCGATATCTGCTTCCTTGCTGTCAATCTCTGTTTCCAGCTCAGCAAGGCGGTCTTCTTTGTCCTCTTTTTCATCTTTCAGCTCTTGACGGCGGTTTTCCAGTTCTTCTTTTTCTTCACGGAGCTCTTTGATCTCTTCCTTGAGGCCTTCGAGACCGCTTTCGTCGAGTTTTCTGGAGCGGTAGATGGAGAGGTCAGCGTCAAGTCGATCAACGAGATCGAGGCCGAGCAGGGAGAAGAGTGAGTCCTCGAAGCTTTCGTCATCTTCGATAGCGGTAGCCAGTTCTTGGACTTTCTCTCCGTCGAAGAAGAATAGCTGGGATACTCCTGGCGGGATCAGCTCTTTCAGGAAGTCTTCCCACTGGTCTTTGTCAAGGTCGGACGGGAGTTTCCCGTTTCGCCGTACCTCAAGGTTCTCGACGATGCTCTTGCCACGGTCACGCCACGATCGTTCCACGCTGTAGTGGTCCACCTCGCCCATGTAGGCGTACTCAAATTCGAGGCGGATCGATGCTTCATCAGCAGAGTGGTCCGAGTATTCGTGGAGTTTCCCTCTGATGTGTTCTTTGTAGTCCGATTCGCTGACTCGTCGACCTAACGCGCTTCGACCGTGTAGACAGATCTGGATTCCTCGGAACAGGGTGGTTTTCCCGGCTCCGTTTGAACCGCCGAAAAGGATGATCGGGGATTCCTGTGAGGTAGAAAGTTGGAACTCGTTTCTGCCGCGATATGGTCCGAAATCGTTGATGACCAGCTTTGTCAGTTTCATTGATTAGAGGTGAGGGATCAGGTCTGCGACTCAGATGTGTACTGCCACTTTTCGATGTTCTCTTCGCCTTCGATGTCAGCTACGATTTCTTCCATGGGACGCCAGTCCTCTCTCATGACTTTGTCAATCTCGTTGTAGATGGAGGCCCGGCGTTTCATCCCGTGGTGCTGAAGCTCGGTGTCCAGGAGGCGCTGAACGAGTTCTGGAGGAACGTCGTGCTTGTCTGCGATTTCTTTGAGCAGTTTGGCTTCGGTTTCTCCGAAGGCTCCGTAGTCGTCTTGGACCCAGCCGATGTCCTCTTCCATCGCCTCTCTGTAGATTTTGGGGACGGAGTCTTCCCAGTCTGCTCGTTCCTCTCTCCAGATTCGGCGGATTTCCCGTAGTTCCTCATCTCGGATCAGGTCCATCTCTTCGTCGCCTGGGATCTGTTCGTTGACCTCTTTCTGGGTTTCCAGCAGCTTTCTCAGTAGGTCTTTGCAGAACTCAAACTTGTGGGCTCGGGGGATAATCCCGTTGTCGCCATTGGTTTTGGTTTTGACGTAGCCGTGTTGCCGGCCTTTGACCTGCCTGTATTTTGGTTTCTCGTCAGGGTCTTGGGTAGATTTCAGGAAGTCTCGGAACTCGAGGAGTGGTTCCATCCACTCATCACCTTCGTCGATCATGTTCTGCATCGCCTTGTCTTCGGAGACGACGGTGCAGGTCCAGCAACCGAATCGGCTGTTACCGCAGGACGGTGTTTTTGTGTCGATGACCATCGGGCATTCGTCGTCGGCTTCCTGGTAGAGTGCTGCGAGGTCGCGGTTTTCCTTGCCCCAGGGACATTCGACTTGGAGGAGGTAGGACCAGACGTCGTCGACGATCCAGTCTTCGATTGGTGTGTAGACGAAGGCGTTGGCGAATTTGTTGTGGCGGGAGAGGATGCTGCCGTCGATACTGTGCAGCTCCATGACCTGCTCTCTCGTTGCACTTTCCGCTTTCCGCACACCGAGGACGACGATTACTTCACCGTGTTCTGAGACTTTGTTCTCGATGAAGCGGTCCGCGGGGTCGATTTTCAGGCGTTCGGTACACCAGCGGAAGGTCTGGTTAGGTGCTGGGTAGCCTCGGCCGATGAGGTTGACCCAGAAGGAGTCGTCGACCTTCGGGGTTACTTTGTGGGCTTCGAAAGGAAGATCTTCTTTCTCGGCGTATTCGTTGATGTTTTCAAGAGTACTAGTGATATGGTTTACAATCTTGGGAGTTTCAACGAGTGTGTCGCTAGAGATGACGTGTATAGGTTTAGTTTGCTGCTCATCTGGAATTTCCTTGATAGCGTACCAGATGAGTTGTAGGGCGGTGGTTGAGTCTTTACCGCCGCTGTACCCGATTACCCAAGGACGCTCGTCCGCGAGATAGGCTTCCCGGATTTCCTCATAGATATCCTCGAGAGAGCGACTGTCGAATACGGACTCACCTTTCTCCTGACCCGTATTTGAAACGTCGAGATTGTCAGTACTCATTACTTAGTCTCTTATGTATGGTAGCCATGTGGAAGGCACTTGTATCTACCGTTGCAGTACCCACCGGTTCCGCTACGATCCGTCGATTATCCATTGTATGCTCTCCATGCTGAGGTCTGTTTTTTCGGGTGACGTCGCGCCTTTCTCGATTGCTTGCCGAACTGATATTTCGTCCTTTAGTAGGAAGATATCGTAGCTCCCTCTGCGTTGATGTGCTACTGAGTTTCTCAGTATGTCTGATGAATCTACCTCCTTGTTTTGGACGACACAGTATTTCCGTGGTTGGTCAGCGACTTCCAGCTCGTAGAAGAAGCTGTCCAATATTTGTCTTACCTCCGAAAGCTCCTCTTCCGGCACTTCGAACCTGTATTTGTCAGGATTATAGTATCCTTCAAGTTGCTGGAAGAGGTCATCTTTATCGAAGTACTGTTTGAACAGGAACGTCTGGTCGAACTCAAATGCAGTGATCTGATCCTGTTCTACGTCGAAGGTGGGCATAGCTGGATTCAGGGCTATCGTAACCGAGTGTTGCACGTCTACTCTCTAATAGTTCATCTAAACGAAGTGAAAGTGAAATCCCAGGAAAGTAGTACGGTGAATCCGCTATGGGATAGGAAGGGATTCAGCTTATAGTTCCATAAATCGGTTGGTTTTCGTGCGGGTTAGTTGCTGAAAAATCCATTTCCGGGATTATACGATAGCGAAACCCTGATACTCAGGCGAGGAGGCATTAGAAGACTAATCTCTCGCAAACAGCAAGCTTCAGTAGAGTCTTTTCCGGAAACACCCCGGTTACGCTTTTATGACTAGCCAGAAAACCAGTCTATCAAGCAACGATGATCCGCGATGCTCGCGTTCTCCGCGCCGGGTTCGTCCCTCGGGAAGTTGAGCATCGCGACGCCGAAGTCAACCACCTCTCCAGCGTTCTCGAGCCCATCACGAACGGAGAACCCGCCGACACGGCCATCGTCACTGGACCCAGCGGCGCCGGCAAGACCTGCATCTCGCAGTTCGTCACCGAACGACTCCGGGAAGAGGTCCTCGACGTCGAGACCACCTACGTCAACTGCTGGCGCAACTACACGCGGTTCCGCACGCTCTACCAGATCCTCGACGACCTCGGCGCGACCATCGACATCCACCGACAATCGACGCCGCACGACGAACTCGTCGACCGCCTCCAGCAGCACGACGGCCCGCGAACCGTCGTCATTCTCGACGAGGTCGACCAACTGGAGGACCCCAGCGTCATCTACGACCTCCACAGCCTCCCGCAGTTTGCGATCATCTGCATCGCGAACAAGGAGGAGGAGCTGTTCAGCCGCGTCGACGACCGGCTCGTGAGTCGGCTCCGTTCGAGTGAACACGTCCGGATGGACAAGTACCACGACGAGCAGCTGTACGACATTCTGAGTGCGCGGGCGAAGTGGGGCCTCGATGAGGACGTCATCACCGACGACCAGCTCTACCGGATCGCCGACGCGGCCGCCGGCGACGCCCGCCTCGCAATCGGCATCCTCCGAACAGCCGCCGGCAAGGCCGATCGCGAGAACCACGAGCGCATCACCGACGATATTCTCCTGGACGCCGCCGAGGATGCTCGGGCCCAGATTAAGCAGAAGAGCATCGATTCGCTCACGCCGCACCAGCACGTCGTCTACGACATCGTTCGCGAGCACGGCCCGGTCGGGCCGAGCGAGATTCACGAGCGCTATTCCGAGGACGTCGATGATCCGCGGACGAAGCGGACAATCCGCACGTACCTCTCGAAAATGGAGCAGTACAACCTTCTCGAGGCGGAGGGGACGAGTCGGGACCGAGAGTACTCGCTCGTCGATTCAGCGGCGGCGTCGCCGATGCAGTGACCGTGACCCCGTCAGCTATCAGGAACTGAACTCGCCGAGGCCCGATTGCTCGTGGTCTAGCGGCTCGATGACCTGGGGATCGTCGCTGCCGGGGTTGTTGACTCGCGTCGAAATCTCGTAGGCGTCCAGATCGTCCTTCGGATACGGCTGGCACAGTTCCTTGCGAGTGTCCGGGTCTGCGGCGAGCCAGTCGAACTCAGCGTCCTTTGGGAGGACGACCGGCATCCGGTCGTGGATTGAGTTCATCAGGTCGTTCGGCTTCGTCGTGAGAATCGTGACGCACGAGATCGTCTCGTCGTCGCCCTCCCAGATGTCCCAGAGCCCAGCCATCGCGAATGCGGGGTCGTCCTCCCGGTAAATCCGGTAGGGCTGCTTCGACCCGCCGTTCGGCGATTTCCACTCGTAGAACCCTGACGAGGGGACGAGGCAGGGACGTGATTTCCACGCCCGCTCGAAGACGCGTTTCTCGTCGGCAGTCTCGGAGCGAGCGTTGATGATGCCCTCCTCGGGCTCGTCCGCCCAGAACGGAATCAACCCCCAGTGGTAGGCGTCAATCTCGTCAGAAGCCTCGTTCGTGATGATGTGGAGGTCGTCACCAGGTGCGATGTTGTATCGGGGTGTGTACCCGCCGTCCGCGACGACCTCGGCATCGAAGCGGGCCTCGAGGTCGGCCTGGTCGATGAAGAGCGAGTTCCGGCCACACATACCGAGGAGTTCGGAAGGAAGCATCTTCAACGTGGTCGCACAGGAATCGCGTCAGCGCCGATGTTCTTAACCAACAAACAGCCCCGGAAAATCCGATGTGTTGGTTAACTGAGCGCCAGCGGAGATAGTCAATCGTCCGCAAAACACGACGACCGAGATCGGGCTGCCATCTATCTCGTTGCTTTCCTGAACCGCGGAAGCACCACGGCGAAGCGTATCGAGACTGTGGACAACTAGTAAACTCGCCCAGATCGCGCCCATTGACATCCTCCCATTCCTGAAGGAATGAGATTCCTCCGATAGGGATATTGGCTATGCCGCACCCACGGAGGCAAGTTTCCCCGTGCGGGTACTCCGGTTTGTGCGCTCCTCGTTGGGACTGGCCCTCTCGGGAGAGCGTGAGAACTCCGACCAGATGTGGTCGTCCCACTTGAGGCGCACAGGCCGTGCCATTGACCCGACGTCCAGATTCACGCCAGCCTGTCGTTCGAGGAATGTCCGTGACGCACCGAGGTCGGCGTGCCCCTCGTAGCCACACGAACAGCGGAACACGTCGCCGTCCCGCTCCGTCTTCTCTCGTTCGCCACACACTGGACACTCCGCCGTCGTGTATGCTTCTGAGCGGACTTCGACCGTGATACCGTACTCCTCGGCGGTCGTGGCGAGACGATCGATGAACGAGCGATACGCCCAGAACTGGTGGGTTTTCTCGTTCACTTCCGCGCTCCAGTAGTCCACCAGCACGTCCGTAAGGTCGCCGACGTACACCGTATCGACACCTTCGTCGTATAGTCGCTCGATCAAATTCCGCACGAGAGCGTCTTGGGCGTGGTCGCGGCGGCGCGTTCGCTTGCGGTACAGGGATCGAATCCGCTGACTGCTGTTTCGGCCCTCTTGGAGTTTCGATTGGAGCCTCGCGATTTCTTCGGTGGTTTCACGGAAGCGGGCGAACAGGTCGCGTCCCTCGTAGAGATACTGCTGGCCGGTGGTGGTGGTACAGGCGACGAGGTTGTTCGCGCCTACATCCAGAGCAGCCGATTCGTCGGCTAGTGGTGAATCCTGTCGAGAATCCGGGACAGTGACAGGCTGAATGGCTCTGAACGTGTCGTCGATCTCGTCGAAGTACAGTTCCAATCGGCCCTGTTCGCCGTCCCACTTGGGAGCGCCACAGACTTCGAGCCGTAGGCGGTCGTAGTAACCAAGTCCGTACTCCTCTTTCAGGTCTTGGCCGACCGGGATTTCGAGGCGACTCCGTTCACCAGTTTCGATGGTGTAGGAGTCATTACGGATGTACGTCCGCAACTCTCTACCGGCCTCCTCGTTGCCCCAGTAACCGGGAGGGGCTGTGTCCTCGCCATCTTCGCAGGCGGCGAAGAACGACCGCCACGCCTCGCTGTTCTTACGGATGACTTGTTGGGCAGTAGCGGAGCCGAGGACACCGACGTACTGTTTGCGGTAGTCGGCAGTATCCCATACGGAGTCGCCGTCGAAGAAGTTCTGGCGGCGCTCGTAGTTCAGTTCGTTCCACAGGCTGGCGGAGGCGTCCAACAGCTCGCGGAGCAGTTGCTCATCCTGCTCGGAGAGCGGTCGCACCGCGAACGTATTGGTTCGCCTCACGACAACAGACATTTGTTCTTGAATGTCTAAATGTCTTTTGGACATAAACGATGCGACCGAACATCGACATCTCGCACACACTGAATGGGCGGGTGAAAGACTACGCCGAACAAGAGGACAAGGACCTCGAAGAAGCCTATCAAGAGATTATCGAAGCCGGTCTAGAGGCGGTGGAACATCCAGACAAGCCGTAGCACCTGGATTGTCGGTCCGTGTTGTCGCTCAGACCCAGCCTGAAAGGATGGGCCCTCTCGCTACGAATCATCCGAACCAAGGTCATTCTGGAAGCCTTCTCGGAAACCTTCGGACGATCGCCAAAATCCAGCGCCTGAGTCCAATTTACCGCATTATCCAGTCATTTCTTGGAAATGCGGAAGCGACACGCCGCGGCTTATCTGGTACGTGGCCATCTATTGGAGTATGCCCGACCGCTCCACATCGACGTCGAACCGATTGGCGGTAGACCAGCCAAAACGGAGCGCTGACCGCAACCAGAATCTGGCTAATCAAGCCGACCCCGCGACGGACGGAATGCTGCTTCCCTCCCTTGAGGACGGTATCACGCTCCTCGATGTCGACGGTGGTCGGGGTGTTCCGATCCTTCAGTCATTGGTACTCGATCATCTCCTCTTGCACGACGGGCCCGCTTTCTGGACTGACGCAAACGGACACGCGACGACGGCCACGCTGACGCAGATAGCCCCCAGTCAACGGTTGCTCAACCGAATCCACGTCGCACGCGGATTCACCGCCTACCAGCACTACGGCGCCGTCTGTGATCTCCCACCGGCAGTGAACAAGTCGATCCAGATATCCACCACCGATGCCGGGCCGGCCGGTCAAAGGGCGCCAGGTCGTGACGAGGACACGTCGCCCCACACGCCCGCACTCATCGTCGCACCGGCCGTCGACGCCCAGTATCGCGCCGACGATACCCTCGGCGAGGCCCACGCGAAAACCCTTCAGGCTCGAACTCTCGCCCGGTTAGCGACCTACGCCAAGGGGTACGATATTCCGGTGCTCGTTACGCGAAACGAACGAAACGAATTCACCGAACCAGTCGCGACGGTCGCCGACCACCACCTAGAGTGCGAGCAGACGCGGATGGGCCCACGGGTCATCGGCGAGGACTTCGAGACGCTCGTCTATCCCGTCGACGACGGCGCGTACTACCAGACGACGTTCGCGTACTGGCGGCAGCTGCTCGCGGCACGCGCCACGCAGGTCGGCGTGGAACCGACAACGCCGACGCCGTCGACGCCGACTCCGGAAGGCGTCGGAACGGGCGTCACTGCTGACGGTGAGACGGTGGCGACCACCACGGACCCCTTACTCGATGCGTGGACGGCGACCGGGACAGGAGGCCGATAGCGATGGGACGCACAAACCCAACGTACCGGGATGCGCTCCGGGCCATCGAAGAGCGGTGGGCGGAGTTCCGCCGGGCACTGCGGCGTCGCGACCAACCACGTTTCGACCGGCTGTTCGAGTACGCCCGCAAGCACGCCGACGCGAGCGGGCTGTTGAACCACCAGAATCCGCTGCTGCCGGCGCTACTCAGTATCGATCTCGAACAGGAGGAGCGACTCGACGACCACGAGGAACGCCTCGAGGAGCTCGAAGCCGCGGTCGCAGCACGCGATGACCAGGAGAGTGCCCCACCGGACGCGAACCCGTGACGATGCCGTTCAGTATCGACTTCCTAGACGACGGCCGCGTCCTAGAGTGGGAGGCAACTGCCGACGGCGCCGTCGCGACCGAGCGCGATGACTACACCTCGCGCTTCTACGTCGCCGGCCGCGATCCAGAGACTGACCTCGACCTCACAACACTCCAGTCGGTGTTCGACCAGCACCCGGACGTCGTCGCGACCGAGACGGTAGCGCGACGGCCCGGGTTTCGACGAGACGAGGAGGCCGTTCTCGCGGTCGACGTCGCCCACATCGACCGCGTCACCCCCCTCGCCCGGCAGGCACGCCAGTTGTCGGACTATCCAGTCGGGGATCTCGCCTGTTTCAACGTCGACTTCTCGCGAGAGTTCCGGTACTGTCTGGAGACCGGCGCCGATCCGACGCCGGCGAGCGAGCTGTCGACGCTCCGGCTCGGTGTTCCGGTGACCGAAACGAGCGACGACGTCTATGGGGAGTTGTCTGTCGCCGGCGACACCGTCACCGGCTCGCCGACGGATCTCCTGACCGCCGTCCAGGGGGCGCTTGACGCACACGATCCGGACGTCCTAGTCTGCTCGACGAGCGAGATCGTCCCGACCCTGTACGAGATGGCGACGGACGCCGGCGTCGACGACTTCTCGCTGAGTCGGTGGCCGGACGTCGACTACCAGCAGCTTGCGAGCCGATCGACGTACTCAAGCTACGGTCGCGTCGGTCACTCGCCGGCGCGGTACAACGTCCCCGGCCGGGCGATCATCGACGAGTCGAACACGTTCTTCTACGGAGAGACGAACCTCGACGGCGTCCTCGACCTCGTGTCGCGCTCGAAAAAGCCCGTCCAGGAACTTGCGTGGGCGTCGATCGGGAACGTCCTCACGGCGATCCAGATCTGTGAGGCCCACGACCGCGGCGTCCTCGTGCCGTGGAACTCCTGGCGTCACGAGTTCTACAAGCCGATGGGGACGCTCCACGATGCCGACCGCGGCGGCTTCATCTTTGCGCCCGAGGTCGGGCTTCACGAGAACGTCCATGAACTCGACTTCTCCTCGTTGTACCCGAACATCATCTGTACCCGGAACGTCTCGCCGGACGTTATCCGGTGTGACTGCCACAGCGACCGCGACGACGTCCCCGGCCTCGGATACTCGATCTGCGACGACCGGGGCTACCTCGTCGACGTGCTGCAGCCGATCATCGACGCTCGCGACGAGATCAAGGCGGCCATCCGTCGCGAAAAGGATCGAGACAACCTCGACGAGGACCGACTGGCGGAACTCGAGGGGCGGTCGGGCGCACTGAAGTGGATCCTCGTCGCCTGCTTCGGCTATCAAGGGTTCAGCAACGCGAAGTTCGGCCGCATCGAGTGCCACGAGGCGATTAATGCATTCGCTCGTGAGATTCTGCTGACGGCGAAACAGCGGCTGGAAGCGGGCGGCTGGCGCGTCGTCCACGGCATCGTCGACTCCATCTGGGTGACGCCGGACCCCGACGTCGACGACGATGACCGTGAGGACCTCGAGACGCTCGCGACGGCAATCACGGAAGAGGTCGAAATCCGGCTCGAACACGAAGCCCACTACGACTGGGTGGCGTTCGTCCCGCAGCGCGAGAGCGACGCCGGCGCGCTGACGAAGTACTTCGGAAAGGTCGCCGGCGACGACGACTTCAAGGTCAGAGGCATCGAAGCCCGGCAGCGCTCGACCCCGCCGTTCATCGAGGACGTCCAGCGGGACTGTCTCGACCAGCTCGATGCCACGCGGTCACCGGACGCGGTACTCGGACGGCTCGAACGAGCAATCGGCGAACTACAGGCGGGCAACGTAGAAGTAGAGCGGCTCGTTGAGCGGAACCGTGTCTCCAAGCCCCTGGAAGGCTACTCACAGAATACACAGAACGTGGCCGCCTTGAAGCGAGCCCGCGAGCAGAACCTAGCAGTCCACCCGGGCCAGGATATCGAGTACGTGGTCGTCGACGACGACAAATCCTCGCGAGACCGGGTCGCCCTCGCCCACGAGGAGATCGAGACCTACGACGCCTCGTACTACGAGACGCATCTGATCAGAGCGGTCGAGAGCGTGCTGTCACCGCTCGGGTGGGACCGATCCGACATTCGCCGGGAGCTCTCCGGTGAGAGGGACGCCGTTTTGACCTCGTTCGGAGCCTCCAACGAACTGTTGTAGTGGACCCACCCCTGGTTTCCGTCGTTTCGATCCAACCCCACGTTTCCGACGTAATTTTCGACCCCCCACGTTTCCGACGTAATTTTCGACCCCCCTCGTTTCCGTCGTTTCCTCACGCCCCACCCCAGATTTCCGTCGTCCGCACCCACTCAGTAGTAGGGGGTCACTACTCGCGAGTCCAGTCCTGCATCCGGCTGTCCTCGAGGATCGTTTCGCGGACGACCTGGGGATCTTCGATGAGTCGGTTCTGGAGGTGGATGCCGCCCGCACTCCCCTTGTTGATCTTCTCGATTTCGACAACCCCGAGGAAGGCTTGCTCTTTCAGGATGTCGCGGAACCGGCGGACGGAGAGGATATCCATATCGAGATGGTTGCAGATGCGTTCGTACTGGTCGTACACCCGGCTCGTGAGGAACGCATCGTCGTTGCTGTTGACACTCAGTTCCGTGAGCGCCAGCAACGCCGCCTTCGCCTGCGTGGGTGCGCCGTTCACGAGTTCTCTGAACCGGTCCTTTTCGGCGTGCTGCTGTGCCTGGCGAACGTGTTCCTCCGTCACTTGCTCTGCCCCGGCCTCGTAGGCGACCTCGCCGGCGTGGCGAAGAATGTCGATCGCCTTCCGAGCGTCGCCGTGTTCCTGCGCGGCGAAGGCCGCCGAGAGTGGAATCACGTCCTCGGAAAGGACGCCGTCCTGGAAGGCGTCCTCACGGTTGAACATAATCTCCCGGAGCTGGTTGGCGTCGTATGGCTTGAAGAACAGCTCCTTGTGCTGGAAGCTGCTTTTCACGCGCTCGTTCACGTTGTCGACGTACTGGATCTTGTTGCTGATCGCGATGACGCCGACGCTACAGTCGATTTTCCCCGCCTCCTCAGCGCGCGAGAGCTTCATCAACACGCTGTCGTCGTTCATCAGATCGATCTCGTCGAGGATGATGATCACAGAATCAAATTGAGCGTCGAGCGTCTTCCAGAGGAGTTTGTAGTATTTCGACGTACTGAGGCCGGTATGTGGGACGGAGATTCCAGTCGAAGATTCATCGTTCAGCTTCGCGGCCAGTGAGGAGATTGCTTGAGTCTCCGTGTTGTCTTCAGCACAGTCGATATACGCGGTTCCAATCTCGACGCCATCCTGAGCGGCATTCTGAGCTCGTTGGCAGACGTGTTTTGAAACGAGAGATTTACCGGTCCCAGTTTTCCCGTAGATCATCACGTTTTCCGGGGAGTACCCGTGGACAGCACCGTTGAGACGTTTCGCGAGCTTCGAGATTTCCTCGTCGCGACCGACGATCCGGTCAGCCTCCGGCACGTGACCGATTTTCAGGAGATCCTTGTTCGCGAAGATGCGATGCCCGGATTCAAAGAGTGGATCGTCGACAGAACTGGGTGAAGAGTCGGGCGTCATTGAATATCACACGGTGTGAGCGGGGGGAGTATAAATCTAGTGGAGAACGCCACCCCACGTTTCCGACGTTCCTTGTCCGATATCAGCCGGAAAATGCTGTCATTCGGTGGAATTGGATTGCTGACAATATAGCCGCGTTTCCGACGTGAGAGAGGAAACCCGCAGACGGAAGCGGCGCGTTGTTGTCGAATCCCGAACCCACACACCCCACGTTTCCGTCGTAATCACCGAACAGGTGGGGAGGGGACTCGAAGAAGACGTCCACGACGAGATACCAAAGACGAGAGCGGCCTAGCCGTCCAATACTGGCCGCCTACAGACGCAGCTGGAAAGGATCGTTTCATCTGAGGGGGCGAAGTACTTCGCCCCCTCTTTGGTCGAAGTACACTTAATGAACGTTTCTCAGCTATACTACTTTAATCTATGTGTTGCAGAAGTTAGTTCATCTCTAGATTGGTTCTAGGTCAACAGAATTAGTGGCTGCATAGCACTATCGTAGTCTCTCCCTACGCCGTCGTGGAGAAACGACGGAAACGCGGGGGGTGTGGTCCCTTCGAAATCAGCGTCACCCCCTCCACCAACATCCAGTTACGACGGAAACGTGGGGTGGGTGTCCTCCATCATCGAGTTTTACTCGTCCGGGTTGACCGGACCCTTGTACTGAGAACGAATCTTCTCTCCCTCCCGCCACTGCCAGTAGTAGTAGCGATTGTCGTTGATTTCCTTGATCGTGATCGTCGCTTTTGCAGGGACGTCGTCCGGGAGATCGTCCGGTCGCTCTTCGACCTCTTCTTGATCTGCCGACTCCTCGAGACGGGCCTCTCGTTCCTTGTGCTCGGCGAGCGCTTCAGCGTACGTCGCAACGTCTCGGAGCTGCTCTGGGTCCGACTCGTTGAGCGTGTTGACGATCTCCGTCGGGAGGTTCGCCGGTGGGGTCGGGGGTTCGTAGGACATCGGCTACTCTCGTGTTAACCAACACGTCCCACGGATCCATAGTTTTGTTGGTTAAGACGATGGAGATGACTCTCGTGCCTGCTGACTGTAACACTACTCGAAACTTCTTTATACACAAGTTTCGTACTATGTTACACCGTGCTCCGGCGCATCGAACTGGAGGTCCTCGCCACGGTCGACCGTGGCGACACGATCTCAGAGCTCGCGACGAAGCTCGACCACAGCGAGAGCTACCTCTCTCGTGCCGTCGCCGACCTCGTCGAAAAGGGACTCGTCTACACGGAACGCGACGGGCGGCGAAAACGAGTCGTCCCGTCGGACGCTCGTGCCGTCGAGCTCTATCAGGACCTCGTCCGCCAGCACTCCCACATCGACTTCCCCGAACTGCTGACCGGCAAGGCACTCGAAGTGCTGTATTACCTTGACCAGCCGCGAACCGTCTCCGAGATTGCCAACCGGAGCGACAACTACCGCAACACGGTCAACCGCGTCCTCAAGCGGTTTCGCGACCGTGGGCTCGTCGGGACGGCCGATGGCCGCTACGAGTTCAACGCCGACTTCGACCGCCTCCACGAGTTCGCCCGTGAACTCGCACACCATCTGCATCGTCAACGCCTCGAAGCCGTCGCCCCGAAGGGGACGATTCTCTGGGAGGACTACGACGAATTCCTCGCGCAGGCCGAGACGGAGATTGACGCAGAGGGGTTCCACGAAACCGGCCTCGCTCGATTCGCGGCCTTCGACCTCCAGTTCCTGCTTACCGGCCACCGCTACTACGTCTACTCCGAAGACCTCGACGCAGTCTCGCCGGCGGCACTCTGCTGTCACACGCTGTTAATCGACGACGGCAGTCGCCACCGTTCGTACTGTCTCCTCCTGCTCAGCCACGTCGACGTCGACGAGGAGAATCTCCGAGAGCAGGCAGCGAAATACGACCTTGAAAACGAAATCGACGCCTTGCTCCGCTACCTTGAGACGCACGGTGAGGTCGCAGATGACCAGCTTCCGGAGTGGGACGAGTTCCAGGAGCTGGCGGCTGACTACGAGGTACGACTATCCTGAGACCGAACATCGTCAGCAGCAGTGCCGTCTGCCAGCGTCAGTTCGGATCGTAGGGATTCGTTGCTGTATCGAGTCGATAGACATCCTCGACAGCGTCAAAATCGTCGTCAAACGCATACAGGTAGCCAAGCCCCTCGGTTTGCATATACGCCACAATGCAGGCATCGACGAAGGAGAGGGGTTCGTGTTGACGAAAGAGTGCCTTCCCGGTCGCGAGGGCATCGGTGGTGAGGGAGTCGATGTGGAAGCGGGCGTTTTCTTCAATGCGATCGAAGAGATCGACGGCTGCGTCGTGGCCGGCGTGGGTCGTGAGGCCGTTGAGCGTTTCCGCGAGCACGTAGTCGAGGACGACTGCTTCCGGGAGCGTTCCGTCGTCGATGCCGTGGAGCACCGGGAGCGCGGCATCGTGGGATCCATCTCGCCGGTATGCGGCGGCAAAGAGGACTGTCGTATCGATGAGTGCCCGCGGCATTTACTCGACGTCGACGCCCCAGGCGTCGTGCTCGCTCGTGACATCGGTCGGCTCCTCACCAGCGTAGCCGTCGAAGTCGGCGAACGTGCCCGTTTGCTGTTGGATCACTTGGACTCGGATGCTCCCGTCATCCTCGAGCTGCCAGCGGAGCTGATCGCCATCATCGATATTGAGTTCACGCCGAATCCGGGCGGGGATGTTTGCCTGGTTTCCAGACACCTTGCTTTCGGCGTCGATTCTGTCGCTGCTCATACCTCACGGTAGGTGACCGGCCGTAAAAAGTCTAGTGTGCCGCCACACTACCACGCGCTCCAGAAGATATCGTTCTAGTTCGAGGGTGCTGGAAGGCGCCCATCCGGACGTGGAACACGACCCTGTTTTATCTCGTGATCGACGCGACGCAGATGCTTACAGCCGCCTTCGGGTGAGCGCTGCAGCCAGTCAGGGCAGGTACACGACTTGTCGATGACGTCGACTTCGTACCGGTTTCTGGACGCGGACTGAACTTCGTAGCGGCCACCTTTCGAGAGGAGCGAAACGTCCATCGCTTCGGCGACAGCACGCTTCGTTCGGGGCTCGAGATCGTCCTGTGACTTTGGGTTCTCGTCGACGACCAGTCGGTCGCGAACGTCGCCCGTTCGGCCACCGTCGGGAGCGACGGCTTCCGCAGGGCCACTGAGCCGCTCGTGGAGCACTTCCTCCACCGGATGGCCTTCCGGCCAGAGGTAATGGACCTCGCGGCGCTCGCGATGGTCATAGGAGCCGCACGCGGCTGCGCTCCCAGTCCAGACACGCCACGCCCCGAGTGCTGCCATCACATCGACGATGACTCGCGGAACAGCCTCGTGCTTGTCGGGGTAGAACATCCGAAAGCGAGTACATTCCGCCTGCGGCGGAACCGTCTCCCACCACTCGACGTCGTCGTCCCAGCTCTCGCACATCGCCTTATCCTCCCCGTATCCAACGGTCAGGCCGTCGATCTGCGGTATCTCCACCGATGTCTCGTCAGCCTCGTCTTCGAGCAGCCGAAGGACGGCGTACCGGAGATACTCGTGATTCGGATTGTCTGAAGGTTGGGCGACCTGCTCGTGGTGCTCTGCGACTCGCTCTGCCTCGTCGAGAACGGTCGTTAGATATTGGTCGGTCATGGGTCGGTGGAGACGGAAGTGCGCCTCCGCCCCTCGGCGGGCGCTGAAAAACTTAACCAACAAATACCGATCAATCGTATCCTCTGTTGGTTAACCGCTCTCTGCTCGAATGCTGAGCCGGATCGGACTACCGGAGCTAAGAATAGTATATCTGTATAGCGATAACGTCATAGGGAATACGGGGGACAAGACTAATACCGTTAGATGCGATACCGATAACTAACGATGATGGAGTACGTCGACGAGACCGCGGCGAAGATCATGGTCGCGGCCCGGCCGGGTGACTCGATCCGGCGAATCGCCCAGAAGATCGACGGCTCCTACTCGTGGGTCTACGACTGGATCGAGCGGTTGGAGGACGCAGGCTTCATCCGGCGTGAGGACGGCATCTACATCGAGAATTACGCTGTCAGGGATCGCTACTACGACCTCGTCGCGGCCATCTCTCGCGCTGTTCCCCCTTCGATCGACGACGGCTACGTCATTCCACACTTCGCCGGGATGCCCTTTGCGTACACGAAAATCGACGGCGTCTACGTCTGGACCCACGGCGGCTATCAGATCGCTCGCGGCCACGACGATTATCCGATCTTCATCCAGGTCGCCGACCAGGACGTCGAACGGTGGACAGCGTTCTTTGATGAGTTCGGGATTCCGAGCCGGATCGAAGAGCGGCCGGACGCGACCGACTCCGACGCGGCCGTCTCGTACGTGTTGTTCCCGACGAGTGGGGAGATCACTCGCGAGTGGGTTGACGGCAATCCGGTTATTCCGTTGGATGAGGCAATCGAGCACATGTTGGAGTACCGGGTGAACTACGAGCCGGCGTTGGAGATGATCGCCGACGAGTACGACCGCGATATCGACGCGTCCCACGAGGATCCGCGTCTCAATGCATGAGCCTCGGTGAACGCGAAGACGAACTACTGGATACGCTGGAGGCAGTCATCGACGCTGACCTGCCGTACGTGCTCGTCGGTGGGTGGGCGATCGCGGCGTTCAATCAACGCTTCACCACGGACGTCGACGTCGTCATTCCGGCCCAAGCGGTCGACGACTACACGGACCTTCTCACCGACCGCGGCTACGAGAAAACGGCCGATGTCGAGCGAAACGAACTCTACGAGGGCCGGACTATCCGGTTTACGAAAGATATCGGGAATCCGGTTCGGTTCGACGCGATGGTGGACGCGCTGGGCTGTCGCCAGACGGAAGCTGAGTGGTCGTATCGCTATCTGGCCCAGTACTCTGTCACCGAGGAACTGCGAACCGGGCGCCCGGTAACAGCCAGGATTCCGGAACGGGAGTTGCTGTTTGCCGTGAAACTTCACAGTGGCCGCAAGGCGGATTCCCGGGATCTGGTAGTGCTTGCTGCTGGCGCGGATTTTGACCGGATCGCGACTCATCTGCATCGCGGGGAGTCCGAGAAGCTCGCTGGTCGCATCGAGACTGTCCTCGACCGCCTCACGTCGGAGGATTTCGCGGATGCATTCAAAGGAGTCTTCGAACAGCAAACGGTTCCCGAACAGGATATCGATGCCGTCGTTGAGTTCCTTCGTGACCAGCAGCGCCGAATCGATTCTGAACTATAACATCGACTGTCGGTGGGGTATGTCTTGGGACCGATCGAAACACGCAAGGTCGGACGCCGGACGAATTAACCAACAGAGTGGGCTAGTACCCCAAGGCGTTGGTTAACAGCCGGGGAGGGGGTGTTCAGCCCTCTACAATTGTGTCGATAATCTCCTGAGCGGTCGAACTGATCCGCCCGAGCCGCTCCTGAATGCTCTCCGCATCGTCGTCCTGCCACGCGGCAAGATAGAACGCTGACCCGCTCGTATCCAGGTTGAAATACCGCCCGACGATGTACGCAACGGCTTCCGCTTCGACCTCGCGTTTTGCGCGTTCGGGCTCGTCGTCGCCCTCGAAATGGAGCAGCGCGTGGGCATACTCGTGAATCAGCGTCACCGCGAGATCGGCCTGATTTGAGCGGGCTTTCGCTTCGACGACGGGCTGGCCCTCGTGGAGAGTCCGGTGTTTGCAGACGCCTTTCGCGTCGCCATGCTCCCACTCGGCAGCGTCGACGACACGGACGTCGATATCGAGAGTAGTTGCCGCATCGAGGAGTGCTGGCACCAGGTCGTCGGCGTTACCTGTGGCCTCGGTTTCCAGCTCGGGGAGCGGTTCGCCCTCGGTTTGAGACACATCGAAGACTGCCGTTGGTTTGAATCCAACCAGTCCTTTCGACCACTCCTCGGGCGATGTCTCGTCGTAGTCACAGTCGCTTTGCTCGTGGTAACTCGGTGAATTCTCGCACTCTGGGCACTGCTTCGTAATAATGGGTGCCCAGATCCAGATCGCCTGTTCACCTTCTTGGACGTGCCGGTCGAACTCATTTCGCCAGGTATTGTAGCCCGCAACGCGGGTCGCCTCGGGACACTGGAGCTTGATCAGGAGTGTGTTGCGATGTGAGTAGTCATGGAACCGGGACTGAACGTCGAGCCACTCCTGGAATTGCTGGCTGGCTTTCGCCTCGTCGACATCAACGACGAGCTCGTCGATCCAGTCTTCGATGGTGCTGTGCATCTCGTTGTTCCGTGTGTCGGTTTCCTCGAACGAGACCGACGTCTCACTGGCAGTCAACATGGATTGCATCACGTCGAGTACGACGGCGCTGCGTCAGGTCAGGACGCGCCGCACCCCTCGGGGGCGCACAATAAACGACGGCGCGACTGCGGGGTTTATGTCGGGGTTGCTATCGGAGGCTGGGATTAACAACCAGTGCGACACAATCACCGGGAGAATGGGTCTCGTCGAAACGCTCCGCGGGGTCGTTGGGACTCGCACGTCCAGCCCGTCTACCCTGTATGAGTGCCGACACTGCGGAACGACCCTTTCCGAAGACGCCGAAACGTGTCCGACCTGTGGTGGAGAAGACGTTGTGTGCTACCAATTCTAAGTGAATGTTATTCTATCTGAACAGGTTGCGGTCAGACTCGTTTCTGTTCGAGATAGTCTCCGGTCAAACACCCCACAGTGTGAATGGGGGATCGGTTATCGAAGCGCTGTCTTCTCGTCAGCGAAGCCGACCGCGACGAGGTACTCGAGGAACTCATCGAACTGCTCCACGTCGCTGGGCGTGTCGGTCGCGAGGTGTCGCGCCCACTCGGTGGCCCACTGGAACGCGGGATCAGTCCCGCCCTTCCCGTGGATGTACCACCAGCGAGCCGCTTTCAAGACGACGAGCGGGTTCGTCGGCGGCTGCTCACTTGCGAGTCCGCGAGTGATTGACCGGATCTCCTCGGGAACTTCGGCGGGCTCGACCTCGCCGGATTGTGTGTTCGTGATATCGACTGGAATCGCATCGATCGAGACGTCGTTCACACGTTGTTGTTGACTCACGGGAATTCACCTCAGTCTGAAGACTCGTTATCGAGCCTTCGCCCTCTTCGGGGGCTCGAAAAACTGGACGACGGCGTCACACCGGCAGGAAGAATCCGCTCAGGGTTACGGAGTGACTCCGTCGCACCCTGTCATAGAATACGCTCGTGCCCCTCTTGGGGTGGTGTCTGCAACGGGAGTGAAATACCACCCTCTCTTACTGGCCACTACTCATGCACGAAACCGAAGAAAAGACGCTGAACAGCCTCGTACCACTCGGTCTAATTCATGCGTTTCAGAGTTGGTTTCGCGGGTTTCAGGGCCAGCGGGTCGGAGACCCGCGGCCCTGTCCGAAGTGCGGTGAAACCACGGTCTGGAAGAACGGCTACCGAACGGATCGGCTCTTCGCCATCCTCATCACCGAGGATGGCTTCGACGAGATCACTGTCGAGATTCAGCGGTATCAGTGCTCCGAGTGCAGACATTCCTACGATGGCGATATCGGGGAGCTGTTCTACGAGGACTGTGAATACGCCAAACCAGTCGTTGATCTCTGCCTGTTCCATGCGGCGAAGAATCCGTTCCACGCGTGCGAACGGATTCTTCAGAATCAGTACGGTCTCCAGGTTGACCGCGATACGATCCAACGCTATGCCGAGCTGTTCGGCGACGAAGTCGCCGAGCAGCACAGCGTCACGATTGCCGGCTGCATCCTCTCGATGAACTTCCTCTCGCTGTTGTTCGGTGTCAGCACCGTTGACGAACTCAAAACCGAGTTCGCCGACGAACTCGCTGCCGAGGACATCGACGGTCTCGTCGGGGTCGCCGACGAGACCTATCCGGCGAAGAAGGGCGCAAAGAAAGACCTCTACGAGGAAAATATGCGCCGGAAACAGGAGGGAGAAAACCCGAAGAAGTGGCCGGAAGGGTTCACTGTCGGATGTTCCTATCTGACTCAGCTGGGTTGTTTCGCCGGACTCCAGTGTCGGAACACCGCCTTCGCGCGAGCGCTGGCGCTCGCGCTCGTCTTCCCGCTCTTGGGTGTGGATTATTGGCTCACCGACGACAACGACTGCTACAACGACATCTTGCCGGATCGGGTGAAGTGTCTCGTCCACAAGCTCCGGACACGCGCTCGCAGCGACGAGCGCGTGTCCGAACTGCACGAGGCGGGCGAGTTAGAGGAGTTGCGGGAGTATCTCGAAGACGAGTACGAGACTGCGTACGAGGAGATAGTGGCGACACTCCGTGAGGAGCACCCATCGTTCTGGGACGAGGACGAAGAAGAGTTCAATGGGCCAGTGAGTACGAATGCAATCGAAGGGGGGAACTGGCGGCTGAAATACGGCCTTGGAGTCCCGTACGCGCGGTGCCATGCGGCACGCGCGCGTACATCGTTGTTGGCGCTGCGTGAATCGATGTCGACGTTCACAAACGGCGAGCCGGCGGAGAGCTTCGCTCACCGCCACGGCTCATTTAGCTTTGAGCAGGTGTTGGGTGAGTCCTCGACACAGCCGCTACCGCCCCGGAAAGAAGATCACGTAACTCAGGCGGCGTAAGAATCGGAAGGAGGAAGCAGCGGGTAAGGCTCTGCGTTTCACCCGAGTACTCCTCAGCACCTGAGCGTCTAGCATAAATAGTTATGTGAGTTGCGCACCTACCTACGGACTGGGTATGACCGACGCAAACGTCGCCCTCCTCGTTCGACTCCAAGCACAGTCCGGCAAAGAATCCGATGTCGAGGAATTCCTCCGTTCGGCACTGCCGATGGCCGAGGAAGAACCGGACACCACCACGTGGTTCGCGCTCCGCATGGACGATTCGACGTTCGGCATCTTCGACACCTTTCCGGATGAATCCGGTCGGGAAGCGCATCTCTCGGGCGAAATCGCTGCTGCCTTGGAGGAAAACGCGGACGAGCTGTTCGCAGAACCGCCGGAGATAGAAGAAGTCGACGTACTGGAGGCCAAACTCCCCTAACATCTGAAATTGGACAGACAGAAGCAGCAAAGACGAATCTCACATCTCGTTCACGAACGCCGGACGTGGCGATGGACCCTTTCGCGCTACCGCGCCGTTAGTGGCGACCTTCCTCGAACTCCTCGATGATTTTATCACAGAAGGCGGGGATGTCGTCGGGCTTGCGGCTGGTCACCAGTCCCTCGTCGACGACGACTTTCTCGTTGACCCACTCGCCGCCCGCGCCAGTCCACAGGGTCGGAGAACTCGTGGGCGAGTCGATCAGCGTAGCCGCGCGAGTAGCCGACGACGAGGTCATCAGGGATCGCGTGAATCGCCGCACGGCACTTCGGGACGATCACGAGGTCAGCCGCTGGATAGCTTCCCTGAATCTCGCGAGCGGCAGCAACGTATTCGTTGACCTCGTCGACGTCGTAGGCGTCACCGATCACGCCGACCTGTGGTTCGTACTCGAAGAAACGCTCGACGTACCGATCAAGGTCGGGATTGCGAAAGTCGTTGTCGAGCATCCCGACTGGCAACTCAAAGTCCGTGTACTGCTGTTGTTGGTAGGTACAGTCCTCACGAAAGCCCGTGAGAAAGCCGAGTCGGAATGCGTCAAGCGCGAAGGGAACGCGGTGAAGGAACGCTACGTGGTTGGCTTGCCGGGCTGCCGTAATTTCGTCGGCGATGCTGCTGGTCGTACTCGCTGTGAGTGCCATCTCGAATCACCCAGAGGATGCAGGGTTGATCGCCCCGCGCCCGCTCTCGGGGCGAGAAAAAACCAGCAGCAGACGCCAACCTTAACCAACAACATCAGATGACCGTTCCTGATGTTGGTTAACTCACCGCTGATATCGTGCCTCAAGTGGTTCGATCTCTCCGGCGTGGACGAGACTCGTCTGTGAGTCTGCCTCTTCGTGAAGCAGATCGACGAGTGCAAACTGCGCGCAGGCAGTGAACGAACATTCCTCGTTCTGACACCAGACGTCGGCGTAGGCGATGTCGGTCTGCTCGCCTGCATAGACGGGTTTCCCAATACCAAGCTGCGAGTCGCAGCCGTCGCGAGGGCAGATCGGTTCGATACGCGTGAATGTGGGCGTGTCTTCCATTGAATTCATCAGTAAGGGTCGTAGCTCGGCGTGATATCGCCGGTCAGGACGCTGCTCTCGATGGCGTTGCTCTCGCCGCCTTCGAGGTCGATGATTCGATAGACGGCGTCGCCGCTCCACTCGCAGTCTTCATCGGAACACTTCGCGCTCGCGTACGCGCCGTTCTCGTTGTTCAGATGGACACTCAGGAGATCGAGACGCTCGCTGCAGAGCGGACACTCTGCTGGCACCTGCGCGTAGCGATACCCCGTCGCGATGGTGATGTCGTCCTGGTCCACTTCGACGCCGTGGCGCTCCCCGATTCGGTCACGGACTGCTACGCGAAGATCGTCCAGGAGTGCATGGCGCATTTCCTCATCGACGGGTAGCTCGACGCCGTCGACGGTGATCGTCAGCCGGTACGCTATCGTCTGGGTTGTATCGTCCATTCTGGTCACCTCTGGGGGCACATTCGCCTGCGCCCGCGCCCCTCTCGGGCGCTCAAAAACTACCTCGTGAAGGGCCGGTGGTGGTCTCTGATGACCGCTCTACCGGATCAGGAGCTTCCCCGAGTACGAATTCTTTTGGCGCTATCGCACGTCCGTTACGACGCCATGAACGTACTCATCGCAGGATCACACGGCGGGGTCGGCCAGCATATCACTGAGGTGCTGAGCGAACGCGATCACACAGTCCAAGCGATGGTGCGTGAGGAGTCACAGGTCTCGGAGATGGAGGCCTTCGGCGTCGAGGTGGTCGTCGCGGACCTCACCGAGGACGTATCCACCGCCGTCGACGGAAGCGACGCGATCATCTTCGCGGCGGGGTCTGGTGGCGAGGACGTCGAAGGCGTCGATCGAGACGGTGCAATCAGGCTAATCGACGAAGCCGAAGAGCACGGTGTCCCGCGCTTTGTCATGCTCAGTGCGATCAATGCCGACAACCCTGAGGAGAGTCCCGACGCGCTTCGGCCGTACCTCGAAGCCAAACTGGCGGCTGATGAGCATCTCCAAGCAAGCGAACTCACGGAGACGATCGTCCGACCAGGGGAGTTGACCAACGAGTCCGCAACCGGGCGGATCGAGGCAGCCCGTCGGGTCGAACGCGGCCAAGTCACCCGCGCCGACGTTGCCCGCACGCTCGGTACCGCACTCGACACGGAGAACACCTACGGGAAGACCTTCGAGATGATCGAAGGCGACGAACCAATCGAGAGCGCGCTCGAAACCGTTTGATCAGATTCGCCTTCCTCTGGCGCTGGTGCGACAGCCTCTCTGCACACGTCGCCGACTTCCTCACAGCGAACGGCATCGGCATCATCCCGAAATTCATCTTGGAGGGACTATTCTATGACACCTTCCGCTAACGAGCACGTGTCCTTCCGAACTCTCGTTCAGCGTTCAGGGCCGTAGATGATTGCTGACCGGCTTTCGTAGCCGCACTCTCGACATTCGAACCACCGTTGGACTTTCGCGCCGTCAGCACTCTTCTGGCCGACGACGACGTCGTCGATTAGACACTCTGGACAAGGTAACTCAGGGTGGGGTCGCTTTCGGAGTTCATCGCGAAGCGAGGTAGCTTCTTTCGTCTCGAATCCGCGCGACCACACCGGGTAGCCGTCGACGAGGATCGCGGCACGCCACTTGTGGATATACGAGTCCGGCGCTCGGTGAAACACCGCGTGCGCGTTGGTCTCTGTGTTGCGATACGCTAGCTTCGGGGTACGGCTCTCACGCGTCCAATTTGTAATTCGTGGCATGGGTACTGATGCCCCCGCGTTCGGGAGGCTCGCAGTCGCTTGATTCGGGGATTGACTAGTCTCGCGAGTCGATATCTCGCTTCTCACCATCACTTACCCAACACAGCCAGTCGAACGAACTGGTTGTTGGTTACTCCTCGAAGAGACAGCGATCGGATGCATCGTCGCCGGCGAGCGTCTGCTGATCCTCGGTAGTATCGGCGAAGAGGTTCGACTGATCACTCTCGGACGATTGTTCTACCTCCGGACGGTCGTCGACGCCGAACTCACTCGCCTCGGGCCGATCGAGCCGTGAATCACGGTCGCGATGGTCCACGTCCGCACCGAAGTCCTCGAGGGAGGTTTCGACGCTCGTCTCGGTCACTTCGAGCTGGCCATCGTCTCCGAAGGCGGTCTGCTGTTGAATCTCGATTTCCGGTCGATTGCTCATGTGAATTGAGCCTCCACCCACTGGAGGCTCCGAAAAACTTCCACGAGCGTTGTCTCAGCCCTCTTCTTTGCGGAGTTCGCTGGCTCTGTGTTCGAGACGCCGGAGAATCTGGACCCGATTCTGGTGGGTGTTCTCGTAGGCAACGCAGGCCCGCAGCGTCTCCATGTCGTGAATCGTCACGATGCCGGCGTTGAGAAGTCCCGTATTCGATGGTTCGAGACGCTGTTCCGGTGATAGGCCGCTCGATTCCGTGGATTGCTCTGAGGAGTTGCTCACTGAGTGTCGCCTCCGCTCCTGCTGAGGCGACGAAAAAACAGCGCCGGACTGAGAATGTCAGAGAGTAGTTTGTGCATCCTCGTTTCGCGTCGTGTGGCGAATAGGCTGAACGCTCAGTACAGGAGCCTTGCATACCGATGTAGAGCGCCAACCCACCTCCGTAATGTCAGAAAACACGCACAAGATACAGAGGATGTAGTCAGCAGGAGGGGTTACTGACCACGTCACTCCACCATTCGTACCTCTTTACTCTACACCGTTGGAATGCGGTTCATCATTGAGTTCTCAAATTCTTCGACGGTCCCGTGCGACCCACCTGCATGGAATCCCACTATATGACCGACGAACGTCCGCACCGAGTCGTTGCCTTGCCCACCCAGCACGGAGATTCATCCCAATATGACCACTCTGGACGCTAAAATAGTGAACTGGATCCAATTCGTACACACCATCAAAGGGTAAATCTATCCAAGTTCCAAATCACCATTCGAAAGCGTTTTACTATAAGGTGTGTATTCACCATATGCACATGGATAGATTACTTGAGGACCTGCGGGCCCTATTCCGTGAGGTATCGGTGTACCGGCTCAATTTGGTCTACCAGGACGAAGAGGAAGATCAGTCCGAGATGACACAGGTGGCGAGGCGACACGAAGAAGTTACCATCTCTGACTGGGGGCTCCGGCATGAAGGACGGCCACTGATCGACTCGGATGTCGAAGCTGGCACCGAGGTGGCTCCTGCTATCTTTGTCGAAGAGTATCGAGACGACATCACAGGAGAAGTTGACTGGAACGCTGTCCGCGATGTCATTCACACCCGCTATGATCACGATACCAAACACAAAGCTGGAAACGCCAAAGGCTGCATCCGCCGGTTCCTCTTCGAGGTTGAGGACGGCGATGTCGGACTTATCAATGGTACAGACGGGACGATGCTCGCAGTGTTCACCGGCCCAGCTCGTGTGCTGGCCGAAGATACCCCACAGCGAGATATTGACGACCACCATACCTTTGTCCGGAACATACGCTTCCTGCGTGACGAGAACGGCGAGGTCATCACATTCGACAATAGTGACCTTCCCAAACCGTTGAAGCCCAATCAACTGACGATTACAGAGGTCAAGCGTGACGATCTCCGGACCGTGCTCACGCAGGCCGAAGCGCTCATCGCCCTCGCATCCACGGCTTCCTTAGCCGACGACTGAGGGAACTCACCCCGAGATTGCGTTTGTCATCCCGATTTAATTTCTTCCATTGAGTCGACTCTGGGCGTTCTCTACGGAGATTGTAAGACCGATACGCGCCCTGTATCTCGCACATCTTTCGAAACACCTCATTGAAACGGAAGAAATTTTCCGTGGGCAATACGCAATCCTACCTACCGGCTGTTTCACCGCAGATGGTGTCTGACTAAGAGGGTTTCAACAGAGCCATTAATCCGTAATCCGGAGCTGGTTTTCGACACGGTAGAGGTAACCCCGCATCTCGAGAACTTCGAGTGCTTCCCTGGCATCAGCAGTACTGAACCCTTCGGCCTCAAGTGCTTTGAGCGCAGATTGCTCTTCGATCCCCGAGGAATCGTCTATCGTGTCCTGGAGTACAGCGAGGGCCTCCTCTGCGAACGGGGGAATCGGAGTGGAACCACCGTCCATGTACCTAATTGAGTCAACATTGTGTCTGCAATGTAGTAGGGATACCGACTCCGGCAGTGAACCCGTGGGGTCAGTCGGGTGTGTTCTGGAGTCGAATCGTCACGGTGTCCCCATGAGAAAGGCGCTGCGCCACGTCGTCCGGATTGCTAAGACGAAGGAACAGATCCCCGTCGCCGGCGTCGACGACGCGAACCTGATGAGTCCGGTACCCTGCATCATCTCTGTCGGTGAGAGCCTCTTCGAGCCGGGAAAGCCGTGACTCGATCTCGTCGACGTGCTCGAGAATATCTGAATCCCCACCTTCGACCTGAAAATCAGTATTCTGGGTCGCTGATTCCGACTTCGATAGTTCCGGGGAGGATTGCTGAAACCGGGTCCTGAGCGCGGAGACATCGAGGCCCTCTGCTTCGAGACTGATTTTACCGCGTTCGACATCGGGCTGTGCTCCCTCGGTGTCGATGTATGAGCCGAGGCTACTCCCGTTTCCATACTGCTGGCTGCGAAGCCGGCGGGCGACACGGTCCTTCACCCACGGTGGTGCCACCCACGTTCCGTCCTCGTAAATCGTGTATTCGTCCCGGTCGGTGGTTGCCCACACAAAGCTGTCGTAGCGGTCCTTGTACCGGGAGAGCGCTGGTCCGGACTGGTGCATCATGACGAGCTGTCTCGGGGCAAGGTCCTCGACGAGGCCGTCGACAGCCGCCTCTGGTGGATGGTTGCTGTACTGGAAGCGCTCGACAGTACAGCCCGCAGACTCGACCGCCGAAACGCTCCCGCTCGTGAGCTGTACCAGCGTCGCGCCAGCGTCGTCCTGGATACGATCGAAGAACTTCGCCGCGCTCCCCTCGACAGGGACTTCTGGTCCGGCGATGGTCACAGCGCCGGGTTCGAGGATTGCATCTGCATCGTCGAAGGTCGGAACAGACGTTACAGTGGGATACTCGTAACCGAGGGTCTCGTACAGTTTCGCGGCATGCCCGGTAATCGAGACTGCAGGCGGATCGATGTCGACCGTATCGAGTTCGGCCAGAAGTGCGGTCATGTGAACCCCGGCTAGCCCACTGGCCGTGACGAGCACGGTCGACCCGGCCTGGACGCGGTCGAGAATCGTCTCGACGGCGGCTGTGAGCTCGCTCTCGAACTCCTCGTTCGTCGCTCCGGTCAGGAAGACGGCGTCGGGCGAGAGCGTTGTGGGAAGACCGGGATATCCGGCGGCGGGTCGCTGCGTCCAGTCTCCGGTCGCGAGCATCGTTCTGGTCTCACCACCGTCGTCGAACCGAATCAGAAACCCGGCTGCACCAGGGGTGTGTCCGGCTGGAACGGGACGAAGTTCGATATCGCCCAGGACCAGCGTCCAGTCCGAGATCGGTTCGAGTGCGTCGACGACAGCGTCGACGTTCGAGATGTCGTAGTTCGTTGCTGCTTCGGTCAGGACCGTGTCGAGGATGGCCCCCGTCGGCTCGGATGTGTAGACTGGAGCGCCATCACACAGGTTCGTGCCCAGGGTTGCGTAATGGTCCAGATGGGCATGTGTGAGGACGATCGCTGTGAGGTATTCATCGTCCTCGAGTAGCCCGTTGACGTCGACGTCTGTGCCTGAATCGAAGAGGATACACGCTGTTTGATCGGTCACGCCCCCCGAGAGTCGGACCAATACCGACTCGTGCCCAGAGTAGGGGTTCGCGTGCTGGAAAGAGACCTCCATTACACCTATTTTGTCCCTAGTCGTGATTAAAGGTATATCCAGAGTTTCTGAATCTGTATTTTTCTCCGCAGATGCCGTACGTGGACACAGAGAGTGAGTCAATGAGGGTCTTGCTGAGTATCAGCGTGCCCAGAGTCCGCTCCCAACCGAGACTCAGAAAGTACCTGTCGATGCCACGCTCCGTTGCTCGAATCCTCACGCTCAGGCCGAGGGAGCGACGTACTGCTCTTGCCACTCGGTCCGATCTTCGATCTCACGTCGCCCACGCCGAGTGAGCTTGTAGAAGTTCGTCCGCCGGTCGAGTTCGCCCTTCTCGACGAGACCTTTATCGACGAGCGTGTCGAGGTTGGGATACAGTCGTCCGTGGTGGATCTCTGTCTCGTAGTAGTCTTCGAGCTCGTCCTTGACGGCAAGCCCTTTCGGGTCGTCGAGGCCAGCGATGACGTAGAGCAGATCGCGCTGGAAGCCAGTCAGATCGTGCATCGTGCCACACATTAGCACTCGCTGACAAGTAAAGCTGTCGAGGTTGGACGAGTGCCGTGCAGGACCCCACTGATCGGCCAGTTCAGGATGGGCAGTTACTGTGTCAGTTCGACCGCGTCGATGATTTCCTGCGCGGTATTCACGATTCGCTGCAAGCGGTCCTGGATTGTTTCGGCGGACTCGCTCTCCCCCGCAGCCACGTAGAACGCACTGTTGGAGGCATCGAGCCCGAAGTACAGCGAGACCACGTGGGCCGTACTCTCGGCTTCGACCTCGCGCTTCGCCCGTTCATCCTCGTCGTCGACGTCGAAGTGCAGCAGGGCGTGGGCGTATTCGTGAGCGAGGACGCTGGCCACCTGCGCGTCGTTCTCGACGTCTTCGACCTCGACGAGCAGGGAGCAGTCGTACGTGCTGCGCTCGGTGCAGACGCCTGCAGCGTCGCCATGGGTCCATTCCTCTAGTGGAACGAGATTCACACGGACTCCCAGCTCCGGTGCAGCCTCGAGGAGCGCGTCGAGTAGATCGCCCTCACTGCCGTCGCCGTGGGCGGTCGTATCGAGCTCCGGAAGTGGCTCACCGTCGGTCTGGGAGACATCGAAGACAGGGACAGGTTTGAATCCGACCAGCCCTTTGTCCCACTCCTCAGACGGCGTCTCGTCGTACTCACAGTCGCCACTGGCGTGGTAGGGCTGCGAGTTCCCACAGCGGGGGCACTGCTTCGCGATGATGGGTGCCCAGATCCAGATCGCCGACTCGCCCTCCAAGACGTGTCTGTCGAACTCGTTTCGCCAGGTGTTGTAGCCGGCGACCTTCGTCGCCTCGGGGCACTGGCGCTTGATCAGGAGCGTGTTTCTGTACGAGTAGTCGTGGAAGTTGGACTGGACGTCCAGCCACTCTTGGAGTTCTGCACTCGCGCTGGCTTCCTCCGAGAGCCTGGCGAACTGTTCGACCCACGCTTCGAGCGAGTCGTGCATCTCGTCGCGACGGGTGTCCGAGTCGTCGAAATGCGTCCGTCTCGGGTCCAGGTTTTGCTCACGGTGTTCTGTCTCTGTCTGGCAGGTGTTTTGCGACATCAGAATGCTCCGAGAGGCAGTTCGAGACGCCCCTCACCCGCCAGGGGGTTGACAAACAGGCTCAGTCCCTCGAAGCCGGCAAGCCAGCCGCGATGGAAGTACGCGAGACAGATCGCAGACCGAAAGGTCCGGTCAGTTGGTCGGTGGACGAACTGTTTCGCCCGGGGGAGCGGTTCGACGACACCGGCGTCGATGAGCGAGTTCACGACGTACTGTGCGTCTGACTCCGCCAGCTGAAGGGGCCTGATACAGTCTCGGTCCTGTGCGAGTTGGCGTCGTTCGAACTGCTCGTAGCTGCCGCGCTCGGGTGGATAGTCAGTCATGGGAATTACTCGTCTTCGTCGACAGCCGGATCGAACGCTTGGGCTGCTTCTGCGAGCCGGCAGAGTTTCGGGAATAGTTCGTCGATATCGGTCTTCGCCTGCTCGACCGTCGGAGCGTTCACTTTGCACTCGAGGCGGTCCTGGTCACGGGTACCAGTACCGCGGGTCAGTGAGATCTTGACCGAGGCTCCAGTTTCGGTACGTGTGACGTGTTCTGTTGCGTCGAAGTCGGCTGGAGGTTCGGGCTGCTGTTCGGCTCGGTCTGCGTCTTGTTCGGTTGGCATCTGAGGTTTCTCCCTCACCCCTTGAGGGAGGGATAAATTGTTCGTTCAAGAAGATTCATCCAGTGGCTCTGAGTACGGGAGTTTGAAATCGGAAATTGGTGCGTACAGGTGAACCAGATATCGGTGACGCTCTTGTGAAGTACATTGTTGGTGAGTCAGAGAACTGCTCGGACGATCTCTTTCAGTGCCTCTCGACCCGGTTTGCGGAGGATTTGTCGCCGAAGCTGGAACGGTCTGAGATACGCTGTCAGTTTGTCCTTTGAGACGCCTCGGTGCGGCGAGAGCCACGCGTCGCTGGCGCGACGGTGGCTCTCGCAGGTGATCACGTGCGCGTCTCCATCAACGTACTCGCCGTTACCGTGAATTACTGATTCTCGGTGGAAGCTCTCGTCATCGTCGAGTGGACCGTAGGCCCGAAATCCGTCAGTATAGACGGTCAGCGACTCCTTCTCGCGGTTGCCGAGAAGGAGTCTCACGGTCGCTTCGTCGGCGGATTTCGCCGGGACGACGTATCGCTGACCGCTGCCGCGATTAACGAGTGTGAACACCGGTGGCTTGTACCCCCTCGTACGTTCCTTGTCCGAGTTTCGAGAGGCCACGTGAGCGCGACTCTCGGTCGCGCTCGCGGCCTTTCTTTCCGGCAGAGACGTAGAACTCGTCGATCTCGCTCGGGCCAACGAGAGAGATGGCTGGCACGTCGAGCGTTCTGGCGAACTGCTCGACGCGCCGGTGAAGCGAGCGATACGAAACGTCGAGTTCAGCGTCTAACTGGCGGATACTCGTGTTGAACCGGAGGAACGAGTAGAACGCGAACAAGAGCTTGTCGAGGCCGATCTTCGCGTGCGCGAAGATCGTGCCGGTCTTGTCGTTGAACGTGCGGTCGCAATCCTTACAGAGATACCGCTGATACTCTCGATAGCTGCCGTGTTTGATCACCGACTCAGACCGGTAGTGCGGGCACTGGAGGCCCTCGCGCCAGCGAACCTGCTGGCGCAGGTTCGCGGCGCTCGCCTCTGAACTCAGCAATTCAAATGGGAACATTGCATTCGGGTGACGCTGCCGCGTCACCCTTGCCCGCTACGCTTTCACAGCGTCAGCTCTACCCGACCAACAATCTGCTTCCGAAGAGCAATCATATGAAATAGGTGGATAGAAATCTAATTTCTATATAGTCTAGTTACTACTAAAATGGCCAACAGAACCCCAACAAACCCGCCAAAAGCAAACGCGACTACCGGAGAAATCAGTGGGCCAGCTGAAACTGAACTTAATGAAATAGCGTCTTCAGAGGATTTGGACGAGAGTATCTCCGGTAGATAGTTGATAAGCAATTTGAAACCTCCGGTTGCGGCGAGGAACCCGATTACCCAAACTCCAACAATACTCAGTATACGTTTGAACGGGAGAATCGGGTTTTTTTCACCAACAACAATCACGAGTGGATCGTATTTTAACCCGTAAATTTCCATTTCGGTTCGTTTCTCAGAGTATTGCGACCCAACGGATTCAGCGATGTCCGCATCTACGAGTTTCGTCAGGTGGTAATTCACATTCTGTATACTATTGTCGGTGGCGTCAGCGATTTCACTTGGAGTCGCTGTGGTCTCAGAAAGGTACTGGACAACGCTACGGGTTGTCTCTGAGGACAGATTCTCGAGAATATTGTCTGCTGCATCGTCCGTTATCTGGAGTAAATAAGCCTTATCATTCGAATTCGCCATGTTGGGTTCTAACTCTAGATTTCGCATCCGTCGTGATCAGGTATTCCCCAAAACCGCTACCGTGAAATTCCACGTGAAGTCGCCGTAGGACTCCTCAAACTGATACTCACCAATGGGGACACAGATGTCGTCGTCGTTCCGATAACTTCCCCACACATCAAGTTCAGTAGCGATAGATTCGCCAGCATCTAGCGTCACTTGATTGAGAACCGACGGCACGACGTACTCAGTATCGTCTGAAATGGTGGGTTGCCAACAGCTCTCAGTCACAGGGTCGTATCTAGTATCGAGAGGCAGCAGCATCAACCCAGGGCTCTGGGTTTGGCTCAGCTTAGGGGTGAACGGAGGATTTGTGCCGAAACTGAACGTCCGCGGATTCTTGTCGGTGTTTTCGAATACAATCCGGAGCCTGGCTGGATGCTCCGCAGTGATTTCTTCACGTGATGTCGTAGCTGATAGCGTGACCGGTACGTCATTCGGGAGGTCACGCTGGTCGATGACACTAACCCGCTTATGATCTGGCATTGAGGTCCTCATATCTGAACTATTACTTGATGCCGCACCAATACATCCAGCCGAAAGTGTGGTTGCTACCAGTGAGAGGGCAGTTCTTCGTCGCATAGAAGTTACTACTACTGTGACTTACATATGCTTTCTGTAGCGTTAAAACAGCTTTTAACCCACGGAGGCATTCGTCTTTAGCTAAGCCTCACACCCCGGTTGTATAGCCGTAGCGAGCGTCTCCTGTATGATCGGTCGTTGCTTGTGGATCTTCTGTGCGTCTTCGATCAACCGCTTCAACAGTGGTGGTGGCGAGTAGCCGAGGTACTCACCGAGTTCATGGAGGATGAGCCGGGCGTGCGACCGAAAGGTTGTCGCCCAGCGTTCCGGCGGAAACACGATCTCGACATCGGCGTACTCGGTGACTAGATTCAACAGATCACGGCTCACAAGCAGTGACAGCAACGCTGCGTACAGCAAAATCTCCACAGCAACAGGATTGCGTGTGTCGAACTCGTCCAGTTCGTACTGCGTCTTCAACTCATGGAACAGCGTCTCTACCTCCCACCGACACCGATACAATGTCGCTAAATCCGCGGGCAAGAACTCCTCTCTCGGCAGATTCGTGATGTATAGATGGTAGTCGTCGGCGTCCGCAACGAAGACGCCGACGACGCGGAACCGCTCTGTGTCCAACGACCGCGTTCCCTCATACTGCCCGCACTTGAACTCCGCTTCGACCTCCACGTCGATGTACTTCCGCGAGAGGGCATCGACCACATTCTGGATCTGCTTGCCTTCCAAGGGAATGGCGCGGCCGTGCCATTCCCGTAGTTCCTCCGTTGTCACCAGGTTTGCGTTCTGCTTCAACCGACTCACGAAGTAGCCGTCGTTCTCATCGATCAACGTGAAGCGGCGGTACTTGAAGTACGCGAGGTCGAATAGAACAAGTCGTCCTTGCAGCCACGACCCCGTCTTGAACAACGTGCTATCGTGCGTTTTCTCGTCGGTCACGTCGATCCGTTCAATCGTCTGGTCGGTGGCGTTATGGAGCTTCGCTTCAGCCTGCTCCTCGTGACGAGCTTGGAACTCATCAGCGAGGAACTCGTGCAACCGCAACACGGTTCCATCAGTGATCATCACGTTCCTGAATCGGTCGATATCAACGTCAACAGCGTCGGTAACAGCGACCTCGACGAGGTCGCGGAGGTACTCCGCCAACGTCGGCGTCAACCGGTGATAGAAGCCACCGGGAGAGATTGTCTCGTCGACTGTGGCGTTGTAGCAGCGTCTGAACCCAGCGAGTTTTCGACTCTCGCCTGCGGCGAAGCCGAACACGAGTGCCCACACGAGGACTGGAACCTGAAGCTTCCCCTTACGTTCGACCACGCCGAGTTCCTCGGCGTACTCTTCGAGGAACTCAGAGGGAAGCAGTGTAGTATACCGACATATAATTCTCGATGGGGAGGTGTCTGTGTGCACAGCGGATACCTCCTCATTCCTCTCGAAAAGCACCCCCGATAAGCCGCCGCAGTCACGTGGTTCGCCTCTTAGCTAAAGACGGATGCCCACGGAGGGAACGTGTAGAGGTCACTAAACATTCCCAAATATCGCCGTCTCTGTATGTTCTCTGACACCCATTAGAATGGATTAATGGTCTATTCTGAGTAGTCTCAACCCCGCTAAAACCATATGATAACAGAGATTGGACGTATAGTGTGGGTTCGACCCTCAGTCACTTACAGTGACCAAACTGGAATTCCGGATCGAAGTTGATGTTATGATCACTATTGATGTGAAACGCCGCGCAGCCCACGGAGTCAGCACACGGACTCGACGAGCAGGCACCAGCAGTATGCGGAGCTATGAGGGCCAGGTAATTACATCCGTTGTACGTGTACTGATGGTAGTGTGGTGCTCCAGAATCCCCATTGTCTTCATCGGTTGTCAAACGAACGTAATCGTTCGACGAAATGCTGTTACAGGATGTATTAACCGACACGTCGTATTGGTCAACTTGTCCGCTCTCATTACACGTAGTAATACCCTGTTTATAGACGGTGGTGTCCGTACCCTTGAGGTCAGCTAACCCATTCTCTGTAACGTGTCCAGCCATGATACCAGCGGTATCCTCAATGCCATTATCGAAGTCGCTAACAGCACCATTGGGGTCCCGCTCCACAATTGCCCAGTCCTGATCGAAGTCGTAATCCGCTACCGTACCGAAGGAGCGGCCACTCTGATTGACTCCGTCACCGGCAATGTTGCTGCCCGAGCAGGTGAATAGGTGAGCGGAAGTCATCATGTAGTATCTTTTGTTCCCACTGACGGTTCGAGAGACCTCACACGTCGACGTTCCACCGCTACTACCATTGGCTTCTTCGATCACCACACCACCAGGCATAATGCTGAAATCGCCCACATTGCACGTCGAGGGCTCCACTTGGACCGTCTCCTGAAGTGTTACTCCGACACCGTCGATATTACTCGGGACTGCGATATCGGCACCAGCTGGGTCGACGTATACGTCCACTGTACTTACTTTTCGACCCTCAATTTGGTCCTTCGAGGTCCCAATACCAACCCCAGTCACCCCAGCCTTATCTTCCCATTGGCTGAGTAACCTTGACCGAGCCTCGCGTGCGCGCAATTCATGTCGGTACCAGCTAGCTGGAACCTCTTTGGTAACAACAGGCGTGTCACCTGCCTTTACTGTCGTGATAGTTACTATATCGTCAGTGGACTTTTTCGCAGATCCAATTCCGACGAGGCCGATACTTGACCCACCGATACTAGCAAGGATTGTTCGTCTTGTGGGAGTTGTATTGGTACCTTTCATATTGCATATCGCTATAGTGAATGGTGATTCATAAGTCTACTGGTGCTGGCTATTGGAGATTTCCGTTCTCATTTTCGTTGTCTCGCACTCACGTCGGCTTTTCAAAACGTGACGAACAGAAGTGGTGTCGGTGACGGCTCACTTGACAGCTTTCCAGATCGACTCGATGTTGAGGGCTCCCCTTCGACATCGAGTTCACCGCTCGGCCTGGAGTTGCAAACGAGAAAATCTATGCGCGGATAGCTAACGAGGTGAGTTCGGATGATTTACCGGTGGGGGAAGAGTCAGTACTTCACAAAGCTTCCTCGCCTAGCTGTTTCTGAAGCCTGAGTTCTGTGTTGGAGCGGTCGCACTGATGGTCTTGGCGGGAGAACCATGGACGAATCGACGGAGAGTTGTCGCTGTCGGCTGCCGCCGCCGTGACAGCGTCGCCACTCACACTGCAGGTCAACCCGGCCGGGAGTTACCGGCGAAACCGGTAGTCCGGTGGCCGGTTTGCGGGGACGGCCCGACGCACAGCGAGGGCCGTCCACGCTGCCCGTCGGATCATATTGATGAACTCCTTGAACGACCACTGCCAGAGGCGACGCCCGCCTCGGCGAGGTGTCGCCACGTACTCCCAGTGCAAGGCAGTGTTCAGATAAGGATGAAGGATGAGGCGGAGCGAATTTCTAGTGATCCATGCTCGAAATCGCCCGCCTCGTCGAAGGTAGCGACTCCTTCGAGTTAGATTTTCTGGAGCGAGAAGCGACACCCGAGCCCGCAATGAAGCTCGGTATCCGACTCCATCTGGCTGGACTCTCAACCTCGGATACCGTCTCTATTCTCGATAGCTTGGGTGTCGACCGCTGTCGCTCGACCGTCCACAACTGGGTGCAGAAAGCCGATTTACAGCCCACAGATGGTGCAGACCCGGATCACGTCGAAGTTGACGAGACGGTGATCCACCTCAACGACGAACGATTTTGGCTGTACGCCGCTGTCGATCCAGCAACGAATCGCCTGCTGCACGTCCGGCTCTACCCGACGAGAACGCAGGCACTGACCGAAATGTTCCTCGCGGAACTCCACGAGAAACATCTCGTCGACGATGCGATCTTTCTCGTCGATGGAGCGCCGTGGTTACAGGCAGCCTGTCACCGTCACGGGCTCCGATTCCAGCACGAAACTCACGGGAATCGCAACAGTGTCGAACGTGTCTTTAGAGAAGTAAAGCGAAGAACAAACCAGTTCTCAAACTGTTTTAGCCACGCCGAAGCAGAGACTGCCGAAAATTGGTTGCAAGCGTTCGCCTTCGCATGGAATCAGCTAATCTGAACACTACCTGCAAATACCGCCAAGCGTTTTGTAACAGCAAGCTCACCACGACGTACAGCAGCCGTACGACCGGATTTTGTGTCGAGGTCGTCGCAATACTTTGCTCGGAGAGTCGGTAACTGGCCTCGATACCGAAGCGTTTCCCGTAGTGGTATCGAGCGTCTCGTGGTGAGTCGATGAACGGCGCGTCAGCGGCGTAACCGTGACGCGCCACCCATGTTCGTCGTACCGACCGTTCTGGTAGGTACAGTCGATGTAGACGGGAAAACTCGACGGTCCAACTGTGACCGTCGAGTTTCCCCGTCAGACTGTGTTGAATCACGCGACTGCAGTCTTCCAAGAGTTCTTGCTTGATCGTCTTTCCCCAGCGGACGATCGGCATGACGTAGGCGTGGTTGTGTGCTTGAAGCAGTGTCAGACACTTGCTGTCGTAGAATTCACGGTCAAGAAAGACGGCCTTGACGTCGAACTCAAGGCCGTCGAGGATATCAAGAAACTCTGCGAGGACACTGCTGGCGGTGTCGCCGTCTTCGAGACGGCGCACCGCCAGCGTGTAGCGTTTATTCATCACGCGTGCGTAGGCGTGAAACGTGGTATTACCACACTTCGCTTCCGAATGGTAGAGAGCGTCTGTGTCGTCTTCGTTACCGTAGTAGGGCCGCAGGTGGAGGTCTGCGCAGACCTCCACCTGCTCGGGGAGCAGTTCGACGACATCTCGTCGAAGCAGCGTGTTAGCGACTTGTTCGAGCCGTTCCGGCTCGAACTTCGTCCGGAGATGGTAGAGGATCGCGTTCGCAGAGGGTGAGTCCTTGCTGGAGTTACACAGTGTGGGGACCAGGTCCCGTCGGCGGTTGCGCCGACGAGGACCTCGTAAATGTCCTCTGCATCGATTTCAGCGTTGTTGCTAAGGTTCAGAGAAACTTCCTCGTCAAGACGGTTGACGAGGAAGTTAAGGAGTTGGTCCTCGTGGATTTCACTGTCTGCTTGTTGGGTTTTGAACACACCTTCAGCAAGCAGACGTTCTAACTAACCGGTTTTGTGAAGTACTGAGTCTGGGCGTCGTCGACGCTGGCGACGAGGTCGTCAACCCACTGTTCGATGGTACTGTGCATCTGGTCGCGTCGTGGATCGGTCTCCTCGAACGAAACCGACGAGTCACTGTTCGTAGCCATTGTTTTTACTGAATCGCGCTGCACCCCTCGGAGCGCAGAAAAACTCGCTGTGGCGTCACGCCGGTGGGAAGGATACGCTCTGCTCGCCGGCGAGTTCCTCGAGGTTGTTCCGGTGTCGGTGTGAGAGGTAGCAGTCGTAGCTGCAATACCCACAGATGTCGCCCGTGTCGTACTCGGCGACGTAGGGACCGCGCTCGGTCGTCCAGACGTTCGCGCTACACTCTGTACACGCGGCGCTCTCGGGATCGCTCGGTGATGGACCGCGATACGAAAGTCCGACACCGTCCTTTTTGGGTGTCGACTCGGGCCAGACGCCGTGTACCTGCCAAAATTCACGAATTCGGGCAAGACCGTGACGGACCGTCTTGCGAACCGTGACGTGGTCGGCGTCGCGACCGCTATCGTCCCAGCCATCCGGCGTCCAGAACTCGCCGAACTGTGCTCCGAAATGTACACCGTTCCAGTCGAGGCCGACGATATCGGCTGGTGGGTTGCCCGCCAGTGTCGGGCAGGTGAGCTGGTCGATCACGTTGAGTTGCTTGGGTGGGCTCCCACCGAGGATATGGACGCGACGGCCACGCCAGTCCACGGGGTCGGAGAACTCGTGGGCGAGTCGATCAGCGTAGCCGCGTGAGTAGCCAAGGACGAGGTCGTCGGGGACCGCGTGAATCGCAGCGCGACACTTCGGCACGATGACGAGGTCTGCCTGGGGGTAGCTGCTCTGAATTTCGCGCGCCGCGGCAACGTACTCGTTGACGTCGTCGACGTCGTAGGCGTCACCAATCACGCCCACCCGCGGTTCGCACTCGAAGAAGCGCTCGATGTACCGTTCGAGGTCGGGATTGCGAAAGTCGTTATCGAGCATCCCGACCGGAAGTTCAAGGTTCGTATACTGGTGCTGTTGGTAGGTACAGTCCTCACGAAAGCCTGTGAGAAAGCCAAGACGGAACGCGTCGAGTGCGAAGGGAACGCGGTGGAGGAACGCCACGTGGTCGGCCTGCCGTGCTTCCGCAATCTTGCCGGCGCTGCTGCTGGTCGGACGTGCTGAGAGTGCCATTTCAAATCACCCAGAAGATGCGGGATTGTTCGCCCCGCAGCTGCTCTCAGGGGGAGACAAAACAGGCAGTGGAAGCCGGCCTTAACCAACACCACTGCTGGCCGTTCCTGGTGATGGTTAATTCACAGCGACCGGCTATTCTTCCGAGGAACGGATCTCGTTGGCGCGGTGTTCGAGCAGCCGAAGGATCTGTACTCGTTGCTGGTGGGCGTTCTCGTAGGCGACGCAGGCTCGCAGCGTCTCCATATCGTGAATCGTCACGATGCCGGCGTTGATGAGTCGCGGATTCGGTGGTTCGACCCGCTGTTCCGGTGACAGGCCGTTCGGTTCCGTGGACTGCTCTGTGGGGTTGCTCACTGTATATCGCCTCCGCGCCTGCGAGGCGACGAAAAACAGGGATAGTTCACTCACTGATTCGCTTCTGTCTCAGTGATAGCAGATACTGCCCCAGTGCGAGAGTCACGGCGAGTGTGGTCCCGCTACCGTTGTTGTTTGAGGAACTGGAGAAGGGTCTCGATGTCTTCGGTCGACGCCGACGATTGGCCGAACATACTCTTGAAGCGGTGATCCAGCCCGCCTTCTTCGATGAACGCTTGTGCCTCACTGAGCTGTGTTCGGAGGGCATCACCATCTCCGCGATGCAGATGCGCCTCGACCATGTCCAAGTCGATTGATGGAATTGCGGCGAGGACATCAGCGAGATCCGTTTTCCGGCCACTGTGGAGCTTGGCGGCGACGAGTACTTCCCCATTAGCTGCTCGTGCGGTCGTCGACCGAGTCCCTCCCGAGACCGTCGTTGAGGTACTATGCTTACGCAGATAATCGAACGACCACTCTGCCTCGGTCTGTCTACAGCCGAGACCGTTCACGAGAATGTCCACGCCGACCGGATGGGGTAGTCCCTCGGTTCGCTCGAAGCATTCGATTTCCCGATTGTAGATGGTCTCTTCCGGTGGGACTTCGAGATCGGCCGTTCGTTCGAAGTCGCGTGCTTCGAGGAATGTCACGACCTCGTCGTAGTCGTCCGGAGCGATGACGAGGTCAAGATCGGTCGAGAACCGTGTCTCGAACTGACTGATCGCGTACCCACCAACGAGGACGAACCCAATATCTGACTGTTCCAGTTCTTCGAGTACTTCGATGAGTGCCTCGCTTCGGTCTTCTTGACTCATGTTCAGGCTGGCTCCATGCGGTAGCTCGCGTCAGTGTCGACGTCGTCGTACATTCGGCCGAGCATGTCGAGTGCCGACTCGAAGGTTGCGTAGTACTCATTTGCGAACGCCACGGTTTCCTGAAGTGGGATGACGGGCCGTCCGTCGACCATCTCGGTCTCGAACTGTGACCGTGGCTTGAGGACGACCTGGATCGCACCATCGAGGCCGTCGGCGGGCTGGCGTTCCTCCGCAGTCGGGATTCCGAACCGGTCGAAGAACACTGTCCAGGCGTCGAGGTCGGATTCGTCGACGGCGATGAACAGCGGGTAGTCGTCGGGGTCGCGGGCGACTTGGTAGCCACCGCGGGTCCAGACGTAGACTGCATCGATGGCAGTGAATGCATAGTCCATGTCGGCGAACTGTGGGAGTACATATGCCTCAGGGATTGACGGTGGTACGGTAGCCGCTGCTGCGGCCAGGAATTCGAGGCCGACGTCAGTAATCGTCCGATCGACGAGTTGGAGACCGTCATCGTACGTCACGTACCCGGCCTCCTCGAGGCGGTTCACGACGCGACGAATCGTCTCTCGGTTCTCGTCAATCTTCCGTGCGACGCCCGAGATGGAGTCCCCGGCATCGAGTGCGAGGAGGACCTTGAATTCCTTCTCACCACACACTTCGTACATTCTATAATTGCACAAAGTTGTGCAACAGACAAAAGAATTACTATTCGTGTGAGTCTGCTGGCTGGATCTGACGTGTATCTTCGGCGAGGTCGTGGATGTACTCGCGAAGGATTTCCATGTCTTCGCGGGCATCGTCGAGCGTTTTGCCCTTCGCTTTCGCGATGATCTTGTCCTGATCACGGGTGCCGGTTCCGCGAGTGAGCTTCACGGTGAGTGAGACACCGATGTCGGTGCGCTCGACGAACTCCGTCGGCGACGATGGCTCACTGTTCGCTGTCGATTCGACATTGGTTTCAGTCGGCTGGGTGCGTTCAGACATGTATGTTTTCGATACTCGTTGTTCAGAGAGACGATGCGACCACGTCGTCGGCGAGTTCGTGGAGAGCAGCGTCGATGTCACTGCCGGTGAGTCGCCAGCGTCCGCCGGGACCACTGCATTCGAGCTGGCTCACGACCCGATTTTTGAATTCGATGTAGTGCGCCATGGCGATCTCTGCATCGTCTGTGTAGTCGAGTAGGAGGGCGTGTGCGAGCTGTGCTGGGCCACTGCCACCGTATCCCCATTCGAATCCGGTTGAACTGTGGCTGACCAGTTTGAGGCTCCGGGCCGGTGTGAGCTGTTCCTGGTTGGGCTGTTTCTTCACGATGGTTTGGCCTCGTTTTCGATAGCCGACGTAGACGACAGTATGTTCACGTTCGGACGGTGTCTGTTCGAGCGATGGTGTGTTGGTAGTTCCACTCATGGTCTGTTCGAAGGCACTCGTTCGAGCACCCCCGCACCCCTCAGGGGGCGAAAAACTTGCTGCGGTCGCTGAGTGCCAGAGTGGGTGTTGCACGCATTAACCAACAACGAGACCAGACGTTGGTTAACTTGCAATCGGCGGGCTCTAAACCCGGGACTTCTCAGCGTTCGGGCCCGTAGACGATCTCTGAGGGACTTTCGTAGCCGCAGTTTCGACACTCGAACCAGCGTTGAACCTTCGCTCCGTCAGCACTCTTCTGGCCGACAGCGGCGGCATCGACCATGCAGTCCGGACATCTGAGGTTGGGACCCGGGCGATTCTGGAGTTCGTCACGAAGAGCTTGGGCTTCCTTCGTCTTGGAGCCACGCGACCAGATGGGGTAGCCGTCGGCGAGGATCGCCGCCCGCCATTTGTACACGTATGAATCAGGCGCTCGGTGGAGTACTGCTCGCGCTTCAGTCTCCGTGTTCCGATACGCCAGACTCGGTGTTCGGCTCTCTCGGGTCCAGTTCGGAATTGGTGGCATGGTGGTGTCCGTTTTAGTAGTGGACGTCCGCGGGGACGATCCAGAGGTCCTCACTCTCGTCGAGGAGTCGGTCCAACTTTCCTTGATGCCGGATGCCGCTTCCGTGTTCGTCGTACAGGAAGACTGTGGGCCCATCGTACGCGCCGACCTGGTGGAAGGCGTGGCGAGCGAGGTCCGCATCGCGCATGATCTCCTCGTCGCTGTGTTCGTCGAGTGCCTCCTTCACGCGGTCGAGATTTCGCTGGAACTCCTCTTTCGTCGCGTTCCAGCCCCGCTCGAGCAGCTTCTCGCCGGCCGCTGAGTCCACGGGAGCAGCCACGGGTAGCTGCCCCCAACGGGCCGTGCCGGCGACCGATGTCTCGTCTTCATCGAACGTGACGTAGTAGTCGAACACGGGGTTTGCATGTGGGACGGCACCGACGAGTCGGTCGAACACCGTCTTCCCGGTCGCCAGTGCGTCATCTTGCGTCGATGCTTCTACGAGTGCGTGAATGACCATATGCATCTGTTTTCACCTTGGTCTGCCGACGGACGCGACTCAACTCTTCGTCACGACTTACTGCGCCGGCACCCATCGCCGGCGCTCGAAAAACTCTGGCTGTGGACGGCAGGCGGTGGGTTGACCCCGAGGTGGTTCACCAGTTCGCTTCGGGCTCGGGCCCGTATTGAGGAGTATCGCACACTTGGCATTTCCACATGGGTTGGCTGGGCCACTCCTCGCTAGGTCCGTCGACGAATCGTCGGAATCGGTGGGTGGTGTCGCGGTCGCACTCCCAGCAGTTGAGTTCGGTTCTGGTTGGACTCTTGTGTTGCGGGCTCTCGGGACTGGGCTCGTCGACGGATTCTTGGAGGGCAATCGCTGGCACCAGCCAGATGTCATCGTCTGCGTCCTTGAGGAGCGACTCAAGATCTTCTTCGTCGAGAATCCCGGTCCCGGTTTCGTCATAGAGGAACGTCGAGTGTTCGTCATCGCAACACGATTGTGTCGAGTCTGTCCACACCGTTCGGTCGCGAGCGGCGGCGAGGACTCTGCCCCCGATTTCCGAGGAGACTCGTGCTGCTGGGGGGAGCGCAGGCCACTGGTTGAGGAGCTGAGCGGCCGGGTCGTCGTCGAGGTCGTAGATGGGCTGGCAGTCCTTGACGGTGCAGTCGGAACCCGACTGTGCGAGGAGCGAGGCCGCGGCGGCCCCCTTTGCGGCGGCACCGTAGAAGGTGGGTGCCTCGACGAGCGCGTGGACGACGTGGAGGAGGTCAGATTCCGAGTCAGAGCTGTCCTGGTCGTCGGTGGCTGGGTCGAGATGATTCGTGAGGCAGAACCGGCACCTGGTCAGACTGGCGGGGATCGACGCGCCACAGGAGGGACAGTCGGTGGTGGTTGCCATCAGGTCGTCCGGATAGTCAGCATCGACGCCAGCCAGGCGTTGGCGGTGGGCCGTTCCACTGTTGTGCGTGGGGGTCTGTTCGTCGGGAACGTGTGTTGCTTCACCGAGCGGTCGGAGTTCTTCGTAATCTTCGGAGTGGTCGGTCATTGTGGGAGGCTTGCCCCGGCATAGTATTTAAACTCGGGCGTGAGCGTGAACGGTACTCCGGCAACAAAGTCTCAGTGTGCGGCTGTCTTCAAACGCCGAGTTCGTCGAGTGTGTCTCGGTGGGTCCGGAGCGTTAGGGTCAACTAGTGGACTCACAGAGCGGTCTGTCAGGGAGTGTGCGATGATCGGTCGACAGGTTCGAACGTCGCTTCCGCATCACGGTAGCAGGGCCAGCACGGGACTCCATCAGGGAGATTGTCACACTCACACCCCGGGTCATCCTCTGCTCCAGTCTTCTCTGTCTTGCTGACTACGTTCCCGCCGTCCGTCGCGACCGTTGCGTCGACGGCCGCATCGAGGACAGGACACCGAATGGCGACGGCGACGCGATGCTTACAGGCCTCCTCGTAGTGCTCGTCAGCAGGGCACGTACAGTGGGTCGGAACGCCGTCGACGGCGCGGACCAGGTACCGATGCTCGTTCGGGTCGTCGTGGCTGCAGTTGGTCACAAGGACAGCGTCGCCGGTGAGTTGGAACTCGAAGGCTTCGTACTCGGCGCGTTTGCGGACTCGGTTCGTGAACGACAGTTGCGATAAGGGATGATTCTCGGTGGGAATTCTGTCTCACCTCACCCGTTCAGGTGAGTATAAACGTTCAGTCGATGACTTCATTGAGCGTCTGCCAGTGCGTGCGCACTGTTACCGGTGTGGTGTCCGCAGCCTCGGCCACGTCGTCCTGTGTGAGGATCGTACTCTCACCGGCTCTGTACAGACAGGCCGCTGCGAACCCGGAGGGACGCACGCCGGTCGTCACACCGCTCTCCTGTGCCCGACGCGCGTACTCTCGAGCACGGTGTCGAAGCCGATCGGGGACGTCCAGGTCCGAGGCGAGCTGGGGAACGAACTCGCTCGGGTTCATCGGCTTTGCGGGCAGTCCCAGTTCGGCGTTGAGCGACTTGTAGCAGGACTTCACACGGGACTGGGACACCTGCGCGAGCGTCGCGACCTCGTCGAGGGTTCGTGGGAGGCCGTTGCATCGGATTGCCGCGTGGACACAGGCAGCAGCGATGCCTTCGATGGACCTGCCTCGAAGCAGAGACTCGGACTGTGCCGTTCGGAATAGCGAACACGCCTGGTCACGGAGCGAATCGCCGAGGCTCAAGGCACCGACGATGCGCCGAATTTCTGTGAACCCGTGCATGAGGTTGCGGTCGGCTTTGGACTCGTACTGACCACGGGAGTGTTCGCGACGCATCCGCGCGAGCTGCCGGCGCTTGCGTCTGGAGAGCTGGTTTCCCCGAGAGTCGGTTCCGTACCCGATGGTGGTCGAGAGACCACGGTCGTGTCTGGCGACCGTGCGCGGGCCGCCAGTGCGCCTGCGCTCGTCTTCATCGTAACTCCCCCACTCGGGCCCACGGTCGAGTCGCTGTTCGTCGACGACGAGCCCACAGTCCTCACAGACTGATTCGTCACCAGCCGGCGTGACGCGTCCGTCGCACTCCGGGCAGTGGTTGGTGGTCTTCTCAGTCGGTACGTCCTCGTCGAACGTGGTCGGATAGATATCGCTGGTTGCCATAGTGTTCTCGGAGGAGGTCGTTTCTCTCTGTCCCCCTCACCCAATCAGGGGGAGATAAACAGCCAACGGTGCGGTGTAGCTGTTCGGCGGTGCGGTGGCGAAAGCCCGGCGGTGAACGCAGGAACCGCCCGGTACGTGGAGGTGGGTGCGGTAGCGGGTAGTGGGTGTTGGGGAACAGCAAAAGGGGATCGCGCTAGCCGGCTACGCGTCCCACTACTGACCGCGCGCTGAGATTTCGAACATCGGCCCACTCGGCCTATATCAGTCGCATTGAGTCACCGGCATCGTCGCCGATAATGTCCACCAAGCCGTACACCGTAATCGTCTCCTCGTACCCCTGCGATTGAGCTGCGTTCTTGATGCCCTTTCTGGCAGGTTTATCATCAGTGAGTACGACAACGGTCGACGGTGAGCGGTCTCTGACGTACTGGATGGCGAGCCCTGCGAGAATCGCATCGGTCTTTTCGACCTCGTGTTCTGCTCGGTTGGTTTCGCTCGCGATAGTCCGTCTGGCGATATCGCTCGCGGCGACAGCGTCCCCGTCCGTCGGTGGGGTTGCCTCGATGATTTCGGCCCAGCCGTCGTCGAGAGCCGTCCGGACTCGATCCGTCTCTGGGCCACCGAGTTCTCCGATTACGCGCTGGGGAACTTTGCAGACAACGCCGGCATTCTGAACTGCAGTTCGGAAGCGGCGATACTGGGGGTTCGAGGGACGGCCGATTGCGTAGAAAATGTTCGCGTCGACGAGGATATCCTGGTCGGGGGATAATGGTGTGTCTCGACCCATCTATCGGACTCACTCGTCGGTGTCCGCCGAATCCGTCGGGGCACCAGCTATCTCGTCAAGATCGGGGAGTTCCATCTCGTCATGCACATCCGGGAAGAGGTACTCGAAGAATGGGTCGTGTTCCCGGCCGACAGCCAGCGCGGGTTCGAGCGCGTAGACGATCATCATCGCCTCCGTCTCGCGCACGTCGATGTCGCTGGCGACCATCCGCTGGGTGGTCTCTCCCGCGAAATGGAGCCCGGCACCTCGCAACGCGGCAATGAGCTTCCCGATGCCGTAGCGGTCCATGAAGTACGAGATGTCTTCATCGATCTCCTGGAGCGCGAGCGCGTGGAGGACGGTTGGCGTGATGACGATCGGGATGTACTGCTCGACGATGATGATCGGATCGGCAGTCAACTGCTGGGGGCGCGTCGAGTCGTCACGGTCGACGAGGCCCAGGTCGACCAGTCGGTCGACGTACTCGTAAGTGGTCGATTTCGAGAGGTCAAGTGCCTCCATGACTGCCGGCGGGGCGACCGGTCCCCAGTAGCACACGTAGACGTAGACTCGGGCGAGTGCTGGGTGGTTGAGCAGTTCCACGATGGTTTCGAGCCGCGAGGCGTTTTGTGCTAGCGTTTCCGGCTCGAGCGTCTCTTCGTCGAGTGCGTCGATTGGGGGTGGGTCGAGTGTCCTGATTCCACCGTCTGAGCGTAGTTGATCGTAATCTGAGGTCATACTTTTTAGTTCGAAGTCCATGTACTTCAGACTACCGACAGACAATTTTTCTCCGCTATTCGAGATTGTCTTGACGAACGCGGTGGCGAAAGCCCGGCGGTGAACGCAGTGAACCGCCCGGTACGTGGAGGTGGGTGGGGCGGCGGGTCGTGGGTGTTGGGGCACAGCAAAAAAGGGGAGACCGCGCTAGCCGGCTACGCTTCCCACCATCGCCCGCGTTCTGGGAAATGGACGATGCTCCAGCCGGTCAGGGCCACCGAGACGCGCCCCTCGTACCAGTTCCGCGCTGCACCGTGAATCTGCACGCGCTCGCCTTCGTCGACCAGGGGTTGGTTCGACTTCTTCCAGACCGTGAATTTCGTTCTCCCCGTCTCGTCCTCGATGAGTCCGACCTGTTGAATGGCCGAGTTTGACGGCTCCCACAGCTGGGTCACCGTCCCTTGGATGCACACTTCGTATTGATCCACGTCCTCGATCTTCCCCAGTGGCAGCATCTGTCCAGGTGCCGTCTGTAGCTCTTCGAACACGCTGACGACTGCACTCATCATGTCCATCCCGGTGACGACCGCTTCGGCTAGCCGCCGACTGACGGCCGCCCGTGACCAGCCATCGAGTTTTTCCACGAGCCGCATCGACTGTTTGTTCACAGCCGCCAGCTGCGTTCGTTCGAGTTTTTCACGGGGGTCCGGTTCGTCCGGGTGAGCCAGGGGGTTCACGCTCGCTCTGCGCTTTTGGAACGTTTCGCGCCGCTCCGCACTGTGAGTGGCTGCGACGGTTCGGGTCCGCACCTCTCGACCCACCTGTTCTCCGAGGATGCTTTGAGCACTGATGTGTTCCAGTTCGGCTTCGCGCGCCTTGATTTTCTCTTCTTCTTCGAGCGTCTTCCCGACCATGTGGTCCGACCCGTCTTGGACACGAGCGTCGGGATGATTCGAATCGACCTTCGCCTGCACTTCCATTTCGACCGTCGCCCGGAACTCTGGGGTCTCGTCGACGACTTCGAACCCGTCTTCGTCGTATTCGACTTCCTCGTGTTTCTCGAATGCCTGTTCATCGACCGAAACTTCATTACCGAAGCGGTTCTTAGATGACATTGTAGTTTCTCTGAAGGCGCTCACTCGGCGTCTTCTTCCGACACCACGACTCTCCAGCCATGGCTTTCGTCACATCGTCCTCTCAGGGACGTTGTCCCCGAGGCGGTCGCGGCGCGCCTTCGGTGTAGTACTGGCGCGCCGCGACGCCGGCGACACTCCCAGACAATCCAGTGAGGGGTGGAAGCTCGTGGTGAGCGCGCGCTCACCGACGTAATCCTGCTGACCCGCGGGTCTGTCTCGCCGCGTCCGTCGCAGACGCAACGCAGGCGGGACAGAGACGGCAAGCAGCACGGTTTACGTCGGTGAACGGCCTCGCATAAGGCCGCAGCGAGTGAGGGCGCGCGGGACACAGCCCGGACCGGCGACCAGCCCCCGAGGAGTCCGTGCGAGCGAACTCGTTCGCGAGCGTGGAAGCTCGGGGCTGGGAGCCGCAGCCCGGCACCGTCCCCGCGCGCCGAGCGAGTTTGAGCGCACGCCCGGCAGGCAGCGCAGCCAGCCCCCGCGAGGACGGTCATCGGTTCCGAGGAACGAGGGACCGATGGCCGACGAGCGTGGGTGACGGCGACCCCGGCAGCGGTCGTCGGGGTCGCCGGCACGGCGAGCAGCCCGACCCGGACCGCGAAAGAGGCCGCGTCTGAGCCCAGCGGGAGCCGACGCGAGGGCGGTTTCGAGCGTCGGCTCCCGCAGGCGAAGATGCAGCCGGCCCGGCCCCGGGTGAGCCCGGTCGCGGGCCGAGGGCTCGCAGGCCCGCTCTCGGGTGAATCCGGTATCGGGCGGCTGCACTCGGCCCGACCCGGCCCAGGACCGTGTCCCGTCCGTCGCAGACGCAACGGAAACGCGAAAGCCCGGGCCCGGCAGGAACGGTCTGCATGGCCGGAGCGCGCACAACCCGAGGAGTCCACCCCGAACGGACCGCTGCGGACACACCGGACTGACGGGCTGCGATGATGCTGCCATACTCACGGTCCTGGTGGGCGAGACAGACATACCGTGGCAGAAAAAGGCCGACTGATGTACGAACCAGCCCGCTTATAGGTCTTTGACGGCTTCTCTGAGCGACTCCGGGATTTCTTCGCCGCGTTCTTTTCGAAGTGCGAATTCGTGTTTTGCTAGCTTTTCGTAGTGCCCGTCAGTTGAGAGAGTTGATTCGGTAGTGTCCACGCGGTCAGCAGGGATTTCAGCCACTGCAGGTGGAAGGGTTTCGGGTCCGATGTTCACGTACTCGTCGTTGTCTAGGTATTCGTTCATACTAGAATCACTTGAGGCGGGTTTGGTGACGCGCCTCACCATACCTGGTGGCGATAAAACCACACCTCCTGGCGTAGATCAACAGTCACGGGTGGTGGACCCCCTTACTCGTCCCACAGGTCTGCGATCCGCTTCTCGACCTCGTTGAGGACGAGTCGCAGGACATCACGGTGGTCAGTCGGCCACGAAGCGTCGTCACCGGGCGTCGGGGCGGTGGGCGAGGGGTGAAAATGGTCTCGCGTGTTGTGGGGATTCGGGTGCCGATCCCACCGGCACTCCCAGGTGCGCTCTGGGTGTACCTCTCGATAGTGTATTTTGAAGTCGTCATTCGTATACCAGCGAACAGCAAGCGTCGCCTCGTCGACAGTCGCGGGATAGTACGCCGACGTGAACACAACACGGAGTTCGAGATGCCCGTTGGCGTCCGTGGTGGTCGCCCGTTCGACTTGCTGTGTGGCTTGCAGCCGGGATTGAAGAAATTCGAGGATCGGACGGTCGATGGGGGCGGGGCTGCTCCCATCTCCAGCTGGTGGTGCCATCGCTAGTCCTACCCTGAGGTGTGTTCGCCGTCGGTGCTGGCGCGTTGCTGGCGGGCGCGTTCGTAGCGTTCGCGCTCTTCGCGTGCGGTCGCCCAGTCGGCGAGGTCACTGTACACGTCGTCAATTGTCCGCTCGTCGCTCGCCTCCGTGGCGGCGACGGCGTCGACCGCGGCCGGTGTCGTGGCGTCGTACGCATCCTCGTAGTCGGTGATTCGGGTCGTCAGCTCGCGGACGCGCTGCTGGAGGTCCTCGACAGAGTGGTCTGCAGCGAGCTGGTTGATGCGACGCCACTCGAAGTACGCGTCGTTGCGCTCGTAGGTGGCCGGATGCCCGTCGTGGTGCGTGACGATGCCGAGGTCCGCGAACCAGTTGAGGTACTTTCGGGCTGTCTTCGGGTCACAATCGACACGCTCCGCGATTTCGCTCCCCGTCGCTGGCTCCCGGGTCTGGAGGACCGTCCCGTAGATGCGTTGTTCGACATCCTCGCCGCTGAAGGCGTCCTCAAACGGCGGTGGTCCGGTCGTGGATTCTGAATCGGCCATACGTGTTCTTTCGACTCGGTGGATATATTTCTTATCTCGGGGAATAGTTTCCGTATTGACGTGGTACATGAGACGCCCTCCTGAGAAACACTACATCGGTGTCACGCCGTTACTCAGAGTTTCCGAACAATCGTTTCGTCCGCCCCCACACGGACGAGGTCTCGGACTCGCCATCGCGTTCACCGGTATCCACAGCACCCGCGTCGTGAGATTCCTCTCGGTCTTGGTCACGGCGGTCGAGTGCCTCGGTGAGCTGCTCGATCTCCGCTTCGAGCGTGCTGATCCGCTCACGTTTCTCTGCCACTGTCGCTTCGAGTTCGTCGACGCGGTCGGTCAACAGCTGATTCTTCTCGACGAGATACGCCCGACTCGGCTGGGAGTCATCGCCGTCGACATCCGAGGAAGCGTTCGTAGTGCTGTTGCGGTCGTCTGCGGTGTCGACGCTACTGGTTGGATCGTAGAACTCCGAGGTGGTTGCGACTGCCCGTTCGATAGTCTTCTCCCCGTACGTCGAGCCGTCGGCGTAGTGGACTTCGTCCCACTTCTCACGGTGCAGTCCAGAACGGCGGAAGAGGCGGTCCGCCTGCGTCTGGTCGCCGCCGGTCCAGAACGCCAGCAGACAACACAGTGCCATGTCGGCTTCCGACTGGCTGTCGTACCCGGCCGTACTCCCGTTCCAGAGCCGGTCGAACTTTTCGCCGTTCGAGGCATTCCGGGCTTTCTCCAGGAGTTCTTCGTCCTCGAGGTCACCGTCGACATCGACCGGCCGGGTCGTTGCTGACCGTTCGTCAGCCGCGTCACGGTGCCCGGAGTCGGACTCTGCGTCCGTATCGGTGTCCTGGACGTACTCACGGTGAACCGCTGTGAGAGCGTCCTGTCGACGCGCTATCCGGCTGGGAGTGTCGGCGACGTGGTCGCCCGTGACGGTGAAGAACCGCGCTGTGTCGTACAGTTCGACGCTGCCGCGTCTGTTCCGTCCCTCGGGGAGGTTCCCCTTGATGAGTACGTGAAAGCCAGTCCCGGACGGCGACACCTCCGTGTAGGAGTCCAATCGGTCGATGATGTCCCGCGCTGCGTCATTGGCCTCGCCCGTCTCGGGGTCACGACAGTCGTCCAGGTCGACACCGACGATGGGGTCCTCGTCGGTAAACACGAACCCGACACCATCAGCGTACTCCGTCTCGGCGTACTCGAGTGCCTGCTCGAACTCACCCCACGTTTCTGGGTCCGTCGACGAAGCGAATCTCCCGGTCCCCGGCATCACCGGAATCTTCGTCGGTTTCCCCTCCCGTTTCTCTTCGCGCCAGCACACCCACTGCTCGCGTTCGCGGATCACTTCCGGAAGTACCGAGACAGGAATCAGCGACTCAGACACGGTCAATCACCCTCGTGGTGAGCGTCCTTCTGGACATTCCATATCCTCTATCACTATGTTGATAGAATGCGCTGCGGCTGCTGTGCTGTTCCCATCCCTTTCCAACGGGGTCAACCCGTTCTATACTAGTTGGTTTTGACCGCCGATTTACTCCGGACAATCCTGCAGTATGGTGATTTTTACCCCGGACAGACGATGACGGGTTTACCCCGGACATCGGATTACCCCGGACGTTTGCACCGGAAACCTGTTTTTCGCTATAGAACGGACACCAAACAGCGGGTCTCTGTTTGTGGGTCCAGGCGGGGGAGGATCGCAGTGCGCCCCGGCCAGAAACACCCACAAATCTGATGTTTCTCATTGTTCGAGTAGCTGGTGTCCGTCTGTCGTCAGGTCGATACCAGTGTAGACATTTACTTTCTCGTCGCCGTCTCTGACGCGGTCACTACCACAGTCGATAACCTCCGCCAGCTTCCGACCGAACCACACATCGTTCGTTCCGTCAACATCGTGTGTCTCGATCCAGTTGGAATACGCCTGAAACAGATCGTTCTTCGGGACCTGTACTCCATCAGTCTCCTTCACGTACATCGTTGCGAACGCTTCCACACCATCGTCGTTCGGATCAATGTCTACCGTCTCGTCACCGGTTGGTGAATCCGGTGCAGCCGCAGCTGACGACACATCGGATGGCGGGTCCGGCCAGAGGTCCACGTCGTCCGAGGATTCGCCCAGGGGATACGTCTCGCCGTTCTGGAAGAGCATCGGGGGGCCCTCCGCTGGTAGAATCATCACGACGTAGCTGTCATGCGTGGACGTCGAGTCTGGTAGGGAAACATCGGGGATGAACGGCCGCTTGATGGGTGTCCACGCCGCTTTGAAGGCGTCTCGTGAGTCGAAGCTGTGGGTGTCACCGTGTTCGAAGACGGTGTACTGGCCGGACTCGCGGTCGTGCGTGTAGTAGGCCGGCACGTCGTGTTTCGAGAGCGGTCCCTCGTCGGAAACCCGGGTGAACTCCGTTTCACCGTCGGACAGCACACGCTCGTCGTCCTCACGCGTCCAGACAGTCCGATTCGTGTCGGACGCAGGTCGAACACCGGTGACGCCACCGTGGGCTGTGGCACCGCCGCCGAAGCTGACGACCTCGTCGCAGTTGTAGAACTGTTCGGTACCATCGGCCAGCTCTCGCAGTGGCACCGAGAGGATGTTCTCGACGCGGGAGGCCCAGTCCGCCTCGTCGGTGTTACCGGCGCGAACGACGAAGATGGGGACGCGCTCGGATTCGTGTGCCCGTGTGAGGTTCTGCAAGACCTTTGCGGGCCGGTCCGGTGTCGTCGTTTCGGCCTCGATGTTGAACACGGTGTCGTGGTCGGGGTGGGTCGCGGTGGCGTCGGGCTGCTCGCTGCCGTCCTGTTCGAGGATATCGACGCTGAACCCGCGCTCGGTGAGTGCCTGCTCGGTCTCGACGAGCACTGAATCGTGGTCGGATCCACCTGCCGACGGTACCGACCCAGTGTCCGGTTGGACTTCGGCTTCGCCAGCCTCGGACAGTCGCGTCACGACATCGCCGTCGTGCAACTCGACATCGATCAGCGGCGAAGCGTCGCGTATCTCGGGTAGGTCGTCGTCAGCGTAGTCGATGTCGGGATAGTTGTTTTCGAGGCGCGTCGAGAGTTCTTCGTCAACGGGAGCCACACCGACCCAGTCGTTCGCTTCCCGCGAGCCTTCCCGAATCTGGACGGCGCGAATCGCTTCGGCCATCGTCACATCCAGAATCTGGGTTGGGTCAGCTGCCTCGTTGGCGTCGCTGTAGATGAGGTTCTGCATGATTTCGGCGTCGGTCAGCGGGTCGGTGCCATACTGGTCGAGACTCGTCTCGATGATGTCGTCGACGGTATCCGCAGAGCGGAGCGGGGGATAGGCTGGGAACGTCCGGAGGAGGACCGGCTCGGAGTAGCGACCGCCCTCCAGTGGGAGTTTCGTCCAGGCTTTGTACTGGTCGGTCGAGATGAGGTCTTCGGCGGTGTAGTTGCGGAACCGCTTCATCAGGAGTCGGGCGTCGTCGATGTCGTTCACGGAGAAGGCGATGAGATTGTCACAGTTGTTCTGCATCGCCTTGCGCGTGTCCTCTTCGAACTGGGATGGGTACTGGGAGGAGAGCGTGACGGAGAGGCGCATGGACCGGGCGCGAGCGAGCATCGACTCGATATCGAGATTTTTGCTCGCAATGTCGTCGAACTCGTCACAGAGGACAAAGTATGGGTCCGGGTCGGTGTCGTTCTCGTAGGAGCGTTGTTGGATGGCACTCCAGAGGTTTCGCATCACGCCGAGTGTGACCATCTTCTTGATGTCGGTGTTCTCGACGGGCGTGCGGACGATGACGATGCGGTCGTTGTCGATGATGTCGCGGAAGTCGATAGTGCTCTCGCGGTGAGAGATGATGCGACGGATGACCGAGTTTTCGACCCAGGATTTGATGCGTTTGAGCAGCGGCCGGATGGTCTCGTCGTCCATCCGCGCGATTTCGAAACAGAACTCTCTGACGTAGGGGTCTTCGACGTCGAGGGCGAACTCTTCGCGCCGTTCGGCGTGCAACAGCGTGAAGTACATATCGATCACCGAGAACGGCTGGTCGGACTGCATCATCGCCCGGCCCATCGACTCGGTGATGGACTCCATGTTGATGCCCCAGTACTCGTCCGTGTCGAAGATCGCTTTGAGATTCTCGATGCGGTTCTCGATCTCGTTTTCACGCTCTTCTTCGGTGTTGCAATCGGGGATTTCGAGAAAGTTCAGCCCGACAGTTTTGTCGTGTTCGGACGAGCCGGGTTCGATCCAGACGACATCGTCGAGGCGGTCCTCGGGGAGTTTCCGCAGGAGTTCGCGCGAGTCACGACCTTTGGGGTCGAAGTAGACGAAACCGTAGCCCGAGTACGCCCACTGGACCATCATGTTCAGCAGTTCAGTGGTCTTGCCGTAGCCGGTGGTGCCGGTAATCCAGATGTGGCGGAACAGCGACTCGAAGCGGAGTGGGGCTTCGCGGAACCCAGTCTGAGGGTCTTCGTCGTAGCCGATCCACAGCGGTGCCGGGTCTCGGCTGACGCCGGCTTCGAGCATTTCGCGGACGTACGGGCCGGCGACAGTGCCTTCGCTCTCTGTTTCGGTGATGACGCGTCTGGTCCCGACTTTGTCTGTCTCCTGTTCGGTGATGTCGTACGTCTCCCCGAGCAGTGTTCGTGGGCCAGGATTGGTCGCGGCTCGCTGGTCTGCGTCACTTTCAGGGGTGCCGTCAGTCGTTGCTTCGGGTGTCGTGTCGTCGGTCGCTGATGCGCTGTCCGGTTCACCGTCCTGGTCATCGTCGCTACCGATGAACCGATCAAACACGGTCCTGCCCTCCCTGTCCGGCCCAGTGGACATCGGCTGGTGGCCTGGTCTGGGTGTGTTCGTGCTTGCCCGTATCGGCGGGGACACGATCACCGCGCTGGGTGTACCGCCAGTCGATCTTCGGGGTCGTAATCTCGTCGTTCGGGATATGGGCGACCCCGGCGAGCTCGTCGACGGTCATGATCATCTCGCGGTCGACCCATTCGCGGTCGGCCATCCGCTCGACGAACTCGGAGAGCTTGCACTGCCGTTTCGAGTCACGTCGGTGCCACACAGGTGTGTCGTCGAGTCCTTGCTCGGTGATGGCGTTGTAGTATTTCCTGAACATTCCGGCGACGCCGCGGGCACGCGCTTCGGCTTCGGCTTGCTCACGAGAAATCGCGAGAACGCGGATGTTGACGTGGAAGCCTTGCTGGCCGCGCTGTCGCTCGATAGTTTTCGCAGCTTGCTTGTCCTTCTCGCTCGCGGGGCGTGTTTTCGGATTCAGCCAGCCAACTGAGGTGCCCTGGCGAAGCCCGTGGGCGAGGTCGTCGACACCGTTGTGCTTGAAGCGGTCGCCGTCGGTCCAGGACTGCTTGGCGGGCCTGAAGATGACCTGTGTGAGAACTTTGCTGTCGTCGAGTGAGAGCATTTCGCTGGTAATCTCACCGTAGGGGTCCGTCTCCCAGCCATCGCTGTTGTGGTGACGAATCGGGTAGTACGGCATCTTCTCCATTTCGAGCCACCCACCGGCGACGTACTCGTCGGGCTCGATGCGCGGGAAGGCGGCCCCGGTATCGACTGTGAAGACTTCCGAATTGGCGTAGTTGTTCCCGACACGTCGCCGGAACTTGTCCGCTGCTGCGTCGGTCGCGGCGTGCATGAAGAATTTGACCTTCCCCCCGTCGAACCACACCTCGAAGGAGTGGTGATCGCTCGTGTTCTTCCCACGACGATTGGTCGTCACGTCGTGAACTGACTGGAGGACGCCAGCGCCGTCGACGATGCCGTCGTTCTCTTTGTACGGTCGAATCCTGAGTAGCGTTCCACCAGTGTCTTGCTGTGACCAGACGAGCGGCTCGTCGCGGTCGAGCTGTATCGCCTCGTACTGCGGGTCACTACCGAGGAGGTCGAGGAATCCACTACTCATTGGACTCGCCTCCCATGGCCCCGCCGTCTGCGCGTGCGACCACGTCCGACTGTGGGTGGGCGCTCCCTGCGGCGGCCTGCAGTAGCTCATCCGCAGTCAACCCGTCGTTCAGGAGTGCTTCCGCACGCTCCGGAGAGAAGCCGTAGCGGTTCGTGAGCGCGTTCGCCTGTGCCTCGTGTTCGACGAACGATTCGAAGTCCGCGTACTCGTCGGGGACATCGGTGACGGCCTGCTCGATGAATGCCTGGTCGTCGGGCTCGTATTCGATGACGCGTTTTTCGAACTCGTCAGCGATGACGTGAACGGGGTACGTACCCTGCTCTTCGACGCGAACCAGAGCTTCCGAGTAGCCCAGTTCTTCCTTGCCTGCGTCGGCTCCACGGACGTACTGGCGCTGCTCTCGGGTCAGCCCAATTTTGTCTGCGGTCTCGTCGTCGAGGTCCGGCAGCTTGTGGAACACCTTGATCGGGCACATCCCGAGAATCTTCTCGGCCTGCTCGCTCTCGTAGAACTCCTGAGCGGTCTGGGAGAGGAGTACCATTCGCAACCCGGCGTGCCTTTGATGGCGGAACGCCGTTTCGAGGAAGTCCAGGTTCGCTTTATCCTCGAACAGGTAGTGGGCCTCGTCGATGGCGAGTTCGACGTTCCGGTCGGTCTTTTTCGCCTGCTGGTAGACCGTCGACAGCAGCAACTGCATGAGGAACGTCTGGCGGTCGATGCCCGACGCGCTGCCCTCGATCTGGCCGAGGTCGATGTAGACGACCTTGTTGTCTCCCTCGAGGATATCGACCTCGGACTGCTTCGCGAGGTTCTCGTACGACCCACCCTCGCTGAATGGCTGGAGCGCGATGGCGAGGTCATCGGCGTACTGCGCTGCTTGTTCCCGAGCGGACTCCGATTCTGCGATGTTGTGCGTGTCGGGGTGGTCGGAGATGTCTGCGAGGATACCGAGGACGTCCTGCATCGTCGGCGAGTTCGCCGGGGTGTGGGTGCTCGCATCGCCAGCGACGACCCCGGACTGTCGATACGCCTCGTCGACCGCATAGGACAGCACGCCGGTCTGTGCACCGAGTGTGATGTCCCGCCCATCGAGGAAGTTTTCGAGGACAGCGAACACTTCGTCTTTCTTCGCCGACACTGGTGAGATACCGTCGTCAGCGTCGATAACGTGCTGTAGCGTCTGCCGAATTTCGAGTGGGTTCAGTTTCGTGTCTCCGCCTACGCTGATCGTCTTCGCGTTCAGCGCGTCTGCGATGCCCTCGAAGCCGCCGACGGGGTCGATGAGCACGAGCATCGTATCGCTGCGGAGCTTCATCGTCCGAAGCTGGCGCAAGATTCCACCGAAGGTCTTCCCGCCGCCCGGCATTCCGAGTACGAGTTCGCTGTGCCCGGTTTCGAGGTCCCACGGGTTGACCTGGACGGCAGAGCCGTTGTGGCCGTGGTAGCCGTAGTCGATTCCGTCGTCCATCATGAGGTAGTCCGACGAGAAGGGGAACATCGCGCCGACGGCCTGATTGGTCATGGTCGACATCCGGTCGCGACCAAGTTCGTTCCGGCCGAGGGGGGAGACTGTCGCGAGGGCTTTCTCCTGCCAGCGATTCGCTACTTTGAGTGTGCAGTTCGACGGAGCGTCCTTGACGAGCGAGCGCAGGCGCGTCGTCTGCGAGTCGAGGTCGTCCTTGCTCTCTGCGGTGAGTCGGATGAACACACCCCCACGATAGAACGATGCTTTGTTCGCTCGAACCAGCCCGCGCATGTACTTCGCTCGCTGGATGTCGTCATCGAGGTCTTCGGCGTGAAGGCCAGCAGCGTCGTGCTGGTTGACCTTCAAATCGGAGATCCAGTCGGCCATCATGTCTTTGGCGGACTGGTTGTCGAACGGGTCGAGTTGGATGCTGATGTCCGTGTTCAAATCCGTTTCGAGCAGCACTCGCTCGAACATCCCTTCGATGGGCTGTTCGGGGAACTGGTCGACCCAGAACGTGCGGACGAAGGTGTCGTCATTGATGACCGCATATGTCTTGTTCCAGTCGACCGTCGACGGCGCGACGATGGACTGGTGACGGGTCGTGATGTCGTCGACCGTCTCTGTCGTCGACGACTCGTCCGATGCGTCCTCCGTCCCCTCCTGTTCATCGTCAGCATTCCCGGCGTCTTCTCCATTGCTTTCATCCTCGAGCGGGAATTCCCACTCGTCTTCAGGGTCGTCTATTGCAGGGTCACCGAGATCACTCACGACATCGTCCGGGTGCGGCGTCGACGGGACACCGTCACTCAGGCCGTGAGAGACGATTGGGAACGTGCCAATGGCGTTCGAGAGGTCGCCGTAGGTCTCGCGCTCACAGCTCCAGTACTCCTTGGTCACGCGGGCAAGTTCGTAGGAGTCGACCGGTGCGACCGAGCATTGATAGAGCGACGACCCACCGCGACGGAGCTGTGCCAACTGGGATTCGAGCTTTGACTGTTTCAGCTGGTCACGATCTTCGGGTGAGAGACTGTTCGACTGGAATCGGCCGAAGGTGGACCCAACGACGGGGAGGTTCCCGAGATAGGAGAGGACGCTGTCGTCTGCGCCGGTGTCTGCCTCGATATCGGCGTCCCTGACTTCGGTGATGATGTAGAACTCGCGGACGGTCGTAGTGTCGGAGTCCGGTTCGCCGTGGTCGTCAGTGTTCTCCTCGACCTGTGTCTCCAGTAGTCGCTTGAGAATCGGGCGAGAGCGCACGTCATCGTCCCCGAGTCGGTCGCGGTACGTGCGGACCAGGTCGTCCTGGTTGACCGTTCGACTTGTCGTGTAGATCGTCACGGGGAAGTCGATGGTGGCATTCGTGAATTCGGAGAACGACTGAACGGCTCTCGACCAGGCGTCGCCGTCCTCCAGGGAGAGGTTCGCCGGCGTCACCTTCACCGCACCGACGAGCGCGCCGTCAGTACGCTCGATACCGTAGGGGTAGACACGGTCGAGTCGAGTCATGTACCTGACTTCGCTGTTGTCCTCGCCGCCGTGGGTGTAGGATTTGTTTTTGAGTGCCCAGGAGAGTCGGGCCTGGAGCCATTCGGTGAGCCAGAGGTGGTTCGGCTTGGCTTTGTGCAGCAACAGCAAGAGCAACAGCAGCATCAGCCCGAACCCGAACGCGGGGATCGTGAGTGTCGCCGGAACGAGTGCCGCGGCGACGAAGGTAACGAAGCCGACGCCGAGGAACAGCACGAGTTCGGCGATGCTGTAGCCCCGGAGGAAGGCTGTCGTGCCACCGAGTGACTGGTGAATTCGTCGGGCGCTGTACTCGCCTGGATTCGATTTCGTACTCATGGTGTGTCTGAAGCGTTAGTCGTCGGTCCACCGCATGACCTTCCGCTGGGTGCGTTTGAACGCGGCCTTGTCGAATTTCGATGACCTGTTCGTGCCTGTGTTCGTGTCGCCGGAAGTTCGGCCAGGGAGTGCGGGTGTCTCTGCGTCTTGCTTGACTGTGCGTCCAGGACGAGAGACCGCATTAACACCCTCCGATGGATCGTCCGGTCTATCTCCGTCACCGGTACCGTTTGCGGGTCTCGTGGGTGGGTTCGGGTTCCGTGTCAGGTCTCGATGGACCTGTATTGCTCCGCGGACACCGCGTTTTGCTGACTGTTTGGTGTTCGAGGCCGCAGTTGAGGCTGCACGGGCTGTTGGATTTGCCCCCTTCTGTGCAACGCGCTGAATCATCGGACTACTCCAGTAAACTGTGAGAATACTCGCGATGCACGCTCCCGGAATCAACATCACCGCCATGATGACATTGAACGTGAGCGCCTCGGCATCAAGCGAGAACAGCTCCATTTCCCAGCCAATTCGGAACAGCACCGCTGCGGGCAGTCCCGCCACGATGAGACCGGGATATACAGCCGCGGCTCGTTTAGCAATCTGAGAGACGGGGCTGAGGGGCCAGACATCGAACGCCCAACACACACCGAGCAACGGCATCGTGAGCGTCAATACGATGATGCCGAGCCATCGAAGAGCGTAGACGAGTGCCGCAGCGATCAGCAATACATTCTCGACGAAGTAGATGATTAAAATAAGAATCACACCGCCGGTCAAACCCTTCAGGGCTCCACCGAACGAGCTAGTCATCTCATCTACTGGTGCCAGCGTCATTCCGATGTCGTGGACAAAGTGTAGCGGAATGGACACCAGTGGAAACCAAACGAAAATACCCATGAATACTAAGCCTGCGCGGCGGAGCAGCTTTTTCCGCCGATAGGGGCTAACCGACCCGCTTCTAACACCGATATAGGCAACACCGATGAACAGGATCCCCAGTGAGAGCGGGAGGATATACTGGAGATACACGTCCGAGTAGAGTGGTCCCCAAAGGTCGTCTTCCGGACTTCCGATGACCATATATCGCGACCCTTCTGGATAGGGAACACCGACGATTTTCTGAATGAGGAATCCAATGAGGGACTCTATTAGGTCTTGGAGTTGGCTAATTCCCACCTCGATGAGAGACATTACCCCGCTGACAATCTGGTCGGCGAACCATCCCATCGCCTATTCCCCTCCCTCCTCGCTTGTTCCCTCCTCTCCTGAAACAAGGGAGAGATCACAGTTACCATTGTCATCTGTGCCGTATCTGACGGCCTGTGAGTAGGCTGGGTTCGAATCACTCACTTGAAGCCGAGCTGTAACGGTGAACGTGACTGTCTCGTATTCTTCGCAGTCGAGACCGGGAGCACCAGCGTTGGTGATTTTAAATATGCTCGTTGTTGTTTGCGAAACTGTCTCTCTTGGAGAAATCGTCTGAAGCATAGGCGAAACTAAACCGTCACGAGACCTTGTCAGATTGAATGGAGTGTCGGCCAGATGCAGCTCCTCGACAAAGGCTGGGCCAGTCCCAGTATTCTCCAGGATGACCCGAGCAAGGTCCGATGGTGGATCACCCGGCTCGTAGGGCATATCGGGATGGTTCTTCGCCCAGCGAACGTCGGTAATCGACACATCGGGACGAAGCTCTATCTCGGCCTCTTCGACGGACTCGCCGCCAGCGATTGCGACCAGCCGGTACGTCCCCGGGCTGTATCCGCCCATGGTGTACTCCCAGTCATCGGAGAAGCGGAGTGAGACTTGCCTCACTCCTGTACTCACACCGCTCCGGCTCTGGAGTTCGCCATTGGGCTTGATGAGGTTCACGCGGTCGAGCGAGCTCCCCTCTGCAAGCTCGACTTCGATGTGGGTCGTTCCGACCCGGATGTCGGCGAAGACACTGCTTTCGTCCGGTGTCGTCAGCTGTGTATTCGGCTCAGTTTGGGACGAGTTCTCCGACTCCGAAGTCGAGGTGGCTGTCGACGAAGAATCGGATGAACAGCCTGCCAACATGACTGACCCGGCAGCTATCGAACTCAGCAGTGTTCGGCGGGCGATACGACTCGTGTCTGTGGATTCTGTGTTCTCACTCATGACTTTCTGTTTCGCGAATACCGAGAAGTGCACCGTCAGAGGCGTAATCGACCCCGAACAGGAGGACTGCGACCGGGATGAACCACAGCAGCGTCACTATGGTGAGGTTGAGGATGTCGGTCATCGACGGCAGATCGAGTGGCATCTGTTTGATTTCGCGCGATGGGGTGTGTGGTCGGTCCGTACTCCACCACGGGAGCGGGTCATACGCGACTTCGACCAGACTGGGCGGGTTCTGTATGGTGACAAACGCGACTCCGTCATCGTTCGTCCGCACCGTCCTCGACCCGACGTGGACGCGTCCGTGCTGGACCGGTGTTCCATCCGTCTCTCCCACCCAGATTCGGAGCGTTGTCCCGGCTGCTTCCGGCGCGACAATGTCCACCGTAACCATGGTCTCCTGGACGGTCTTCACCGAGCTCGACGACACTGTCCGGGATTGCGAGCGAACAACACCGTACACAGTCGCCTGTTGGAACGTCCCGGTGTCGTACTCAGTCGACGTCACGACGAGACGATTTGTCTCCGAATACGGCGCACCACTATCCACGTGGAAGTTCGGCGGGATGGTGGGCGCGGCGACTTCTGTCGCCTCGCTGTGCTGGATTCTGAGTGGCTTCCAGGACCAGTCTGCGCTGCCGTGAAGGATGCTAGTCCCACTCGGGCGAGGGAAGGCATGGACCTGGAGCGGTCGAACCGAGGACTCGTGGGTTTCGTTCCAGATTGCAGCGCTGGTCGTCAGGGTATGCCAGTTCTCGTTTCCTGCCGTGTAGTAGAGGTAGCCACTCCGAACGCCGACGCCGTCTGCATCGTCGACGATGATTCGCCCCCATGTCGAATTCGGCTGGAGTATCGCACCGTCACGTTCCGACCCATCCCTGAACGCAACACGTTCGATGGTTGCGGTGGAGAGATCGTTCACCTGGACCGTGCGATTGGCGGTGACGTTCACGCTGTCCGTATGCTCGTTGATGGTGACGTTCCACTCCTCGTTGCACTCGCGGGTGCTTCCGTTGAAGTTGTTGCACGAGCGAATGACCTCCTCGGCCTCGACGACGATTTCGGCGCGCACAGTCAGCGTCCGATTCCCGCTCAGCCCCGCGTACTCCAGCGTCGTCGTGTGCCCGGAGCTGGTGTCCTGTGTTTCGTTCTGTGCCTCCAGTGCGACCGTCTGAATGCGGGCCTCGCTGATGTCCCATGACCGGCGAATCGGTCCGATTGGGTCACCATCTGGGGTTTGCACACGGAAGTCAGCCGTCGTGAGGACCTCGCCGTCGGGCGCGATGTAGTGGGTTGTGCCGTTCGATTGGTGAACTATCGTCGAGGGCTGAACTGCGTACACTGCGAGGTACGCATCGCGAATGAATTCACTATTCCGGAGGCGGACGCCGTCCGGATGGATCGACCGAGAGTGATTCCCGGGAGCGAAATCGCGAAGGTCACCACTGTTCCAGGCTTCGACTGCTTCTGGCGGCCGATCGAAGGGAACGTCGGTCGTCATCGCGAGTCGGCGGAAGAACTCTGGTCGTGAGGTGTTCCAGGAGTTGAACGCGTCGCTGGAGAGGTCGGGTTGATCGGAGTCTCCCGACCAGAGCCGCTGGAACGTGCTGTTGTTGACGCCGTACGCTGGGCCATCGTCGGGTACTGTCGTGTTGTTCGGCGCTGGCTCGGCCGTCCGTGAGACAGTGTCAGCACTCCCGATTCCACTACCCACGAGTGCGACGAGGGCGAGGGCGAACACGCCGAGAGTCAACGAACGGAGGGCAGACATGAAATATAATCGTTAGAAAGGCTTCACACAATCGGAGAACCCGAAGCCCATCTGGGAACCGATTTTGTCGACAAGTTCGGGTGACAGGAGCGCCAGAACGACGATGGCGAATCCAACCCCGGACATGACGAGACGCTCTTTGGCCTGGTTTTTCTTCTCAGGATTCCCGCCCGCTCGCATGTACGAGAGTCCGCCCTTGCTCATGTAGTAGCCGGTAGCTGGGAGACCGAGACCAGCAACAGCGCCGAAGACCAGATCAATGCCGGTCTCGACACCGGTGTCACAGTAGACGTTCCCAACGTCGTCTGGAGCTGCGAGGACGGGGGAAACTCCAACGATGAGGAATCCGAGGCCGACAGCGAGTGAGACGGCCTCAGGTGGGAGCTGGTGTGCGATGCGGTGTTTGAAGTCGTGCTTGTCAGTCGTCGAATCGTCCCGGTCGTGGTCGTCCGTCGTGTCAGTTGTCATCATCTATTTTCTTGTTAGTATCGAGGAGTGCTTCGAGGTCGTCCATGTCTGTGGTCTGTTCGAGTAGATCGTCGAGGTCGGCTCCCGCGTCGAGAGCCTGATCGACGAGGGAGACCAGCTGCCGACGGTCGATACCCCGGTAGGCCATTTGGTCCGCGAGTTCTTCTCGGAAGAGACCAGAGGCGTTGACGCCGCTCGCCCATTCCAAGAAGACCGCGTCTGCGGGCCTGAGCGAGACGGTCGTGTTGACAGTGTTCCGTGTCATCTTTTGTAGTGGTGATATGCAACAACCATTTCTGCCACGTGCGTTCGATGACTGCTTGTTGCGGACACTTATATTCATAGTATTATTTGATAACTTGTAACACTCTATCTTCGAAATAGAATTTGTAAAGAGCAAGGAGAATACCCGTGCCTTCAGGCGCGAGATGAATCCCTGGAGAAAGTTGAACTCGACAAACGGACGAACGTGTACACGGTCACACAACGCGGAGTGCGGGAAATCGAGGCGCGACGTGAGTGGGAAAGCCAGTATTTAGAGGACGTGAACGCACCCACTACGTCGTAGAACCAGGCGAGTAGAACTCAATATAAAAGCGGGACTGCTTTACCCACTTCCCCCGAAGACGCATTGAGATGGTTCGGCTCGTCTTCTATCATCACCCACAGGCCGAGAATTTCTCACTCAAATATAGCTCGGCATCGGTAGCAGAGATCCTGTCTCAACGAGAGCAGTCCGACGAGTCGACAAAGCTCATCGGCTACCCCTTCGAAACACCGGTCTATGTACTCTATGAAGGCGAGTCAGAGCTCGAATCTGCCCAAGACATCGACTTTGATCAGGAATGGCTGAGCGACCGTATTCGTGATCTCCCTCGTGCTGGGCAAGTTGTCACATTCCGATTAGTGGAATTGCTCGAAGCAGCTGTCGATGTTCGAGATGAGGATGAGTTTCGGCTCTACAAGGAGTTCGAACCACAAAAGATCCAACAGGCACTCGATCACGTCTCCTGGGGAGCACCACTTCCGACCGTCGCTGGAGAAGTGATGTCGAATTTGATCCTCCGACATTCCCTCCCGAATGCGAATCATCGAACTGGCATCGCGATGCTGCAGTTCTGTATTGAGAGTGTGAACCCGGATTTTGAGATGCCACGAACACACGTCGACGACGATACCTGGCGAGAGTGGGTCAATCCCTACATCGTCGATTCTAAACGGCTCATCACGGTCCGCCGGAACAACCTCCGTTTCAAGCAACTCGAAGAGCTGGACGTCGACCTCGTCGAACGGAAAGATGGGATCCAAATCCGGTTAGCCGAGTTCGAGCTGGATATGCACTGGCGAGAAGCCCTCTCAGAGTATGCTGGGCAGCACGAATTCCACTGTACGGACTTCGCGCAGGCAGTTCTCGAACGAGCAGGACGGGACGATCTGCTCGACCGTCAAGGACCAACGAAACAAGAGTTCATCACGTATCTGGAGAACGGACTGGTCGAACGAGACTTCAGAGAAATGTTTTGATCAGTCGCGAAGCTCGGCGACCGACTGACCAACCTCACGGACGTGTTCACTTCGCTCGAGGTCAAGTTCCTCGGCGAGGTAGTCAACCGTCTCTTCGAGGCTCATATTGGAAAGAAACCCGTCTAACGGTATAAACCTAGTGCTGGCGCAGCAATGTAGCCCATCAGACGAGCGTCTGTGTATACCGAACTATGCACCCTTCGGAAAAACTGTGGAACCGGTGACCGCGTAGCGATACCCACCGAAATCACGCAGTGTCGCCATTTGCTGTCCACCAACCGGACTCAATTGAAAGAAGCTCCGAAGCGTTCGGGAGCGTTTCAGTCTACAGGTTGTGCGTCAGTCGCTGGTGTCCCGCCTGGAAGCTCGGGAATGGACAGGTCCACGCGGCGGAGCAGCTGGGCGTTGATCGCGACGATGACTGTACTCAACGACATCAAGAGCGCACCCACAGCGGGGGACAGCAGAATCCCGATCGGTGCCAACACGCCTGCTGCGAGCGGAATTGCGAACACGTTGTAGCCGGCCGCCCAGACGATGTTCTCCTGCATCTTCCGGTAGCTCGCCTTACTGAGCTTCACCAGCCGGACGACGTCCATCGGGTTGTTCTGGACGAGGATGACGTCGGCCGACTGGACCGCAACGTCGGTGCCGCTCCCGATCGCAATGCCGACGTCAGCTCGCGTCAGCGCCGGCGCGTCGTTCACACCGTCGCCGACCATCCCCACGAGCTTCCCCTGGTCCTGGAGTTCCTGGACTTTCTCGTCTTTGTCTTCGGGGAGGACCTCCGCGAACACTGTGTCGATGCCCAGTTCGTCGGCGACGGCGTTGGCGACGTCCTGGGAGTCCCCAGTCAACATCGCCACCTCGATCCCCAGATCGTGGAGGGCGTCGACGACGCGGAAACTCTCCTCGCGGATCACGTCGGCCATCGCGAAGGCGGCGATTAGCTCTCCGTTACGAACGAGATACACCACTGTCTGGGCGTTCTGTCCGGCCTCGTCAGCGAAGCGCTGGAGGTGGTCGGGGATCTCGCTATCGAGCTGGGTCAACAGGTTCGGCCCGCCGACGTACACCTCGTTTCCGTTGACGGTCGCCCGGACCCCTCGTCCTTTGATCGCCTCGAAGGCTGTCGCGTCAGGAGTAGTTACATCTCGCTCGTCGGCGGCCTCACGGATCGCTCGGGCGATCATGTGTTCGGAGTCACTCTCGACGGCTGCCGCCAGCCCGAGCGCGTCGTCCTCGTCGACGCCGTCGACGGTCGCCATATCCACGACGCCGTGTTCGCCTTCGGTGAGCGTCCCTGTCTTGTCGAAGATGATGGCGTCCAGGTTCCGTGCGTCCTCCATCGCGATTCGGTCGCGGACGAGCATCCCGTTGCGCGCTGCAAGTGAGGTGTTGATCGCGACGACCAGCGGGATGGCGAGCCCGAGAGCGTGTGGGCAGGCGATGACGAGCACCGTCACGACTCGTTCGATGACCGTTGCGTCGAACGAGACTGCGACCGTCCACGCAATCGCGGTCACGACTGCCGCCCCGAGCGCGACGTAGAATAGCCAGCCGGCCGCGCGGTCGGCCAACACTTGCGTCTTGGACTTGCTCTGTTGAGCTTCCTCGACGAGGCGCATGATACCCGCGAGCGTTGTCTCCTCGCCCGTCGCACCGACGCGAACACGGAGGCTGCCGTCGCCGTTGATGGTGCCGCCGATGACCTCGTCGCCAGGCTCTTTCGAGACGGGCTTGGACTCGCCGGTGATCATCGACTCGTTGACGTCGGAGTCACCCTCCTCGACGGTGCCGTCAGCAGGGACACTTGCGCCCGGCCGGATGAGCACGAGATCGCCTTCTGAGAGCTCACTGACGGGAACTTCTTCGGTCTCCCCGTCGTCGGTGATACGCTCGGCGGTGTCTGGCATCAGTTTCGCCAGTTCGTCGACCGCGCTGGAGGCCCGCCGGACTGACCGCATCTCGATCCAGTGGCCCAGCAGCATGATGTCGATCAGCGTGACGAGTTCCCAGAAGAACGCTGACTGTGTGGGGAAAACCACGCTCGCGAGGCTGTAGACGAACGCGACGGTGATCGCCATCGAGATGAGCGTCATCATCCCCGGCGCACGGTCTTTCAGCTCCGGAAGTGCCATCTTGAGGAACGGAATCCCACCGTACGCGAAGACGATCACCGCGAAGACGGGGTTGATCCACTCGCTCCCCGGGAATACAGGGACGGAGAAGCCGAGCCACTCCTGTAGCATTTCGCTGTACAGGAGGACGGGGATCGACAGGAGCGTCGAAATGAAGAAACGCCGGCGGAACATCTGCTCGTGGCCTTCGTGCATCCCGCCATGGCCCTCGCCGTGTCCCTCGTGGGAATCGTGGCCGTGCCCGTCGCCCTCGTGGCCGGCGTGTTCGTGCTGTTCGTGGGACGCCATCTCACCTGCCGCAGCAGGGTGAGCCTCCTCCTCTAGTAGCTCCTGTTCTACCCCTTCTTCGTCAGATTCCGCGACCGCTTCATCTTGCTCACCGTGTTCGTGCTGGTGACTGGTGGTGTCCGGCTGGTCCTCTCCTCCCGGGGAATTCTCAGTTGTATCTTTGTGGTCGTCCATGAGTCATGTTCTCTATTGAGGTGGTTCCGCCGGCTTCCTGAATCTTCGGCCCTGAAACCGTACAGCAAGACCAGCGTAGACAAGCTCCGAAGACAACGGTTAGTCGTCGTCTCGAAGCGACTTGTGCTATCCGCAGCGCACGATACTCAGGCGTGAGCGGTGTATCCTGCGTCTTCGACGGCCGCCACGAGGGCCGTGACCTCTGCCTCACCGTCGACGCTTGCCTGTTCACTCTCCCTGTCGACGGTCACGGAAGTTACGCCAGTGACCTCTTCAAGGGCCTCTTCGACCGTCTGCTCACAGTGACCGCACGACATTCCTTCCACGGTGATGGTCGTCGTCATACAGAGGTACATACGGCTCCCTCTCTTTAGCGGATTTCCCCTTCGATTATACAGGTCTCTTGGGGGTCAAACTTTAGATTCCAAGCGATACATGCAGCGGCAACGAACCAAATCTCAGATTCAGCAATTGACGATGGCGGGAAGACCCAGGTATCGTTGTGGCGCTCCAGATACGTCTTCGCCGCTAAAAAGACGTATAGTGCGCCGATAGCCCGAATACCCGAGCGGAATCGCTCGTTCCATTCGATCGACTCCGGACGCTCGTATAGGAACGCGGTGGCAAATCTTCGATACAGATCGGGAAACAGGAAGACGATAGCGCCGAACACACCGGTAAGATTCATCAGCCACGCGTATGCTCGCCCATTGAGGAGGGAAATCGCAGCTATCAGAACGCCCTCAGACCGGATAGCTGGGCCGACCCACCCTCTCACCGTTCCCTCGCTTGGATTCGCAATCGCGAGTTTCTCGAAGAGCTTGACGATTTTGTCCGGGAACAGCGCTGAGAGAGCGCCAAGGACACCCACGAGTGTTCGAATCATACGATACTGTACGACTGGTATGGGCATAATTCCCGCTACGACCCTACACTGGCGAGAATAAGGGGAATCCAAACAATAGCGACTTCGAATGAGGAACAACGCCCAGAGGCCGCTTCTCGAATGAACGTCCCGAATCCTCAGGGGTTTGGGGCATACAGAGCGTAGAGGATCGACAGCATCCCGGCGGCGGTGACGAGTGCTGCGACGAATCCTGCTTCGAAAATCGACACTTGGAGGAGTTCGAAGAGAACGCCTTCAAGGAGGCCACCAAGACCGACCAGCGCGAAGCCCGCGGCGACGTACAGGAGTAACTGCGTGTGATGTCGTTGGTACCCGCGATAGGCCTGATATGCGATGACCAGTGCTAACGCGGTCGTGAACAGTTTGCCGATGACGAATAGCGTGTGTTCCATAAGTCAGTCTCCCCGCATCTCCTCGAAGATGGTCGTAATCCGGTCGGCGGGGTCCGCCCGGACATCGACCTGGACATCGAAGCCCTCTGCCTGGAGGAGGACTTCAATACGTTCGAGACGAGCCTCGTACTCGCTGTAGTGCCGTCCTCCGGGGTCGACGTGCGTATACTCTTCGAGGAGGCCCTGCTCGACGAGGCGGGTGACACGGCGCGAGACGGTCGGGCGTGACATGTCACATTCCTCGCTGAGTTCCTTCGCAGACAGTCGGTCGGTCTTCGTCGCCACGAGGATGTCGCGAGCGTACTCGTCGTCGAGTGTAGCGAAGATTTCCGACGGGTCGGACTCCTCGGTCACACGTCTCTACTCGCGACAGGAGCGTAATATAGCCCGCCGATTTTCTGACTCAGAACGCCGGCTCGCCGTTATATCGTCTCTGCCTCCGTACTGATAGTTGAAGGTGCAATAACTATGTCCACACTCGACTCCGACATGAATCAGCTCGAGAGCAGAGTCGGCGGTCTGACCGTCGGCGGGAAAGTTCACAGTCTCAGTGCGTGGTTCGTGCTCGCGCTCCGTCTCATGATGGGCTACGCGTTCGCGTACTCCGGGTTCACGAAGATCACCGGCGAGTTCGCCGCGGGCGGTTACCTCACGAACGTCGCGGCGACGAACGGCAACCCGCTCGCGGGGATGTTCGCGTGGATGGGTAGCACGCCGTGGTTCGTCGAGTTCGCGAACGTCGCCGTGCCGTGGGGCGAGCTGTTCATCGGCCTCGGCCTGCTCGTCGGCGCGTTCGTCCGCCTCGCGGCGTTCTTCGGCGCGCTCATGATGCTCATGTTCTACTTCGGGAACTGGGATATGGGTCACGGGTTCATCAACGGGGACTTCGCGTACATGCTCGTGTTCCTCGCGGTCGCCGCGTTCGCCGCGGGCCGCATCCTGGGCCTCGACCAGTACATCGAGAACTACGACGTCGGCGGCGAGACGCTCGTCGAGCGCTACCCCGCCCTCGAATACATCCTCGGCTAACCACGCCGAGACCTTTGGGAGTACAACAATGCAAAATCCAATTCAAGCACGCGGGATTCGTTCTCTGGGACTCATCGTCGTCGGAGCGCTGGCTCTGGCCGTCGTCGCCGGAATGGCGCTAACACACGCGACTGTCCCAGATGCAATGATGTGGGGGTGGCACGACGGGATGTGGAACGACGGCCACATGGCCGGATGGGGTAGCTGGGGCTGGGGGATGATGCTGTTCGGGCTCCTGTGGATGGCACTCCTCGTCGCCGTCCCCCTCGGTTTCATCTACTGGCTGGGAACGCGGTCGCAATCGAACGGCCCCGCTGAGGATTGCGCACTCGCCGTCCTCCAAAAGCGGTACGCCCGTGGCGAGATCGACGGCGAGGAGTTTGACCGCCGTCGCGCCCGTCTCACACCAGATGATGGACGGTAACGGACGGTCGTTTCCTACTCGCTGACTTCTGTTTTCACGACGGTTGCCGGACGCGTCGTCAGCCGAAGGACGCGGTCGGTGACACTTCCGAGCAACGCACGATATTCGTCGGGCCGGCGTTTGGTACCGAGCACGAGGAGATCGGCGTCACAGTCGTCTGCGTGGTCCACGATGGTCTCAGCGGGGCGGCCATGTTGCATTGCCGTCTCGACATCGACATCGGTTTCTGCGGCTCGACGTCGGAGTTCGGAAAGCGTCTCCTCGCCGTGTTCTTCGAGGCCGTGTTCGGGACCTTCGGCTTCGTCGACGTACTCGTCCCCGCTGTACGCAGTTACGACATCCTCGTCAACGACGTAGAGCACATGGAGGACTGCGTTGTGAGCGGCTGCGAGCTCGAGTGCATGCGTTTCAGCATCTTCAGACGCAACAGTTCCATCGGTCGACAGGAGAATTCGGTCGTACATTCAGTCAGAATTCAAAGGCGGGTAACATAAATTCGGCTTCCAATTCTCTCTGCTCAAGAGTCACGGTAGCGTGTTCAGTATGGCCGCGTCAGCGGATGTGTCCAAGCACGACTGACGTACTCAATCGAGACTGTGAACCATCAACGAGCTGTCCGTCAGTGGTCGTGTCCCTCCATCACCATCGGATGCCCGGTGGCGTATTCGTCCGGGTTTTCCCCGAAGGTCTCCTTGCAGGTCTGCGAGCAGAAGTAGTACGTCTCGCCGTCGTGCGCCGCCGATGGCTCGCTGTCGTCAGTCCGCATCCCACAGACGGGGTCGCGGTACTGGCCGGGCGCACCGAGACCGCGACGATAAACATACAGCAGGAACCCGGAGAGCGCGAACGCGATGAGGTTGAGATAGAACGTGTAGTTGAGTTTGAAGTACGTCTGCTCCGTCGCCGTCTCACCGCCCGCCAGATCCGGAACGATTCCCAGCGCGTCGAACAGCAGCTCCATGAGGAAGCCGGTGAACGCCATCGTCATGAAAAAGACGCCGAGGATGTACAGCATGATCTTCCAGCCGTAGTACTTCCGGTAGACGTTCAGCACGGGAATCGTGATGAGGTCAGCGTAGACGAACGCGATGATCCCGGCGAAGCTGACGCCACCGCCCCACAGCGCGACGGCGAACGGGACGTTACCCATACTGCCAACGAAACTGAGGACGGCGATGGTGACACCCATAATCGCGTTCTCGGCAGTCACGAGCAGGCCGTCGCCCTGAATGAACAGCGTGTTCCACACCCACTGCGGGACGAAAACGATGACGAACCCAGAAATAAGGAAGCCAGCGACGATGTCCTTCCAGATCATCGACCACTCCTTGCGGTACTGATTCCCGATTTTGTACCAGCCACCCCACGACAGCAACTCGTCACGCCACCCGCCGCGACTCGACGTCTCCTGACGGTAGGTCTCCATACAGCCCTCCGAGCAGAATTTGAGCGTCTCACCGCCGTCGGTCGTGAGCGTGTATTCGTCTTTGCCTTCCATCCCGCAGGTCGGGTCTTCGGTGACGCCCGCCTCACGGTCGCGCTCGTTGAGCGTTTCTCGAACTTCGGCAAAGAGATTCTCGGGGAGCGTGAGGTGGACGATCACCGCCATCACGGCGATGAGGATGAGACCGCCCAGCAGTTCCGCCAAGAGGAACTCCCAGCCGAGCAGAATCAGAATCATCAGCCCGAGTTCGACGATCAGATTCGTCGACGCGAACATGAACGCGAGAAAGTTGACCGCGTGCGCTCCCTTCTTGAACAGGCCCTTCCCGATGGCGACAGCGCCGAAACTGCAGCCGCTGCTCGCCGCACCGAACGCAGTCGCCTTGGTGAGCCCGCTCAGATCACCGTCGCCCAACACCTGTGCCATTCGCTCCTTGGAGACATAGACTTGGACCAGACTCGTGATCGTGAGACCCATAATGATCGCCCACGCCGCCGTCCAGAGGAATCCTACACCGATTCGGAGGGCTTCGAAGATGCCCTCGACCATCGTCACCTGCATAGATGTATCATCGTACGGATTATCTTTTGCAGTTTTCCTTCAGATAGTTCAGGTTAGAGCCGTTGAGAGTGTGAATTCAAAAGATTAGCGGTGGGTAGAACACGCAGGTCGAAGGCACAACCGCATTGAATAGTAAGGACGTAGTATTACTTGAGACCCAAACTCACGGAGGGATTACAATATGCCGACAAATTCAGACGACACGCGACTTGTTACGCTCCTCCTCGTTATCATCGGTGCCGTATTCATCGTCCCTCTGTTCTTCATGGGCTTCGGGATGATGGGGTTCGGCCCAATGATGGGCGGGATGTGGGGCGGTCACATGTGGGGTGACGGGACGATGCCTGGCTGGATGTTCATCGTCGGCATCGTGATGCAGTTACTGTTCCTCGCTGCCCTCGTCGGCGGTGGCTACCTCATCTATCGTGCGATTACGGGAAGTGAGAGTAGCTCAGACCAAGCCCTCGAGGAGCTCCGGGTCGCCTACGCCCGCGGAGAGCTGACCGACGAGGAATACGAACAGCGACGCGAAGCACTCGAACGCGACACGGAGTCACAGGAAGACTGATTCGAGGAATGACGGGCACACCCGATCGCCATACCACAACGGTGCACCCGTCGCTCCCGGCCTGGCTCAGCCGATATACAACGTTGGGCCTCTACGGACTACTCGTCGGGACGGGACTCTGTCTGATCGCATTCGTAACAAGTCCAGTCCCTGATCCCTCATTCCCTTGGGCGACGCTGCCGGAATCGCTCCGACTTCCCTTCGAGCAACCACGGATCGAGCACTGGCCCGTGTCATACACTATCGGCATCTGGCTGTGGATCCTCGGATTTCCGGCGTTGTTCCTTGCTGGCTACAGACGATTCGGTGCTCGGACGCCATTCGGCTCGACGACATGGCTCGCGGGACTTCCCACGCTGGCGATGCTCGGCTGGACGACGTACTGTCGATTCTTCTGGCCGAAACTCCATCCACCGACCTGGAATGCCCCCTCCTACACGTTCGTCTGCTGGCTGTACTGCTCCTCATATGACGTGGTCTGGAGTAATACAGCCTACGTAATTGCGCTTCTCGGCATCGTCGCGACGCTCCTCGCCATGCGACATCAGGACGCAGATGAGTATGCCCTTCTCGGATTTGGACTCCTCGCACTCCCCCTCGGATTACCAGCTTTGTACGAGGGATACCGACGGACAACGGTACGGCAACCTGAGGAACTGTGACCGGAGGTTGGTTTCAGCTCTGTTGATAACATTGGTGTATGATGATTCTGGCTCAAGCGAGGGTGATTTAGGGGATTCACTTATCGGTACAGGCAGCGTATCGTTCAGTATGCCTGAAGAAGTCCTGTTCAAATCAGAGAGTGGCCAGACTCGAGAAGAAATCGCGTCGTATCTCCGTAGCGTCGCTGATAAACTCGAACAAGGGGACGCAGTCACACTCAAATCCGGTTCCGAGTCCGTGACAATGGAACCACCAGCGCGCCCGACGTTCGAGGTCAAAGCCGAGCGCGAGGGACCAACGGACGGACCCGGTGAATTGAGTATCGAGTTCGAACTCGAATGGGATGAGAACGACAATAGGGAGGACGGTGGGAGCAGTCAGTTAGAAATTGAGTGATCAATTCGCAGCCTTCAACGACCGGTGGTTTCGTGTCGTGTCGTATCTGATGAAATCCCAATAGTCCCGAGTTTTCTCGCTCAGGAGTCTCTGTGAGCACGAACGAACGCACGTCGGAGGACAGTCAGAAGCACATACGTTTCGTACTTCTGGGTCCGGCAGTGCTCGCAGGGCTGCATATCCGCGACGATCTCCTCAATAGCGTCGTCGTACTCGTCGGTGAGCGTAGTGAGCGCGTCCGTGATCTGGGGCTGGACAGCGTCGATCATCTCTTCGACGGCGGCGTCGGCCGAATCTGGTAGTGAGTACGAGAGAACGATCGTGTTTGCGTGGTAGTACTTCGTCGTCCCACCACGACCCTCCTCGAACCGAACGACGTCGACGAGGCCGGCGTCCCGGAGCTCGTTGATGTGGTGGCGAACCGTGTTCTCCGTCCGGTCGACGCCGCGAACGTCGAGGCGTTCGTGGACCTCGGTCGCGGTCAGGGCCTCCTCGGCCAGAATATCGAGGATCATCGCCCGCATCGGCTCGTCGATGGCATCCGAAACCCGAGTGTCTCGCACCGCGATGTCGTCGAGACGGTGGTCAGTATCGAAATCACTCATACGAGAACTGAGCGCGAGCACGCGGGAAAAGGTAGCGGGGCAGGAGTCGGGTAGGTGTCTGTCGAGGAATCGAGTACAGAATAGACCCACGATAGCAAAAGCCCTAGACGACCTGTTTGACTGTTCCAACGACCCGTCTCCGAATTCAAACATATCATCTAAAAAATACTTATTGGGGTATGGGCACTACCTCAAACTGTAATGAGCGACACAACCCAATTCCGCGTCCTCGACTTCGATTGCCCGACCTGCGCGAGCACCGTCGAACGCGCCCTGTCGAACGTCGACGGCGTCCAGCACGTCGAAGTCCACTACGCGACCGGCCGCGTCGAGATCGAGTACGACGACAGCGTCGCTGACCCCGACACCTTCGCACAGACCATTGAAAACCAGGGGTACACGCCCCAGCCCGCCTAACACCATGAACAAACAATCGATCACGCAGTACTACCGGAAACACCGGAAGGCCATCGTCACGGCGACGAGCGGTCTCCTCTACGGCGGTGGCTGGAGTCTGGGCTACCTCACGAGTTTTAATACGGCCAGCGCCGCCATCCTCGTCCTGGCGACGCTCGTGGGTGGCTACGACATCGCCAAAACCGCCTACCACGAGGTCACCAACCGGACGCTCGGAATCAAGACGCTGGTGACGCTAGCCGCCATTGGGGCCATCATCATCGGGGAGTACTGGGAGGCCGCCGCCGTCGTCTTCCTGTTCAGCCTCGGCAGCTACCTCGAGGGACGGACGATGCGGAAGACCCGGACTGCCCTCCAGGAGCTGTTGGAGATGACGCCCGACACGGCGACCGTCCGTCGCGACGGGGAACTCCAAGAAGTCCCCGCCCGCGAGGTCGAAGAGGGCGAAGTCGTCGTCGTAAAGCCGGGCGGGAAGATTCCGGTTGACGGCACCGTCGTCGACGGCGAGAGCGCCGTCAACCAAGCACCAGTCACCGGCGAGAGCGCGCCCGTCCACAAGGCCGACGGCGACGAGGTCTACGCCGGGACGGTCAATCAAGAAGGCGCACTGGAGATCCGAACGACGGGTGCGGGCTCGGATACGACGCTCGAACGGATCATCCGCCGTGTCGAGGAGGCCCAAGAGGCTCAGTCGCCGACCGAGAGTCTCATCGACCGGTTCGCGAAGTATTACACGCCGGCCGTCATCGTGCTCGCTATCGGTGCGTACGCCGTCACGCAGAACGCGATCCTGTCGCTGACCCTGTTGGTCATCGGCTGTCCCGGCGCGCTGGTCATCGGGCCACCGGTCAGCATCGTCTCGGCCATCGGCAACGCCGCTCGGTCTGGCGTGCTGATGAAGGGCGGCGAACACCTCGAACGCGCCGGCAAGATCGACCTTGTCGCCTTCGACAAGACCGGCACCCTCACGAAGGGCGAGACCACCGTCGCCGATGTTGAGGGGTTCGGCGTTGCTGATGACGAGGTCCTCTCACTCGCGGCGACCGCCGAGAAGAAGAGCGAACACCACCTCGCTGACGCCATCGTCGACGCGGCCCGCGAGGATCCGACCGCCGCGACGGACGGCGGAACGACGGTCGCCCAAGCGGACGATACGGACGCGGGGCGCAGGTCGGTCCCCGATCCGGATGACTTCGACGTAGTCGCTGGCAAGGGCGTCATCGCCCACGCCGATGGCCAGGAAGTTGTTGTCGGCAACCGCGCACTGCTGGCCGACCGCGACATTGACGTCCCCAGCCGGGTCGCCGACTACGTCCGCGAGCGTGAGGGGCGCGGCGAGACAGTCGTCCACGTCGTTCGGGACGGGGACATCATCGGCGCGATTGCGATGCGGGACGAGCTCCGGGAGGCCGCTTCTGGGGTCGTCGCGGCGCTCCAAGACGCTGGCATCGAGACGGTGATGCTCACCGGCGACAACGAGCGGACGGCCGCTGCCGTTGCCGAGGAGGTCGGTATCGACGAGTACCGTGCCGAACTCCTCCCCGAGGACAAGCAGTCCGTCATCGAGGGCTACCAGGCCGACGGCCACGTCGTCGCGATGGTCGGCGACGGCATCAACGACGCGCCATCGCTGGCGACCGCCGACGTCGGCATCGCGATGGGTGCTGCGGGGACGGACACCGCCATCGAGACGGCTGACATGGCGTTGATGGCCGACGACCTCGAACGAATCCCGTACGCGGTCAAACTCAGCAAGGCGACGCGCTGGAACGTCCTCGAGAACGTCGGGCTGGCAGTGTTGACCGTGACCGTCCTCCTCGCGGGCGTGCTCACCAGCTACGTCACCCTCGCGTCGGGAATGCTGGTCCACGAGGCCAGCGTCCTCCTCGTCATCCTCAACGGGATGCGACTGCTCCGCTACTGACCACGAGACACGATCACAACCACAACTCATGACATCGAATTCGACTGCGACTGACACGACCCAGACGAGAACCAATTGGCAGGTCGACTACGACGTCGACCCGATCGAAATCCGCGACCCCGTCGCGGAGGCCCTCGGCGTCCTCGAACCGGGCGAACCGTTCGTCGTCACCTACCGGGACGCGGTGAAAGAAGCGGGCCACTCCTGTCCGACAGCCTCGGGCGCCTACCGGATCGTCCAGCTCGGGCTCGACGCCCTGTATCCCGACGACTATCCAGTCCGGAGCAAAATCGAGGTCCAGACGGCCGGCCCGCAGGACGATGCCGCGTACGGCGTGATGAGCCGCATCATCTCGTACGTGACTGGCGCGACCGGCGATGACGGATTCAGCGGGCTCGCCGGCGGCTATGGCGGCCGCCGCGACCTCCTCGTCTTCGACGCGTTCGACCCGGACACGGCGGACCCGACGTTCCGGTTCCGGCGAACCGACACGGACGAGACCGTCGAAGTGGCCTACCACGTCAGCGATGTTCCTGGCGGTGGACCCGCGATCGGGAACCTCCAGGGGATTCTCGACGGATCGGCAAGCGACCAGCAACGGGAGGCCTTTGCTGACGCCTGGCACCGCCGGGTACAGGTCGTCCTCAGCGACGACTCGCTGTTCACCGTCGACGCGGTGTGAACGCGACGGTCTACCCCTCACACTCGAAATATGTTACTACGGTATACTATCGATCTCCTCGAGCGCCTCAGTAGCGACATCACCGAGTTCTCCGGCCTCGATATGTGAATACCGCTCTCTCACCATCTCCTCTGAATTGTCGAGATACCGGGCGGCAACCGTGTATCCGAATGCTCGAACGAGAACTTCACCCATTCCACGCCGGCCGCCGTGTGGAGCAAGGTAATCGTGTTTCGGATGGTCGATGTCTATCTCTGCAGCTTCTGAGAGCCGTTGGAGAATCGATCGTGTGCCGTCCGTCGTAATCGAGGGCGGCCGAATATCCTCATCGAGCGCTAGGAGGAGGTCGCGAGCGTACTCCTCACGGCGTTCGGCGATTGCCTCCGTATGTTCCCCTCGGTCGGCGAGCTCATCCTGGACGAGCCCTGCGAGCGTCCGCTGGTCGAACGTGGGAAACACCGGCCAGCGCCCCGTCGGTGGGTCCATCAGCTGGCGGTAGCTCCGCAGCGGCGAGATCACCGGGTCGGGGAGACTCGCGGCGTCCCATTGCTGTTTCTTCCGGTAGACGTCCATACTGCCGTCGTCGAGGGAGAGGTCCTCCCAGCGGACGCCGCGCCGGCGCGGGTCGTTCGGATCGCGGAGGAGTTCGCCGACGCGGACGGCGGTGTACGCGAGGACGAACACCAGCGCCCGGTCACGAGCCGCCTTCAGCGCCGCGTAGCGTGCTCGCTGCTTGTCGAGGGGGTCAGTACCCTCCGGGAGTGTCGTGTACGCCTCGACGGCGTAGCGGGCCCGTTCGTCGACGTGGCGGGTGAGGGCGTGGCGCTGCTCGGACGTCCAGGCCTGCTGGTCGCCGGGCTTGCGGCCGTCGTCCTCCGGCAGCGGCGCCATCGCACTGGCCCGCTGCGCGTAATGCGCCTCGAGATATCCCTCGTTGACGCACCAGCCACACCAGGCAGAGATATAGCGGTAATAGGTTTGTACTGTGTTCTGCTTGAGTCCCCGATCTCCACCGAGATGTCGGGCGTACTCCCGGAACACGCGTTCGTCGAGATCGTCGAAGGTCGGCTCGCGGTCGACGTCGTCGGGGACGATCCCGGTCCAGTCGTCGGCGCCGCGGTCGCCGGCGGCCCACTCGGCGAACCGTTCGAGCTCGCGTGCAGCGTTACGTCGATAGTTCCCACCGTCGCCGCCGCGGCCTTTCCCCTTGTCTTGGAGGTAGCGCTCGAAGCTATCGTCGAGCGGCGTCGAAAGCGCCCGGTCAGGCATTCACCGGCCCTCCACCGTCCTGCGGGCCCGGTCTCGGTGCCTCTACCCCAGGGGAAGCGCCGTCGTGAGGCGGTTGCAGCATTCGTGCTTCACCGACGGCGGCGGGGTACTTCAAAGTGGTCGTGATTACCGGCGTAATCAAGACCACTTGCTGTATTCGTCTCATCGGGAGAAATCGAGTATCTGGAGGCTCATAGCGTCGAAATTCCGCACTAAAAGGAATTGTATATCGTATATCGCTATATGGATTATCTGGCGTTGGAAGTTGAGACTACAACAGGTATAGCAGGGCTGTAATGCGTGGATTTTGCCGAGTTAGTCAGCAGAAACTACCTCAATGCTCTCTCCAAGCGGCATTCTTGTCATATTTCCAACCGT
>NZ_JBPPFR010000004.1:0-233246 GCF_052060055.1 Haloarchaeobius baliensis | reverse complement strand
GTGGGGAGCCGATGTTCCGTCGTGCGTTTTGAAAAACGAGCCAGGGAGTGTATCCGACCGGCAAGTCTAACTCGAGCATCGAGGCAGGCGCAGGGAAACCGATACGGCCGCAGCCCTCACGGGCCAGGGCCACCGTCTTCAAGGGCGGGGAGCCGACCGGATACGACCCGAAACCAGGCGATCTATGCGTGGGCAAGGTGAAGCGTGCCGAAAGGCACGTGGAGGCCTGTTAGAGTTGGTGTCCTTCAATACCCTCTCGTGACCTACGTATAGGGGTGAAAGGCCCATCGAGCCTGGCAACAGCTGGTTCCAGTCGAAACATGTCGAAGCATGACCTCTGCTGAGGTAGCTCGTGGGGTAGAGCGACCGATTGGGAGACTCGCCATCGAGAGATGTCGACCTCCCTGTCAAACTCCGAACCTACGAGCGCCACAGACGCAGGGAGTCCGGTGTGCGGGGTAAGCCTGTGCACCATGAGGGAGACAACCCAGAGCTGGGTTAAGGTCCCAAAGTATGGATTAAGTGCAACCGAAGGTAGTCTCGAGCCCTAAACAGCCGGGAGGTGAGCTTAGAAGCAGCTACCCTCTAAGAAAAGCGTAACAGCTTACCGGCCGAGGTTCGAGGCGCCGAAAATGATCGGGGCTCAAATCCATCACCGAGACCTGGCGACACCCCCCATAGGGGTGATTCCGTAGACTGGCGCTCCGGTCGGGTGGAAGCACGGACGAGAGTTCGTGTGGACCGACCGGTGACGATAATCCTGGCCATAGTAGCAGCGATAGTCGGGTGAGAACCCCGACGGCCGAACGAGCAAGGGTTCCTCGACAATGCTGATCAGTCGAGGGTTAGCCGATCCTAAGTCAGACCGCAACTCGACTCTGACGACAGGGAAACTGGTTAATATTCCAGTGCTCGCAGACACTCAAAGCCGACGCTTTGGGGACAATCGAGCTGGGCCATCGCCCAGTCGAATCATGCAACTCCGTGGAAGCCGTAATGGCACGAAGCGGACGAACCATGAGATAGCGAAAGTCGATCGTACCTAGAGCCCGTGAAAAGGCGAGTCTGCGATTCGTACCAAGAACCGACACAGGTGCTCGTGGCGGCGAAAGCCAAGGCCTGTCGGGAACAACCGACGTTAGGGAATTCGGCAAGTTAGTCCCGTACGTTCGCAATAAGGGATGCCTGCCTCGCAGAGAGGCAGGTCGCAGTGACTCGGGCGCTCCGACTGTCTAGTAACAACATAGGTGACCGCAAATCCGCAAGGACTCGTACGGTCACTGAATCCTGCCCAGTGCAGGTATCTGAACACCTCGTACAAGAGGACGAAGGACCTGTCAACGGCGGGGGTAACTATGACCCTCTTAAGGTAGCGTAGTACCTTGCCGCTTCAGTAGCGGCTTGCATGAATGGATCAACGAGAGCGCCACTGTCCCAACGTTGGGCCCGGTGAACTGTACGTTCCAGTGCGGAGTCTGGAGACCCCCAAGGGGAAGCGAAGACCCTATAGAGCTTTACTGCAGGCTGTCGCTGAGACACGGTCGCTAATGTGCAGGATAGGTAGGAGGCATTACACAGGTACCCGCGCTAGCGGGCCACCGAGCCAACACTGAAATACTACCCATTAGTGACTGTGACTCTCACTCCTGGCGGAGGACACCGGTAGCCGGGCAGTTTGACTGGGGCGGTACGCGCTTGAAAAGATATCGAGCGCGCCCTATGTCCACCTCATCCGAGTCGGAGACTCGGAGCAGAGCGCAAGAGCATACGGTGGGCTGACACTGTCCTTCATAACGAGGGACGGTGACGCGAAAGCGTGGTCTAGCGAACCAATCATCCTGCTTGATGCGGGAGATTGATGACAGAAAAGCTACCTTAGGGATAACAGAGTCGTCACCGGCAAGAGCACATATCGACCCGGTGGCTTGCTACCTCGATGTCGGTTCCCTCCATCCTGCCCGTGCAGAAGCGGGCAAGGGTGAGGTTGTTCGCCTATTAAAGGAGGTCGTGAGCTGGGTTTAGACCGTCGTGAGACAGGTCGGCTGCTATCTATTGGGGGTGTTAAGGTACCTGACGGGAACGTTCGTATAGTACGAGAGGAACTACGAATGGTGACCACTGGTGTACGGGTTGTCCGAGAGGGCATGTGCCCGGCAGCCACGTCACACGGGGTAAGAGCTGAACGCATCTAAGCTCGAAACCCACCTGGAAAAGAGGTACCATTGTGATCACTCGTAGAAGACGAGTTAGATAGACTCGGGGTGTGAGCGCCAAGGCAACGAGGCGTTAAGCCCGCGAGCACTAACCGATCACGCCATTAGTCATACCGCATACTGGGACCACCGTACTGTACTCGGGGTGGTCCAGGCGCGAACTGGATTGCGCGTACACACGAGTGTAGATCGACCGATGATGGTCCACTGCAACGGTTCGATTCCGTTGGTCGGCGTTAAGGCGGCCACAGCGGCGAGGTAACACCCGTACCCATCCCGAACACGGAAGTTAAGCTCGCCAGCGTGTCGGGGAGTACTGGAGTGCGCGAGCCTCTGGGAAACGCGATTCGCCGCCTCCCATTCATACTTTCATTTCATTTCGGTGAGCGACAGCCCTGCGCGGGGCTGTCGCTGATCGTGCGGTCAGCCACCACCAGCCACAGCCACCTCGTTCGACGTCGTCGCCGGGGTGGCGGTGATCTCGGTCGAGCAGGGAACGCGATAGCGGCGGCGCCGTCGGTCAGCGTCGACGGCACACATCGCTACGTTTAAACTCGGCCGACCAGTAGGTGAAACTGCGCCAAGGTGGCAGAGTCCGGCCGAACGCAGCGGCCTGCAGAGCCGCCCATCGCCGGTTCAAATCCGGCCCTTGGCTTTCTCGGTGGACCACGTGAGGAGCGAGTCGTGGGTTCGAGACCGATGCACCGCCCAGCGACCGCCATCGGCCCGCGGGCGCTCACTTCGTTCGCGCCGCGGGCCGGCCGCCCGCCGGGGCGTCGTGACAGTAATCTGGTAACCACGTTTATCGACATCTCGGTGCTATGTGCGAGGGTGAGAACCGTGAGCCGCGGTTCGGTGGCGGTGCTGGTGTTGCTCGTCGTCAGTAGCGGCTGCCTCGCTGCGCCGGACGCGACGGGGGCGCCCGTCACGTCGGACGAGCCGACGACGGTTGCGGGCAGCGTCAACGGGACGCTCGAGGTCCACTTCATCGCGGTCGGACAGTCGGCGAGTGCGCTCGTGATAACGCCGGCGGGGGAGACGGTCCTCGTCGATTCGGGTGACTGGCGCGACGACGGCGAGATCGTCATCGACTACCTGCAGCGACAGGGGATCGAGCGCATCGACCATCTCGTCACCTCGCACGCGGACGCGGACCACATCGGTGGCCACGCCGCGGTGATCGAGTACTTCGAGACGGAGGGTGAGGGCGTCGGTGCGGTGTACGACCCGGGTATCGCGTCGTCGTCGGCGACGTACGACCGGTACCTCGACGCGGTCGAGGAGTACGACGTGCCGTTGTTCCGGACGCGGGCGGGGACACAGCTCCCCATCGAGGGAGTCGACGTGGCGGTGCTCGGCCCACCGCAGGAGCCGCTGGCGAACGTCGACCGAAACGAGAACAGCATCGTCCTCCGCATCGCGCACGGGAACACGAGTGTGTTGCTTCCCGGCGACGCGGGCGTGGTGGAGGAGCAGTATCTGGTGTCGACCTACGGGGACGGTCTCCGGTCGACCGTGCTGCTCGCGGGCCACCACGGGAGTCGGTCGAGTACGGGGACGGAGTTGCTCGACGCCGTGCAGCCACGGGTGACGGTGATCTCGAGCGCGTACAGCTCGCAGTACGGCCACCCGCACGAGGAGGTGCTCGAACGGCTGGCGACGCGGTCGATCCCGACGTACTGGACGGGGGTCCACGGCGACGTGGTCGTCCGGAGCGATGGGCGGACCGTGACGGTGCTGACACAGCAGTCGGCGACGACGGTCGCGACGGCGCTGCGGGACGAGCCGGCGGTCGACCCGGGGAGCGGTGACTCGGTCGCGGTGCGCGAGCAGTTCGTCGCGGGCTCGGGAGAGCGCGTCGTCCCCATCACGTCCGACGGTGGGACGTCGACATCGGTCGCGGGACAGCTCTCGCTCGCCGCGGTGCACGCGGATGCCGCCGGGAACGACAACGAGAACCTGAACGACGAGTACCTCACCTTCGAGAACACGGGCGACTCGGAGCTGGATCTCGGTGGCTGGGTGCTCGCGGACGCCGCGGGGCATCGCTACACCTTCCCGTCGGTCACGCTCGCGCCGGGCGAGCAGGTGACGGTCTACACCGGCAGCGGGACGGACGGCGAGGGCGAGCTGTACTGGGGTGCGGAGGGTGCGATCTGGAACAACGGCGGCGACACCGTGCTCGTCACGACCGACGAGGGGACGGTCGTCGTCAGGGAGGAGTACGCATGAAACGACAGTACACGGCAGTTCTGGACCGGTTCGAGGAGGATACCGCGGTTCTGCTGGTGGAGGACGAGGGCGAGGTGGTCGACGAGCTGCTGGTCGACCGCTGGGAGCTACCGGAGCCGGGCCGCGAGCAGGGCGCGGTGTTCGACCTGTGTGTCTGTGGGTCGTCGCTCCGGCTGCTCTCGTACCGTCCCGGGGAGACCGAGGCGCGGGCGACGGCGTCACAGAGTCGATTCGACCGGCTGGCGCGGGACCTCCCGTCGGCGGACGATGCGCCGTCGGGCACGGACGGGGCGGACGGGAGCGGGGACGAGGGGTCGACCGAGTAGCGACCTACAGGATACCGACGGGGTCGGTCGGCGGCGCGAGCGGGCTGGCCGGGAGGTCGTCGTCGAGGTCCGGGTCGTTGTAGCCACCGGGCGCCACGTCGTTCGGTGCGTCGGGATAGCACAGCGACGCGAGCGCCTGGATGTGGCCGCGGCCGACGCCGAGTTCGAACTGGCCGCCGCCGTAGAGGCTGATGTCGTGTCCCTCGCAGTAGTCGAGCGTGTCGAGCAGCGATTCGACGGTGCCGAAGCGGGACGGCTTGATGTTGAGCCAGTCGGATTCGAACGGGAGGGCCTCGACGCTCTCGATGCCGGTGATGGGGTAGTCCCAGCTCACGCGGTGCTCCTGTCCGTCGAACAGCGGGCGCGTCTCGTCGGTGAGCGCGGGGTCCTCGACGACGGCGTCAGGGAAGGCCTCGAGCACGCGCCGGTAGAGGTCGGGGTCAGGCGGCTGGTCGACCTCGGTGCCCTCGTACTGCCCCTTCAGGTCGAGCAGCCGGACCGCGTCCGTCTCGGCGAGCTCGGCGACGAGGTCGTCGCTCCACGAGGAGACCGGGTCGAGCTTGAACTCCGCACTGGGGGTGACCGCCTGGATGGCCGCGATACGGTCGAACGTCGGCGGGTCGCCCAGTCGCGTGCTGACGACGAACCGGACCGGGTCGTACGAGCGCCCGAGAGCATCGCCGAGGTTGGTCTCGGCCTGGCGAAGCGCGAGGTCGAGCGCGGCGCTCTCGACGCCCCAGCGACGGTAGTGCCGTGCGGTCTCCTGCCCCGGTGGCTCGGGGAACAGTTCGACGTCGTCGAGCGTCGCGGAGAACTCGTCGAACGTGTACTCGCCGGCGAAGTCGAAGTCGTGGGCGTCCTGGAGCGCGTCGTGGTCGTCGGCGTCGTAGGTCACGTCCTCGCCGCGGCCGACGTGGCCGTCGCCGTGGAGTTCGAAGACGGTCGTCACGCGCGTGAACCCGCTCGACGTGTCTCGTTCGTGGCGCAGCAGCTGGTAGTCCTCGACGACCAGCGACAGGTCCGCGACCGACTCGTAGAGGCTCATGCCGTGGCACTACGGTCGGCGTGTCCAAAGGTCTCCCGACGGGTCCGGACCTGTCCCGGCACCCCCCGACGACGTCCATGCAAAGAGAAATCGTTTTAGGCGGCGCGTCCGAGGCTCCGACTATGCAACGACGAGCAGCGGCGGCCTACGTCGTACTCCTCCTCGTTATCACCGCCGGTGCCTTCGCGTTCATCTCGACCGCGGAGGAGCCGGCCGTCTCGCTGGAGGATCCGGACGAGACCCTGCAATCGGGGTCGACGCTGACGGTGAACGACCGCGTGTACAACGTCTCCGACGTCTCCGCGAGTAGCGGTGGCGGCGGTGGCGGCCACGGTGGCGGTGGCGGCGTCTCCTACGAGGCGGTGCTCACGTGGACCAACGAGTCCGCCCAGTGGTCGGAGACCTGGAGCAACAACTCGACGGTCACCTACCAGGGCGACACCTACCGCGCGTTCATCGCCAACAGCTCGGAGCCGACCGAGATCACGCTGCGCTGGGAGCCCACGGACCGCTTCTCCCCGCAGTGGACCGACGGTGTGCAGTACCTCGACGCCGAGCCGGACACGCCCGACCGGCAGGCCATGCGCGTCGACGAGTACATCGCGAACTCCAACAACACGAGCATCCAGACTGTCACCATCGACACGACGAGCTCGCTGGAGTTCAACGGCAACGAGACCACCATCACCACGGCGCCCCAGCAGGCGACGTTCACCTGGACCGCGCCCCGCACCAACGAGGTGACGTTCGGGCAGCACGAGAACGTCACGCTCAACGGCGTGAGCTACGCCGTCCACTTCACGAACGAGGACACCGTCACGCTCCAGGAGGGCGAGGACGCCCAGGCCGCGCTCTACGCACAGCTCGACGACAAGAGCCGCTTCCACGAGCGCATCAACGGCTTCTGGGGCGTCGTCATCGTGGCCAGCCTCGGGCTGGTGCTGCTGGTGACGCTGGCGTTCCTCCCGCGGAAGGAGTGAGCTGACGCGCGTTTTTCTCCGTCTTCGCACCTGCGGAGTGGCGTCGCTGTCGGTTGTGGCCGCTCGTCACGTCCGCTCCTCGCAGGAGCGGGCCGGGAGGGACTTGAACCACGGTCGCTCACTGCGTTCGCTCCCTGATTCAAGTCCCTCCGGCGTCGCTACTCACTGCTCACTGCGTTCGCAGGAGTAGCGGGCCGGGAGGGACTTGAACCCCCGACCGTCTGGTTAAAAGCCAGACGCTCTGCCGAACTGAGCTACCGGCCCGTGCGCTCGACAGTTCGCAGTGGGACGGTTAAAGGGTTGTCGTTCGCCGGGGTAGCATCGAACGGTTTTAACGGCGGCTCCGAGCAGTCGTACCCATGCACGAGTTCGCCGACCGCTGGGCTGGGGACCTGCGAGCGTTCTTCGACGAGCTGCTGCGGTTCGACACGACCGACGGGCAGGAGGCACCCGCGATGGCGTGGCTCCGCGAGCGGTTCGAGACGTTCGGCTTCGAGACCTACGAGTGGACAGCCGACGCGGCCGCGCTGGCCGGGCATCCGTCGTTCCCGGACGACCCCGCCGAGATCGACGTCGCGGACCGCCCCTCCGTCGCGGGCGTGGTGGAGTTCGGCGACCCCGACGCCGGGCCGACGCTGGTGCTGAACGGTCACGTCGACGTGGTGCCGGCGACGCGGTCGGCGTGGTCGAGCGACCCCTTCGAGCCGGTCTGGGACGGCGACCGCGTGACCGCCCGCGGTGCCGCGGACATGAAGGGCGGGCTGACCGCCTGCGTCTTCGCGGCGCGGCACCTCGCCGAGCAGGCCGAATCCGGGGATGCCCCGGACCTGGACGGCCGGGTCGTCGTCGAGGGCGTCGCCGGCGAGGAGGAGGGCGGCATCGGCGCCGCGGCGGCGGCGATGGACAACCCGTACCCGTTCGACCGCGACGCGGTCATCGTCGCGGAGCCGACCGAGCTCGGCGTCGTCACGGCCGTCGAGGGCAGCGTGATGAAGCGCCTGCGCGTCGAGGGGCGGTCCGCCCACGCGGCGACGCGCTGGCGCGGCGAGTCCGTCCTCCCGCACTTCGAGGCGATCCGTCACGCCTTCGAGGACCTGGAGACAGAGCGCGAGGCGCGCGTCGACCACCCGCTGTACGCCGACTACCCGGTCAAGTGGCCGGTCTGCGTCGGCACGGTGCGCGCGGGCAACTGGGCCTCCGCGGTGCCCGACGAGCTCGTCGCCGAGGTGCGCATCGGCGTCGCCCCCGGCGAGACCGTCGCCAGCGTCGAGGCCGAGTTCCAGGAGCGACTGGACGAGGTCGTCGCCGAGAGCGAGTGGCTCTCCGAGCACCCGCCCACGTTCGAGCGCTTCTCCATCCAGTTCGAGCCCGCCTCCGTGGACCCGGACGACCCCGTCGTGGGTGCGGTTCGGGCCGCCGCCGATGCGGCCGGGCTGGATTCGGAGCCCTACGGCGCGACCTACGGGGCGGACAGCCGCCACTACCAGCGAGCGGGGATCCCGACGGTGCTGTTCGGCCCCGGGAGCATCGACCAGGCGCACTTCCCCGACGAGTCGATCGACGTGGGTGAGGTGGAGACGGCTGGGGCGGTGATCGCGGACGCTGCGGCGCGATTCTGTGGTCGCTAGTTCGGCTGGTACTGGTCGGATTCTCTGGGAACACGAACAGCCAGAAAGCCCCCGTCGTCTCGACTCCCGGGACCACGACTGCGCTCCTCGTGCCTGCGGTGCCTGAGCGCTACGCGCTCAGACTAGCGAGAGCTCCGCTCTCGCGTCGCTTGCCGGGTCCGGGTTCGTCGAGACGACGGCCCCTTTCAGTCCCAACCCCGCACAGCACCTCACACCTCCCCAGCCTCTTGCGCTCCTCGGTCGCAAGCTCCCTCCGGTGCTCATCCCTCGCACGAGCGTCTGCTCGCGGCCTGGCGAGACTCCTCCGTCGTCTCGCTGCGTTCCGTTCGCTGCGCTCACGGAACCCTCACTTCGTTCGGCACGCTCGTCAGCCGCGCGCCGGTGGGGTGGGTTCGGAAAATCGCAACCGGCCCAGATTTCAGAGGTACTCGTCGAGTGCCTCCGCCACGACGTCGTCGGGGGTCCGGTTCTCGACGGAGGCGCGGCGGCGGAGCTCGCGGTAGGTCGCCGGTGGGAGCCTGAGGTCGAGCGCGCCGAGGGTGACGCCCTGGTCGGCGAGCGCGTCGGCGACCGGGGTGCCGTCGTTGACGGCGCTGGCGACCGCGCGGACCTCGCGCACCGTCAGGTCGGCGTCGAGGACCGCCCAGGCGAGGTAGAGCCGGGCCTCGCCGGCGACGCGGGCGATGTGCTTGGCGGCGGTGGGTGCGATGTGGCCCTGGGCGACGTGGCGGCGGATGGACTCGGGGAGGTCGTGGACGCGGGCCCACTTGCGGATGAAGGAGACGGTGGCGGGCTCGCCGACGCGTTCGGCGGCGGCGGTGTAGGAGCCCTCGCCGCGGACGAGCGCGGCGCAGGCGGCCGCGCCGCGCAGCATGTAGACGTTGTCCTCGCTGCCGACGGTGTTCCGGGCGAAGGCGTCGACGGTGTCGGCGGCTGCGGCGAGCGAATCCGGGTCGGTCGGGTCGAACTGGACCGCGTCGCGGGCGCGCTCGCCGGTGACGGCCGGGTCGCCCCGGATGACGGGCTCGCCGACGGGGGACTCCCGCTCGGTCCGGGTGGGCCGTTCGTCGCTCATTGGGCGTCGTTGGGGGTCACTGGGCAAAAACTCCCTGCTGTGGTGCGTGGCTCACTCCTCGTCGCGCTCCTCGGAGAGGTGCTCCCAGATCTCCGTACAGCCCGCGCCGGGGTCGACGTCGCGGAGGTGGGCATCGTGACGCGTCGGCTCGCGGTCGTCGTCGTTCTCCTCCTCGGTCTCGACGCGGGTCATCGCGGGGCCTCCGGCTCGTACAGCTCCGGCGCCACGTCGGCGGAGACGTGCTGGCGTTCGGGTCGGTCGGTGGTCGACTCGTCGGTCATCGTCGTCCCGTAGCGGCGGACACTCCTTAACCGACGCTGCCCGGACAAGCGTCACCGGGGCTCGGGGGTACCGGCGCTTCTGGCCGGTATCTCCGACGCGGCTTCGCGGGTGGAATCGGTGGACGGGGGCGGGATTCGGGCACGAGTCCGCGTCGTCGACCGGACGAAGCGTTGCACCGGGCGACGGGACCACCCCGCTGGGGGTGTAACGGGGGGTATGGCCACGGAACTGCGCGTGCTGGACGACGGCGCGTGGATCAGCGTCGACAACCGGCGCCGGGTGCCCAACAGCGACATCTGGCCCCTCGCGGTCACGGACTTCTGTGCCTGCGAGACCGCCCACGTCGTGCTGGAGGCGTTCACGGACGTCGGCGTGGACGGCGAGCGCGTCGCGGTCCAGGCGGTCGGGCAGTGCATCGACTGCGGCACGGAGGGCGGGCTCGACTGGCTCGCCGTGGGGCGGGTACGGGACGGCGAGTTCCACCCGTACGCCCCCGGCGAACTCAGGGCGCGGCTCGAAACCGGCAACGATTTCCGGTGACGGCGAGCACCGGGGGAACCTGACGCGGTGCGCGCCGGTATAGGAGTCGCTGTCGTAGCACGGTCCATGCCGACCGACGTGGAACAGTGGAAGTCCGAGATCTACGGGACGGACATCCGCGAGCACATCGAGCGATTCGCCGAGACGGGCTGGGACTCGATCCCCGAGGACGAGCGCGACGCCTGGTTCGAGCGCTTCAAGTGGTACGGTCTGTACCACCAGCGCGCCGGCCAGGAGTCCTACTTCATGATGCGCATCGGGCCGCCGAACGGCGTGCTCGAACCGGGCCAGTTCCGGACCGTCGCCGAGCTCGCGAAGGAGTACTCGACCGGCCCCGCCGCGAACCCCGAGTTCGGCAACGGCTGGCTCGACGTGACGACCAGACAGGCCATCCAGCTCCACTGGATCAACATCGAGGACGTCCCCGCCATCTTCGACGAACTCGAGGCTGCGGGGCTGACGACGATGCAGGCCTGTGGCGACTCCTGGCGCAACATCGTCGGCTGCCCGGTCGCCGGGAAGGACGAGCACGAGCACGTCGACGCTCTCCCGACCATCCACGAGCTGAACGACCGCTTCAAGGGCAACGCCGAGCACTCGAACCTCCCCCGGAAGTGGAAGGTCTCGGTGACCGGCTGCCGCGAGGGCTGCGGCCAGGGCGACATCAACGACCTCGCGCTCGAGCCCGCGACGAAGGAGATCGACGGCGAGGCGCGCGAGGGGTTCAACGTCCGCGTCGGGGGCGGCCTCGCCCGGAACGAGCCCCGGTTCGCCCGCGACATCGACGTGTTCGTCACGCCCGGGCAGGCCGCCGACGTCGCCGGCGGTATCTCCGCGCTGTTCCGCGAGTACGGCGACCGCGACAACCGCTACAACGCCCGCATCAAGTTCCTCGTCGACGAGTGGGGACCGGAGAAGCTGCGCGAGGTCCTCCAGGAGGAGTTCGTCGACTTCGAGCTCCACACCGCCGGCGAGGACCTCCGGTCGGAGTACAGCTACAACGCCGGCGAGGCCGCGGGCAAGCACGACCACGTCGGCGTCCACGGCCAGCCCGACGGCAGCAACTACGTCGGGCTGAACGTGCTCGTGGGTCGCATCGGTGCTGACGACGCGCTCGCGCTCGCCGACGCCGCCGACGAGCACGGCTCCGGCGAGGTCCGGCTCACCCAGCGCCAGAACGTCATCCTGACCGACGTGCCCGACGAGAACGTCGACGACCTGCTCGCCGAACCCGCGCTCGAGCACTACTCGCCCGACCCGCACCCGTTCATGCGCGGCTCCATCGCCTGCACCGGAACGGAGTTCTGCTCGCTCTCCATCGTCGAGACGAAGAACCGGCAGGTGCGCTACGCCCGCTGGCTCAAGGAGCACGTCGAGCTCCCCGACGGCGTGGAGGACTTCCACATCCACCTCTCGGGCTGCACGGCCTCCTGCGCCCAGCCCCAGATTGCGGACGTCTCGCTGCGGGGCATGAAGACCCGGAAGGACGGCGAGCCCGTCGAGGCGCTCGACATCGGCCTCGGCGGCGGTCTCGGCGAGGAGCCCCAGTTCGCCTCGTGGGTCACCGAGCGCGTGCCCGCCGACGAGGTGCCCGGCGCCATCCGGAACCTGCTCGCGAACTTCGAGGCGGAACGGGAGGACGAGAGCCAGAGCTTCCGCGAGTTCGTCGCCGCGCGCGAGGACGACGCGCTCGCCGAGCTGGTCGAGCCCGAGGAGACCAGCTACGACGACCCGTTCATGCACAACACGAAGCGCACCTGGTACCCCTACGCCGACGAGGACTCGCTCGACGACTCGCCCGCGCCCGCCGCACCCGACGGGACGCCGCTGTCGGCCGACGACTGAGCGAGCAGCTGTTCGGTCGCGGGTGCCCGGTCAGTTCAGTACACGCCCCACGGTTCCTCCGCGGTGAGGTCGATCGTCCCCCCGAGCTCCTCGCTCAGGCTCTCGTAGAACGCCCGCATGTCGGCGGTGACCGAGGGCGTCACCTTCGCGAGCGCCCGGTCCATGTCGTCCGCCGAGATACGGACGTCGGCGGCTCGCTCGCCGACCGCCTCCAGCGAAGCGTCGGGGTCGAGGTCGGCGATCGCCGCCTCCATCGCCAGCAGGCTCGCCTCGCGGATGATCGCCTCGATGTCGCTGCCGGTGTAGCCCACGGTCTCCGCTGCGAGCACCTCGAGGTCGACGTCCTCGGCCAGGGGCACGCCCTCGGTGTGGACCCGGAAGATCTCCAGTCTGGCCTCGGTGTCCGGCGTCGGCACGGAGAGGATCTTCTCCAGGCGGCCCGGGCGGAGCAGCGCGCGGTCGATGATGTCCGGCCGATTCGTCGCGCCGATGACCAGCACGTTCTGGAGGTCCTCGATGCCGTCGAGCTCGGTCAGTAGCTGCGAGACGACCCGCTCGGTCACCCGGGAGTCCGACGACCCACCCCGTGCCGGGGCGAGCGCGTCGAGCTCGTCGAAGAAGACGATGGCCGGGGCGTTCTGCCGGGCGCGTCGGAACACCTCGCGGACGGCCTTCTCGGACTCGCCGACGAACTTATCGAGCAGCTCCGGGCCTTTGACCGAGATGAAGTTCACGCCGCTCTCGTTGGCGACGGCCTTGGCAAGCAGCGTCTTCCCGGTTCCGGGCGGGCCGTACAGGAGCACCCCTCTGGCGGGCTCGGTCCGCAACTGCTCGAACATCGGGGGATACCGGAGCGGCCACTCGATGGCCCTGACGAGCTCCTGCTGGACCGTCTCCAGCCCGCCGACGTCGTCGTAGGTGACGTCCGGAATCTCGACGAACACCTCGCGCATCGCGCTGGGTTCGATCTCCGAGAGCGCCTCCTCGAAGTCGGCGACGGCGATCTCGATCTGGTCGAGCACCTCGGGGGGAATCACCGCCACCTCGAAGTCGATGTCGAGGTCGACCTGCGCCCGTCGCAGGGCGTTCAGCGCGGCCTCCTTCGCGAGGCTCTCGAGGTCGGCACCGACGAATCCGTACGTTCGGTCCGCGACGTCGTCCAGGTCGACGTCGTCCGCCAGTGGCATGCCGCGACTGTGGACGGTGAGGATCTCGAGGCGGCCGTCGCGGTTCGGTGGGCCGATCTCGATCTCGCGGTCGAACCGCCCGCCGCGACGGAGGGCAGTATCGATGGCGTCCGGGCGGTTGGTCGCCGCGATGACGATCACGTCGCCCCGCTCTTCGAGACCGTCCATCAGGCTGAGCAGTTGAGCGACGACGCGACGTTCCACCTCACCGGTCACCTCGTCGCGGCTCGGGGCGATGGAGTCGATCTCGTCGATGAAGACGATGGCTGGCGTGTTCTGGCCCGCCTCGTCGAAGATCTCTCTGAGCTGTCCCTCGCTCTCGCCGTAGTACTTCGACATGATCTCCGGGCCCGAGACGGAGAAGAAGTCGGCGTTGACCTCGTTGGCGACGGCCTTGGCGATGAGCGTCTTCCCGGTTCCGGGCGGGCCGTACAGGAGGACGCCCTTCGGTGGGGCGATGCCGAGCCGACGGAACAGTTCGGGGTGCCGGAGCGGGAGCTCGATGATCTCCCGGACCTGGTCGAGTTCGCGCTCCAGCCCGCCGATGTCCTCGTAGGTGACGTCCGGAATCTGGGTGCGCTCGCCCTGGAGGTCGTCCTCGGTGATGGGCTGGTCCCGGATGGTGAGTTTCGTCTCCTCCGTGATGATGACCGGGCCGGACGGCGAGGTCCGGACGACGAGGAACACGAACGGCTGTCCGAGCAGCCGCAGGTGGACGGTGTCGCCCCGGACGACCGCTCGGTCGGTCAGGTAGCGCTGGAGAAACGGTTCGGCACCGCGCAGGATGACGTACTGCGGGAGCGCGACGGTGATGGACTCCGCCGGCTTCGTCTCCGTTGGGGTGACCTCGGCGAGCTCGTCGATGGCCACGCCGGCGTTCGAGCGGACGTTGCCGTCGACCCGGACGACGTCGGCCGTCTCCCCCTCGTACCCGGGGAGGACCTTCGCGACGGTTCGCCGACGACCGGTTATCTGGACGATGTCGCCCGGCTCGACCCCGAGTTCGGCCATCGTAGCCTCGCCGAGTCGGGCGATCCCCCGACCGGCATCCTGGGGGGCCAACCCCGCGACACGAAGTTCTCGCGACATTGGAAGCCACCACCGTCGGGCGAAATTTAGTTACCACCCGCGTACTCCGACTGCAGCTGTCATTACCGGCCGTGGGACCACCGACGGGACCGACGGGCCGACCGGACAGCCAGCGGAACGAGACACCCCAACGGACGGCGTGCGCCCGGAGTAACGGCGTCTTTCGCGCCCGGGAGACTGCGGCACCGTCTCGCGCTCACTGCCCCGGGAACAGCACCAGCCGGCCGGCGAGGAAGAGGAAGTACGCGACGATGAGCCCGAACCCCTCGCGGCGGTCGAAGTCGCCGCCGGTCCCGAACCGGAGCCAGACGAGCAGGCCGGCGCCCACGCCGAGTTTCACGGGGAGGTCCCAGTAGACGACGACGGGCGGGACGGCGTAGCCCGAGATGACACCGCCGAGTCCGAGCGCGAGCAGCGGGTTGACGATGTTGCTCCCGACGAGCGTGCCGACGGCGAGGTCGGGCGAGCGGCGGCGCAGCCCCTCGAACACGGTCGAGAGTTCGGGCAGTGCCGCCGCCAGCCCGATGGTGACGACGCCGACGATGGAGCCGCCGAGCCCCAGCGACTCGACGATGACCTCGACGGCGGCGATGACGACGTACGCGCTCGCGGCGACGCCGGCGAGTCCGACGACCGTGAGCACCGCGTCGCGGCGGAGCCGGCGGCTCTCCGGCTCCCGCGGGACGCCGACGCGCTCCCTGTTGTTCACCGCCCAGTAGGTGTACGCGAGGTAGACGACGACGAGCAGCGCGCCGTCGAGGCGGGAGAGCGTGCCGTCCCACGCCAGCGCGAGCACGAGCGCGAACGTCCCGAGCATCGGCAGGTACGTCGTCCGGAGGAACCGCGGCCGGGGACGGTAGCGCCCGTAGCCGACGAGGAACACGCCGAAGAGGAGCAGCTGCTGGGTCGTCGACGAGCCCATGTTCCCGCCGAGCACCGTCGCCGAGGCGACCTGGTAGTCGAGCGTCCCGCCGACGATACCCAGCGAGGCGAGGACGTGCGCGGCGATCTCGGGCAGGCTCGTCCCCACCGCAACCACCGTGAGGCCGACGACGACCTCGGGCACGTCGTAGTGGTTGGCGATGCGGGTCACCGCACCCACGACCATGCCCGCGCTGCGGACGAGCACGGCGAGGGCGACGGCGCTCGCAAGCAGGGCCAGCGGGACGGTCGTCTGGACCATGGCGGTGCATCGACCGCGGGGGTCAAGTGTGTTGTCGATGCTGCGACGGTTGCTGTGTCCCGGACAGCGGCCGACGTTGACGGGAGCACGCCCGCTAAGTGCCTCGCCGCGCTTGCTCGGGTATGGCCGACCGACTCCTGAAGGTGAACGCCTACACGACGCTGGACCTCGTCGACGCGACGGTCCGGGGCCACGACTTCGCCGAGGAGGCGTTCGCGGTGTGCAACGCGACCGCGGCGAGAGAGTCGCCCGACCACGTCACGCTGCAGTTCGAGCTCGACAACATGACCGAGGAGGTCCTGCCGGCGCACATGGAGGAGCTGCAGCTGACGCCCGAGCAGGCGCGCACGCTCGCCGCCGAGCTCGAGGAACAGGCCGACAGGGTCGAGGCGAGCGAAGGCGGGTCGTAGCTCGCGTGGGTGCGAACAGCCAGCCGGTCCTGTCGGTGCCACATGGATTATCAAGGTACAGCCCAAGGACAACGTGATGGACGGCAGTTCGCGACGCGAGCAGCTCTACGAGGTCTTCGCCGACCGGGACCGCCCCGTCGACGACCTCGTCGCCGAGGGGTTCGACATCGGTCGCGAGTACCTCGACCTCCCGATCGGATTTCTCACACGCATCGACGACGGCACACAGACCATCGTCCACGCCGTCGGCGACCACGAGCTCATCCAGCCCGGCGAGAGCTGCCCGCTCGACGAGGCGTACTGCCGCCGCACCGTCGAGCTCGATGGGCACCTCGCGGTCCACCACGCGACCGCCTCCGAGGCGGTCTCGGAGACCGCGCTCCGGACGTTCGGGCTCGAGACGTACATCGGGGCGAAGGTGCTCGTCGACGACGAGGTGTACGGCACCGTCTGCTTCGCCGACGAGGAACGACGCGGGGGTGCGTTCGAGACCGAGGAGACCGTCTTCATCGAGGTGTTCGCCAAGCTCGTCGGGCAGGCGCTCGAACGCCGGGCGTACGAGCAGGAGCTGGAGCAGCGCAACGAGCGCCTCCAGCGCGAGAAGGCACGCATCGAGGGCATCGCCGAGACGAGCTTCGACATCCTGTTCCAGCTCGGCCACGACGGCGAGTTCACCTACGTCTCCCCCGCGGTCGAAGACACGCTCGGCTACGACGCCGACGAGCTGGTCGGGGCGCCCTTCGCGCAGATCATCACGCAGCCGACGCTCGACGACGCGTTCGCCGCCTACGCGGACGCACTCGAGGGCGAGCCCGCCGAGAACCTCGAGCTCGACTTCGTCGATTCGGCGGGCGACCGGGTCGTCATCGAGGTGAACGCGACGCCGATCACCGACGAGGGCGAGGTCGTCGGGGTCCAGGGCGTCGGCCGGGACGTGACCGCACAGAAGCGCCGCGAGCGCGAACTCCGGCTGAAGACACGTGCGATGGACGAGGCCGACATCGGCATCTCCATCGCCGAGGCCGGCGACGAGGACAACCCGCTCGTCTACGTCAACGAGGGGTTCGAGCGCGTCACCGGCTACGACGCCGAGGACGTCCTCGGCCGCGACTGCCGGTTCCTCCAGGGCGAGGACACCGACCCCCGCCGGATCGCCACCCTCCGCGAACACATCGCCGCCGAGGAGCCCGTGCTCGTCGAGCTCATCAACTACCGCAAGGACGGCACCCCCTTCTGGAGCCAGGTGCAGGTGAACCCCATCGAGGACGAGACGGGCGAGGTCACCCAGTTCCTCGGCTTCCAGACCGACATCACCGAACGCAAGCGGACCGAACAGCTCGTCCAGCTGCTCAACCGCGTGCTCCGGCACAACCTCCGCAACGACATGAACGCGCTGCTCGGCTACGGTGACCTGCTCCGGGACGACGCCATTGACGCCACGGACCTCGGCTCGCGCATCGTCACCACGGCCGAGTCGCTCGTCCACCTCACCGAGCAGGCCCGCGAGCTGGAGCGGTACGCCCAGTACCACCGCGAGCCCCGTCGCCTCGACGTCGCCGCCGTGCTCGACGACGTGGTCGGCACCCAGCGCGAGCGGTTCCCCGACGCATCGGTCGCCCTCGACGTCCGCACCGACCGTGCGGTCTGTGCCGGCGTCGAACTCGAGCAGGCGCTGACCGAGCTCGTCGAGAACGGCCTCAAGCACGACCCGTCGGCGTCGCCCGCCGTCCGCATCACCGTGGCCGACGACGGCGACTGGGTCGTCTGCACGGTCGCCGACGAGGGGCCGGGCATCGACGAGATGGAGGCCGAGGTCATCTCGAAGGGGCAGGAGTCCGCGCTCGAACACGGCAGCGGGCTCGGCCTCTGGCTCGTCAACTGGATCGTCACGCGCTACGGCGGCTCCTTCCAGATCGACGCCGTGGACGACGGCACCATCGCGACGCTCCGGCTCCCCGCCATCGAGGCGGACCAGTCGGTCGACGAGGTGGCGCGGTCGCCGACGGTGCTCTTTCGGTGAGGGCGGTGTGGTTGGCGTCCGAAGGAGGTGTCCCTCGAAGCGTCATGCTCTGAACTATCGAACCTCGAAGGACGCGCAGCCGGCCCCCCGTCCATGGAATCGGTTACGGGGCTGCTCAGCCGAGCACGACCGGCCATAGCAGGCGGATCAGGAGGTACGTCAGCCCGGTGGTGATGAGAATGACGACGACGTCGAGCAGGATGCCGGCCCGGAGCATGTGCTCGCGCTCGACGTAGCCGGCCCCGAAGACGATGGCGTTCGGCGGCGTCGCGACCGGCAGCGCGAAGCCGTAGCTCGCGGCGATGGCGCCGGTCACGGCCAGGAACACCGACGTGAGCTCGCTCGATGCACCCACGGCACCCGCGTACGCCGGGCCGACGTTGATGAGCAGCGGCGCGAGGATGGCCGCCATCGCGGTGTTCGAGGCCAACTCGCCGACGAGGACCGTCATCGCGACGATGACCAGCAGCAGCACCAGGAGGGGCGTCCCCGTCAGCGCGTTCAGGGTCACGTCCGCGAGCCAGACCGTCGCCCGCGTGTCGGCGAGCCCGTTCGCCAGCGAGATGCCGCCCCCGAGGAGGATGAGCGTCCCCCAGTCGATGTCCGTGAGGTCGTCCCAGGCGACCGCCTCGGAGACGACCAGCGTCGGGATCGCCGCGAGTGCGACCAGCACGTAGTACAGCACGCCCGCGTGGCCGGTCGTGCCGAACACGCTCTCGCCCGCTCCGCCGAACAGCGTCACGTACCAGACGTCCGGGAGCACGCCGTCGAACGCAGATTCGAGCCCGCCCAGCAGCCAGAGCAGGGCGGTCAGCCCGAAGATGGCGACGGTGCGACGGGCCGCCGGCGAGAGCGGTCCCATCGACCGGAGCTGCTCCCGTGCATCCTCCCGGGCGCGGCTCACGTCGTACCGTCGCGGCGGGTAGACGACGTACGTGAGGAGCACCCACGCGACCGGGAGCGTGACGACGACCATCGGCAGCCCGATGGCGAGCCACTCGACGAACGTGATCTCGAAGTCGAGCAGCTCGTTCAGCTGCCCGACGACGATGGCGTTCGGTGGCGTCCCGATCAGCGTCCCGACGCCGCCGAGGCTCGCGGCGTACGCCACCCCGAGCAGCATCCCGACCTGGAGGTTCGAGGCGTCGTCGCCGTCCCCCGACTCCACCGCCGCCAGGTCGGTCACGCTCTCGACGATGCCGAGCACGATGGGGACCATCATCGCGACCGTCGCCGTGTTCGAGATGACCATCGACAGCAGCGCCGTCGCGACCATGACCCCGAGCACGAGCCCCCGCGCCGACGTACCGAAGCGGACCAGTATCGCGAGCGCGATCCGCCGGTCGACGTCGTGCTTCTGGAGCGCCTCCGCGAACATGAACCCCGCGAGCAGCAGGAAGATGACCGGGTCGGCGAAGCCCGCGACCGCGTCGCCGAACTCCGGGTAGACCCCGAACAGCGTCAGGAGGATCGGCACCGTCAGCGCCGTCAACGGCAGCGGGATCGCACCGGTCACCCAGAGCACCGCCGCGAACACCATCGTCGCGACCGCGTACTGGCCAGCGACGGTGAGCGAGCCGTCGATGGGCACCGTCGCCACGACGGCCGTGAGGACGATGGCGAACGCGAGCGCCAGCCGGCGCGAGCCCAGTATCGACGTCATCGAGACTACCCGTGTGGTTCTCACCGAGGTGACGGTCTTAGTTGTACGGTCCGGCGATGGGGGTGTGGGCGGAGTTCGGAGTCCCGCGGCCGACCGTGAGCACTTTGGCTCTGGCCCGCGACCCCTCCACCCATGCAGGGCGTCGTCCCCGCCGCCGGCGAGGGAACCCGTCTCCGACCGCTCACGGCGGACCGACCGAAGGCACTGGTCGAGGTCGCCGGCGAGCCCATCCTGACACACTGCTTCCGGACGCTGCTGGCTGCCGGGGTCACCGAACTCGTGGTCGTCGTCGGCTACGAGGGCGAGCAGATACTCGCGCACTACGGCGACGTCTTCGAGGGCGTCCCGGTCACCTACGTCCGGCAGGACGAACAGCTCGGCCTCGGCCACGCCGTGTTGCAGGCCGAAGCGCACGTCGACGGCGATTTCATAGTACTGAACGGCGACAACGTGTTCGTCGACGGCATCGGGGAGCTGGTGGCGGCAGGCTCGCCACACGACGGCGCGGTCCTCGTCGAACCGGTGTCGCGTGGGGAAGCGAAGACGACCGGCGTCGTCGAGACCACCGCGGACGGCCTCCTCACGGCGCTCGTCGAGAAGGCCGACGACCCGCCGTCGACGCTCGCGCTCGGTGGCTGCATGCTGCTCCCCGAAGCCGTGTTCGACGCGCTGGCGTCGATCCCACCGTCCGACCGCGGCGAGTACGAGCTCACCGACGCCGTCGACCGGCTCGTCGACGACGGCTGTGACATCCTGACGGTCCCGTTCGACGGCGACCGGGTGAACGTGAACTCCCAGGCCGACATCGAGCGGGCCGAGCGGTTGTTGTCGGGGTGAGATGACGGGCGCGTCGACACGGGCGATTCACTGATTCCGTTCGCCGAATCAGACCGATAGTATTTCGACTTTCATTCAATACCGCCTCTCCGGTAACCGATCAGTGAATCGTACTCCGTGTGTCGACCGAGGCTGGGGATTTGCGTTGTTCGTTCGCTCACGGAGATTCTCCTTCCCACCGACTCTAACTGCCAGTCGGTGTGCATCGACTCCTCGACCATGGTTTCCATAATTGCATACGCAGGTACAGAACGGGCTAGAGGTGCTCTAGACGGGTTTGAACCAGTACAACAGAGTCCATACTCAGTTCAAACACCCGGAAGGACAGTCGTGAGACGGTTGTGTGGTGTCGTCTAGGAAGCCGTAGGTGGGGGTGCGTCGAAGTTGGAAGACTGGGGATAGTAGCCCTGGGGGTGAGGGAATCGTGAGGATTGAGGAATCGGGTTCGCGGGTTGAGCGGGACGTGGGTCGCGCTGAGATATTCATAATCGGTTCTCGTCTTGCGGTTTTGGTGTTCTGGGCGCTGGGGGTTCGTCGGTGTTCGAAACTTCGTGTTTGGCGAATCGGGGTGTCACGGCGTCAGCCGGCAGAATTGGGGGAGGAAGATTCTCTGGGGATTGGCATCAAACGCTTCATACTCACACCACAGAATCCACGGAGGGGTCTTCTTCCGGACGTTCGGGCCGATTATGAAGATTGATTCGCGAGTGCTGTGCGGCCTAGATTAGCTTTCGGCAGTTCTGGACATCGAACGCCGATTATGAGGCGTCGAGCCGGTCGCGCAGCCACTCGACGGGGTACATCGCGGTCAGTCCGGGGGTGTCGATGCGGAACTGTTGGGGTGGGGTGCCGGTCGAGTAGGTCTTCTCGACGCGGGGCTCGCCTTCTGGGGGGTCGTTCAGGACGCCGAGAATAGTGTGTGCATCGGACTGTTTCATGACGATCCAGATGGCTTCGTCGACATCGGAGTCAGCGATCTTGTCGAAGTCTTCGGGGACCGCTCGGAGGACGTCGTTGTTGACTCGTTCGGCTTCGACGGCGACGACGATTTCGCCGTCGTCGTCGATGCCGGCGAGGTCGAGTCGTCGTTGTTCGTCGATGTCGTAGTAGGGGACCGTCTCCGTGACTCGGGAGTCGGGGTTCGCGACGTACTCCTGTTCGAGGTACTGTCGGCCGACCTCGACGGCGAGGACGTGGAGTGTGGATTCCTCGAGGTCGCCAGCGCCGTGACCGTAGTCGACCCCTTGGCGGTAGCTTTCGCCGATGACGTCGCGGCCGTCGGGTGAGACCGAGTAGAGGCGGTGTGGGTGGTCGCTGTCCTTGCGGAGCAGGTCCGCGTCGATGAGGTCTTGCACTGCCCCGCTGTCGATGCCGACGTACTCCTGGAGCCGGATCATCGAGTCGTTGAGCAGGTCGTACTCAAGTGGGTCGTACCGGAGCTGCTGGGCGTTGTACACCGCCTGCATGAACGACAACTGTTCCGTGGACCACTCGGAGACCGCGCGCTCCTCGGGGGTGAGTTTCAGGTTGAGGTTGCACACCGGAATGTCGTCCCTGTCAGTCTCCTCGAGCGACGAACAGCACGAGATGGCGCGCTTCATCCCTGTGACGTCAGGGTCGTACCGGTTCTGGCACTCCGTACAGCGGAGCGCGTGGATGGACTCCTCGTAGGCGACCGTCGACGGCATGCGCTGGGTGTACGGAAGCGCGGAGTCGACGCGGACGTCTTCCTCGATAGTCTCCGTCTCCTCTTCCTCGTCCGTGGTCTCTCCGTCGTCTGTGCGAACACTGGGCGAGCCGAGTACGAGCCCTGCGGAATCGAGCGTTCGCTCGTGGACGTCGAGCTTCGCGTCCTGGAACTTCCACTCCTCTCTCCGGGATGGCGTGTGGTCGTGGGCCGGGTGGCCCGCGGGAGGCGCGACGGACTCGACGGTGAACGGCCGTGGTTCCGGTTGACCGTACGCAGCGGGCAGCTTTACCATCCACTGGCCGCGCTGGAGGGCGCGGAGTCGGTTCCCCACGTCTCTCGCATCCATGTCGTCGGTGGCGAGTCTGGCAGCGAGCTCTCGATCTCGGGGCACGTTGCCCGTTACCACTGTGGAGACGTTGTTGAGCAGCTCGTCGTAGATTCGTCTGTCCGCTTTGAGCTGGGCGGGGAACTGCATCGCGAGCGTGACCGAACAGCCGAAACTGCGGGCCTGCGCCAGCAGCTCCTGCAGGAGGTCGGAGTCGGCGACGCTCGCGGCCTCCTCGATGTAGAGGTTCGCCAGCGCCGGGTCGCCGTCACTCCGGTTCAGCCGACGCCTGAGCGCCGTCCAGAGGTTCGAGAGGACGAGCAGCGTGAGCACGCGCTGGGCGGCCGGTCTCAGTGAACCAGTGTCGAGGATGATGACGACGTTCTCGTCGAGATAGTCGACCAGGTCGAAGTGCGGGTCGTCTCCTTCTGGCACGTGGTCGAAGATGGCCGCGAGACGCTGGTCGATGGGAATCTTCTCGATGCGATTCGCGACGCCCTGCATGATCTCGTCGAACGACCGCGCACGGTTCGCCGTCACGCCGGCGAGCATACGTTCGAGGTCGGGGTCCGAGACCGCGGGTGCAGTCTGTCGTTCGTGCAGCTGCCGGACAGCTGCATGGAGGTCTCTGTGAGAGAACGCGTCGGCGCCGTTGACTGGATCATAGAGCGCCTTCACCATGTAGCGGATGATGTCAGGAGACCGGACCGCGCGTTCGAACCGCTCGGTGCCCATGACCTGGCCCAGAATCTCGAGGTAGTGATCGACGCTGTCCTCGACAGCGGTCGTTCTCGGGATGCCGGCGTCGAGCTGGTCGCGGATATCGAAGAAGGAGAACGCGGGGAGGACCTTCGAGCAGTCGTAGTACAGCACGTTGTTCAGGTGGCCGTATTTCGAATAGTGGGCCCGCATGTAGTCCGTGGCCATCCCGTCTCCCTTCGGAAGGACGAGGATGCTCGCGCCATCTGTCGCCTGGTGGTTGTCGAGGATGCCGGACGTGAGTGCCGTGGATTTTCCTGAGCCCGTCTTCCCGAACCACGCCACGTGCATCGGCTGCAGTTCCTCGGGGAGTGCGATGGGTTGTGTTCTGGTCGTGGCGTCCTCGGTGAGTGGCTTGCCGAGCGTGAGCCCCCTCGTCGTGTACTCGTCGAGAATCGTCGGCGCCGGACGCTGGAGCGTCTGTCGTTCGCCCGGTGTGGGTTCGACTGTTCTATCGCCGGCGTCGGTGAGCGCCGCGCCGTCCACGACTGTGAGTGCGCCGAGCTCGCTGTCGTCCATGACGATGCCCCTGCTCTCGGGACGACGCCACGGTCGCTTTCGCAGGCGTCTGTAACTCGGCTCGTGCGTCTCCCGGTTGCGGATGTCGTCCAGTACTCGCTGTGCGTTCGAGCCGGTCCTGACCCGTCCTGTGACCTCGTAGCTCGTGTGACTCACGTGGCTGAACGCGTCGACCAGGTCGTTCGCGATCTCCTCGACCGGCGTTCGATCCTTCGGGGCCGCGACGGCGAGTCTCGCCGTGACGTCGAACGACCGTCGCGGGTTTCGTGTCTCGAGTTCCTCGATTCTCGCCTCGTCGGCCCGCGGCACCGTGGGGTCCTCGGGAGCGCCAAAGAGCGCGTTCGAGAGCTGCTGGCCCACCGTCTCGTACCGATTCTCGAGGTTATAGATGCGTTCGTCTCGGCCGTTGGTCCAGTCGGCACGCGGCCGAAAGAGCGCCTGATACACCATGGGGACGTCGACGTCGGCCATCGTCTCGACGATCGTCGCGAGCGGAATCCGCGCGTGCTCGTCGGTTAGGAACGACTCGAACTCCGTGAGCTTCGTCTGCCAGTCCTTCGGCCGCTCGACCCGTCCCACGTACTCGACAGACGCGAGCGTCTCCGTGTCGACGAGCGTTCGATCCGGATCCCAGTCGACCCCCTCGAACTCGTAGGTGTCCGGATAGAGACTCCGGAGCACTCGCTCCGTGGAATCAGCCAGGGCGCTGTCGACGCCCGCGTAGTACGACGTGGTCGTCCCGTCGCTGACGAGCAGCGTCTCGAACGTCGGTGTCGTGGATCGGAACGGACGGCGGTGCCACGGGCCGTCCTTCGGGAGCTGCTTTCGATGCAGTCGCCCCAGCTGCGTGACCACGGTCCCCGGGCTCAGTTCCGTGTCTGTCGGTCTGATGCGAATGTACGTCCGGTCTCCGTCCCTGGGAACCGGAAGGTCGGTCTCTGACTCCGTCTGCTTCGACATTGGACAGTCAGCTTTATTTTAGCCATAGTTGTATAAATTAAATCTGGTTCCTATCGACTCATATATATCGAAAGCCCCCGCACGGAGGACTCCCGCGGCTCGCTGCGCGCCTCGCTACGCTGCGGTGCTTAGCTGGCGAGACTCCTCCGTCGTCTCGCCGCCTCCCGTTCACTCGCTAACGCTCACTCACGGGAGCGTCGCCGAGGTTCGTCCTCCACTCGGCCCCTTTCAGTCCCACCCGCAGTGGAAGTTGGTCATCCACCGCGGCGGTCGACATCCTCTGCTCACGAGTAATCGACAGCAACTGACCTGTCCTCCTGATACCACACACCGATACCGTCTGATCCCTCGGCTAGATTTATATGTTGTTGCGCACAATCAGACACTGTCTGAAATGGTAAAACGAGATATAAGCATCTGCATCGATGTCTACCCAGAGACCGATGTGTTTCGAATCGGGGTCGCTGACGATATCATCCAGTTACTGGCCGATGCACACGAGACGGAGTTCACGATTCAGGAACTCGTCGACACGACCGGTGCTACCCGCTCGACCGTCTGGCGGGCCGTGGAATTACTCGCCGACGTGAGTGCGGTCCAGATCCGGAAGACCCCCCAACGCAACTACGTATCCATCGACCCCGAGCGACTGCAGAAAGACGACCCGGTACTGGGAATCAAACAGCCCGAGTTCCAGGCACCCATCCGGGCATTCGTCGACAGGGTCAACACAGCGACCGCCGATGCCGATGACATCGACGAGGTCGTCGGTATCGTCGTCTTCGGCAGCGTCGCGCGTGGTGAGGCGGACCGGCAGAGCGACATCGACCTCTTCGTCGTCGTTGACGGCGATCGCACGAGCGCCCGCCGAATCGTCACTGACGTGGTCGCCGAACTCCGTGACCGACGCTTCGACGGCGACCGATTCGAGTTCGAACCCTTCACCGAGTCGCTGGACAGCGCTCGACGTGCCGAATCGAAACTCGACGAGATCTTCGCGGAGGGCATCACGGTCTACGGCACTGACGAACTGCAGTCGCTCCGAAAGACGGTGCTGACCGATGAGTAGCACAGAAATCGAGCAGCTCATCGCCGACGCACAGGCCGCCTTCGACCACCGACCCACCCAGATCGAGTCCGGACTCGAAATCGGCGACGGGGCACTCCTCCAGCTCCGGAAAGCGTGCCGGCTCCTCGCTGGCGCTGCGGCACTCCGTGACGCCGGCTACTACACCCTCGTCATCGAAGCATCGTTCGTCGCCATCGAACGGACGTTCGAATTCCAGTTGCTCGACCGCGGGACAGCACAACCGGACGATCTCCCCGGGACACATCCTGGTGTGTATCGCGAGGCCGCAGCCGTGGGCATCTTCTCCGAGCCAACTGCGGAGAACCTCGCGGACCTCTGGCGTGAACATCGTGCCAAGACGTACTATCAGGATGGGCTCGCCTCTGAAGCCCGAGCTGACGCGATGCACGCACTCGCCAGCGAGACGCACGCGTACATCATCGGCCAGTCACGGCAGGGCCACGAGTGCGTCTGTGACGACTCGAACTGAGGTTCTCGCAACCTGTTCGTCAGGAGTGACCTCCCAATTGGCGTCCTGCGGCTCGTATTCCGTCTGATATCGCTCTCAGAAGTGGCAACTGAACAGGGATTCTGCAGGCAAGCACTGCTTCACATACTGAGTAGGGACCGATTCGAAAGTCCTCGCCCGCTCGGCATCCCGCGACCACGGGAGACTCCGTCTCGCTTGCTCCCGTTCGCTTCGTTCACCGGAACCCCGCTGTGCTCCCCGACCCTGCGGTGCTTACGGGGTCGAGGGACCACCGAGGCGGCCTTGCCCCTCTTGAGTCCACTACGGCCTGAACGAGTCCCGTATCGTCGCTCGCCTCGGGGACAGGTTCGTGACCCACGGTCCGTTCGGGGTGGACTCCTCGGGTTGTGCGCGCTCCGGCCATGCAGACCGTTCCTGCCGGGCCCGGGCTTTCGCGTTTCCGTTGCGTCTGCGACGGACGGGACACGGTCCTGGGCCGGGTCGGGCCGAGTGCAGCCGCCCGAGACCGGCCGCACCCGAGAGCGGGCCTGCGAGCACTCGGCCCGCGACCGGGTCCGACCGGGACCGGGCCGGCTGCATCTTCGCCTGCGAGCGCCGACGCTCGAACCCGCTCTCGCGTCGACGCTCGCTGGGCTCAGACGCGGCCTCTTGCGCGGTCCGGGCGGGCTGCTCGCCGTGCCGGCGACCCCGACAACCCGCCCCGGGGTCGCCGTCACCCGCGCTCGTCGGCCAGCGACGCCTCGTGCCTCGGCGTCGCTGACGGTCCTCGCGCGGGCTGGCTGCGCTGCCTGCCGGGCGTACGCTCAAACTCGCTCGGCGCGCGGGGACGGTGCCGGGCTGCGGCTCCCAGCCCCGAGCTTCCACGCTCGCGAACGAGTTCGCTCGCACGGACTCCTCGGGAGGCTGGTCGCCGGTCCGGGCTGTGTCCCGCGCGCCGTCGCTCGCTGCGGCCTTGTGCGAGGCCGTCCACCGACGTAAACCGTGCTGCTTGCCGTCTCTGTCCCGCCTTGCGTTGCGTCTGGCGACGGACGCGGCGAGACAGACCCGCGGGTCAGCAGGATTACGTCGGTGAGCGCGCGCTCACCCCGAGCTCCCACCCCTCACTGGCCTGTCTGGGAGTGTCGCCGGCGTCGCGGCGCGCCAGTACTACACCGAAGGCGCGCCGCGACCGCCTCGGGGACAACGTCCCTGGGAGGACGATGTGACGAGAGCCATGGCTGGAGAGTCGTGGTGTCGGAAGAAGACGCCGAGTGAGCGCCTTCGTGCGGTATCGGTTCCAATGATACCAATGTCTAGTAGAAACACGATCCGTGATGAAGGTTCGGACGTACAGACGACTGAACAGCTGACCATCGGGGAGGCCATCGAGGACGAAGGCGGGCTCCTGGCAGACGCGGAATGCGGGGAGCACGCACCTGAACTGCGACCCACGGTCGAACTCGAGAAACAGGGTCGAATCGACTACGACTGGAGGCAGAAATCCGGGCTGGACCACCCGCACGGGACGACGCTCGAAGCGGAGGAAAGGCGGCTGGGTGAGGAACAGGAGTTAGAGCGGTATCGAGACCGTGCGCTGGCGGCTGATAGAGCGGGCTTCGAGCGGGAGGACTCGTGCAGGATGCAATCAGAGTGGGCATCCAGCGAGCGCGTTCGCGACTTCAGAGAACGGGGCGTCCTCGGGGGCGGCGGCGACCCCGACGTCGACCCGCGTGAACAACTCGACGCGGAGACGCTGGGAGGGGTGAATCGGTACGGAATGCATCTGGCGGAGCGCTTCCGTGGGCCCACTCGGGGAGCCTACGCGAAGCAGCTCGCGGAGAAGGTGGCGTGCCAGGACATGGGATTGACGGCAGCCGTTCTGAAGACGAACGAGGAGGTGGCGAAGGGCACGGACGCAATCCAGCCCATCGCGACCATCGATGAGTGGATGGGCCATCCCAAGTACTCCATCCAGGCGAACGTCGAAGCCGAAGTCAAGACGCTCTACCAGCCGGCGGCGGTCAACCAGCAACAGGTCGGTGTGCTCGATGACGGCTCGGGGACGGCAAAGCTGACGATCTGGAAGCTCTCCAAAGTGGGGACGGTGCTCCGCGAGGGCGACCGGGTGAGGCTGCTGAACTGTGAAGTGGGCTGGTACGGCGGCCAGCCGACGTTGGCCTGCACGTCGGAGTCGCAGGTGTCCGTGCTCGAGCGCGGTGACGGTCCGAGCCCGCGAAACGGGACGGCGACCCACGCGGACTTCAGCGGCGGGTCGAGGAGACAGAAGCTGGACGTTCTCAGAGACTGAGCTCGCGAGCGGTCGCTCGGCCACGATCGGCTCTCTTTTTTGCCATCGCTTCGCTGGTCAGGGGGCGGGTCATCATCGAACCGGTTGGGACGGTATTCGTCGCCCTGGCACCGCGTCCCCACCTCCCCACCCACCGCTCCGTGCTCGCTCGCGAGACTCACTCCGTGCCTCCGTTCGTCTCGCTCGCTGTGCGCGCAGCCACGACCTCGACAGTTGAGGGGTTCCGTTTTTCGGAGTCGGTTGTGGATTCCTTTGGAGCTGCTGGTTTCGAGACGGTGAATAGTTATACACAGACATGAAAAGAATATAACCCAAGAAATCGTCGTCTGGCCAAGTCTGAAGCGGGAAATTTTCAACCAAGTATAGTTACTACACGGTCTTGAAGTAGTCAGATCGAGTTTCGGCCGTCCTTAGGTGCGATTGTTACCGTCCGTTAGATTCGTGCTCGTCCTGAAGCGGGAGATCCTCTCCTCGAAGGAAGAATGATGAATATTCTAATATTTGATAAGTGGGCCGGGCCTACCCGTTAGATTACGCAAATGAACCCAACATAGAATGTCATAATATAATATAAAAAATTTTTTTAAATATTCTCTTAATCTCATGTTTCGATGGCTGATAATAGACCATCCCAGACTCGACGTGGCGTACTGTCAACCATCGCGGGAGTTTCTGCGGGTCTGCTGCTCACATCTAACCGTACGTCAGCCTCAAATTCCACCCCAGAGGTCTCCAGGGAGGAGGCCTGGGAAAACGCCGAACATGTCGTCGGGGCTCTCGGGACCCAATCGGGGTTCAGCGAGTGGGACAGCAACAACGTTCGAGCTCCGGAACTGTTCTATGCAAAAGTCCGGAGCAGTAGTTCGATTCGATATCAACCGCGTGCCTGGGTGTTTCCGATCGCAAACAGAAGTACTGACGTAGGATACATCACCATTAGCGCCATCCAGACAGATATCGCGAACGGTGTCCTCACCTACGGGAAATCCGAAGCTCCGCAGCGGCAGCTACAACGAACAAGCGACGTTGCCTCCGCAAATGGACACTCGATCACGGACCGATTCCTCTACCACGGCGGGGTGGAATACGGTGTCGAGACCACTGGTCCATCGGCGCTCAGTCTCAGAGGACAAACCCCCAGACAATTTCCAGCGGTGGACAGCATCGGCTCACTGACACCGGTCGGGGATCGTTTCACCCCGAGTGAGGATGAACAGGAGGATCCGGTCGACTGGACTGGTAGTACCGACGAAGCGGTAGGCGGTGTTCCCAACTGGACAGAACACGACGACGGGAATGCATCGAGTACCGACTTCGGGACAGGACCGGACACCTGGCAGGACTGGGATGGCTGTATTCCGATCGCAGCATCGATGGTCCTCGGATATCACGAGGGACTCGAACCTTCCGACGACGAGGAACGTGAAGCACTGATCGACAGACTCCATGAGACGATGGGAACCGGTGAGGGTGGTAATCAGCCTGGGTATACGAGTTGGGACGATATCCCCAGTGGGATAGAGAATTATTCCCAGGGCGACAATTCCTACAATGCAATGAACCGCCATTTCCAGCCCGGTAACGTCACATCTCGAATCTCCAATGGCGAGCCTGTAATCCTGAACATGGCAAACGGCCCTTACACCGGGAAGGACGGTGGTCATTCCGTCTGTGTCGTTGGATACCGAATGGTTTCCCAGGAGAACGTCACTACGCCAGTCCTCTATATGAAAGTACACAACACGTATGCTGACAGTCCCGATAGGGTGATGGAAGGAGCGTGGGACAACGTCCGCCTGACGTTCGTTCAGGAAGACAACGGGGGTGGTGGATGTGGAATCCCAATTATTTGCTGAAACGGGCTAACGAACCCGGGGCCCAGCGGGGCAGTAAAATGAATAAATGATTTCTGAGCTAGATATAAGATAATTATCAGAATATTATTGTATATGTGTTCCAAAAATGCCAACTGAGATGAATCGGCGACGATTACTGAAACAAGGCACACTGGTAGCGGTTAGTGCAGTTTCCGCCGGATGTATATTAAATAATTCTGATGAGTCAGACGACGACACCTGTGAAACTACCTTGGACGAAGCCCAGAACGAAACCGAGGCTTCAGAGGCGTCAGGTCGTGCCGCCCTCGACATCGAACTGCTAAATCAGACCGACTCCAGTAAAGAAGTCTCGATTCGAGCTGTCGATACTGACGCCTGTGAAGAGCGAATCCGCACTGATATCGATCTGGGTGGTCACGCGACTGCAGAGATAAACAACGAACTCCGCGCTCGAACCGACTACCGAATCAATGTGCAGGTGGCGGACTATGCGTCCGAAACTATCGATTGGAACGACGCCCGACGTACCCTGGTTGTGATTCTGAACGAGAGTCAAAATATCGTGTTCGCAGAAAAGATCGGTTGAGGCTGTCACTGGTGAAGCCAGGGAGGAATGCGTTAGTAATGAACGGTAGCAGGTCACAGATCTCGGAGGTACAACCTCCTGACCTCGCGTAGGCATCGAGTATCGAATCGGGTTTTTGTGCAGCCGACCCGCTAGTCAGTCCAGCAAGTTGTATCCGAATACTGGTTTCAGCAACAGTCGGTGTTCCTTTTCGCTCCATAATTTGTTGCTCCCGATCGGGTGAGGGAGAGTGAATTTCTCCCCGGAGAGTTTGAATGCCTAGCGAATCATACGCCAACAGCAGTACCGCCGCAACACAAACACTAGCCAGCGAGTCGTTCGACGACTCGGACACCCGTCGCGACGAGATGCACGAGTCGCTGGAAGCATGGGTCGAGCAGTTCGCTGAACTCTCGGACGAAGCGAGAGCAAGTACAGAACTCCAAAAGTGGCTGGACGTCCAGTCGCGGTTCCACGACTACTCGTACCGAAATACGCTCCTCATCAAGCACCAGTACCCCGAGGCGACGAAGGTCGCAGGCTACAACACCTGGCGGAACGAGTTCGACAGGCACGTCTCGAAGGGCGAGTCGGCAATCTGGATCTGGGCGCCCATCATCGCGAAACGGTGCCCGGACTGCGGGAACTCGCAGTCCTACCACTCCAGTAGCGACTGTGAATACGACGAGACGCCACCCGAGGAGTGGGATAAAGGACTGGTCGGATTCAAGCCCGTACCCGTCTTCGACGTCTCTCAGACCGAGGGCGAGCCATTTCCTGAACTCGATACGGCAGCGCGTGGCAACGGGAGCGAAGGCGAGCTCCTGGACGCACTCCTCAACGCTGCACCAGAGCTGGGCGTTCGTGTGAACATCGTCCCGCCCGAGGAGTGGTCCCACGGGAGTGCAGCGGGCGTTTGCACTGAGCGGAGCACGTACGACTGCTCACTGCTCGTGGAGGTGCGAGACGACGACAACGAAGCCCAGGTCGCGAGTGTCCTCGCACACGAGTACGCCCATGCACTGCTCCACTTCGACGTCGACGACGCGGACGAGCGCGAGAAGCGCGAGGTCGAAGCCGAAAGTACGGCATACGTGGTATCGCAGTACTTCGGACTCGATGCGTCGCGGAGCGCGCTGTACGTCGCTGCATGGGACGGTGACCCTGCCGAGGCGATTCAGGAACGGCTGACGCGCATCGTGGAGGCTGCTCGCGAGATAATCGACGCAGTGGAAACTGGGGCGTGACCGTGGAGAACCCCCCGTGTTTTGGCTCACGTTGTACACACGAAAACGGCTACGTTCGCTGGCTCACACTGTACACATGATGGGCTCAGATAAGAAGCGCGTCCAGTTCCGGGCTCCGAACCGGTTGATCGATCGAGCAGACGCGCTCGCAGCGGTTCTGGACGAGGACCGGACCGACGTCCTCGTCACCGCTCTTCGTGAGTACCTGCAGGACGCGGCCCACGATGACGCGATCACACAGGAGATCGCGGCTGCGTACTACGACGACGAGATCTCGTTCGAGCAGCTCAAAGCACTGGTCGGTGCCGAGGGGGCAGCCAACTTCCGCGTGCTGAAACAACAACTCGACGAGGGCTACGTCGACGACGTAGCAGACCTCTAGATGACGGTGCTGGTCGCGGATACCTCTGGTCTCGTGAGCCTCGGCATCGTCGCTGACGCAGCGGATGACCCCCTCTCGAAGTGTCTGGATGTCTACGAGCTGTTACTCCCGAAGGTGGTCGTCGACGAGTTGGAGGATGTCGCCTCCTACGAAGATCAACATGGACAGGCGGCATCGGCCGTCCTCGACCAGATCGACGACGTGACGGTACGGTCGGTCTCGATCGATGCCGAGTTCCCACTCGACAATGGTGAGAACGCGGCCGTGACCCTAGCGAACGAAGTTGGTGCAGAACTCCTGCTCTGTGACGAGTTCAACCGAATCGGCTTGATTCACGCCTCGTTAGCAGAGACTCGACTCGTGACGACACCGACACTCCTCTCCGTCCAGGTTCGAACCGGAGCCTACGCCTCGACGGAGGCACTTGAACTCCTCGACCAGATTAGTGACGAGCGGAGCTTGGGCACGAAAAGCTACGTCGAGCGTGCACGGTCGCTGATCGATACACCGTAGTCGGTTCACGGGAGTCCTGTTCGTTGCTGGGTTCGTCTTGACGGAATTCCTACTTCTGCATCGAGAGCAGTTCGTCGATATCTGCGAGGTCGAACAGTGACCAGTCGTCGTCGAGTTCGTCCCTGAGCCCGTCGACGAATCCGCTCCTTGAGAAGAGTGCGAACCGCTCGTCGCGATCGCCTGGTCCCCATCGAACTCGCTCAGCCTTCTCCGACAGCGACTCGACGAGTCCATGGCCGACTGGCTGTGACGTCCACTTACATTCGGCGAGGAGCACTCGATCTGCGTCCGGGGCGAGACCGACGATGTCGATCTCGTCTTCACCGTACCACCACCGCCCGATACTGGCGTAGGTGTCGAGTTCTCCACGTCGAACTGCCTCCCAGACTGCCTCGTGGCAGATGGATTCGAACGTCGTCGCGACGTGGTCTGGGAGATTCGGTTCGATGGTCCCCTCGAACACCAGCTCGGGTGCCTCTTCGATACTGGACCGATTCGGTTCGACGAACCGGAACCAGAACCGCAAGAACTCGTCCGCGACATGATACCGGGAGCGTTTCGACGTCTTCCCGGTCGCCGTGACTGGTACTTCACGTTCGATGAATCTGAGCCGGCGGAGCGTCTGCAGGTACTTCGAAAGTGGACCAGAGTCGATGCCGGTCGCCCCGGAGATCTCGTTCGGGGTCGTCCGACCGGTCGCGATCGCCTCGAGAATGCTCAGATATCGGGCGGGGGACCGTAACTCGGTCCGGAGCAGGAACTCCGGCTCGTTGTACAGAACGGCTGTCGGCGAGAGTACCTGTGTTCGAACGTTCTCGTCCAGTGACTGCCCGTAATCGAACAGCGTGAGATACATCGGCGTCCCACCGGTGATTGCGTACGACCGAATCGCATCCGCGATATCGTACTCGATTATCTTCCGTGCCTGCTGGAACGAGAAGGGCTGGAGGTCAATCTGTCCAGTTCGACGACCGTACAATGGACTTTCGTGTCCGAGAACCTTGGACTCCATGGTGCTGATGCTCGACCCACAGAGGACGAGCATCGACTCCGTCTGCTGTACCTGTTCGTCCACGAACGCCTGTACGTACGAAGGAACTGAGTCGTTCTCCTCGACGAGGTACGGAAACTCATCGATGACGACGACCGTCGGTTCGGTTGCGAGCTTCTCCCCGAGATACTCGAACGCTTCGCCCCACCCCTCGGTGCGTGGAACACGATCGTCGAAGTGGCTCGCGATCTGTTCGACGAACTTCTCGCGCTGACGCTGCTCGGCTTCCTGGGCTGCGAGGAAGTAGATGTGGGGACGGTCCCGACAGAACTCCTTGAGCAGTGCCGTCTTGCCGACGCGGCGGCGACCGTATACGACGTAGAACCCGTGGTCCGGTGACTCGAAGCTCTGTTCGAGCGCTGAAAGTTCGTCAGCCCTGTCGACGAAGGTCATTATCCACATAATGATTATCGTGATAATGACTTCTATCTTTCCCCGGTGTCGTCCTGGCACGCACTCGCAACGCAGTTTATCGACCCCTGACGGGTGAGGGGTGTCGTCGAGTCGGCGACGCTCCCGGAGGACTACAGAAAATGCCAGTTAGCGACATCTATCCACGAACGTTCGACGAAGACGTCCCGCTCGACCAACACTCGAACACCTGTCCGGAATGCGACGGCCGAATCATGGCTTCGGAGACCGAGCGTGCCTGTGAGGACTGCGGACTCATCGTCAGGGAACGACGACTCGACCGTGGCCCGGAGTGGCGGTCGCACGACGATGATACGCGACGGCGGGCGGGTGCGCCGATGACCGCTGCGCATCACGACCGTGGGCTCTCGACGACGATCGGGTACGGCACCGACAGCAACGGGAACGGGCTCTCGAACCGGAAGCGACGGCAGCTCCACCGACTCCGTCGTGAGCACTCCCGGGGGCGATATGAGACCAAGGCAGACCGGAATCTCATGCACGGCTTCACCGAGATTCGCCGAATGACCGGCGCGCTGGGATTGGGCGATTCGATCCGTGATCAGGCGTGCTCGCTGTTCCGGACTGCCCAGTCTGAGCGCCTGCTGCACGGTCGCTCCATCGAGGGGATGGCAGCGGCGTGTGTCTATTCACTGGCACGGTGCAATGGCTTGCCCCGAACCCTCGACGAGGTCGCCGGCGTCGCCCGTGTCGAGCACGATCGAGTGCAAGGCTCGTACAAGACGCTCAACGTCGAGCTCAAGCTCCCGGCGAAGCCGATGACCCCCAGCGAGTTCGTTCCACGGCTCGCCTCGGATCTGGATGTTCCCGATGGGCTCCACCAGCGTGCGCTCGAACTCGCTCGCGAGGCCGAGAGCGCAGGTGTGACCAACGGCGTCCAGCCCTCCGGGTTCGCCGCGGCCTGTCTATACAAGGCTGGCCAGCGCTCGCAGTGGCTGACCCAGCGAGAGGTCGCCGCAGCGGCGAACACGTCGACTGCGACGGTCAGGAACCACCGTGAGCGGCTCGACACCCTCGCCCAGTGAGCGTTTATCCTCACCTGCGGGGTGAGGTGAGTACTGATTTCCACCAACGAAACGCATCCACTGACGAGACTCGAGTTCACGAAGCGCTTATTGCTATACAACCGTAAAGCATCTGTATATCATGTCCGACGCTGACACTGGCGCAGGGGACAACGAGCCAGAGACGGTACAGATCAACATCCGTCTCACTCGATCTTTCCTCGAAGATATCGATGCAACGTGGAAAGAGCAGGGATTCAACTCCCGGAGTGAGTTTCTTCGTCACGTCGCACGTGACGCCGTGAAGAACCCCGACTTCTCGAGAGAGGGCTGGAAACAGATTGCGTCTGGTGAACACGGCCTTCGAACGGGGGAATCCGAGCTGATTTCGCGCGAGGAAATCGTTGCGATGATGGACCAAGACGTGAATAACAGGTGAAGGCGATACGTGGACGTGGAAGTTCACCCGGAAAGCTGCGGCACAGTTTAACCATCAGGATCCTCATATACAAGACCGTCTTGTATCGAAACTGGACGAAGTAGTTGAGTCCGAGTGGCGTGATCCAACAGACTATCTCGAACCACTCACAGGTGGTCCCTTCGACAAACTGCGTGTCGGACAGTTTCGCTTGGCTTGCGTACTCAACCAACAAGAACAGATTCTAGAAGTCCACCGAATAGAGCATCGGAGTGGAGCCTACACTGCCGACGACTGAACATTCCATCCTTCTCACAACAATGCCGGGGAACTCGAGTCTCGGACGTTCTGCACTCCCCGCTGTGTGCTGCCAGTGGTGCGGTCGATATCGACTGAGACGCTCGTCTCAATCCTGGTTTATTCTCACCTGACGGGTGAGGTGAGAACTGATTCCCACAAACGAAACACATCCACTGACGAGACTCGAGTTCAGCAAGCGCGTGCGTCGTCGCGCCGAGTACGAAGCCTTCGAGTTCGCTCTCGTGTCCGAAGGCGTGCTCGTGACCAACTGCAGCCATGCCGACCCGAGCGCACACCGGTATTTGGTGCGAGTCGTCGACGGGTTGCCATCGTCGTGTAGCTGCCCCGCCGACGAGCGGTTCGACGGTGCATGCAAGCACCGTGTTGCGGTCGCGATCCGTGGCCCAGTCCTCGGTGCTGCACGAGAGAATGCAGTCGCGACCGACGGTGGTCTGGTGCCGGCCGAGACCTCGGAGGCCGAGCTCGTCGACGAAGACGACTGCGACTGTAGTGAGCTCCCGGACGGCGTGCCATGTTGGCCGTGCTTCCGAGAGGGAAGGCGAGAGTTCGAGAACGAGTCGCTGTTCGACTGAGCGACCGCAGCCAGTTTGTGGCGCTGGCACCGGGTGCCAGCGCGACTGATCGACCCTGTGAGTCGATGGCGTGCTGGCGAGGTTCGACAATGCACCAGTTGATCTACGCACTCGTCGAAGCACCGACCGAAGATAGCGCGCTCGCGGAAGCGTCGATGACGTTCGACCGACTCGTGGGCGCGACGCCACACGACGCAGCCGTCTTCGACTACTACGTCACCTTCGACATGGAGGGTCACTCGACAGCCGGTCGAGACCGGTGGGGCGACCTACCTGTCGCGGCTCGCGTCGACTCGATGGAGGGCCAGGCGCTGCTCGAACGCGGCTGGAGCGCCACCGTCTCAGAGTTCGAGCGGAATCTGGAGAAGATTCGCGATTCGATTTGTGAGTACAGTACCCAGGACGTGATGCGCGACCGGAACCTCATTCGGCATGCCTGCTACAACCTGGGGGCGTACCACGGGCCGTCGCTGTACCTCTACGACCGACACGGCAGTGGGATTCGCGACCCAGAGCATCTGGAACGGGTGCTGGACGCGAGCGAGCTATGGATCGTCCCGGCTGATGTCCACCACTGACCACCCACGAATTTTAATATGTGTAAGGCCTACACATAGTGTGATGGCTGAAGAGAAAACACGGGTCGACTTCAACGCTCCCAAATCCCTCGTCGAGCGGGCAGACAGTGTCGTCGGGATCCTCGATATCTCTCGGACACGCCTCCTCATCGATGCGCTCGAGGATGAACTCGAAGAGCTCGCGAACAATACCGAGTTCCGTCGCCGTCTCAGCGATGCCTACTACGACGGCCGAGTCGACTACGAGACCGTCGAGGCGATCCTCGGGCGTGAGGAGGCGATGCGCATGAAGCTCCTCCGGTCGTCCATCGACCGGACACCGGCCGAACCTCGACTCAGGGACGGTCTCCCCAGCGACGAGTCCTTCTACGACGGTGATGTTCCTGAGTGGACCGATGAGGAGTCGAACGCCTGACGATGGCGGAGAAGGCGATCGCAGTCGTCGACACCAACGTTCTATTGAATCTCGCGACACCAGTCGTCGACGGTCGGCCGAAGGCCCCAACCGGAGCAGACCCGCTCAAAGCACTTCTCACCGCGTATGAGGTTCACCTTCCCGCGAGCGTTCTCGGAGAACTCGGCGAAGCGACAGGGAACGATGATCTCCTGTCTGCAGCCGCTGATCTCGTCCTGCAGGCTGCACACCACGTGAGGACTCACGATGTCGATGGCCGGCCCGAGGAACCACTCGACTACGGACTCGACCGTGGCGAATCCGAGGGCATCTGGCTAGCGAACGACCTGGAGGCCGATCTGTTTATCACCGACGAGTTCAACACGACGAATTACCTCTTCGTCGCCCTCGCCCTTGACGACCGGAATACGCTCTTTACCACGCCGCACGTTCTCTGTACGCTCGCTACCCACGGAATCCTCCCCGCAGAGTACGTCGCGGCCGCACTCCGCTACTACGTCGAAACCAAGAGCTGGGATGCACGGTATATTGCCCAGCTTCGCCAGCAGTACCTCGTCGACTGACTCCCAGACCGCAGCAGAGGCGGGTACTCAACTGCAGTCGACCCCCCCTTGAGGAGTCTCTCTCGATTATCCAGATCAAAATCTACCCGATAGTCTATTACAAACCTCCACTAGATAGTTTTAATACAGATTTCCATGCACAGAAGGTAAGAAGCACGCCGCGCCGCTCGTTGTCTTCTCCGCGTTGACGACAGGCCGCGCAGAGACGTGTTTCACCAGAAAACCAATGTCCGCACCTGAGACACGGATAGTCGCAAGTATCGCTCGCCTCACGACCGGCTTCAAGTGGGCCGTCCTCGGCGGACTCGCACTCGCCCTCTTCAGCTCGCCCGCAATCGCCCAGGGACCTGGTGCAGAGTTCTGCGCCAGTGACATGGCCGACACCATTCGAAACGTATTCTCGGTCATCCAGTTCGGCGGCCCGCTCATCGGTGGCGTGCTCGCACTCGGCGCGACCGTCTCGATGCCGGTCATCCGTCGCTCCGACATGAAGAAGGAGCTCAAAGAGATGCGCACCCAGGGCGTCGTCTGGGGGATCATCGTCGCACCGCTGGCGACAGTCATCATCCAGATCATCATGAACCACGTCGTCGCGGGGGGCACGAGTTGCGCGTTCTAGCGCTTAATACATTCCTCGCGATGACCATGCTCGCACTCACCGTCACCGGAAGCAGTATCGCACCCACCACTGGCCCGCCCACCCAGCCGGACCACGGTGTGAACGAGACCACGTTCGACAGGCTCTGGTCCGGCGACCCGGATAACGGGAGCATCCCCACGGACGCCTCGGCGATGGCGGAACTGGCCGCGTACGTCGACATCCCGTTCGACGCGCCACCGCGTGCCGTGGACCAGTGGAACGCCGGCGACCACGCGGAGTTCCCCGAGACCGACTGGCAAACGTCGGCGGTTCCAGAGAACACGCCGACCACACGCGGTCTCTTCGTCAGGGACGCCTACGTCCGAACGTTCGCTATCTCGCCATCGACGAGAGCACATCTCTCGCCCAACGAGACCCCGCTGTACGTCGCGCCGAAGGGAACTGTGTTCGCGACGCTCGACTATCGTGTCGCCCTGCCAGCAGCGAACAACACGAGCGACGAGCGAACGACCTGGAGCGTGCTCGAGACCGAGACTGAAATCGACCTTCGCGTCGACAACACGACGGTCGACTCAGCCAATGGGACAGCGACGCCCTCGCTCACGTACGCGGATCTCAACGAGTGGCCCGGGACTGACCACCAGCTGACCGTCGAGGCCGACGTCACCGTCACGCTGGAGGAACTGGTCGAGACGCGGGTCGAGCGATGCAGCGACCCCGACAACGAATCGACCTGTGAAGAGGTCTGGATCCCCAACGCGACGACCGTCGTCGAGACTATCTCGGTGAGTGACTCGACGGACGTAGCCGCGTACGAGCTGGTCGCGTCGGTCCGCGCCGTCGAGTATCCCAACGGCGACCTCGGCGTCGGTGTCACCTCGCCGCAGCCCTGGCAGGGCTTCGCGCTCGAGAACGGCTCGGTAAGCGGGTCGTGGGGCTACTACTCCGCTCGGGACTCGGACTGGGATACACTGGTGCGTCGGCAGGCGAGGAACCACTCACTCACCGTGGACTCGCCATCGGTTCCACTGCAAGTGCATGCGTTCCCATCGCCGCAGTCACGTGGCCCGGAGACCGCGACGACAGGGTCTGTCGACGTTCTCGCGAGTGACGGCCATACTGCGCCGGCTCCGTCACTCCCCGACGACATCGATCTCGACGTTGCAACGGGCACCTTCACGTCGAGCGATCGAATCGCAGTCCGTGACGACGAATCGTCGCCGGAGACGACTGTCGTGGTCCACGGTCTCGTCCGCGGCGTGACCGTCGAACGAGAGCTGGACGCCGTCGACCGCGTCGACCTCGCGACTCGAAATCTGACCGTGGAGATCATCGAGGTGAGCGAAGACGACGTGACCCTCGAAGTCACCCTCCTCGACAACGAAACCGGTGCACCAATCAGCACGGACTGGACGACCGGTATCGTCCGGGTGAACGGCCAGCCCGTCCAGACGGACGAGCAGGGCGTCGGACAGGTGACGCTCCCCCGTCGGACGGTCTACAACGCCCACTACGATCCAGGGACCTGGTGGGACCACGAAGCTGATGACCTCGGCGACCGTGACCAGGTGTCCGTCGCTGGCTCGGTCGCCGTGTTCATCGACCTGGTGTTCCACGCCGGCGTTCCGCTCGGCCTCGTCCTCTTCGGTGTCTTCCTGATCGACCGCATCACTGGCTGGGGCGTCTGGCCGCCCTGGAGGGGGATTCGATGACGCCGTCTCGTCGAGCGCTGCTCGCGAGTGGTGCAGGCCTCATAGGAACGGTCCTTGCAGGTTGTCTCGGAGGCGGTGACGACGGGACCGCTAACAACTCGACGTCGCCAGGGTCGGTTCCCGTTCCAGACGACTCGCCTGTGGCCGATGTCGAGGTGACCACGACCGACGTGGTCGTCTCGCTAGAGCCAGACAGCGACGTCTCACGATTGAACCTCATCGCTCCTGACGGTACTGCGTTCGCCCGTCGGACGGTTACCGCGGGTGCGACGACGGTAAGGCTCCCAATCATAGAACACGGCGAGGAAACGTTCTGGGGTGCCCGGTATTCTCCGGGGACTCATGAACTCGTGGCAATCCACGATGGTGAGACAGAGAGGATTGCAGTCCCTCTTGAACCTGATGTCCGTGTTCGAGCCGTTGAGCCCGTATATGACGACGAAGACTCGATCCCGACAGGGAACCTCGAACTGACGCTTGAGAACATTGGGACAGGGCCAACGTGGGTGTATCAGATTGCATACGATGATTCTCCGAGCGGGCGGGCAGACTACTCGCTTGGAGAGATTCGGGACTCGCCCAATCTAACCGCACCAAGTGAAGTAGAAGAGACTACTCTTGCAGGTGGCGAGGCAAAAACGTACATCGGGGGAGTTGCTCCCCTGCGTTACAGAAATCTTGAGGGACCACCATGCACCTCGACACCCGTCGAGTTCCGAATGATGGTGGGTCTTGGATTAGGTGATCCAATCGATATTGATCTCACTGTCAGGCTTTCGGGTGAGGAAGTAAACGGGCCTGGATACAGGCTCTGTCGCCATGTCGATGTCGAGTTCAATCGTATCGGGGGGAGTTCATGGGACTAAAAGAGGTCATCGTTGAAGCACTCAAAGACGGTCTCCGGGCCTTCTTTAGCCCGCTTGAAGGATTAGTAGAGGACCACGGCAACGAAGTCCTCCAGTTCGTGGTCGGCACGGACGCCCCAAACGCGATCTTCAGTCGCCCCACGAACGGCGTGTGGCCCAGTCTCTACGACTACTACTGGGAGTCGGTCGTCCCGCTCACACTCGGCATCTGGGCACTGTCGATCGGTACCGTAATCTTGCTGGAGTCGACGAGCAACCTCTTCAGCGGCTATCAGGGTGCACGCATGAAGCGACGAGCGTTCGCAGGACTGCTCGCGGTCCTCTCGTGGTGGTGGATTGCCGCGTTCTCACTCCAGTTCGTGGACAACCTGGGAGTGTACATCCTCCCGGATCTCTCGGATGTCAACTTGATCCAGGCCATCTCGTATAGCGCCCTCAGCGCGCTCGCCTACGCGATATCGGTGTCGGTGAACAACACGCTCCTCGTGTCCATTGCGGCCGTCTATCTGGCCAGACGAATCGCGCTCTACATGTTCGTGCTCGTGATGCCAATCCTGATCGTCATGTGGATCCCGAGCGTGGGACCGTTCGCGCTCGTGGCGCGGTTCATGAAACGACTGGCCGGGTTCTATGTGCCGTTCCTCTTCATGTCGCTGCCAGCAGTCGTTCTCTTTCGACTCTCGGCGATTCTCGGTGGAGAATTCGGGCTCTCGGTAGAGGGCCTGCTGTCGTGGGTCCTCGGGCTCGTGACGCCGTTTCTCGCGCTCGTCGCGCCTTTCGTCCTGTTCTGGCAGGCAGGAGCGATATTCATGGCGAGCGAGCGCATCGGTCGCCAGGTCTCCACAGGCCGTCTCAGCCAGCAGATGAGCTCCACGAAGCAGGCCGGACAGACGGCCGCTCACGGCGGCCGGAACTTCTCCCGTGGTCTTCGCGGCGACAGCGCGATTCGGCGCGACGGGCAGACAGTGCTCGGCTCCGGGAGCTCTCGGGCACACGCTGCCGGCCAGCGCGTCCGTGGCACCCGAGACTCGCTCGGTGCCGTGTTCTCCACCTCGACGAGAGGACAGCGTGCAGGTGGTCCGTCCACCGATTCAGCCGGTTCTCACGGCCCTCCACGAAACGAGACCTTCGACGCGCTCCGACCGGACCGGCCGAGCGCGCTCCCTCCAGCACGCACAGCGCAGACGAACGACGCATCAGACGCTAACCAGACATGAGTACGGAACCAGCGAAACGAGTCCCGAAGTCGATCGGCACAGACGCGAAACTGTTCGGTAGCTACACGCTCACCGACCTGATGGTCGGCCTCTTCCCCGGAGTGGTCGTCGTGCTCGCGACGCAACTCCTGGTCCCGGCGACGACGACGGTCGCAGGCTATCGAGCACAGCAGATCGTCATCCCGTTCGCTGCACTCGCAACGGTGGTCGGTGGGGTATTCGTCTACCTCACACCGACGTACACGTCGAGCATCGACTGGGTGGCCTCGATGCTCGCGTATCTTCGGCGACCATCGCGGCTCGACCACGACGACGCGAAGGAGTACACACAGCTCGAACGAGTGCATGAAGAGGCCGGCGCCATCGAGCGAACCGACGGCGCGTTCGTCGGCATCGTCCAGGTGGCGCCACCGATGCTCGCGCTCGCCACAGACGACGAGTGGACGCAGACGACAGCGGCGTTCCAGCGGTTCCTCAACACGACCGTCGAGTTCCCGCTGCAGTTCTACTCGACGACCCGTTCGTTTCCGGTGGAAGAGTACCTCTCACACTACGAGCGCCGGCTGCAGGATTCGGATGTCAAGGAGAACCCGCAGCTGGCCGCGCTCATCGAGGAGTACATCGAGTGGTACGGCCGCGAGCTCGACTCGCGCCAGATGACCATCCGTGACCACTACGTCGTCGTCTCGGTTCGCCCCGAGGAGGTCCAGTTCGAGCGCGAGAGCATCACCCAGCAACTCGCCGGGCTTCCCATACTGGGTCTATTCATCCGCGCGATCGCCGCCCCGCCTATCGAGAAGCAGCGTGCAGTCCTGCAGCAACGACTCGACGAGCGCCTGCGACGGGTCAGCGGCGGACTCCGAGAGATCGACGGCTGTACCGCTCATGGCGTACCGGTCGAAGAGGCGACGGAACTCGTCGAGGAGTTCTGGGCTGGAACCGAGGCGTCACAGGGACAGATGGACCAGCGGCTGCGGACGACACCGCTCGTCGGAGGTACACGATGATTCGGATCCTTCGCTCGTTCTTCGCAGACGACCCGGAGGGCGAGGAGGCGGCCGCGAAAGCCTCGAACGACGGCTCCGACCGTGAGCTCGATTCGGTGGCCGACAGCCACCAGTCGCTGGTGAGCGCGGACAGCATCGAGGAGTTCCCGAACGCCGTTCAGACAGGTGAGCAGTTGACGCGGACCCAGTGGATCGCAGAGTATCCCGACGCGCCGACGGATGGACTGTTCGAACAGCTGTACTCGACAGGCGAGACACGCGAGACCGATATCGCGATTCACGTCGATCCACGGGACACGGACCGGACGCTGAACGAACTGGAGAACAAGATCGAGACGCTCGAAGCCGACCACGAGTACCTGAATGAGCGGCATCGAGCCGGAGCGCGTGGCATCCGGAAGGACCTGGAGGACTATCAGGACCTCTACGACGTGCTGCGGAACACGCCGATGGAAGCGTTCGACGTCTCGATGTACCTCACCACGAGAGCCGACGAGCCCGACGCAGAGCGCGTCGACGTCGACGGCGTGCTCGGGGCGGCGAGGCGCGCACCGGCGAACCTCACACCTGTCACGCCACGCTGGCAGCAGCTCGACAGCCTCGTCTCCTGTAGTCCCATCGGCGTGGACCGACTCGACGACTCGCTCGACTCGACGACGCCGATGCTCGGCGGTGCACTGGGAGCCATGTTCCCCTTCGTTTCGGGGGCGTTCGCAGAGCACGGCATCGAGTACGGCACGTACGCGCTCAACGAGAGCCCGCTCATCCTCGACCGCTTCAATCGTGAGACGGGCTACTGTACGATGGTCATCGGCAAACTCGGGGCGGGAAAGTCGTTCTCGACGAAACTCCAGCTTCTCCGACGCGCGATGTACGACCCTGACACCATCATCGTGATGCTCGACCCGCTCGAGGGATTCGCAGGTGTGAACGACGCCCTCGGTGGCGAGCGCGTCACCGTCGGCGGGACGCGTGGGTTCAACCCGCTCGAGATTCGGGCGACGCCCAGCGAGGTCCTGGATTCGACGCCCGACATCGACCCGTGGGGCGAGCAGATCGCGTGGGTGCTCACGTTCTTCAAGACGTTCTTCACGCACGTCGCGTCGAACCCACTCGGCGACCGCACCCAGACGCTACGTCGTGCGGTGCAGGAGACGTACGAGCAGGCAGGTATCACTCGTGACCCAGCCACACACTCGAAGGAGTCGCCGACGATTCGAGACCTCATGCGCGTGCTGGAGTCGATGCTCGACGAACCGGAGGCGTTCGGCTACCCGACCGAGGGTGTGCAGGAGCGAGTCAGAGCCGATGCGGAAGCATTGCTCACCGACCTCCAGCCGTCGTTCCGCGCAGACGGTGACTTCGCGAACCTCGCCCAGCCGACGGAGTTCGACCTCGATTCCTCGGTCGTGTATCTCGACCTCCACCAGGAGGAGGGCGTCCGTGGGCAGGCGGAGACGAGCCTGATGATGCAGGTGTTGTTCAACGCCGTGTACGAGCGTGCGAAAGGAACCGACAAGCGCGTCGTGTTCGTCATCGACGAAGCGCACTATCTGTTACATGACTCCACCTCGCTGGGCTTCCTGGAGACTGCAGTGCGTCACAGCAGGCACTACGACCTCTCGCTGCACTTCATCACCCAGACCGGCGGCGAGTTTGCACTCACGCCCGAGGCGAAGACCATCGCGAGTCTGTGCTCAATGACGTTGATTCACCGGGTCGACGAGGAGGCAGAGAAACTCGCGGAGTGGTTCGGGCTGAGCGAGCGCGAGGTGAACTGGGTCCGGACTGCAAAGGCAGGCAACGACGAGGACGGCTTCTCCGAGGCGCTGCTCGGTATCGACGAGGAGGGCTGGTTCCCGCTCCGTGTCCGTGCGAGTCCGTACGAGCGACAGGTCCTCGATGGAACGGCGACACGTTCGGGTGATGCGGACTCCAAGGAAGACGTCGACCAGCACGCGAACGTTCGACTGAGTCCTGACGGTGGTGAGGTGCCGCGATGACGGTCGACCCTGACACAATTCCGACTGCACTTCGAGAGTACCCGCAGTGGGTCTGTTGGCGAGCGAAAGAGCGCGACGGCAAGATGACCAAGATTCCCATCGACCCGCAGACTGGGTCGTTCGCGTCGGTCTCTGACCCGGACACCTGGACGATCTACGAGGTCGCGCTCGGTGCTTCTGAGTCAGAGGACGGACTCGGGTTCGTGTTCACCGAGGACGACCCCTTTGTGGGTGTGGATCTCGACGACTGTCGTGAGGACGGCGAGCTCACCGACTGGGCAGTCGACATCGTCGAGAGGCTGGACTCCTACACCGAGGTCAGTCCCTCCGGAACGGGTGTGCACGTGCTCATCGAGGGAATGATTCCGAGTACGAAGTCCCGGTCGGGATCCTTCGAGTGCTACGACTCTGCCCGTTTCTTCACCATGACCGGCGACCACGTCGGGGGGACGCCGGCTGGAATCGAGGAACGGCAGGACGCGTTCGCGCCGGTGTACGATCAGTACGTGTATGGTGACGACGAGTCGTCGACCGAGGAGCGAGCCAAGAAGCGCGGTACTGTCTCCACGCCGACCTCTCTATCGGATGCCGAACTCATCGAGAAAGCGAGGAATGCCAAGAACGGCGTGAAGTTCGAGAGCCTCTGGAACGGGAGTACGGCAGGCTACGAGAGCCAGTCCGAGGCCGACATGGCCCTGTGCTGTCTGCTGGCTTTCTGGACTGGAAACGACGAGGCGCGTATGGATCGACTGTTCAGGGAGTCAGGACTGTACCGAGAGAAATGGGACGAAGTCCACTACGCTGACGGGTCGTCGTACGGGGAACAGACAGTTGCTAATGCAGTAAAGCTGTCAAGTGGGGCGCAGTATGAAGAAGCCTCTGAACCGGGTTTGGCTGGTGAGTCCGGGTGTAAGTATCAGATGAACATTTCGATTCGGGACGAGATGATCATACGTGAGCGAGTTGCCCTACTTGAGAGGCGACTCAAAGGGCTCGAACGCGAACTCGCAAGCACTCGAGACGAGCTCGCAAATCTCCAGCGGACATGCCATGACGCAGTTGATGGGGGTCACGAGGCCGACGTGCGTCCAGCAGAATTCCTAAGCGCGGCTTGTGTGCCCTCTATATTTCAATGGTTGCGACAAGTCTTTTAAAAAATGATGGTCTTGGCGAGTACTTGCACTGTGGAAAGTTACTAATTAAAAGTGTATTGCGGCTTTCGGTCGTTGTGCAATTGAGAAACCTAATCCCCCTCCACCGTTCGTCCGCGGAGTCACGAGAGTTGCTGCCAGATAGCCCTCGGTCCTTTTCAGTCCCATATTCGTCTGAATCTCCCAGAGTTCGATGATACAACCACTAGTCATTAGGGTATGTGTCTTGGTCGGGATAAACGAGACCTCCCGCCGCAATAATCTCGACAAGACCTTGGTCCATCTGTCCTTTCTAGTCAGAAATACAACTAGACGCTTAGGTTGAGACCAAACTTGTTCCTCTCCTTGAGCAGCGTCGACCGGGGCGTATACGACTCTGTGTAGAAGTGGTGAACGAGGAGACGACGTACTCTACATCGGACTCGATGTGCTCTGGTTGAGACCGGATTGATTACGGTTTAACTTTCTAAGCCTCTACCGGCAGAACTTCAAACGACTAGCTTGCTCGTCGCTCCGGATGATGTCGTGTTCGACGTGATCGTTGGGAGCGAACGACCGAGTTGGAAACGTGATGATAATTAATCGAACCCACTCCATGACTGTTTGAATATCGTCACAGCGACGAGAGAGTCGAAGGCTAGGACACCCCGATGCGAGTTTGCTCGGGACTGGCACAGGCGGTCCTCACGATGTGAATCCATCCACCGTTAGCTAGTCTGGATTCCATTTGGTCTCATCGTTCCACTGGCAAGGTTCTGGGGACTGCCATACCCAAACTTTCCCTATATCCGCAGGTTGTGTAACCGGAGTCAAGCGCCGAGCCAACTAGGTCCCCCGCCTATTTTTCCAACTGAGAGTGCTGAAACCATCATAAAACGCGCTGCTGACAGCTTCAAAGAAATCAAGTTGGTGGTCTCGGTCAGCCACCCGCTCCGAATTCAATACACCTGTCTGTACCACCATTGCAAAGATGACCTGTTCCGGGTAAAAATCGCAATACTGGTCCACGTACAGGGGCAACTGAATATTGCTCCAGTTCGTCTCCTCGAGAAGGGTCCATTCGTGGGATTGAACAACCGCGGCGAGAAGATTATATGGCTGGGTAATAGATTTCATAAGATAGAATGTATAAAAGTGTCAGAGGTTTGTGTCTCTGTTAACCGTACCAGCGATGTTTAGATTGCCAGCGGTGTCGAGTGTCATCTTCCGGGTAAGACTCGAACCGTCGTTGACCCAGAACGTCAGGTCTGAGTTACGTGCATCCTCGTCAATGACCCACCTATTTCCGTCCCCCGCGGCGTCGTTGAGCACGTACCTTGGTGTCTGCATCGGCCGACCATACCACTCATTTAGTCCCTGATACCATCCGATCGAGTCAGGGCTTCCGTCAAAATTGAACAAATCTCCCCCGGTGTGCCCTGCGTACTGTACTACTCCGACATTAAAACTCCCAGCAAGGTCCATGATCGGCGTCCCTGTGTTTCCTTCGGCTCGCTGTAGACGAGCAAACCCACCATTATGGACGGAGTAGTCGACTGCTGGCCCCGTGCTCCCAACTCCCTGATGTGACCGGATATCGACATAGCCACCAGAGCCCCCACGGTAGTCGACTCCACGAGTTGTTGACACAATTCCCTCGACCTCGACTCGGCAATAATTGAGCTGATTCTGGTTTCCAGTCGTGTTTTCTATCGCGATTATTGCGGAATTCCCCTGACGGCCAGTAATACCCGTGAGTACAGACCCCTGGGGCTTATCGCCTTCCTGAGCCTGTTCGAGATAGATTGCTTCGGCGCCGTCGAACGAGTCGATGTACAGCGAATCAATAAATGATCTGTGGTGCAAATGAATCTGATTCGATGACGAGAGTGCAACTCCAGACCCAAGAATGGTGAGCCCTCGGATTCCCATCACCGTCCCGTGTTTCCCCTGTATCGCAGTAACGTCCGCCTTCATATTGAGAGCCGGTAATGTCGCTCGCGTCACTCGATTCGAAGCGTTCTGGCCGTCTATGAACACCTCGTGAGGGGGAGGTGATGGTTCACGGTTAACCTCGTACACGACCGGCGGAACGACGATGTGAGCCCCAGCAGTGCTCCTATCGAATGCATCTTCCAGAGCGTCAGCCCATTCAACCGTATCCGGGTCCATCCAGACCTCGTTATTCAGAACGGCTGTACGCACTGATTCGTGATTCGCGCCCGTTCCCCCGTCGCCTACTGTGGTCGTCTCTGAGTCATACACAGTGACACCATCACTTCTAACAGAACCGACCTCGAGATCGGGTGCTCGGTTCAGTTCTGTACTCGTGTCGTTCTCGGTGTCAATCTCAGCAATCTTCAACGACGGATTCGAAGGTCGGCTGTCGTCACCAGCGAGCTGAATCGATACCGAATCCTGTGTTGTCGGGTCTATCGTGAGATACACGTGGTTCGTGCCGCCGGTTAACGGCAGCGGGAGGTTCTGTCGCTGTTCGGCGAGCACGATGTAACCTCTGTTCGTCGAGGAGTCTGCAACCACTGCCATTCCACTTCCGATAGTAACCGTGTTGTTTCGCTGGTCTGCACTTATTTTGAACCCCCGCTCGACGTAGTCGCTACTGTTGTTTCGAGCGAGCAGTCGCGCGAGGTTCGACTCGGAGATATCATCGCTGTCTTGGAAGAGCACGGTGTCGGGCATCGACCCCGATAACGTAGTCCGGAACTCGGCAATTGAGACTGGGCCGGACGTCGCTGCCAGACCCGCGGCTGCGAGAATGCCAAGCAGGCGCCGACGCGGTAGTTGCATATCGCGACTTGGGGTTGCCCCCATGGTTTGTTACCAACGAGCTACCAGCAGAGCGTCTGCTAGAGGCCCCGTAGGTACCCTCGGACGAAACTCCAGCAATAGCATCTCCCTCAGTGTGTACTCTCTTCCCGAAGGTTGCTGGTTCCTAACCCAGTCAAAGGCCGGAGTCCATGGTATCAAAGCGAAGGGGACGACTCTATCGGAGTGGTTAGCTACACCAACGAGGCGAGTCCGCTCTCGAGTTCGATAGTCGGTTCGTAGCCGAGGAGGTCACTGGACTTTGTTATGTCTGCACAGCTCCTCGCGATGTCGCCCTCGCGTGGGTCCGTGTGGACGATTTTCGGGTCTGTAGCTGCATGGTCCTGGATAGCCTCTGCAAGTTCGAGAATGCTCGTCTCGGTCCCGGTACCAACGTTGAACGACTCACCCACGTGCTCCGTCGTCGCGGCACGGAGGTTCGCCTGAATAACGTCTCGTACGTGGACGAAATCACGGGTCTGGCCGCCGTCACCCTCGACGGTGATAGGGCCGCCTTCCTTCGCCTGGTCCTGGAAAATACTTATGACGCCGCTGTACTCGCCTCCAGACTGACTGGGGCCATAAACGTTGAAGTATCGGAGCGCGACCGTTGGAACATCATACAGGTCGTTGTACAACTTAGCATAGTGGTCGATGGTGAGCTTCTCAAGCCCGTAGGGTGATTTCGGCTCGGTTGGATGACTCTCGTCGATTGGGAGCGACTCCGAGTTGCCGTAGATTGCACACGACGATGCGAGGACGACTCTGGAACCGTGTTCACGGGAGGCTTCGAGAACCCTGAGCGTGCCGGAGACGTTCACGGAGTGCGTGTCAGTCGGCGATTCGACGCTTCGCGTGACACTCACCTCTGCCGCCTCGTGGAACACGATGTCGGCATCGGCGACGAGGCCATTGACGACGTCCTCGTCCCGGACGTCACCATCGACGACCGTGACCGAATCGGGGTGGTACTGTTCGGCTGGAGCCGGACTTGAGCCGTCGTCCAGGATTACGATGTCGTTGCTTGGCGCGAGCGCACGACAGAGATGGCTGCCAATGAAACCACGACCACCAGTGACCAGCACATCACAGTCCACCGGTCCGATATCGGAAGGTACGTCGTACATCAGTTGACTAGGACTGCTGTCGTCCGCGGGATTAAACGTGCCCATCGTCTGCGGTCATCGCGATGGTTTTATTCCACTCATCGCAGAGTAACTCACTATGGACGACGTACGGTCCGCGACTGAGTCACTCCTCGCGGACAAGCCCGCTCTTGAAGATGATCTGGAAGCGGTCCTCGTCGTCGACGCGGACGCCGAGGGCTGGACTTTCGACGATGTCCCCCTTGATTCTGGGGCGTTCGGTGAGTTGGTTTCCCACGGTATCGTCGTGAAGGAGACTGATGAGTATCATGTTGCGAACCGAACAGCTGTGCGGGCCGCACTTGACGGTGACGAGGATGTGGTCAAAGACGACGGTGCTTCCGGCCCTGGCTTTTCGTTCTCGTTGCCTTCGATTGACCAGCGTGCGGCGCTTGCACTCAGTGGTGCCCTTCTGCTGGTCGTTGCGATGCGGGCGTTCCCGATTCCGTCGGTGTTCCGTGGCGACACGGTCGTGCTCTCTTCGAACGACCCGTATGCATATCGGTACGTGGTCGAGCTACTCCTCGAACAGTCTGGCGGCCCTGTCGACTTCTCCGTGCTCAACGACCCACCGATGCGCAATGGCGAACCACTCTTCGTTGTTTCCCTCTGGTTTGCAGCAGCACTCCTCGGTGGTGGACAGTATGCTACTGGTTTCCTGCTAGCGGTTTATCCTCTCGTTTCAGCGGTCTTCGTATCGCTGTTACTGTATCTGTTTACGCTCCGGCTGACCAATGATCGTCGAGTCGCACTCGCGGCCGTCGTACTGTTGGCGGTGGTCCCGGATCACGCACTGCGGACCGCGGTCGGCTTCGCAGACCACCACGCATTCGACTACGTTTGGCTTATACTCACGGCCTACGGACTCGTTCTGACGGTTGACAATCCCGACATTCGCGAGTGGGCTGGTTCGGCAGCGTCCGTCGTCCTTGCGGTCGGCATCACCGGTCAGGTTCTCGCTTGGGAGGCGGGGCCGTTACTAATCCTCCCGGTCGGTCTCGTTGTCGCTGGTTCTGCGTTCATGCTGGTGGCCAGCAAGAGATACGCTGTTCGAGACCACAGCTCCCTTTTGCTAGGAACTGGGATCTCTGCTGCGTTCGTCTGGGCTGTACATTCGACACTGAACTGGCATACAGACCTCGTCGCATCAACGCCCGCGCTACTGTTTGTGGGGGCTCTGTTTGTCACCGTGTTCGCCGAACTGTTCGTCCGGTTCGACCTCTCCGGGGGTGCGTTTGCAGCAACGGAGCTCGTCGGTGGCGTTGGAACGGTCGTTGGTCTGTTCGTGGTGTTCCCCAGTTTTGAATCAACCCTTACGGAACGAGTAGACGTTCTATTCGCCACGAGGCAGATTGCCGAGACACGGTCGTTGTTCCAGGGTGATCTTGGGCTGATAGTCGCACCGATATTCTCCTTTGGCCTCGTTCTCTTCATCGCAATTCCGTATCTCGGCTGGGCATCTTGGCTCGTGGGTCGGGAACAGCGCCGTGGTTTACTGGTGCCCTGCACGTACGCCTGGTTCCTCCTGTTCCTCGCTGTCGTACAGGTTCGGTTCAGTGGCGAGCTTGGCACGTTTGCTGCCTTTTTTGCTGGGCTTGGTTTCGTCCACCTCCTCTCTGTGGTGGACCTCACTGATACGCCACCGCTTTCACTGGTTGGGGGAAATCGTACGACGTCGTCCGGAGAGCGAAAGGGCATCTCTGTGCCCAGTGGAGAGAATCTCCGATATCTCGTGGTCATGATTCTACTCGTCGCGAGCGTTGGTTTGCTATTCACCCCACTGAAGATCGATCTGACTACCATCGAAGATCAAGAGTACAACGCCGCGGCTGCGACCCAGGAACATGCCGCGAGTAGCGAGCTAGAGTACCCCGAGAACTACGTGCTCAGCCAGTGGGACCGGAACCGGATGTACAACTACTTCGTGAGTGGGGACTCCCGTTCGTACGGCTTTGCCCGTTCGGTATATAACCCGTTCTTGACGAGCACGGATCCACAGGCCGCCTATCAACAGCTGGGGTCCAGACGAGGGTATGTAGTCACCACCAGGGAGCGCCTTCCGTCCAATCTGAACGACTCGGCCGTCGGAGCGATACTCCACGAGGACTGGGGGAGCGGGTCCTCGAGTTCGGCTGGTCTCGGACACTATCGGGCAATCCACGCGAGCTCCGATGGCTCGATAAAGGTGTTTCAGGTCGTACCTGGAGCCGTGCTTACCGGGAACGCGACCCCGGGGGAGACGGTCGTGGTGCGAACCAACGTCTCCGTTTCGGGGACCGAGTTCATCTACCGACGGACGACAGTTGCCGACAGTACGGGAGCGTTTCGTGTCCAGGTTCCGTACACTGGCACCTACACCGTCGGTACGGCTCGTATTTCCATCACAGAGTCACAGATCTTGGAGGCGGAGACCGTTGCTGTATCGTCTGTGAATACCAGTTCCTCTGTGGCGGTGACTCCCCGGGTTCATTCCTCTCTTGGGGAAAATCTGGCACCACGCACCGATTAGAACTCTCCTTCATCTCCGGTACCTGCTTGTTCTGCCACCAGTTTGCGGAAATTACATATTCAATTTTGATAGCTCTCGGCATAATCTTAACTTAAATTGCCGAAGGACGACGCCCCCATTCCAATCGGGAAGCTTAAGCGGGTAGATATGAGAATAGAGAGGTGATGGATAAGGGCTGGAGGTACCGGATCGAAAGCACAGCCGGTGTGGTTATCCTCACGGCACTCACTGTCGCAGTAGTGAACAGCCCCACTTCTCAGGCCCTCATCGGGTCTTTACCGGTCTTTGCTCGATTGCCTTCGGACTCGCCTGGTGGCGTCGAAGGACTGCTTGAGATTGGAACCACCGTGGCCGTGCTTTGTCTTGCTTTCTTACCCCTCTACAAGCCTCGGTCACGCCGGATTCTCGACACCGTCACCCTCGCGCAGAAACGGGTGCTGGTCGCGGTATTCGCGCTAGCGGCTATTGGCTATTTCGACTATACTTACCGACTCCCCCGACAGACGTTACTCGCGGTCACACCGCTGCTCCTCGTCGTCCTGCCAACCTGGCTTGTATGGATTCGCCAACGTCCGGACTCTAACGCCGACCGTGCACTTATTGTTGGCGACGACCCCGACGAGATACAACGACTCGCGAACGATGTCGATGTTACTCTACTCGGTTATCTCTGCCCGACCAACATGCTGAACCGAGGAACCCCGCACGGCAGCTTGGGTGTGGTTGCCGATGGCGGCGGAACGATCGAACCGACCTACCTCGGTGGACTCTCCCGTATCGAGGACGTAATCGTAGAACGGCAGGTTGAGACGGTCATCCTCGCCTTTGAACGGACAGACCGTGGCGAGTTCTTCGGTACCCTGGACGCCTGCTACGAGAACGGTGTTGCGGCGAAGGTCCACCGTGACCACGCGGACTCGGTCCTCACGACCGCGGGTGACATCGATACCCTCGTCGATGTCGAAATCGAACCGTGGGACGTTCAGGACTACGTCCTGAAGCGTGCCTTCGACATCGTCTTCGCGACTGTTGGACTGCTCGTTCTCACCCCTGTCATCGGGGCTGTCGCACTGGCGATCAAACTCGACGACGGTGGCAATGTCCTGTACAAACAGAGACGGACAGCCGTGTTCGGTGAGACCTTCGATGTCTACAAGTTCCGTTCGATGATCGAAAATGCCGAGGCGAAGACCGGTGCGACCATCAGCGACGAGGACGCTGGCGGTGTCGACCCACGGGTGACCCGTGTCGGTCGGATTCTCCGGAAGACACATCTGGACGAGGTCCCGCAACTCTGGTCGGTCCTCATCGGCGAGATGAGTGTCGTCGGCCCTCGACCCGAGCGTCCGGAGCTCGACTCGGATATCCAGACTGGCGTCGTCGAGTGGCGGAAACGGTGGTTCGTCAAGCCGGGTCTCACTGGACCTGCACAGGTCAACCACATCACGGGTGCAGAGCCGGAGAAGAAGATTAGGTACGACATCCAGTACGTCAAAAACCAATCTTTGTTGTTCGATGCGAAACTCGTCATCCGACAAGTCTGGGAAGTCTGGAAGGACTTGGCTGGGACACTCGGTCGCTCGTAGGAATCGTCTGATTCCACGAGTCTCTGCAGTGAGTTAGTTTAATACAATCACCGCTTTACGGACTAACCAGCAATGAACTCCGTTGGGGACCCGACTATTCTCGACTGCACATTACGTGACGGAAGCTATCCGATACAGTTCCAATTTAGCGCGGAAGACACCGGTAGGCTAGTCAAGAAGCTATCAAATGCCGGGGTCGAAAAAATTGAAGTCGGCCATGGGTTAGGGCTGAACGCGCAGGCGACTAACGGTGTTGCTGCTGCGTCTGATCGGGCCTACATCGAAGCGGCTACGAACGCGGCCGGGTCCGCTGATATCGGTGTGTTCTACATCCCAGGGATCGGAACACTCGACGACGTTCGTATGGCGGCGGACGCTGGTGCAGATTTCATCCGCATTGGAACGAACGTCGATGACTGGGAGCAGATGGAATCCCCGATAACTCTCGCTAACGATCTCGGTCTCGAGGTCTGTGCGAACTTCATGAAATCATACAGTGTCGACGCCGATTCGCTCGCGGAGGCCGCAGCTGCCGTCGTCGAATACGGTGCTGACGTTGTCTACGTCGTCGACTCCGCTGGCTGTATGCTCCCGGCAGAGGTCCGAACGTATATCTCTACACTCGTCGAGGCTCTCCCCGATGCGACGGTAGGTTTCCACTGTCACGATAACCTGAATCTGTCCGTCGCGAACTCGCTTGCTGCTGCGGACGCCGGTGCCGGTGTGGTCGACGCGACGCTTCAGGGGATCGGGCGAAGCGCCGGCAACACACCGATTGAAGTGTTTGCTACTGTCCTCCAGAAACGAGGTGGGGCAGCAAGCATCGATCAGAAGTACCTGATGGATCTCGGGCAAAACGAGATCGACCAACTGGCTGGCAGCAAGAACATCGACCCGATCGACCTGACTGCAGGTTACGCCCGGTTCCATACAAAGTTCCTCGAGATGGTGTACGAGTCCGCCGCCAAGTACGACCTCGACCCTCGTGACCTGATGGTCGCTGTCGCCGACTACGACGAGGTCCACGCCACCCAGTCGGTGGTGGACGATATCGCAGCCGAACTCTCCCGAACGGACTCCACATCCGACCTGGATGGAGCGACAGCGTATCTTTCGGATTCGGTCTCCGTCCAGTCACTGAGTGACTTCAGCCGCTGGGATTCCCTCGACGAGTTCACCGACCGCATCCGTCGTGACGGCATGAAGTACGGCAAGCAAAGCGTCCTCTCCCTCTCGAAGTCCTTCGGTGGTGAAGAGGAACCACGCCAGACCGTGATCCACCGTGATTCACAGGCTGTCATCGGAAACGTGGAGGTGACCGAAGAGCAGGTTGACGTGGTTGTTGATGAAGTCCGTGATGTCGTCGACGTCGTCTGCATCGATGTCCGTCTAACCGACCACGTTTCCCGGTCGGAGTTTGCGGACACAGTCTCGTGGTTCGACGGCCGGGACGCGATTGCAAGGGCGCTAACACATCTCGCACTTCGAGAGAGTCACTCGAACGCACTTCTCGTTGGTACCGACGACACTGTCGAGACGATTGCATCGCACTTCTCGTGGGCAGACGTCTCAACCCGAATCCGACACCCAGAAGAGATCGACGACGGCACGCTCGATTGGTGCAATCTCCTCGTCGGATTCACTAGGACCAAGCTCGGTCCCGACGTCGTCAACCGTCTCGGAGCTGATGTCACGATTATCGACGCTGGAATCACCTCGTTCTCCGAGGCCGCTATCGATCGTGCTACTTCACGTGGCATCGATATCGTCCGATCCGACGTCAGAGCAGGCTACATCTCCGAAATCAGTTGTGCACTCATTACCGAGGAACTCGCCACCCAACACATGGGTCGGACCGACTACGACGGCGTCACCGTCGTTGCAGGCGGTATCATTGGCGATGAAGGGGACGTCGTCGTCGACTCCATTCAGGAACCGAAGTCAGTGTTCGGCATTGCCGACGGCAGAGGGGGAATCAAGCAGGAAATATCGAATGTGGAGAAAGAGCGAATCGCGGTCGTTCGTGACCTTCTGGAGTGAGTGGTCAGCTCAACTCCTCGAACGCATAGACCTCGTAATAGTCGTTCTCGAAGTCAGGCTCGCTGTTTGGTGGTTGCAGGCCGATTGGGAGCATTTTCTCTTTGTCAAAGACGACCCACACGGGATCGTACTGCCCCTCGATCCATTCGATGTCCGTCGTGACGTAACCCCACTGTTCCGGACACAGTTTGTCCCGCTCGTCGATAACTGCCTGCGAGCTGGAGTCGTTCATGTTGAAGTCGACCACGCGATGCCCCGTCTTCCAAGCAATCTCTCGTGCTCGGTTGAACGGTTGTACGACTAGTGTCTCATCTCCGGATGAATCGAGAAACGTAACGAGATTTTCAAGATTGGACTCGACCGCCTCATCCGGAGTGAGCAACTTCTCAAATGAGTATATGTACGCTCCGAGGATTGCGACACCAACGAGAAGTGCAGCGAGGATTAGCAGGTTCACTAGCGTCGCTTCGACAGCGAACGCTTGAGCAAGCAGAAGTGCGCTCGGCAGGAACACGAAGTCGAGGTATCTCTCGGATTCACCCAGGAACTGTAGCGGTGGCAGGGTGGTAAGCGCGAACACGACTATCCCGGTGACAATCCACGGAACGTATACGTCCGCTAGGGGATGCGAAAACGTCCCCGTATAGTAACTGTAGATAACGAAGCAAACCGGTATCACGTACGGATTGTTGATCAGTAGCTTGATGTACCATTTCTGCCGAAGTCTTCGCAGGTCATCTTTGGAGAGGTCTCTCGACCGAATACGAGAGACAAGTGTACCAACATCGAAGTGGAAGAACCCGGCCCTCGTGTTTTCGTACGAGCTGTATTTGGTTGCGTAGTTGTACGAGTGTCGAACATGGGTTCTGAGGATGCCGATGTAGTTCCCAGCCGAGAGGAGACTCGCAACTATAATCGCTCCGGGCGGCACGACAATCGCAAGCGGACTGACGCTGAGGGAAAGGCCGATTGAGATGAACAAGAGCGCCTGAAGGGCGAATTTACTCGTTAAACATACCAGGCCTCCGAAGAACAAAGCCGCCAGAACGAACTCCAGTTGCCCTGTCTCAATGAAGAATGCACACATGAGAAACGAGATGGTGGCGACGATTACTCCGGGCTTTCGACCGCTGATTCCTGTCCCGTGTGTGAGGTCTGGACGGTTGAACGAGGGCGTAGAGATGAACAGGACGTAGCAAAGCGCGAGTGACGGGAGGTCGAGATGTCCATACAGGTATAAGAACACAAAAATACCGGTGTAGAGAACGTCAGATATTGCGCTGAAGTACCGATCTACGTCGAACACGGCTGCCGACGGGAGGAATGACAAAACCCAGTGGACCAGATAGGGGTACTGATACGTTCCACCAGTCGCCACGTTGCTGGGGTGTCGCGGATAGCGGTGGCCCGCTTCCCGAATATCCTGGATGAGCGTCAGATGCGCGTAGCCGTCCCGCGATATATCGTCTGGGGCGATCAGTCTGTACGCTATTCTGGAGCCCACAAGTAACGAGAGTAGCCCGGCGAGGACTGCTAGTTCGAACAACATACCTGTATACTCCTCTTTATCTGAACTATCGTGGCGTACCGTGTCACCGCTCGTTGCATGGTTCGAACGCCGCAGTCACCGGTGCACCATCATCACAGCCATCTATCACGAGTGCGTAGCAGTGTACGTAACCGTCTGCAGTTGGTGGGTCGGACAGGTTCACGAGGTTTTCGACGATAACGACATCGTCCTCCAGTAGTCGTTCGTGGGCTTCGAGGCCACCAACCCTGTCGTGGCTGGTGCCGACGACCTCGACATCGTTCACCAGAAGAGCGTCGATGGTGTCCTCGGGAATCTGGGTTGCACCGATGTCGAAAAACGATACCGGCCGGAGGGCAGCAGGGTCCGGGGTCGGGGTCGTGAAGATTCGTGCGTCCCCCGAGAGATCCCACCTCGGACCGCCGTCAAGGCCGACGTGCGGCGGGAAGTCCGCGTGGGTTCCGTGGTGCACGCGAATCTGTGCGTACGACGTCGCGTACCCGTTGTTCTCGCGGGTCGTCTTCATGAACGGTTCGACTGTCGTGCTCAGTCTGTAGCGATTGTCACTCATCTTTGATGTGGAACTCGAGGAGGGATTCTGCCTCCTCCGCCGACTGGTACGCGGAGTCACGGGTCGGGCCGTGCGTGATAACGGAGCCGCATCTGTCGTGCCCTTCCTTGACGGGTTCAATCGTGTCGTCGGGCTCTATCCAGATACGGCACGAGAGTACGTCGTCACGTTGCCGCACGGTATCGACGCCGGAGACCGATTCGAGGATACCCGGTTCCGGTGTCAGGAACCGGTACGTCACACCGTCGCGTTTCTTCGGCTCGAAGTCGACGTCAGTGTCGCCCGAGTAGAGCTTCGCGATGTTCTGGAAGTATGGTATGCCGGTGACAGCGGGAACGATCGGATCGGCGGTAGCACCTCCACCGCATCGAGCTCCGAGTTCGAACAGCTTCGGACCCTCGTCGGTGTACGCGAGCTCGACGTGTGCAGCACCGAAATCGATGCCCAGTGCATCTACGGCATCGATTGCGGCATCGGCTATCTGCTGGCGCGCTTCGCTCTTTGTCGGGTAGATGACGCTCTTGTCGACTCGGTAGGGGAGCGGCGTCTTCTCCTTATCGGAGATCGCGACGACCGTTGGATCGTCGTTCGGTACGGTGACGACTTCGATGCTGTGTTCGGAGCCGACGGCCATCTCTTCGACGATGATGCGTTCGTCATCGTCGTACGGTGACTGGGCGAACGAGAAGGCGTCGGCGACTTCGGACGCGTCCTCGACGATAGAGACACCGCGACTGCCACCACCAGTGCTGTCCGCTGGTTTGAACACGGTCGTACCGGGGATGGAGTCGAACGCTTCGTGGGCGCCTTCGAGGGTGGTGACAACCTCGAAGTCGGGTTGAGAGAGACCCGCCTTCTCCCACTGTCGGCGCATCTCGGCTTTATCGATGCATCGACTGGCGACGGACGGTTTGATTCCCGGCAGATCGAGTTCGTCGGACACGACTGCAGCAGTCCGAACACCGTAGTCATTCACGGGAAGGACACCGTCGACGCCGTACATCTCGGCGACTTCCCGTGTCCCATCGATGTCCATGATGTCGACTGGTTCGCTGTCGTCAGCGGCGGCGAACCCTGGCGCGGTCTCGTCCTGATCGGTCACGACGACGTGGCTACAAACGTCGCTCGCTCCTCGAATCAGGTCGACGTACGAGGTGCCAGCTCCGAGGATCAAGAGGCTATTCTGTGTCATGCGTGTCGTACTCCGCGAGTGCGTTCGCGATGGTTTCACAGCAGCGGGTGACGTACGATTCACTGACGTCGCTCGTGACCCAGAGATTCAGGGTCTCATCAGCGAGCCGTTCGGCGGTTGGAACGTCTGCCTCGGAACCGAACCGTCGGTGGATAGTCTCGTAGAGCGTACTCACGTGGATGTCTCTCTCTCGCAGGTACGTTACTATATAATCTCTGACTTCCCGGGTCGGAAGTCGGATGCTGTACCGGTAGTAGACGGTCCCGTCTTTCGGGTCCGGATGTGTGATTCGGGGGTCTTCGAGCTCGTTCCGGTAGCGGTCTGCGTTCGCCTTCCGAGCCGCGATCTCGTCCTCGAGCTCGTTCAGGGTCGGTGAGACGTGCCCGGGAAGCTCGTCCGTCGTGCCCCGTACGTACAGCTCCCTGAACACGGAGGGGAACGGCTCGAACAACTGGTGGGCGGTCTCGGTTACCTCCTTGAGATCTTCGATGGCATAGTAGAGTTCCCTGTAGTGGTCGTACAGTACTTCGAGCCGGTCATCGTCTCGCACGGGGATCTGCTGCTCGAGTTTGCGGACGGTCGTCGCGGTCGCTTCGTCGTCAGTGAGGACCGCGCCGCCTGTACCCACGTCGATAGGTTTCCCGGCCCCAAAGCTGAGGATGGAGGCGTCACCGAAGGATCCGAGAGGGTCGCCGTTCGGCATCGTTCCAACGGACTGGCACGCGTCCTCGAGGACGAGCGCGTCGTACTCGTCGGCGATGGATCTGATCTCGTCCATCGCTGCCTGATGTCCGAACATGTGGATGGGGACGACCGCATCGGTGTTCTCGGAGATCATCGATTCGAGGGACTTCGGGTCGATCGTGTAGTCCGAACGAACGTCACAGAACTGCGGTGTCGCATCGGCATACAACGCGGCGTACACAGGCGATGGGCAGGTGTATGCTGGGAAGATAACGTCGCCAGAGACCTCATATGCGTTGAATAACAGCATCAGGCCAGTCGTTGCTCTGCCGACGAGTACACAGTGCTCCCGATCGAACTGCGTGGCCAGACGCGCTTCTACCGATCGGCGTGTCACCTCCTCGCCTCGCTTCTGTTTTTCGGACATTTGTGGTGCTCTTCGGGTCGGATCCTACTGGAGACGGTCGTCACCGACGTTCGAGACGACCGCGGATGCGAGCTCCATCGCACGTTCACCGTCTTCGATGCCTACCCGCGGCTGATTTCGTGTTCGAACACAGTTCGCGAAGTGCTCGAGTTCCTGCTTGAGCGGCTCGCGGTTCCTGATGAACGGCGTCTCTGTGATGGTTTCCGTCCGGAAACCACTGGAACCGTAGATAGACTTCATCTCGTCGGTCCCACGACGTTGAATGGTGAGGTTCTGTTCCTGATAGTCCAGGGTGATGTACGAGTTTTGCGTCGTGACAGAGAGCTTCCTGACCTTCCCGTGTGTCACGTGACTGGCCGTCGCGGTCGCGACGATGTCGGAGTCGAAGTCGAGAGTCGCGACAACGTAGTCGAGTTCGTCGGACCGTGCGGTCGTGCCCACTGCGCTGATTCGAGGTGGAACATCGCCTACCAGATCGACGATCACGTCGAGATCATGGATCATGAGGTCGAAGACGACGCTCACATCGGTTAAGTGTTCGTTGAACGGACCGAGGCGGTGTGCCTCGATGCTGATGACGTCTTCGTCGCGGATGATCTCTTTCAGGGTCTCCACCGCCGGATTGAACCGCTCGATGTGTCCGACCTGGACGATGGCATCGTGCTTCGAGGCGGCGGTGGCGATGGCACGACAGCCTTCCATGGTCAGCGCGAGCGGTTTCTCGATAAGTACGTCCATTCCGTTCTCCATGGCCTCGACGGCTACCGATTCGTGGAGATGATTCGGGACGACGATACTCGCGGCCGCTGCCGTAGAGATCTCCGAGATATCGTCGTAGACGGTGACGTCGTAGGAGTCGCGGATAGCGGACGCAAGCTCTTCGTCCGGTTCGACGACCTCGACCAGCTCCGTTTCGGGGAGGTCGTCGTACACGCGAACGTGATTCGCCCCCATATTGCCCGCGCCGACGACGGCGACCGGAATCGGATCTGCGGTCATTAGGCTCCGATTTCTCGCGAGAGTACTTCCACTATGTGGTCTACGTCAGTGGGGTCGACGTTGGGATGTACGGGAAGCGAGATCGCGGTCTCACTCGCACGACTGGCCTCTGGATAGCGTTCCTCGTGTCCGTATGCCGGCTGTTCCGGTATCGGCTTCGGGTAGTAGATGCCGTACCCAATGCCTGCATCGTCCAGAACAGTCTTCATGCGTTCACGTTCGGTGGTGCGAACGGTGTACTGGTGGAAGGCGTGCGTTCGATCTTCGGGCATGGTCGGGGTGACGAGAGCTGTCTCCGACAGACCACTGGTCAGACGGCGGGCGTTCTCTTGCCGTGCTTCCACCCAGTCCGGCAGCCGTGAGAGCTGCTCCAGACCGATTGCCGCCTGGACGTTCGTCATCCGGAAGTTGTATCCGACGAACGCGTGCTCGTACGTGTCGGTTCGACCGTGATTGATGAGTTGACGTGCACGAGCGGCAATCTCATCGTCGTCGGTCGTAATCATCCCGCCTTCGGCCGTCGTCATATTCTTAGTCGGATAGAAGGAGAAGGCACCGGCGTCACCGAGTGCGCCGACTTGGTCGCCGTCGAACGTGGCTCCGTGTGCCTGGGCAGCGTCCTCGAATAGCTGGAGGTCGTACTCGTCGGCGATGGACCGCATCTCGTCCATTGCTGCGGGGAGTCCGTACAGATGGACGGGCATCAGTGCAGTGATACCGTCTCGTCGGTCGAGTACATCGCGGACTGCGTGCGGGGACAGGTTGTAGGTCTCCGGATTGATATCGGCGAACGCGGGCGTCCCGTCCGCGTGGACGACGGCGTTCGCACTGGCCACGAACGAGAACGGCGAGGTCAACACGGCGTCTGTGCTTCCGATTCCAGCCGCTTCGAGCATCGTATGGAGCGCGGTGGTTCCGGACGAGGTCGCGATGGCGTGTTCGACACCCACGTACTCGGCGAAGGCGGTCTCGAACTCCCGAACAACGTCACCGTCTGCGATCATCCCCGAGTCGAGGACATCACCGACGGCGTGTTTTGCGGCGTCGGATATCTCGGGGTTCGCTATGGGTATCACAGGTCGTTCCCTCCGGTGAGCTCCTCGGGGAGTGTCTGGTGGGTTGCGGGGACTCCCGCGGCGAGTGTTCGTGGTGGAACATCCTCTGTCACCACCGCGCCGGCGGCGATAAACGCATTCTCTCCAATCGTGACATCCGGAAGGATCGTGGCGTTCGCACCAACCGAGACATCGTCCCGAAGTGTAGGGCCAGTCAGCTCGTAGTCAGAGCGCACCGGGAACATATCGTTGAGTAGGGTCGCTTTCGGTCCGAGAAAGACACGGTCACCAATGGTCGTGTTGCGTGGGATGTAGACTCCAGTCTGCATACTCACGCTGTCTCCCACATCAGTCTCCCCATCGATCACAGTCTGTGTCCCGACGAGGCTGTCGTCTCCGATGACCGTCTGTTCACGGATGAGCGCATGATGGCCTGTCTGGAGTCGCTTACCAATCGTAACGTCGTTGTAGAGAATCGTCCCCGACCGGATTACGCTTCCTTCACCGACCGTTGGTGCCTCGGAATCGGTGTCATATGAGACACCTAACGTAGCCCCGGCGTGGACTGTGACTCCATTTGGTTGCTCAGCATCGTCTTCCATGTGGACGGGGTACTGAGGCAACCATGAAAGATACGTCGAAAGACAAACCCTCTCTGGTCTCCCTCTTTAGAAAGATCCTAACCGGATATCCAACTGGTCACTCTTCGACCGAAGCAAATTTATTGATTGTCTACCGAAACTGTAGCCATGAAAATCGCTGTTGTCGGTGCTTCTGGCTTTGTTGGACGGAACCTGTTGGATGAACTCTCGGAAACCGAACACGAAGTGCGTGCGTGCGACATCAAACCGGTAAATCATGATGCAGACAATATTTCTTTCCACGAACTCGATATCACCGACGCCGACGCCGTGAGCGATGCTCTGGAGGATGTCGACTCGGTAGCTCACCTCGCGGCCCATCCTCTCCCGGCTAGCACCGAAGACCCGAAGCTGAACGCCGACATCAACATCGGTGGGACACTCAACGTTCTAGATGCGGCTCGAGAGCACGACGTCGACAAGATTTTCTTCTCTTCCGCATCGTCCCTCGTCGGTGAAGTGGAAGAGGTCCCCGTCTCCGAGGACCACCCTGCGTCACCACAATCGCCGTATGGGGTCGCGAAACACGCAGTCGAGGAGTACCTCGAGGTGTACAACGATCTGTACGATCTCGACTATCTTGTATTCCGGTTCTTCAACGTCTACGGCCCGTATCAGCCCGAAGATTCCGGTGCGCTAATTCCGGTTGTGATGTCCCGACTCGCCCGGGGAGACGGAGTCTTCGTGACCGGGGATGGCTCCCAGACGCGGGACTTCATCTTCGTCCGGGACATTACCGAACTCATCGTCGAAGGACTCGAAGGTGATGTGCGAAACGAAGTCGTGAACATGGGGCGGGGTATGGAGACGGAGATTCTCGAAGCTATCGAACTGGTCGCGGATGTGGTCGATGTCGACCCTGAAATCGAACGTAAGCCCGAACGTCCAGATGAGATTGATGATTTCTACGCCGATATGTCGAGATGCGAGACACTGTTTGGAACGGTCCCCAACACGTCGCTCCAGGAGGGGCTCGAACAGACCTACGAGTGGATCGAACCCCGCATAGAAGACTGATGTGTGGTATCTGTGGAGTCGTCGGAGCTGAGCGTCCTCGGGCAGTGGAGCGAATGTCGACTTCCCAGACGCATCGCGGCCCTAACGATGTTGGCGTCCACCAGGACGAGCGTGTCACGCTCGCGAATCAGCGCCTCAGTGTAATCGATGTTGAGGGCGGCGATCAACCGATATACAACGAGGACGGAGACGTCGCAGTCGTGTTCAATGGTGAGATATTCAATTTCCCGTCGCTCCGTGCAGACCTCCGTGCACGTGGTCACACGTTCTCGACCGACACAGATACCGAGGTTTTCGTCCACGGGTACGAAGAATACGGTACCGACTTCTTCGAGCAGTTGAACGGGATGTTCGGTGTCGCGATCTACGATCAGACCCGAGACCGATTGCTGCTCGCCAGGGACCGGGCGGGAATTAAGCCGCTCTACATCACCGACCTCGGAGATTCGCTCGCATTCGCAAGCGAACCCAAAGCGTTTCTTCAAAGCGGACTCGTCGAACCTGCCGTCGACAGGGATGCACTTCGGTACTTTTTGCAGCTACGTTACTCGCCTTCGAAGGATTCACTGTTTGAGGGAATCTCTCCGGTTCCACCGGGGACTTACGTTGACGTTCAGCTAACTAACGCGGGCTACAAATCCACAGAACATCAGTTCTGGACCCTCGCTGACGTCCCGTCGTCGCCGCCGACAAACCCAACACAGGCGGTCCGGAATACTCTCCGTCGCGCGGTCGGGCGACAGCTCATGAGCGATGTGCCTATCGGATTTTACTTATCCGGTGGTCTTGACACGAGTAGCGTTGTGGCGCTTGCGGACGAGATCTCTGACGAGCCGATACATACGTTCTGTATGGCGTTCGCCGATAGCAAGTGGGATGAAAGTGCTGACGCACGTGCTGTAGCCGAGCATTTCGGGACGAATCATCATGAGATTACCATCGGGGGTGACTTCATGTCTGACTTTCCCGAGATGATCTGGTACGCAGGTGAACCGAAACGCAACCTCTACCCGTATTATGTCGCCCAGAAGATGAGCGAGAATGTAACGGTTGCACTGGGTGGCCTTGGCGCAGACGAGTTGTTTGGCGGGTACGTCTATCGGTATAATCAACTGAAGGAGTTAGAGACGATTCGAGCATCCCACGGCGGTGGGACGGCCGCAGTAACTGAACGTGCTGCAAAGGTGAGAGCAGCACAGCTCGCAGAGGGGCCGCTCGAGAACGACCACGTGCTTGAGGAGGTCGGAACGCTCGAGCATCTCGATGACCCGGCGCAACTGTACCTGTTACTGAACAGCTCGGACGTTCTGGGCGACGACGAGTTCTATGACGCCCGTGTGTTCGCGGAGGAACTCGTCGGGCAGGAGTCACCGACAGAGACGATACGTGAACGGCTTTCGGACGTCCGTGTCGACGGTGACACAGACCTTCGAGAGCGAGCGCTCCAGTGGGACTTCACAGTGAAGCTTCCGAACGACTTCCTCTTCGTTGAGGACCGTATGAGCATGGCACACTCGCTAGAATCGCGTGTCCCGTTCCTAGATAACGAACTCATTGACCTCGCGTTTTCCCTCCCCCTCTCGGAAAAGTTCGGTGGTTCCTCGAAGGCTCAGGTTGGCAAACAGGTGCTTCGAAATGCGATGCGAGAGTACCTTCCGGAATCCGTGTTCGAAAAGGATAAGCAGGGATTCACGATGCCGACGTTCGAGTTCGCGAAGGTTGAACTCCTGGACGAGGCACGACTCATCCTCAACGACGCACACGTTGTTAATGATGGGTTCGTCGACGAATCGTATGTGGACAACCTCCTCGATAGACGTCCACACCGAGCACTCACGCCCCACTACAAGATGTTGTGGAAGGTCGTTGCACTGGAAATATGGTACCAGACATTTATCGTGAATGGAGCTAAAGGCCCTCTTGCGCTTGAGTCGTATTATACGTGAGCCGTTGACGTCTTCCAACTGACACTTGTCTTTATTTGGATCGAAAATATTGGGCGTGGGAGCGGTGGCAGAAGAGGGAAAGCTGGGATCTACGAATCGAGACCAGGTCGGTTGAGGCGGCCGTTTCCGATGACCGCAGCAGTGAACGATGATAAGTCTTCAGTCTCGAAGAACCGCCGACCGTCGACGAGTGTCGGAGTTCGCATCTGCTCGTGGAGCGCGCCGAGGTTGAGGTCGCAATACTCGTCGTGTCCCGTCGCAAGGACGACGCCGTCAAACTGGTAGTCACCCTCTGGGTCTGCAACTGGTGTCGCCGCACACTCTTGGATTTCGTCGGCAGACAGTAGCGGATCGTGCGCGTGTACGTTCGCACCACGTTCGTTGAGTTCCCAGATCACCTCGAGTGCCGGTGCATATCTGAGCTCGTTCACGCCAGCACGGTACGTTAACCCGAGGACAAGCACGCGAGCGGTCTCTATTTCTCGACCTTCCTCTGCGAGGAGAGCTTGCAGGACATCGACGGTATGCGTCGGCATTCCGAGGTTAACGGTGCGAGCGGTCTCGACCAGCGGGGTCTCCGAGGCCTGGTTCATGACGAAATGTGGATATACGGGGATGCAGTGGCCGCCGACGCCGACCCCTGGAACGTGAATATCACAGTACGGCTGACTGTTTGCTGCGTCGAATACGGTCTTTGAATCGAGCCCCCACTCCTCACACGCTTTCCCAAGTTCGTTCGCGAGTGCGATGTTAACGTCTCGATACACTCCCTCGAATACCTTCACTGCTTCTGCTGCGGTGGCGCTCTCCAGTGGACGGACACCTTTCTCGTTGATGGCGTCGTAGATCGCAGTCGCACTGTCAGTTGCTTTCGATGTGGTCCCGCCAACGATTTTGGGGTACGAAGACGTCAGGTCGGCGACGACACGGCCAGACGACGTTCTCTCTGGGCAATGCGCGATCCCGAAGTCCTCCCCGGCACGCAGTTCTGTCTCGGATTCGAGCGCCTCTGCGAACGGGCCGGCAGTCGTTCCGGGAGGGACTGTGCTCTCCAGAATAACGAGGTCTCCGGAAGAGACCCCAGCAGAGATGTCTCGAGCCGCTTCGAGGATGGCATCGAGCACTGGGTTACCACTGTCGTCGACGAGTGTCGGTACGAGGACAATCATCACATCGGCCCTCTCTGCAGCATCGACACAATCTGAGGTTGCAGTCAACCGGTCGCCAGCGTGCGTCGCCACGAGCTCGGGTACTTGTGGCTCGCCATCGATGGGGCACTCAGCGTCATTCACCTGTTCGACGATGGTTTCATCGATATCGACACCGACGACTGATGCACCAGAGTCTGCAAGCACGGACGCCAATGGGAGACCCATCTTTCCGAGGCCATACACCGCTATCGTCAGTCCAGACAAATCGTCTTCGAACGAAGAGACTCTCAGCGCCATAGGGTAGCTACATCAGGATATGCGACCGTACAATAAGAGGTTTCGAAATCCATCAACATGTATTTACGAACGTTACTCAACGTCTCTGCTATGGAAGACTCTATTCCGCTTATTGAGCCCGTCGTTGGTGACGAAGAGCTGGAGAACGTGAAGGCCGTTCTGGAGTCGGGATATATGACTCAAGGACCGTACTCCGACGAGTTCGAGGAGAGTTTCTCCTCGTTCGTGGACGCCGAACACGGTATCACCATTACCTCGTGTACGACCGGTCTGGACGCTGTTCTCGAGGCGCTCGACATCGGGGAGGGGGACGAAGTCGTCGTTCCGGATTTCACCCACCCCGCGACGGCGAACGTCGTCGCACACCGCGGTGCCACACCAGTCCTCGTGGACGTTGACGAGAACACGTACAACATCGATCACGACGCGCTCGAGAGTGCCGTCGGGGAGGAAACCGGTGCCGTCATTCCCGTCTCCTGGGGCGGTCAGCCGCTCGACCCCGCCCCACTCCGACGTCTGCAGGACGAGTACGATTTCGCCGTCGTCGAGGACGCCGCGTGCTCAGCGGGTGCAGCCTACGACGGAGGGCAGACGGGTTCGCAGTTCGATGCGAGCGTGTTCAGCTTCCATCCGCGGAAGGTCCTGACAACTGGTGAAGGTGGCATGATCACGACCGACGACGACGATCTCGAACGCGCGATTCGAGAAATCAAGAACTTCGGGACCGTCCCCTCCGACCCTGATGTTGGGTTCCGTCGCGCGAGTGCGTCCAACTACCGGATGAGCGATATCCTCGCTGCTGTCGGGGTCGCACAGATGGAGAAACGCGACGACATCATCGGGACGCGACAGTCCCTTGCAGAGCGGTACACAGATTTGGTCGCGGACATCGATGGTGTGCGCGCACCGTTCGTCCCCGAGGCATCAGAACACGTCTTCCAAGCGTACTGTGTGTACATCGAGGCAGGAGATGAGAACACACGTGACCAGATCCTCGATGCGATGCGCGACCGCAACATCGAGACGCAGATTGGGACGTACGCACTCCACCTGACCGAGGCGTTCGGCGACGCAAAGCGTGTCGGGTCGCTGGACGCCTCCGCGGGACTCCAGGACAACCTTCTCACCCTCCCAATCGCCCACAGTATGACTGATGCTGATCAGGACCGCGTCGTCGCCGCCCTCGACGAAGAACTCGACGCGTACCGGTAAGCGACCACGGCGGCCGGAGCTACACTCTCGCCCCGACGGTACCGACGATTCGCCACGTCCGTTCGCGGACCATCGACGAGAGCGTCAACAGGCACACACCGTACGTGAAAGCGCCGACGAACACTGGCACGAGGACGAACCAGTACGGGAACATCGCGATTGCGTTGTCGGTGATGACGACCGCCGCGCTCATCGCCACGGCCGCGATTGCCTGCTTCAGTATCTCGCCGTACGGCATCTGGAAGTCGAGAACCTGTCGCTGGTAGTAGAGTGCCAGTGCTGTCGACACCAGTCCGGAGCCGGATGTCGCGACGGCCGCGCCGATCAATCCGTACTCCGTGACGAGAACGACATTTCCGATGAGATTGCAGACCACGTAGCAGAGGTTCACGCGGAACGCAAGGTCCGGACGGTTGAGCGCGTTCAGTATCGTTATCATGAGCCGTTCGTAGGAGATGAAGAGCGCGAAAAGGACGAGAACGAGAAGTACCTGCTGTCCCTGTACGAAGTCCGGTCCGAAGAACCTGAGGAGGTCTGCACCGAGCAGCCAGGAGCCGGCGACTCCCGGAATCACGATGACGCCGACGAATGCGAGACCGGTCTCCGTAACCTCGCGAATGCGTTCCAGTTCGTTGTTCTCCGCGAGCTCGCTCACCTTCGGGAACAACGTGTTGCTGAGGGAGTCACTGGCCAAGAAGAGGAACAACGTCAACGTCCATCCCGCCTCGTACACTGCGATCAGCGTATTCGAGACGAAGAACCCGAGAACGATGGTGTCCATCCACCGGGCTGCGCGTGAGCGGAGGAACCCCATCCACGAGTACTTCGCGAAGGCGAGCAGGCTCGCAGCGTGTTCGCGGGTCGGGGCGGTGAGCCGATTACCGATGAGGAGTGCCCCAACTACCACCGCGAGCAGCATTGAGGCGATGTAGCCGACGAGCAGCCCGGCGAGGGTGGCACCGAGAACGGCAAGTCCGATCTGGGTGAGGGGACGGGTCGTACGCTCGCCAAAACGGAGTATAGACGCTGTCGCCACCCGGTTCTCACCGCGGAGACCCGCGTCGAACGCGAGATGACACACTCGCAACACCAGAATCACCGCAATGAAGACGGTGACATCTGCGCCCACGTACTCGGTGACCCAGGTTCGGAATGCGAATAGCAGGACGAGGACCAACCCAGTGAGCGAGAGCTGTATCGTGACCCCCGTGAAGAAGTATTTGTCCTGTTCGGTTCCCTCGCTGATTCGCTTGACCAGCGCCGGGCCGAGTCCGGCACTCGAGACGAGTTCGAGCCAGACGATGAGACTCAGTGCGAGGACGTACGTGCCGAGTGCTTCCGCACCGAGGATGCGCGCGAACACGATCGTGGCCACTGCACCGAGCACAGCCGAAAATACTCGTAGGACGAACTGGAGGATGGACGTTGTCGAAGCCTTCATTATGTGGGTTCTTTCTCGCGGGTGCCGTTGAGACCGTCACCGGTTGAACACTTGCAACTCTCCTGTCCTCTGGGATACGCCGGTACAGTCACTCCACTCCGACTCTTGAGGACATACGGTTCGTAGAGAGACCACCTGTGTCGGGGCATCCGTTCGCTCCTGGCCTCCGTTAGTATCCACGCATTCCCGGGGATAGTTGAGAGTTCCTATCACCGTCCGGGCCACAGTAGTTGCAGTGTACCTCAATCAGCCGAAACCTTCTAATTAGGGACGGGCCACTATTTGGACAGACATAATGAGATGAGTAGGACTGTTTCAGTCTTGAGGCCGGCTCAAACAATACAGCTCACTGGACTGGCCGCAATCCTACTCGCCGTTCTCTTCGTTCTCCCACCGACTTTCGCGGTACTGTTTGTCGGTGTCGTCGTCCTCTTCATCGGCGTGCTCGCATACCGACTGAAAAACTACCTCGTGACGGTCTTTGCTGCTGCTCTCCTGTTTCGGCTCTCGGTAATCGTTGGTGATACAATTGTTGGCGTCCTTCCGACACCGCCGATTGTTACTGGTCATCATGAACGTGCAGGTGCGCTCGCAGCAGCTTGGACGACCGGTGACCTCTTCAGCGCAATAACGAGTATCACAGCGATGCGGACGTTCGTTGCACACTTGCTTGCACCGTTCTACGTTATTCTCGGTGATGCGATGCTCGTCGGTCGATTCGCCATCGCAGTGTTCAGTCTAGCTGTCGGATATCTCATCTTCATCTTGGCACAGCGTGCCGTGAGTAGACGAGTTGCGACTACTGCTGCGGCAACTGTCCTCTTCTGGCCGACGTTCGTGTATCGGTCGGTGGTCATACAGCGAGAGGTTCTGGCTGCGATCGTCTTGCTCTCGTTTCTTTGGGCAACGGTCCAGTGGTTAGATTCGTTCAGCAAGCAATCAGTGCTTGTCGCAGGTCTCGCAGTCCCGATAATGGCTATCCTTCGAGAAGAGAACCTGGTCCTGGTTGCCGCACTTCTGGGGACGCTGTTTCTGATACGGGCTCGTCACAGGCCGCAGTACATCGCTGTCTCGGCTCTTGCAACCATTCCGTTCTTGGTCTTCTTCGCCCTGAATTTCCACTCGTTTACGGGGTATGGTCGCACACTGTCGCCCTCCGCTATCGACGCATTCGCACAGTCCCGCGCCCGGGGCTCTTCAGCGTATCTCACTGACCTCCACTACGAGACATGGTTAGATATCGTGCTTTATGCACCATTGAAGGTGGTGTATTTCCTGTATACACCGTTCCCGTGGCAGGCGTCCGGAGTAACAGAGACGGTCGTTGGTGTGAGTGCGTTTGGTCTACTTGCAATGACCGTTCTCGCGAGGCGCGGAATCGGCACTCTCAGTGACGACCCCGCATTCCTCACGCTACTGCTTACGTACCTCGTGCTCGGCGTGCTCACATACTCGATAGTCGAGATGAACTATGGCGCGGCGGTTCGGCGTCGCATCCAGTTCGTCCCTATTCTCCTGCTGCTCGGGGTGATAGGAGCCTCACGGCTCGGCGTAAATATTCGTCTTCCAGAAATAGGACGGTCGAATTAAGAGGCACAGTTGTTCCTGTCTCGGATTCGACTGGAACACAGCCAATTCACGGGGGCTATCGTACTACCAAGAGGGATTCGGTTTAATTTGCAGAGTCAAAGCCCACGACTCGGCCTTGGGCCGTTGTGTGGTGCATGTCTATACAATGTGATGAGAGTATCACCGTTGGCTCTCGGATAAGGGGCTACATGAACCGGCGGTCAAAATCGCAGAACGACGAACTGTTACATCCCATGTCTCGTTGACGGGATTAGTAATCTCTTTATGCGTCGTGCCTACATCTCCCCGGTAATGCCCACCCAGCCTAACGTCCTCTTTCTTGTCGTCGATTCTATCCGATACGACACTGCCCGGGAGTCCGATTTTCCAACCCCGAATATTGACCGGCTCGCGGACAACGGCGTCGAGTTCACCAACTGCTTCGCGCAGGGTGTCAGCACTGCGCCGTCGATGACCGCGATGCTGACAGGACGGTACCCCCTCGACTATGGCGGCCACTGGTACCTCGAGGAGGAGCAGCCGACGATGGCCGAGCAGTTCCAGCGCAACGGCTACACGACCGGTGCGATACACTCGAATCCGAACGTCTCCCGCCTCCGCAACTTCCACCGCGGCTTCGATACCTTCGAGGAGAACATCCTCCCCTTCGAGGCTGACGGCATCGTCGAACGAGCACCCGACGACCTGCTCCGGTACGCGAACAAGTTCGCCCGGGTCCTCCGTCGAACACCGTACATGCCGATCGAGACGGTCAACGAGCACCTCCGGAACTGGATCTCGGAGAAGAGTGAACCGTGGTTCCTCTGGACCCAGTATATGGACGTGCATGGCCCGTATCTCCCCGGCGACGATTTCACCTACCGGAACAAGTTCCGTGCGGAGCGTCTCTGGCGGAAAGCGGCGGTGAACACTCCCGAGCAGGTCACCGATGAAGAGCACGAGGAGCTCTGGGAGAACTACAGGAAGGAAGTCCGGTATCTCGACCGCGAGCTCGGTTCGTTCCTCGACGAACTCGACTCCCGGGGACAGCTGGACGACACGGTCGTGATACTCGTCGGGGACCACGGAGACGAGTTCACGGAACACGGCCGATACGGACACGGGAACCTGCCGTACGACGAGCTCACACACGTCCCGCTGATCGTACAGTTCCCCGAGAGCGCGGACATCGAGCAACCGGCGACGGTCGATACCCTCGTCAGGACGATCGATATCCTCCCGACGATGCTCGATATCGCCGATGCGGAGCTCGCTCCCGAGATGAAAGAGCGGATCGAGGGGGAATCGCTTCTCCCGGTCCTCGAAGGAGACGACCCCAGTTACGATATGGTGGTCACCGAGAAGGAGATGCGGGGCGAGGACCACCTCAGGTTCGGGTTCCGGACGGCGGAGACGAAGTACCTGTACGACGGGAAGGAGGACGAGCACTACCTCTACGACCTGACCACAGACCCGGCCGAGCAACAGAACCTCGCGGATAGCGAGTCTCTCGACCAGTTTACCACGGCTCTGGACGACCGTCTCAGGAAGATCGAGTCGACCTCTGCCGGCGTCGAAATCCCGGACTTCGACGACCATCAGGGTGTCGAGGAACGACTCAGTGCACTCGGCTACAAATGATGGAGCACAACGTCGTTCTGATCGTGATGGACACGGCCAGAGCGACGACACTCGAGCAGTTCGTGGAGTCCGGGAACTCGATTTTTGCAGAGCTCGCCGAATCCGGCCAGATGTACACGAATGCCACCGCGACCACCTCGTGGACACTGCCCTCTCACGCCTCCCTCTTCACCGGTACGTATCCATCGAAACACGGTGCCCACGCGGGACATAAGCGCCTGGACGACCGACTGCCGGTGCTCGCGGAGATTCTTTCGGACAACGGGTACGAAACGGTCGCGGTCTCGAACAACACCTGGATCAGCGAAGAGTTCGGCTTCGCCCGTGGGTTCGAGACGTTCTACAAGACCTGGCAGTATGTCCAGTCCGAGACCGACCTCGGGAGGGTTGCCCGGGAGGAGGAAGGCATGAGCAAACTGTGGGGCGCACTGAAGGCACTATTCGATGGGAACCCGGCAACCAATCTGGCCAATGCTGTCTACGGGCAGTTCTTGCGGAAGAACGAGGACGACGGGGCCAGCCGCACGAACGACTGGGTCGAGGGGTGGCTCGCTGACAGGGACCGTTCTCGGCCGTTCTTCCTCTTCATCAACTATCTGGAGCCGCATCTGGAGTACCGGCCACCGAAGGACCACGCCGAACAGCACCTTCCGACCGGGGTTTCATTCGAGGAGGCGATGACGGTGAACCAGGACGCCTGGGGGTACATCACAGACAACATCGAGATGTCGGACGACGATTTCGAGATCCTCCGTGCCCTCTACCGTGCTGAGATATCCTACCTCGGTGAGAAGATTCAGAGCGTCGTGGAGATGCTCGAATCTGCCGGTGAGTGGGAGGAAACCGTCTTCGTCGTGACGAGCGACCACGGTGAGTATATCGGCGACCACGGCCTGATGGACCACCAGTATGCACTCTACAATCCGGTCCTGCGTGTGCCCCTGTTCATCCATGGTGGGCCATTCGGAACTGGTCGCGTCGACGACCTCGTGCAGCTCGTTGACGTCGCTCCGACACTGCTTGACGCTTTAGATATCGACGCCTCGAACAGGGGGAAGGAGTTCCAGGGCATCTCGTTCCACCCCGGGTCTCAGGAGACACGTGAGTACGCGTTCGCAGAGTATCTCGCGCCACAGCCGTCGATGGAGGCGTTGAGCGAACGCGTCGGCGAACTCTCAGACGATGTCCGGCGGTACGACCGGTCGCTCCGTACCATCCGTACGTCCCGGTTCAAGTACATCCGTGGATCTCGGGGGTCTCAAGAACTGTACGACATCGAGCAAGACGCGGACGAGGGCACCAATTTGGCCGACACGCGGACGGAAGTTCGTTCGGAACTGGATCAGGCACTGGACGAGTGGCTCCTGTCGTTCGACCATGCTCCCGATGGCTCCGAAGTCACCATCGACGGAGATACCAAGAGCCGACTTGAGGACCTCGGCTACCTCCAGTAACGGCCACTGTCCGCTCGCATGTAGCCGTCTTGCCGACGGCGGTGTATCGACGGTCTGGGAGTTCCGACTCACCGTATTAGCTCGCGCATCTGTGACCGGTAAGCCAACGCGCTGTTGACCTCCGTCGTGCCGAAGAGAGAACTAGTGGGCCAGTTCCTCCAGGACCGCTGTCGTGTTCGCAACCGTGTCTGCCCAGTCGAATCGTTGCTCGATGACCGGCCGGGGGTCCTGGTGTCCATCTTGGAGGACTGTTCTGATCCCGTCACTGAACCCGTCCACGTCCCCAACGGGAACCGTGACTCCCCCTCTCTCTGCGATAGGTGCGACCTGCTCTAATTCACTCACGACTACGGGTACGCCCGACGCCATCGCCTCCAGTACCGTTCTGGGTAGTCCTTCAGCCCTGCTGGGCAAGACCAATGCGTCGCCTGCCCGGAACACTGCCGGCATTTCTTCGTACGGCACTTGCCCAAGACACTCTACATTCTCTCCCGCCAGCCCTTCTATCTCCTTTCGCAGGGGGCCATCGCCCACCACATACAGCTTCGCGTTCATCTCGTCTGACAGTCTCGAAACAGCCTCGACGGCGTCTCTCGGCCGTTTCCCCTCGACCAATCGACCGACGAACAGCACTACTGGCCCGTCGTGGGCGATTCGGTCACTACTCTCGCCGTCCGGTCTGAAACGGTCTGTATCGACGCCGTTGGCCACCACCTCGACCCGTGACCTGACCCCGAGGTCTTGGACACGTCGTTTATCCTCGTCGGTGTAGCAGAACACCACTTCGGCTCGGTTGAACGTCCATCGTCCCGCCGTCCGCAGGTATAGATCGAAGAGCCACTCGGGAGCGTTCTGACTGTAGAGACCATGGTTGGTGAGTGCAAGGGGGACGTCACCGAGTCGACGTCGGATTGCGGCCAGGTTTGTCGAGAAGTAGAGGTGTGAGTGGGCATGAATAACGTCGAACTCCTCTGCGTTTCGCAGGAACCGATGCACGCCGGCAGAAATCTCGTTTCCTAACAGCTCCACAGTTGGCCTTTGACGAACGACAGTGTATCCGTTTCGTTGTTCTCGGCGTGGGAGGTTCTCGTCGCCCGAGACTGTCACCACAGTGATATCGTGTCCGAGCGCGGCCTGTTCACGTGACATCGCATGCACGTGATAGGAACCACCCCCGGGGACCTCCGGATAGAGGTTCTGTGCGACGCGTAGTATCCGCATTACCTACTCCTCCAGGACCAGGGGTTCGTACCAGTTCCGGTTCGCTCGATACCAGTCGATGAACTCGCTGACTCCATCACGAATCGTTCGGCTCGGGTCGTAGCCGAGTAGCTCCGAGGCTTTTGAGCTGTCCGCATGCGTGTGTTCGGCGTCTGCTTCGTACTGGTCCTCGAAAACGATATCCTGCTCTGGGGCGAGTTGATCACGAATCTCCTCCGCTAACGTGAGAATTTCTATCGAATCTGTGCTCCCGATGTTGAGAACTTCACCGTCCGCTGCGTCTTTTGACAGTAATCTGGCGTTCGCATCGACGACATCGTCGATGAACGTGAAGTCCCTCGTCTGCATCCCATCACCGTAGACGACGGGCGGCTTCCCGTTCAGACAGCGCGAAACGAAATTGGATATCGCCATGTTCGGGCGCATCCGTGGGCCGTAGACGGTGAAGTACCGTAGTGCAACTGCGGGGAGATCGTACACCTCACTGTACGCGCAGGTGTACCGCTCCGCTGCGAGCTTCGAAGCTCCGTACGGGCTAATTGGCATCGTCGGATGTGACTCATCGTAGGGGAGATACTCGGGTCGTCCGTAGACGGACGACGAAGACGCCAGGACGACGCGTTCGATGTCCGAATCACGTGCAGCATCGAGTACGTTCAGCGTGCCATCGACGTTGATATCGTCGTACCTTCGAGGGTTCTTCACGCTCGGTCTCACGCCCGCCTGCGCTGCCTGATGATATACGTAGTCTACATCGTCGACGAGGTCGGTGACCAGCTCCAAGTCCCGTACGTCACCCTCGACGAAATGATACGAACCATCTCCCTCGACCGCACGCTGTTCACAAATATCGATCGTGTGCTGCTTGAGACGCGTATCGTAGAACGGCTCGAGACTGTCCAGAACCGTCACACTGTGTCCATCAGAGATAAAAGATTCCGCGAGATTTCCGCCGATAAAACCCGCACCGCCCGTGATGAGGATATCCATACTGGAACAAGTGTAATGGGTGACGAAAACGCTTCGATTTTAGTGTTCACCGCTGGTTCCGCAAACGTTTAGTCAGAGTGATGGGCATGCTTCGTCAGCATGGAACAGGTGAGACTCTGATGGAAATACTTGACGACGAGGGGAACCTCTTTGGCGTTATCAACGTCGTTGACGTGTTTGTCGTTCTGCTCGTCATTGGGGTCAGCGGTGCTGGCGTCGCGTTCGTGGTCTCCGACGATTCGAAACCTCGACCAACCACGGAAACCCGTTATGCCACACTCGACCTCGGTGCCCAACCGGCGTATGTCTCATCACTCATCGAGGAAGGTGATACCGTCTCCCTCAGCGAAACGGAGGAGCTAGTTGTCACGGACGTATACACAACTGATCAGGGGAACGATAGACGGGTTCTCGTTCGAGTGTCACTGACCGGGGAATGGTCCGGCGACAGTATAACGTACGGTGGCGGTCCTCCACGGGTCGGTCGTGACCTGACCATCACGACCTCGGAGTACAGTACGTCGGGGCGTATCATCACGACGGGTTCGAGCAGTCCTGAACTCGACCTGCAGAACACACGTGTCCTCCTCGAAACAACGGTTTCGGCCGAGGAAGCAGTACGCATCGACGCAAACACCACCGTCGTACGGAACAATCGGACGATCGCAACGATAGAGACCTTCCAGATCTACGAGACAGACGACTCGGGTCAGCGTCGTGTCATCGTCGTTGCGAACCTGCTCGCCCATGAGGACCGGCACACGCTTCGTTTCGGCGCGACGCCGGTCAGACTCGGTCAGACGGTGCAACTCACCACTGGCGAATTCGACATCCGCGGGACGCTTCTTCGAACCGACGTGACCGAACTCCCGGTATCACAGACGGACGTCCTTGTTCGCACCGAACTCGACAGCGAGACGCTAGCACAGCTCGAAATCGGTGACGAATATCTTATCAACGACCAGACTGTTGCGAGTATTCGGACGATTGATGCTTACGCGACCGGCGATTCAGACGGTCGGCTTGCTTACATCGGCGTCACATACCGGACGTACCAGCCACGCGAAAATCCGCGGTTCGCCGGACAGGAAATTCGTGAGGGAGCAGACCTCCCGTTCCGAACCGACGAGTATGGGTTCGAGGGCCGTGTTGTTCGCGTGAACGCACTCGAACAGCGTGGTACGGAAGCGACACGGACGGTCACGTTGGAACTGGAGAACGTCGAACCTGATGTTGCGAACGGCATTGAGCGAGACATGACCGAGGAGGTCGCTGGCGAAACGATCGTCGACGTTTCGAACGTCGATGTGGAACCGACGCAGGTCGTGGTCACCAGCAACGACGGCAACGTCTTTGTCCGTGATCATCCGGTGAACAAGGACGTGACAATCACCGCCGAACTTCAGGTACGCGAGTCGGCAACCGGAATCACGTTCAAAGGATCACCACTCAGGCAGGGTGACACCGTCTTGTTGGACTTCGGAACAATCGTGATACGTGCGACCGTGGTGTCTGTCTGAGCCATGAAAGAAGACGTGGTGAAGGGAGAAGATGGTGGGCTGGTACCTATGAAGATCCGGCGGTCCCTAAACCGCTCACAGATTGGCACCACGATTGCCCGAATCTCGGCGGGTTTCTTGGACTCGCGACTCGTGGGGGCGAGTGAACGGGTCGTGACAACGGTACGGGAATCCTCCACCTACAAGTGGTTGACGAAGGAGCCAGAGCCCGTTGGTGTGGTTGTCGACCTGCGTGATTCGTACACTGTCGGCACGCTCACGAGACTGGGTGACGTGGCCGTCGAACGAATCGAGCCGTACTGGCAGACCTCTAGAGTGAGGTCGGGTGTCGGGACTGTCAATCGAGGGGTGAGAAAGGTAGCAGAGACGGAGGGCGGACGGTGGCTGGTTCGTACGCTCAGACCTCCTGTTACCCCTGAGGAGACCTCCGGCGAACCGGGGGCCGGAGAATCTGGGTGATTCGCAACAGATGACAAGACTCCGGTTCCCGCTGCTCCCGAGACCTCTCAGGTGGCTCGGAGTTGCCGGTGTACTCGGCGCCATAGTCTACTTTTCCCTCCTCAGGGCGGTTCCCGGGCCACCAACACCGACACCCTTCTGGGACAAGCGCCTCCACTTCGCGGCCTATGCGGCGCTCGCGTTCGCGTTCGCCTACGCGACGGCACGACAGCGCGACAGACCGTACCGGCGTGCCGCACTCGTCATCGGTGGCACGGTCGGTTTCGGCCTCCTCATCGAACTAGCACAAGGGACGCTCCCGTACCGGTACTTCGGCTGGGGCGACCTGCTAGCGAACACCCTTGGCGCACTGCTCGTGAGCGTGTGGTTCGTCGTCGAGCGCAGAATCAGGTACGTCCGTGCCCGAAAACTCGCCGCTGAACTCAACCAGAACTGACTACTCGACGGTCACGCTCTTCGCGAGATTTCGCGGCTTGTCGATGCTCCGCCCGAGCAGGTCAGCGCTTCGGTACGCAATCAACTGCAGCACGACGTTCGCCAGCAACGGCGCGATGTGCGGATGTGTTTCAGGAACCTCGATGACCTCGTCCACATATCCCTCAAGCTCGACACGACCGTCGGTCACCGCAATCACGGGCGCGTCCCTTGACTCGACCTCCTTGATGTTCCCAATTGTTTTTTGAGTCTCCTCGTCGTCGCCGGTCAACACGGCCACCACAGGCGTATCCTCGGTCACCAGCGCCAGCGACCCGTGTTTCAGCTCCCCAGCGGGGAACCCCTCGGCGTGGACGTAGGTGATCTCCTTGAACTTGAGCGCGCCCTCAAGCGCGACCGGATGGTTCAGCCCGCGGCCGACGAAGAAGCAGCGCTCGGCGGCGGCCAGCTGCGCCGCGGCGGACCGAACGTTCACCCTGTCCAGCACGGACTGGAGGTCGCCGGCCAGATCACGGAGCCCCGTCAGCACGCCCGCATCGTTGCCGTTCATCGCTTCCACCAGCAGGTTCACCGCGACGAGCTGGGAGGTGAAGGTCTTCGACGCCGCGACGCCGATCTCGGGGCCGGCGCGGATGTACATGGTGTGGTCGCACTCCCGGGTCACCGACGACCCGACCACATTCGTGAGCGCAAGCGTCTCCGCGCCCCGCGCTTTCGCCTCGCGCAACGCGGAGAGCGTGTCGGCGGTCTCGCCGCTCTGGGTGATGGCGACGACGAGTTCGTCCGCTCCCACGGGCGGGGGACTCGTCGCGTACTCGCTGGCGATGAACGTCTGGGCCGGGATGCCCATCTCGCGGAAGAGGTGCGCCGCGTAGAGGCCGGCGTGATACGACGTGCCGCAGGCGAGGAACTGGACGCGTTGCGGTCGCTCCAACCCCGAGAGCTCCGACAGCTCCACACGCCCGCGCAGCTCGTCGACGCGACCGCTGAGGCACTGACGGATGGCGTGGGGCTGCTCGTGGATCTCCTTGAGCATGTAGTGGTCGTAGCCGCCCTTGCCGGTGTCCTCGGTGTCCCAGTCGACCGTCTCGATGGGTTTCTCGATGGGCGTCCCCGTGGAATCCATGACAGTCAACCCGCCCGGTCGCAGCGTGGCGAACTCGCCGTCGTCGAGGTAGACGACGCGGTCGGTGTAGTCGAGGAAGGCGGGGACGTCGCTGGCGAGGTGGAACTCGTCGTCGGCGACGCCGATGACCAGGGGGGAGTCCTCGCGCGCGGCGAAGATGGCGTCGACGCCGGCGACGACGACGCCGACGGCGTAGCTGCCCTCGATGCGCTCGACGGCGTTCCTGACCGCGGACTCGGGGTCGGTGCCCGCTTCGAGGCGCTCCTCGACGAGGTGGGCGACGACCTCGGTGTCGGTCTCGCTCTCGAACTCGTGGCCGCGGGCCCGGAGCTCCTGTTTGAGCACGTCGTAGTTCTCGATGATTCCGTTGTGGACGACGGCGACGCGCCCGCTGCAGTCGGTGTGCGGGTGTGCGTTCGCGTCGGTGGGGGCGCCGTGGGTGCTCCAGCGGGTGTGGCCAACGCCGACGTTGCCGTGGAGCGAGGTGGTCCGGACCGCGTCCTCGAGCGCCTCCAGCTCGCCGGCGCGCTTCTCGACCGACAGGGACTCGTTCGAGAGCGCGACGCCGGCGGAGTCGTACCCTCGATATTCGAGGTTCGACAGTCCGGTCATGAGCACGTCCAGCGTCTCGTCGGGGCGGCCGACGCAGCCGACGATGCCGCACATCAGCGCATCACCCGCCCGTTCTCGGGGATCACTCCGGAGACGGTCGTCCCCACATCGAGTTCAGCGTTCGGGCCGACGAGCGTTCCAGGTACCAGGGTCACGCCACCCCGGGCCGTCGCGCGGTCGGCGACCAGTGCGCCCAGGCGGCGGTCCTCGTGGACGGTCGTCCCGATGGCGACGTCGGCGGGTCCGCCGGGGGCGACACAGCCCGCGCCCAGGGAGACGCGCTGGCCGGTGACGCAGTCGACGAGCGTCGAGCCAGCGCCGACGCGCGTGTCGGCGTCGAGCACGGAGCGCTCGACGGTCGCGTTCGAGCCGACGGTGACGTTCTGCCCGAGCGCGACGTTCGGGCCGACGACGGCGTTCGCGCCGATCTCGGAGTCGCTGCTGACGACGACGGGCGGGTGGAGGACGGCGTCCTCGTGGATGCGGACGCGCTCGGCGCACCAGACGCCCTCGCGGACCTCCGTCCCGTCGATGTCGCCACGGGCGAGCAGTTGCTGGCTCACGGCGAGCAGGTCCCACGGGTAGGTCGCGTCGGTCCACAGCCCGGCGGTGTGTGCGGCCCGGACCTCGAAGCCGGAGTCGACGAGCGAGCTGATGGTGTTGGGCAGGGTCAGTTCGTCGCCCTGCTCGATGGCGTACTCGACGGCGTCGAACAGCGACCCGTCGCAGGCGTAGACGCCGGCGTTCAGCAGGCGGTACTCGTCGCCGCCCGGCCGCTCGACGATGCGGGTGACGCGGTCGCCGTTCGCCTCGACCGCGCCGTACATCGACGCCTCGTCGCTCTCGATGACCGCGAGGGTCACGTCGCTCGCCTCGTCGTGGGCGGCCATCACGTCGGCGACGAGGTCGCCCTGGATGACCTGGTCGCCGTTGACGACGAGGAAGTCGTCGTCGAGCGCGTCGCGCGCCTGGAGGGCGGCGTGGGCGCTGCCGAGCTGTCGCTCCTGGGCGTGGTAGCTCACGGGGACGCCACGGTAGGTCGAGCCGACGTGGCCCTGCACGCGGTCGCGCTTGTAGCCGACGACGACGTGCAGCTCCTCGATGCCGGCGTCGACGAGCGCGTCGAACACGTACTCGATGATTGGTCGGTTCGCGGCGGGGAGCATCGGTTTCGGCCGGTTCCGTGTCAGCGGGCGCAGCCGTTCTCCTTCCCCTGCGGCGAGGACCACGGCCGCAGTGATACTCATTGGAGGAAGGACACCTTTCGACGGTAATATATCTTCTTGCTTGCGCGAAATCGAGAGCAGTCGTCGGGAGTCGGTAACCAGCCGACGGCGCGCTTCACTCGACGACGAGCGACCGCCCGCAGTCGGGGCACTCCTCGTCGACGATGGTCACCTGCGCGTCGCAGTCGGGGCAGAACTCGCGGTAGCAGGCGCGGTCTCCCATGGAACAGTCGACGGTGGCCAGCGACAAAACGGTACTCCCGACAGCCGGACCAGTCGGCGGTCGCGACCGGCGTGTTCGCCCTATCGCTCGAACCGTCCGGGGTTGTCGGTCGAGCTCACCTGCCACGAGAACTCGCCGGATGCATATACGACGCCGCCGAGGACGTTGTCGTACTCCCGGTCTGGCGGCGACGGATTGAACGGGATCGTTCCACCGTCCTCGGGATGCTCGCCGTCGAGTGTGAACTCGACCAGGTAGTAGACCGATTCCGTGAAGACGTCCCTGAACGTCCGTGTCTCGCCGGGCGCGACCGACTGCGAGGCGGTCAGTTCGCGTTGCCCAGGCCGCACGGTCACCTCGCCCGTGACGTCGTATCCATCCGACCCCGTCTCCGAGTCGCTGCCGACGTCGACGACCGACATCCCGATGACGTGCGGGAGGGAATCCCGGTTCTCGAACCGGAGACTCCCCGCGGGAACGTCCTCGTCCAGGAGGCCAGAACACCCGGCAACCCCCGTGACTCCGAGGGTGCCGAGCGACGTGAGGAGGGACCGACGGTTCATGTCCGAAATAAGTCCGATAGCAGATAAGTATCTTGTGAGACCGTAAGGGCGGTATCCAACCCCCCGGCACTACCCCGTACTGGTGGACGAACCGGACGAGCCAGTGGGTCGCTGCCGATGGCAGCGTGGCTCCCGCTCGCTCTGGGGAGGAATGACGGTGCTACGCTAGTTCGATGGCCAGCACGCCACCGACGATGGCCAGGGTCCCGAGCCCCACGCAGACGCCCCAGAACGCGACCCGCTTCACCACCCGCATCAGCGCGTCGATGGTGAGGTAGCCGACGACGGCGGCGGTCGCGAGCGCGAGGCCGGCGGCAGCCGGATTCAGCGTGGGGAGCCCGCCGCCGTCGAGCACGGCGAGCACGCCCGCGCCGAGTGCGGCGGGGACGCTCAGCAGGAACGAGAGCCGGAACGAGGCCTCGCCCTCGTAGCCCCGCAGGAGCAGCGCGCTGACGGTGGTCCCCGAGCGGGAGACGCCGGGGAGGATGGCCAGCCCCTGGAGCGCGCCGACCAGCACGGCGTCGACGGCGGTCGGCGTCTCGCGGTGGCCAGTCGCCCCGCCGTCGGGCGCCGGCGTCTCCTCGCGGCTCGCGTCGCCCGTCCCGGCGGCGCGCTGGAGCACGCCCGTCGCGACGAGCAGGACGCCGATGAGCGCCACGGCCGCGCCGCCGGTGAGTTCGGAGACGAGCCCTTCGATGGCGACGTACGCGGCGATGCCGACGATTCCGGAGGCGAGCGTCGCCAGCACGAGGAAGGAGAGCGTCGCGGTCTCCTCGTGGAAGGGGTCGTCGGGGCGCAGGTCGGACAGCGTCCAGCCCACCTCGGCGAGCGTGTCGCGGTAGTACACCGTGGCGGCGAGGGCGGTGCCGACGTGGAGGAACAGCGAGTACTGGACCGCGGCCTCCGGCTGGCGTCCCAGCGCGGTCAGGACGACCGTGACGTTGCCCTCGCTGGAGACGGGCAGCCACTCGAAGATGCCCTGGAGGACACCGACGACGAGCGCGACTACCATCTCCGAGTCCATACAGCGCGGTCCAGTCCCGCGATACAAAGCCCGTTCGGTTGGTCGTCAGCGCGTGCCCACGTTCGCCCGGACGGACAGGGGAGCTCGTTCGCGGAGCGAATCCGGACTGCGCCCGGTCGTCTGCTCCACGGGACGCCCGTCGCAGACGTCGGTGCCGTCGTCCGCTCGTCGGATGCGCCCCCGGCTAGCTACCTAGAGTCGGATGTGATGACCCCCGCCGCCAGAGTGGCGGCATGGCTGAAACCAGCCGGCAGCGAATGGAACAGTATCGTGTCGACCTGCAGCACGCGGGGGGTGCCTGACGATGGCGACCGATGGACGGGGGACCACGAGCATGTCGACCAGCACCGAGTCGGGTCTCGAACCGAACGTCGCCGGGGCGGTCGCGTACCTGTTCGGGTTCGTCACGGGTGTCGCGATGCTCCTCATCGACGGCGACAACGAGTTCGTCCGCTTCCACGCGATCCAGAGCATCGCGTTCAACGTCGTGGTCGTCGCCGTCTACGTCGTGCTCTCTTTCGTGACGATCTTCCTGTCGTTCCTCCCGGTCGTTGGGGACCTGTTCTCGTTCCTCTTCGGCCTGTTCTACCCGGTCGTCGGGCTGGTGACGTTCTGTGCATGGGCGTTCCTCCTGTACAAGGCGTACGAGGGCGAGCGGTTCTCCCTCCCGATCATCGGAGCGGTCGCAGCGTCGAGGTAGGCCCCTCCGAACCGGTTCGTGAGGACGTCGCTTCCCGCCCGGGCATCTGGAGCGGCAGCTGTCGAGCGTGTCCGTTCGTCAGCCACGTCCTCGCTGGAGACGGGCAGACCATCGGGGGACAGCGACGACGAGCACGACCACCACCTCCGAGTCCATACCGCGCCGTCCACTCCCGCGATTCGCCGCCCGTTCGGCTGGCGGTCAGACGGTGACCCGATTCGCGTCCACGGTGTCGGAGGTGCCGTCTGAACTGGCCAGTGCCGCGTCCCGGGTCACTCGGCCGCAGGGTAGCCGCCACCTAGCTATGTGGGGCGACTCCGTACCGGCTCCCGGAATGATCGACATCGCGTTCTTCGGAAGCCATCCGCTCGGCGAGGCCTGTCTCGAACGGCTCCACGCGCACGAGGCGGTCTCGGTCGCCGTCGTCGTGACGTACCCCGCGGACGAGGAGAACTGGTGGGACGGCTCCGTCAACGAGCTCGCACACGACCTCGGCTACGACGTGCTGCCCATCGCCGACGAGCGGGCCGCGCTCGACTACGAGGTCGACTACCTGCTCAGCGTCTACTACCCCAACATCCTCGGCCCGGAGCTCCTCGACCATCCCGACGAGGCCGCGATCAACCTCCATCAGGCCGAGCTCCCGCGGTACCGGGGCAGTAACGTGTTCAGTCACTCGATACTGAACGCCCGCGAGGACGACCACTGGAAGCACGGCACCACGATGCACTTCATGGCCGAGCAGGTGGACGCAGGCGACATCATCGCCCGCAGGTTCGCCGAGATAACCGAGCACGACACCAGCCGGACGCTCTACGAGAAGGTCCGCGAACGCTCGGTCGAACTGTTCGAGGAGATGCTCCCGAAGCTCGTCTCCGGTGCCGTCCACGACATGCGGACCCCCCAGTCCGAGTACGACGGTGAGCGGTACTTCTACGCGAAGGACAGTCTCGACGGCGCGAAGGAGATCCCGGCAGACGAACTCGTCGACGGCGACGAACTCGCCGTGTACGACCGGATTCGCGCGCTCGACTTCCCCCCGTTCGAGCCCGCCTACACCCGTCTGGGCGGCGAGAAGGTCTACCTGACGAAGACGAACTACGACGAGCCGGTCTGACCGTCGGCCGATGGCGGCGGACCGCAAGCAGTCGCTGGCGGGTCTCGCTGACCGAACCGTCCGGTTCGTACATCTCGAACCGGTCCCTGCTCGCCGACAGCCTTGACTGCCTGCCGTCCCAAGCGGTGCCCAGTATGAGCAAGTGGACCGCGGCGGACGTGCCGGACCTGTCGGGACGAACGGTCGTCGTCACTGGAGCCAACAGCGGCCTCGGCCTCGAGGGGACGAAGCACTTCGCCGGGGCGGGCGCGACGGTCGTGATGGCCTGCCGGAGCACCAGCAAGGGCGAGTCTGCCGCCGCCGAGGTGCGCCAGACCGTCCCCGACGCCGCCCTCGACGTGCGCGAGTGCGACCTCGCGGACCTCGACTCCGTCCGGTCGTTCGCCGACGGCGTGGACGAGGCGTACGACGCGGTCGACGTCCTCTGCAACAACGCCGGCGTGATGGCCATCCCGCGCTCGGAGACGAACGACGGGTTCGAGACGCAGTTCGGCGTGAACCACCTCGGGCACTTCGCGCTGACCGGCCACCTGCTGGGGCTGCTCCGGGCGAGCGAGGGCGAGGCCCGCGTCGTCAGCCAGTCCAGCGGCCTCCACGAGCGCGGCGAGATGGAGTTCGACGACCTTCACGGCGAGCGCGACTACGACAAGTGGGACGCCTACGCGCAGTCCAAGCTCGCGAACCTCCTCTTCGCCTACGAGCTCGACCGCAGACTCGACGATGCGGGTGTCGACGACGTGACGAGCGTGGGCTGTCACCCCGGCTACTCGGCGACGAACCTCCAGTACCGCGGCCCCGAGGCGAGCGGCTCGTGGCTCCGGCTCGCGATGATGCGCGTCGCCAACGCCGTCGTCGGGCAGTCACCGAGCGTCGGCTCGCTCCCGATGGTGTACGCGGCGACCCACCCCGACATCGAGGGCGGCGAGTACGTCGGCCCCGGCGGGCTCATGGACATGCGTGGCTACCCGGCGGTGCAGGCGTCCAGCGACCGCTCGCACGACGAGGCGAGCGCACGGCGGCTCTGGGAGGTCTCCACGGAGCTGACCGGTGTCACGTACGCGTTCGGGGAGCCGGCCGTCGCGGAGGACTGAGAGCCGTCAGAGCAGCAGGGAGAGGATCGCGAGCACGAGGAACACCAGGACGAGTATCCGGGCGATCTCCATGCTAATCCCCGCGATACCGCGGGCGCCGACCACGGCGGCGGCGAGCGCGAGGACGAAGAACAGGATTGCGAGTCCGAGCAGGTTGCCGGACTGGAGCGGGAGTGCGCCGAGTGCGGTGCTCGCGTCGAGGGCGGCGGTGAGCGTCGTGAGGCCGCTCGTCGATAGGTGCATCTGGATATCACGCTACCACCCCTGACCGCTTCATTATACACGTGTTAAGCCGGAACGGTCGCGTTACGTTCCCGGTCGACTGTCCTGCAGGGAACCACCGGCCGCCTCCGACAGCCGGGTCGAACGCGGGCAACGTTGATTATCGTTCATCCGAAACTCCACCCAATGTACCGGGCCAAGCTCTACATCGACATCCAGACCGAGTGCGTGCTGAGCGAGGTGACGAACCGGTGGAACACCTCCTTCACGGTCAAGCACGAGGAGGTCCTCGACGACGAGCACATCGCGTTCGTCATCGATGCGGGGGAGCGCGTCGACGAGTTCCTCGAGGCGTTCGAGGCGTCCGACCAGGTGCCGGCGGTCGAGCGCGTCGACGACACGCACATCCAGCTCACGAAGCGGTCCTGTGGCGCACTGCCGATCATCCGGAAGAACCACGGGATGATGCAGTGGTGGGACCGGGTCAGCGGCAGCCAGCGCACGTTCGACATCGTGGTGTTCCGCCGCGACGACCTGCGGAACATCGTCCGCGAGCTCAGAGAGATCGGCTCGGTGGAGCTCGCGCGGCTCACGCCGTACCGGGCGCCCGAGGCGATGCTCTCGGACCGGCAGGCGGAGGTCGTGGGACTCGCCATCGAGGAGGGCTACTACGAGTGGCCGCGCGAGACCGACGCCGAGACGCTGGCGGCGGCCCTCGACATCTCGCACTCGACGTTCCTCGAACATCTCCGCAAGGCCGAGTCCAGACTCCTGCGGAGCGCGCTCGATGCCGGCGGCGAGGCCGGTGGCCCCCCGCCGGTCGAGCGGGCTCCCGAGCCGGCCGGCCCCGGAGTCCAGTAGCTGCCCTCACTTAAAGAGCCAACAAGTGAAGGGTGAACTGGCTCCCGCTGCTAATGTGGTATACACTCACATGGCACGGGACCATTCGACCAGGCGGCAGCTGCTGACCGCGACCGGCGCAGCCACGACGGTCGCACTCGCAGGGTGCATCGGCTCACTGACCGGCGGTTCGGGCGGCGGCTCGAACGAGATCAAGTACCTCTCGGACCGGGGCGACTCCCGGCAGGTCATCGACGACATCATCTCCGAGTTCGAGGACCAGTCGGACTACACCGTCGACGTCACGTACACGTCGAAGGGCACCTCGACGGACGAACAGCTCCAGCGGATGCGGGCTGCGGGCAACCCACCGGACATCGTCTTCGACACGTCCGCCGACGCCTACCGGTACCAGCGCGACGGCAAGGCGGCACAGGTGAGCGACGTCGTGCAGGGGACCGGCCTGCCGGACCCGGTGAACGTCGACGGCGAGTCGTACTTCGTCCCGACGATGGTCGAGCCCCTGATGGGCTGGTACCGCAACGACCTCTACGACGGGAACCCGACGACGTGGGAGACCTGGCAGACGGAGGCACAGCGCCTCACCGAGGAGGAGGACATCAACGGCTACGTCGTCCAGTCCGGCCAGACGAACAACGCGGACACGATGGTCACACAGACGCTGTGGCAGAACGACGTGAACATCTACGACGGCCCGGCCGACGACATCCAGGTCACCATCGACGACGACGAGAACCGGCAGGCCGCAGTCGAGACGTACGAGTGGCTCCAGACGATGTCGCAGTACGCGCCCAACGGCTCCGGCTGGGAGTGGGGCGACGCCATCGCCGCGCTCCAGCAGGAGAACGCCGCGGCCGCGATGAGCGTCGGCGGGCTGCCCATCCTCACCATCCAGGCGAACCGGCCGGACCTCGTCGAGAAGCTCTCGCCGACCGCGTTCCCCGTCCCCGACGGGAAGGCACAGGACAAGTGGTGGGCGTACATGGAGGGCCACGTCGTCTGGAACGACGGCGACGCGACCGACGGCGCCCGCGAGTTCGTCGACTTCTTCAGCGACTCCGACCGCTTCATGGACTTCATCCTCTCTGCACCGCTGTTCCAGTTCCCGCCGACGCGGGAGGGCCTCGACAGCGACGCGGTGCAGAACAACGAGACCATCCAGGCGCACCCGGAGGTCATCGACCTCGTCCGGAACAACTGGGACGCGTTCACCACCGTCCTCGCGACCGGGCGCGACGGCGCGCCGAACATCGTCGCCGCCGACGCCTACGGCCAGCAGCTGTTCGGCCAGTCCGCCGACCAGCTGCTCGTCGGTGGCCGCTCCCCGGCGGAGACCGTCGACTGGGTCGCGAGCGAACTGCGGGGGCTGCAGGGTTGAGCCTCGTCTCCCCGCCACAATGAGCACGTCCACCCTCACGCGGCCGTTCGCCGACCTCGACGAGCGGCGGCTCCTGCTCTGGCTCACGTTCCTCCCGCTCGTCGCGTTCTTCACGCTGGTGTGGGCCATCCCCATCGTCTACGCGCTCGGGATGAGCCTGTTCGCGGACCCGACGACCGCGCCGTCGTTCGTCGGGCTCGGGAACTACGCCGACATCCTCACCAGCGGCGACTTCCTGCTGTTCCTCTGGAACAGCGTGCTGTACGCGGTGTCGACGACGGTGTTCAGCCTCGTCATCGGCCTGGCGCTCGCACTCGTCGTCAACCAGGAGATCCGCGGCGGGAGCATCCTCCGGACGATGATGATCTTCCCGTACCTGCTGCCGACGCTCGTGGTCATCTTCATCTGGCAGTTCCTGTTCGACCCGAACATCGGCGTCATCAACCAGTGGCTCGTCCAGTACGGCGTCGTCGAGGAGCCCATCGCGTTCTTCTCGACCGTCGAGTGGGCGATGCCCGCGGTCGCCATCACGAGCGTCTGGAAGTTCGGCTCGTTCGCCTTCTTCATCCTGCTCGCGCGGCTGCAGGCCATCGACCCGAACCTCTACGAGCGCGCCCGCGTCGAGGGCGCCTCGCCGTGGCAGTCGTTCCGCGACATCACCATCCCGCACCTGCGCGGCGCCATCCTCATCATCCTGCTCGTCAGGGGAATCTGGATGTTCAACAAGTTCGACATCATCTACCTCTCCACGCGGGGTGGCCCGCTGAACGCGACCACCACGCTCCCCATCCGGGTGTACGAGCTCGCGTTCAACGAGGTGAACTTCGGCGGCGCGACCGCGATGGCGGGCATCATGTTCTTCCTGCTCGCCGGGGTCGCCGTCGTCTACTTCAAGGTGTTCGAACCCGAGAAGGAGGTGGCCCACTGATGCTGGGCCTCGGCGAGGGCGAGGCCGGCTCCATCGTCCCGCAGCACCTCCAGCGGCGCATCAAGCGCGTCTCGGTCGTCCTCACCGCGCTGGCGGTCGCCATCTTCGTCACCATCCCGGTGTACGTGATGGTCGCCGTGGCGGTCCAGGACCCGACGACCGTCTTCGCCGGCGGCGACGTCCACCTGCTGATCACGGACCTGACGCTCCGGAACTTCGAGGTGCTGTTCGAGGAGACCGCGACGGTGCAGTACTTCATCAACAGCCTCATCGTCACCATCAGCTCGACGTTCCTGTCGACGTCGCTCGCGGTCGCCGCGGGCTACGGCCTCACGCGCTTCGACTTCACGGGCAAGACCGTGGCGGCACGCGCGGTGCTGTTCTCGTACATGTTCAGCCCCATCGTGCTCGCCATCCCGCTGTACGTCATCTTCTACACGCTCGGCCTGCTGGACAGCTACTTCGCGCTGACGCTCGGCCTGACCGCCATCTCCGCGCCCTTCACCATCTGGCTCATGTGGCAGTACTTCCAGACGGTGCCCATCGCGCTGGAGGAGTCGGCCTGGGTGCGCGGCGCGAGCCGCACCCGCACCGTGTGGGACGTGGTGCTCCCGGTCGCGCGGCCGGGCTACATCTCCGCGGCCATCTTCTCGTTCGCGGTCGCGTGGAACGACTTCACCATGTCCCGCGTCGTCATGAGCAGCGACGAGATGTACACCATCACGGTCGGGGCGAGCCTGTTCCTCGACCGCGTCACCATCGGCTGGGGCGAGACGATGGCCGTCTCGCTGCTCATCTGCATCCCGCCGTTCCTCATCGCCGTCTTCCTCCAGAACTACCTGCTCCAGGGCTTCAACGTCGGAGGGCTCGAATAATGGCACGTCCAATCCACTTCGATACGGTTCGCAAGGAGTACCGCACCGCCGGCGCGACCCACGTCGCCGTCGACGACCTCACCCTCTCCATCCCGGAGGGCTCGTTCACCACGCTCGTCGGCCCCTCGGGCTGTGGCAAGACGACGACGCTCCGGATGATCGCCGGGCTGGAGACGCCGACCTCGGGTCGCATCTCCTTCGGCGACGAGGACGTGACCGACCAGTCGCCACAGGAGCGCAACTGCGCGATGGTGTTCCAGTCCATCGCCCTGTATCCCCACATGACCGTCCGGGAGAACATCGGCTACGGGCTGAAGGTCCAGGGCGTCCCGAAGGCCGAGCGCGACCCGCGCATCGACGAGGCCGCCGAGACGCTCCAGATCACCGAACAGCTGGAGAAGATGCCCGCCGAACTCTCGGGGGGCCAGCAACAGCGCGTCGCGCTCGGGTCGGCGTTCGTGCAGGACCCCGACGTGCTGCTGCTCGACGAGCCGATGAGCGACCTCGACGCGAAGCTCAAGGCCGAGCTCCGGGTCGAGGTCCAGCGGCTCCACCAGGAGCTCGACGCGACCGTCGTCTACGTCACCCACGACCAGACGGAGGCGATGACGATGAGCGACCAGGTCATCCTGCTGAACAACGGCCGACTGGAGCAGTTCGCGCCCCCGGGCGAGCTGTTCGACGACCCCGTCTCGGCGTACGTCGCCGGGTTCATCGGCACCCCGTCGACGAACCTCCTGCCCGCGACGGTCGAGCGGTCGGGCGAGGGGCTCGTCCTCGCCGGTGACGGCTTCGCCGTCGCCGCGCCCGCGGACCGGTTCGCCGACCGCGTCGGCGAGGCGGTCACGCTCGGCATCCGCCCGCAGTACCTCTCGCCCGACGGCGGGACCTACGAGCTGCGGGTCGTCGCCGAGGTCGTCGAACAGCTCGGGACGGAGTTCGTCGTCCACGGGCACACACCCGACGGGACGGCGGTCGACGCCGTCTCGGACGCGTTCGGCGACGTCCAGCACGACGACGAGCTCGTCGTCGGCTTCGAGGCCGCCGACCTGTTCGTCTTCGGCGACGACGGACAGGCGATCTGTCACGGCGACGAGTTCCCGAGCGAACCGCCCTCACAGCCCCAGTGATACGACCAGCACAGTCCACCACAACCGCCTCACTACCACGATGACGAACGACACCACTCCCCCTGCAGAGAGCGCGTCGGCCGACGACCGAAGCCGTCTGGACCGCGACCACGGGTCCGGTTCCGACGACGCCGACGCCACACACGACGACCACGTCGACCACGACAGCCCGGCCGCCGACCACCGCCTCCGTGCCGACGGCGGCCGCGTCGCCCCCGGGCTGCTCCCGGGCGAGTCCGGGCGACCGCTCTCGGGCGTGACGGTGCTCGAGCTCGGGCACATCATCGCCGGCCCGTTCTGCTCGATGATCCTCGCCGACCTCGGCGCGGAGGTCATCAAGGTCGAGTCGCCCGGCCGCGGCGACGCCGTCCGCGACTCGAGCCCCATCGGCAACAGCTCGTTCAACTACGTCAACCGGAACAAGCTCGGCGTCGCGCTCGACCTGAAGTCCGAGGACGGGAAGGCCATCTTCTACGAGCTCGTCGAGGAGGCGGACGTGCTCGTCGAGAACTTCGCGGCCGGTACCGCGGACCGCCTCGGCGTCGGCTACGACGACTGCGCCGAGGTGAACGACGGGCTCGTCTACTGCTCCATCAAGGGGTTCAACCCCGGGCCGTACGAGTCGTTCCCCGCGCTCGACCCCGTCGCCGAGGCGCTCTCCGGCGTGATGAGCGTGACGGGCCACCCCGGCCAGCCGCCCGTCCGCTCGGGCACCAGCCTCTCGGACATGGTGGCGTCGCTGTACGCCGCGGTGACCGTCCTCGGCGCGGTGCGCCAGCGCGACGCGACCGGCGAGGGCCAGCAGGTCACCGTCCCGCTGTTCGAGAGCACGGTCGCGCTGATGGGCTACTGGCTCGCCTACACCCAGGCGTACGACGACGTGCCCGAGCCGATGGGCGCGAGCCACCCCGGCTGGGCGCCGTACGACGTGTTCCAGTCCGCCGACGACGAGTGGGTGTTCGTCGGCCCATCCTCGGACCGCGCGTGGCGGCGGCTCTGTGACGCGCTCGACCTCGACCTCGCGGACGACCCACGCTTCGCCGAGCTCGCCGACCGGCTCGACAACCGCGCGGAGCTGCACGCCATCGTCGAGGCGCGGTGCGAGGAACTCCCGGCCGACGAGATCGTCTCGCGGCTCCAGGACGCCGGCGTGCCCGTCGCCCCGGTGAACGACACCGAGGACGTCTGTGCGGACCCGCACCTCCGCGAGACGGACGCCCTCGCCGAGGTCAGGGCGACGGAGGGAACGGGCGACCGCATCGAGACGCCCCGGTTCCCCGCGCGGTCGACCGGCTTCGACCGCGTCGAGTCCACCGACCCGCCAGAACTCGGCGAGGACACCGTCGCCGTCCTCGACGCGCTGGGCTACGACCGGGAGGCGGTCGACCGGCTCCGCGAGGAGGGCGTGATATGAAGCTACTCGACCTCACACTGCGCGAGGGCGAACAGCGCCCGGGCGTCGAGTACACCGTCGACCAGAAGGTGGCGGCGGCCCGCGAGCTCGACGCGCTCGGCGTCGACTACGTCCAGCTCGGCTTCCCGGTCGCCGACGACCGCACGCGGCGCGTCTGCGAGCAGGTCGACCTCGACGCGAAGACGACGGGCATCGCCCGCGCCGTGCCGGGCGACGTGGACGCCGCCGTCGACGCCGGCGTGGACGTCGTCAACCTGTTCGCGCCGACGAGCGACCGCCAGCTCGAACACGTTCTCGGGAAGTCACGCGAGGAGCTGCTCGACACCGTCGTCACGGTCGCCGACCGCGCCCGCGACCACGGCGTGGAGGTCCACTTCGACGCGATGGACGGCTTCCGGACCGACCCCGCCCAGCTCGATGCGCTGTTCGACGCCGTCGACGCCGAGCTGTACACCATGGCCGACACCGTCGGCGGCCGGACACCTGCCGGGGTGGTCCACCACCTCGACGCGATGACGACCGACCCCGACCGCCTGGGCGTCCACTTCCACGACGACCTCGGCGTCGCCACCGCGAACACGCTCGCGGCCGCGCGCCTCGGCGTCGCCCGCGCCGACGTGTCGGTCGCCGGACTGGGCGAACGTGCCGGCAACGCCGTGCTGGAGGAGGTCGTCGCCGCGGCGACCGTCGGCGACGAACCCGCCTCGCTCCACGTGGACGAGACGCGGTTGCTCCCGACTGCACGGGCCGTCCTCGACGAACTCGACGAGGACGTCGAACCGGCGAAGGCGCTCCTCGGCGACGAGGTGTTCGCCCACGAGTCCGGGCTCCACACCGCAGCGATGCTCGACGACCCGGCCACCTTCGAGCCGTTCGATCCCGCCAGATTCGGCGGCCAGCGTCGGCTCCTGTTCGGGAGCGCGACCGGGACGGGAGCGGCGCGTCGGCTGCTCGAACGCGCAGGCAGGGAGCCGACCGAGGCACGCGTCGAGCGGTTGCTGGAGCGTCTCGACGACGTGGACGAGGAGCTGTCGCTGGCGGAGGCCGTGGCGCTGGCCGGCGAGGTGGCGTGAGGGCCCGCGTCGTTCTCCCCGGGACCCCTGCCGGGCCGCTCCGGCGGTAACTCGCAGGGTCCCGGGCGCAGTCCTCCGGTCCGTGCCGCGAGGGGTGACGTTTATGTGAACGAAGCGGGAAACGACCGCACAGGAACGATGAACGGCTCCTTCTAACCGGATCTTCCCGATCCGCTGCTCCCGCCGGGCACGCCGTCGGGAGCGACATCTCGAGAGCCCATCCTGCCGGGCCGAGCGGGGACACCGCCGGCGTCCCCCCTTTCCTGCGGGTGGTCACACGTCGAAACCAGCGACACACGCAGTCGATACGACGATGTCAGCACCAGACAGAACGCTTCCGCGCGACACGATCGAACGGATGGTTCACACCATCGAACCGACCTGGACGCTCCGCGACCGCGAACTGGCGACGGGGGGCTACCTCGCCGTGTACCGGCTCTCGGTCGGCACCGGGGATGGAACCCGGCGGGTCGTCCTCAAGGCCAGTCCCGACGGCGACGGGCACGGCATCGACACCGAGGCCCGACTGCTCCGGATCCTGAACGCCAACACGTCGATTCCGGTCCCCGACATCTACGGGGCGGTCGATACGCACGACCACCTCCCCGCGCCGTTCTACCTCATGGAGTACGTCCCCGGACGCACCGTCGAGCGCACGGAGATGGACACCGTCTCGCGGGCGACGCTCGAGCGGGTCGCCCGGGATTCCGGGCGCTACCTCGGCGAGCTGCACGGCTTGGACGCCGTCGACAGCTACGGGTTCCTCACGCGGAACCCGGAGACCACGCTCCGAGGCGAGCAGCCGCCAGCCAGCTTCGACCAGGTCGTCGTCGCCGAACCGGAGGCCTCGTGGCCGGCACAGGTTCGGAACTGGGCGGACGACGCACTCCGGAAGGGTCGGGACACCCGGTTCGGCGACCTGGTTCCGGACCTTCGGCCCGTCCTCGACGAGCGACTCGACGAGCTGGACGGGGCGGGCGAACCGGCGCTCTGCCACATCGACAACTCCCTGGAGAACGTGCTCCACGACCCCGAGACGGGGGAGATAACCGCCATGCTTGACTGGGCGTTCACGCTCGCCGCGACGCCGGCGTACGACCTCGTCCTGATCGAGCGGAGTCTGAACGGCGGGCAGTGGCAGTTCGTCCCGTCGGCACCGGACAACTCGGCGTTGATACGGAACGCACTGCTCGAGGGGTACGCTCGGACCGGGTCCGCCGACGTCCTCGACCGACTCGCGGCAAACCGGGAGCTCTACGAGCTGCTCTCGGTCTGTCGGTCGATGCATCTCTTCGAGATGTGGCCGAACGTCAAAGACGCGTCCGAGGCGGAGGTCGAGGGTGCCGCCGCTGCGATCCGGACGGAACTCGAATCGTACCGCTGACCGTCCCGCCGAACTTCTTTCGAGCTACGTGCCCCCGTCGGCCCGTCGAACGGCGGTGAGCACCGTGAGCTCGTCGTGCATCCCCGCGGGCGTCCGGTTCGTGATTTCGTAGCCGAGCTCCTCGAGTACCGGCGTGACGTCTTCGGGCGGCACGCCCAGTGGCTCGTGCGTCTCGACGACGACCACTCGCGGGCGGCAGTCCATCCCCGACAGAACCTCGAGCTCGCTCCCCTCGCAATCGAGCTCCAGGACGTCACATGCGGGGAGGGCGGACGGCTCCAGCCGCTCACCGTCGCCCGGGCCGAACATCGACTCGGCCTGCTCCGAGACCGGGCCGACGGCGGCGTGTTCGAGTGTCACATAATCGGCGACCTGATTCACCTGCACCGTCCGTCGAAGCGTCTCCAGCATCTCGGAGTTCGCCTCGAACGTCGTGACGGACCCGTCCGACCGTGTCAGCCGTGCGGCGACGACGGTCGTGATACCTCTCCCGCCGCCGACCACGACGACGTCGTCGCCCCGACGCACCTCGCGCCGCAACTCGCCACTCGTCCCCGCCTCGAACCCCGGGCGATAGTCGCGTCCCTCCTCCGGCGCGGTGGTCGGGACGGCGACACCGTTGTAGACGACGGTCCGTGGGTCGCTGCCGCCTTCGTTCGAGGACATATCGTCGCGTCTCTCGGCGGGCGGTAAATGTCTACGGGTGGTGGCACGTCGCCGGTGCAACCCGGGACGAGGACTACGCCGACGTCGTGCGGTTCGACCGTCGACGTCACCCGACGCTCCGTTCCGAGTTGCCGAACCCAGCCGCTGTGTGCAACAGGGAGTCGTTTGCGGTGACTCGGGACCCGCTGCCCCGTCGCGTGCGGGGGGGGACCGCTACGTCTCCTCGTCGGGCGCGCCACGTCGCGCCACCACCCTGAGCCTGCGGTAGTCCGCGGTCCACGTCCCGTCGGCGAACAGCTCGTCCCGGAGCCGATTCTCCACATCCGCAATCACGGCCTCGCGCTCACCCTCGGGAACCGGCCCCAGCAGCCCGTCCCCGAACATCCCGAGCCACCCGGCCAGTCCCGCCTCGCCGTCGTCGAGTTCGGTCGGCCGGTCGAACAGCGTCGCGTACCGCACCTCGAAGCCGTGAGATTCGAGCAGGCTCGCGTACTCGCCGACGCTCGGGAAGTACCACGGGTTCTCGACCGTGTATCCCCGCTCTGCCGCCGCCGATTCGACTGCACCGACGATAGCCGCGACGTTGCCCGTCCCACCGAGTTCGGCGACGAATCTGCCGCCGGGACGGAGCGCGTCGGCTACCGAGTCGAGCACCGCGTCCTGCTCGTGGATCCAGTGCAGCGCCGCGTTCGAGAACACCGCGTCGAACGGCTCGTCGAAGGCGAACTGCCGGGCGTCGGCACGGACGAACCGCAGGTCGGGGTAGCTGCTGGCGGCCTCGGAGACCATCTCGCCGTCGGCGTCGAGCCCAACCACGTCCGAGCCCGACTCGGCGATGCTGGCGGTCAGGTGGCCGGTGCCACAGCCGAGGTCGAGCACTCGCTCGCCCGGTTCGGGGTCGAGCAGGTCGACGACGCCCTCGCCGTACTCGAAGACGAACGCGTGCCCGCCGTCGTAGTCGTCGGCCGACCACTCGTTCCCGTCGTCTCGCTGGCTCATACGTTCGACAGTCGTGCTGACGGCTTAGTGGTGGCCGGTCTGACAGCCCGCGTGTTCGGAGTGCCCCGGTCGACTGAGACCGACCCAGGATCGTCCCAGGCGGCCGTTAACATCACCGTTTATACTCCGTTACGTGGTGCGTGGTGCCATGACCCGAACAGACGCCTTCGTCACCGTCGACGGCACCGAGGTCCACTACACCGACTGGGGCGCCCGCGACGACCCGCTCGTCGTCTGCGTCCACGGGCTCTCACGCAACGGCCGGGACTTCGACCCGCTGGCACGCCGCCTCGTGGGCGAGGGCTACCGCGTCGTCTGCCCAGACATGCCGGGGCGCGGCCTGAGCGAGTGGGCCGACGACCCCGAGACGGAGTACTCCTGGGAGGGCCTGCTCGACACGCTGCGCGAGTTCTGCGAGACGTTCGAGCGCGAGGAGCTCCGTTACGTCGGCACCTCGATGGGTGGCCTGCTCGGGATGCTGCTCGCGGACGACGACGACGCCGTCACCATCTCGCACTTCGTCTGCAACGACATCGGCCCGGTGTTCGTCCACGCCGAGGACGGCATCGAGCGCATCGTCGACTACCTCACCGACCCGCCCACGTTCGACACCTACACCGGACTCGAGGACTGGTACCGGGAGACTTACGGGACGATGAACGCCCAGACCGACGCGGAGTGGCGGCGCTTCACCCTCACGAGCGCGCGACGGCGCGACGACGGCCGGGTCACCCGCGCCTACGACGAGCGCATCGTCGCCGCACTGCTCCGGAGCAACCTCCCGCCCGAGGAGGCGTGGGGCATCTGGGAGTCGCTCGACCTGCCGACGTTCGTCATCTGGGGCCGCGAGTCGGACGTGCTCACCGAGCCGACGGTCGAGGAGATGCTGGAGCGACGACCCGACATCGACCTCCTCGAACTCGACTGCGGCCACCCACCGGGGCTGAACGTCGCCGAACAGCTCGACCCCGTCGTCGAGTTCCTGGCGGACTGACCGCCGTCGCTAGATTCATCCGTTCGTGTCGACAAGTCCCGACGATGCCCTCCCCCTCACGTCGCCGGTTCCTCGCCACCCTCGGTGCCGCGAGCGTCGCCCTCTCCGGCTGTCTCTCCGATGAGTCTCCGCCCTCCGGCGACCTCGGCAGCGTCGACGGCTCGTGGTCGATGGACGGCCGGGACGCCGGTCACACCCGCCGGGTCGACGATGGCCCGACGGACCCGGAGACGGTCTGGCTGACAGCGCTCGACGGTGCGCGGGCCACCGGGACGCCGGCCGTCGTCCGCGGCGACCTGTACGTTCCCGCCGATGCCGTCTCGGACCGGAGCCGCTACCGCCACCGGATCCACGCGCTCTCGACCGCGACCGGCGAGGAACGGTGGCAGGTCCCGCTCCGCTCGGCACCGAACGGCCCGCCTGCGGTGCGCGGCGACCACGTCGTGGTGACCGCACAGCGAGCGCCCGAACGCGGTCGTATCGTCTGCTTCCACGGCCGCTACGGCGACGAGGACTGGCTCCACGACGTCGATGCGAGGCTCACCGCCGCGCCGACCATCGACGGTGGCGTCGCCTACGTCCCGGACTGGGACGGACGGGTCCACGCCCTGTCGGTGTTCGACGGCTCCGTGCGGTGGTCGCGACGGATCGGCCCCGCCGACCACAGCCGGACGTTCGCGGAGCCGGTCGCCGTCCACGACGGGGTGCTCTACGTCGGGTCGCTGTCGGAGATGCCCGGTGTGGTCGCACTCGACGCCGACACCGGCGAGGAACTGTGGCACGAGCGAACCGCTCCCGTGACCGCCGGGCCGGTGGTCCACGACGGCCGCGTCGTCGTCCAGACCCGCGAGCTCGTGGTCGCGTTCGACCTCGACGGTACGCGACGCTGGTCGTTCAACCTCGTCGACCCCGGCGTCCGAACGATGGCGGTCGACGACCGGCACGTGTACGTCCCCGCTCGCTACCGGCTCCACGCGGTCGACCGACGTGGGGAGGCGGCCTGGACGTACGAGCCGTCCGACGAGCGGGCCGGGACGCCGACGGTCGTCGGCGACAGCGTCGTCGTCCGCGGTCGGGACTCGCTCGTCGGCCTCTCGCGGGACACCGGGGAGGAACGCTGGACGCGCTCCCTCGACGGGGTCGGTCGTGCGGTCGTCACGCCGACCGCGATGTTCGTCTCCGGCTACAGGGGACGGGTGCTCGGGCTCGGCGACTGAGCGGAACACAAGAGGTTTACCGGCCGGTTCGGGACTCGGAATCGATGCCCCGTTCCCGTCGCTCCCTCCTCCGTTCGGCCGGCGTCGTCGCCGGTCTCACCACGACCGTCGGCGCCGGCTGTCTGAGCCTCGGCGCCACCGGCGGCTACAGGCTGATCGTCCACGACGTCGCGGACCTCACCGACGAGTTCCTCCTCGCGCAGCCGATGGCGGTCCGCGCCGAGACGCGCATCGACTACGACACCGGGACGAAAGAGGACTGGCTCGCCGAGCTGTTCGAGACCGGGAGCGTCACCGCGGTCCAGTGGCCGCTGGTCCGTCCCGACGACTGGGGAACGGAGACGCGCCCACGACCGACGTTCCTGCGCCGGGACGGGAGCTACCACGAGGTGACGACGGAGACGACACGGCAGGTCGAGCGCGACCGCTGGCTGTTCGCGGTCCAGCGCACAGACGAGGAGCCACCGGACTCCGCGACCGTCGCGGGCGAGCCGTTCGGACTCGTGGGGAAGGACCTGGAGGTGCTGCAAGCGGCACTCGATGCCGTCTACGCCGGCAGCGACGGCTTCCTCGGCGAGCCCGATATCGACGGCCTCCACCCCGTCCAGTACCATCAGGACATGGACCCCGGGGAGAGCGACCTCGTCCCCGACCCACCGTTCGACTACGTCGACTACGCCGGCGACACCTACCGGGTCGTCGCCGAGGAGCGCACCGTGACGGTGCCAGAACGCACGTTCGCCGTCGAACAGGTCGCGTCGTCGCGGGAGGGGTTCGAAGCGTACGTTCACGACACCGTCCCCGATGCCCGGTTCGACCGCGACGCGCTCTCGGAGGCCACCCGCGACGTGCTCGACACCGCCGTCGACAGCGAGCCCGACGACCGATACCACGAGGAACCGCCGCTCTCGGACGGGCTCGAGACGGTCCTCGACGACCTCGGCATCGCCACCGATCTGAGACCGCACGACGGCTACGACGACCCTGCCGTCTTCCGAAACGCCGTCGCGTCCTACGAGGGTGACTGGTACACGTTCGAGCTGATCGTCGAGCCCTGAGCGGACCGACGCGCCCGCGGCCCGCTCGCCTCAAACCTCGACCGTCTCGTCCAGCCGCGGCGCTGCCGCGTCGAAGCCACCCGCGACGAGCTCGGCCGCGAAGTCCTCGCAGTCGTCGCCGTGGTTCACGAGGATCTGCGAATCGCGGTAGGACTGCAGGAACGACCAGAGCCCGTCGCTGTCGGCGTGGGCGGAGAAGTCGTGCTGCTCGGTCTGTGCCGCGACGGGGAGGATGCGCCCGTCGAAGTCGGCCCGGCCGCGTTCGAGCAGCTCGTGGCCGGGCGTGCCGGGCACCTGGAAGCCGGTGAACGCGACCTTGTTCGTCGGGCTCGACCGGATCTCGGGGACGTACGTCATCGCCGGGCCGCCGTGGAGCATCCCCGACGTGGTGACGATGACGGTGTTCTTCTGTGCGATGCGCTCGCGCTGGCCGGGTTTGCCGGTGACGAAGCGGGCGTTCGACGCGCCGCGCTGGAGGGTATCCGGGTCGCGCACGAAGCCGTCGTGGCGCTGGAACAGCCGCGTGACGTCCTTGCCCATGCCGTCGACGTAGCAGTCCACGTCGTGGGCGCCGAGGACACAGAGCACCTCCTGCGTGCGGCCGATGCCGAAGGCGGGGACGACGACGGTGCCGCCCTCCCAGACCGTCGACTTGACGCTCTCGACGAACCGGTGCTCGATGGCCGGGCGGGACTCGCGCTCGGTGTCCGCGTAGGTGGATTCGACGATGACCACGTCCGCGTCGGGCCGGGCGCGAGAGGCGGCGAGCAGCCGCTGGTCCGCCGTGTGGAAGTCCGCGGTGTACAGCAGTCTCGTCTCGCCGTCGTCCACCAGCACGTGCGCACTGCCGGGGATGTGCCCGGCCTCGAAGAACGTCACCTCGTAGCCCGCCGCCTCGAACGGCTGCTGGTAGCCGTGGGTCCGCGAGACCTCGGTCATGCGCTTCAGCTCCGCCTCGGTGAACGGGCAGTCGTAGCTCCCGCCGTGGAGCTTGAGGGTGTCCCGGCCGAGCACCCGCGCCAGCTCGGCGGTCGGCGGCGTCCAGTGGATGGGCGGGCGCTCGTCGCCCGAGAGCAGCGACGGCACCGCGCCGACGTGGTCGAGGTGGCCGTGCGAGACGACGACCGCGTCCGGGTCCGGGCGGTCGACCGGGTACTGCGGCGGGTTGCCCGACGCCATCCCGTAGTCCAGCAGCAGCGAGTCGTCGACGAGGATGGCGCTCCGCCCGATCTCGCGTGCCCCACCGAGGAACCGTATCTCCATTCGATTGCGCTCCCGTATGCGGGCGAGGGGTTTGGGTCCGTCGGCTTCGACCCGGATAACCAGGTTCAAAACAGGCTAATTCGGAATTGGCCGTTCTGAATCTGGCTATCTGTCTCCAACGTCCACGGAGAGACGAGCGGCGACGGCCGTCCGACACCGCTTCCCCCAACGCTCATCCGCGTCCCGAGCGACACTCAGACAACGACCGATGGCAGACACGCTCGTCCAGCTCGGCATCGTCGCCGCGACGGTAGTCGGACTCGGGCTCGGCGCACGACTGCTCGTCGACTCCGCAGTCAGGCTGGCGCGTGGCTTCGGCCTCTCGGAGCTCACCATCGGCCTGACCATCGTCGCGGCGGGCACGTCGATGCCCGAACTCGCGGTGACGGCCGACGCCGCGTACAGGGGCCTGGGCGACCTCGCCGTCGCGAACGTCTTCGGGTCGAACATCTACAACCTCGCGTTCGTCCTCGGCGTCGTCGGGCTGATCCGGGCGGTTCCCGTCGAAGGTGGCCTCGTCCACCGGGACGGCGTCGTGCTGCTCGCGAGTACGCTGCTGGGCGGTCTCGTGGTCGTCGATGGGGTCGTCACACGCATCGAGGGCGCGGTGCTCGTCGCCCTGTTCGTCGCCTACACCGGCTACCTGCTCCGGGGCCGGACCGAAGAGACGGACTCCGAGCCCGAGGCGGCCGTCGTCCGCGACATCACCGGTCGGTTTGATATCCCCGGCCGCGACCCACTCCTGCTCGCCGTCGGACTCGTCCTCGTCCTCGTGAGCGGCGACGCCCTCATCGGGGCGGCGTCGACGCTGGCGCGCGATGCGGGCGTCTCCGAGTGGGTCATCGGCGGGACCATCGTCGCGGCGGGCACGTCGACCCCCGAGTTCGCCGTCTCGCTCGTCGCCATCAGGCGCGGGAGCCTCGGCGTCTCCGTGGGGAACGTCGTCGGGAGCAACGTGTTCAACCTCGTCGTGGTCATGGGTATCGGCGCACTCGTGCGACCGCTCGCCGTCGGGTCGGCCGCGCTGGAGACGTTCGGCTGGCTGCTCGTCGTCTCGGCGGTCATGGTCGCCGCGCTGTGGACCGGCCGCGTGCTCTCCCGGCTGGAGGGTGCGCTGTTCGCGGCGTCCGAACTCGTCAGGTGGGCGCTTGGCCTGCTCGGCTAGAACGTGCCGTTCTCCCGGTCCCGCGGGCTCCGTCGCACCGTGAACTGGCCGTACTCGGGGCCGTAGGCGAGCGCGAGCGACCCGAGCCACCAGTTCCAGCGGTCGACAACGTCCCCTCGTGGTGCGTCGCGCAGGTTGTCCACGATGACGTCGGCGCTGAGGTCGTGCCCCGCGTCGTCGTGGTACCGACCGGAGTCGCGCAGGTCCAGCGCCTCTCGGACGACGACGTGGCCCTCGCCGCCGAACTCCCGCTCGAGCCTGAGCTCCAGCCGACCGGGTTCCATGCAGGGGCGTTCGCGCCCGGATGCTTTCGGTCTTCGGGTGGGACGGACGCCAGCCGTCAGCCGGGCGTCGGACCCGGGTGGTTTCAAAACGTGAAACAGCTGTCACTACCCTATGTACCCGGAGGGCGTAGTGATGGGTACATGACGGACACCAGCGAACGTGACCGCATCACCTCCACGACCGACGACGGACCGAGCGAGACCGTCGACGGCGCGATCGGCTCCCGCATCGGGGTCGCCACCGACCCCGCCGCCGGGACAGTCACGTTCATGGCCCGCGGGGACGACGGCCGACCCGCCGCGACCGAGTGGATACTGGTCGACGAGTCGCTCGTCGTCGACGTCGCCCGGATGGGATAACGCCCGGCGGCCCAGCGGGTTTGGCCCCGTTTCGACGGAGTTTTGAACGCCCACCGACGATTCCAACCTACTATGGCGAGTTTCAACGTCGTCGTTGCGGACCCGGACTCGGGCGCATCGTACCAGCTCGAGGCAGAGGAACAGGACGCGAACCGATTCATGGGCAAGGAGCTCGGCGAGGAGGTCGACGGTGACGCCGTCGGCCTCGACGGGTACACGCTCCTGCTGACCGGCGGCTCGGACGAGGCCGGGCGGCCGATGCGGGAGGACATCGAGGGGCCGAACGTCGAGGAGGTCCTGATGCGCGAGCAGGGCGTCGGCTACAACCCGTCGCGTCCGGGCGAGCGGAAGCGGCTGACCATCCGTGGTCGCCGGGTCTCCGACGAGACCAGCCAGATCAACGCGAAGATCGTCGGTCGCGGTGACGAGTCCGTCGAGTCCCTCCTCGGCCTGGTCGAGGAGGAGGACGAAGACAGCGAAGAGTAAGCCGGACGGGTCCCGTCACGGCCGCGTCGTAGGTCTCCTGAGGGGCACACCCTCGGCGCGCGGCGGTGACAGCGACACATTCTTGCGCCCATCACGCCGCGAGCGACAGGTACATCCGGCGGGGTGAACGAGTACCGCACATGGCAGATCGGGTTTCTTCCGACGCAGTGCCCACGGTACGGGCGACGCTCGCGAAACACGGTGCGACGGGACGACTGAAGCTCGAGCTTCCGGCCGACGAGGCGGAGCGGTTCCCGCTCGACGAGGTCGTCCGGGTGGTGCTCGACGGCGAGCAGTACTTCGCGCGGGTGGAGCGACCGTTGACGGGCGACGAGCTGCTCATCTCGGGCGTGTTCGAGACGCCGTCGGCGGCGCGGAATCCGGGCGAGGGCGAGAACCACCTCACGAGCTGGTGCGAGGACAACGGCCGCAGCGCTGGTGGGTCGGTGCTGGTGGACGTCATCGAAGACGGGTTCCAGTACGGGTTGCGGGCCCCGGGAGGCCGTACAGTGTACGACGCACTGGAGCAACCCGACGGGAGTCTCGCGTCTATCGCCTCGGATCTCGAGGATTAGAGTCGGGGGAGGAAGGAGTAGAGCAGGTAGCCGAACGCGAGGTGCTGCAGCATCGTCCGCTCGACGCTCATGCGGACCTCGCGCTCGTCGTTGATGGAGTACTCCTTCGTGCGGACCTTCTTGTGCATGTGGAGCACGTCCTCCTCCTCGAGGCTGTGCAGGCCGGGGTAGACGGTGCCCGGGCTGAGCTGTGCGTCGAAGAGGCGGGTGAGGTCGGAGATGAGCTCCTTGCCGTGGGTCTCGCCGCGCAGCGAGATGAGCATGAGGAGCACCTCGTCGAGGTTCTCCTTGATGATCTGCTCGTCGAACTCCGCCTCGTCCGTCGGGAGTGCGTCCTCGACGGATTCGAGCATCTCGTCGAGCTCGCGCTCGACGGACTTGTCGTCCACCTTCTCTGCCGACCCGATGGTCAGCTCGTACTGCTCGGTGCCACTATCGTCGTCGGTGGCAGCGGCCGTGAGGTCGCTGAACACCGTGTTTTGTTCCTTGTTGTTTCGCATCGGTCAGTCGTCACCTTCTGGCTTTCTCCGAGTCGACCCACCACACCGACCGCCACCAACGGTCGTCGGGTCCGTTCGGGTACTACTGCGTTCGATGGATGCATCACTAATAAGTCAAACGGCCAACCCGTGTTTTATGACAAAATATTAGGCCGGTGGGGCGCGATGTTTTCGACGATGAAGAAATGGCCGGAAAACGTTTTACGTAGGCGTCTTCAGCGAGAATCCTCGATGGCCGGCTGGCCGGAACACTGATGTCTCTCGCGGGTTCCTATCAGAATACCCGCATACCCTCAGTCGTCGCCGATCGCCTCGACGACCTCGTCCCGGACCGAGTGGTCACCGATCTGCTTCTCGACGCGACGCTCGGCGAGCCGGGCGAGCATCAGGTGCTCCTCTAAGTCGTCGCCCGCGATGGACGCGATGTACTTCAGCGACCGTGCGTGGGTGCCGAAGGGTGTCCCCGAGAGCGTCTCCAGGGGGTACTCCAGCGTCGCCGGCTCGTCGTACTTCTTGTTGTGGATCTCCTGGAGCGAGAGCCCCCGGATGTACGTCGTCATCGACCGACAGACGTCCTCGGAGATCCAGCCGAGGCGCTCGTAGTAGCGCAGACAGTTCAGCGCGCCGCTGGTGCCGAACGTCTCGCCGAGGTAGCGAGCCCACTCCATGGTGGCCTCCATGCCCTCGGTGCCCTGCGAGAGCGAGCGCAGGTACGGTTTCTCGGCGTGCAGTGACATCCGCTTGTCCATAGCGACGGACGGTATCCGTATAAAGGTGCTCGCCGTTTCGAGCCGTGAGTCGGGGACCGAGGTCGGCTCCGTCGGGGAGTGCGAGGGGCGACGGTCACCGCTGATCGGTCGGGCTTCGACCGACCAGCGAGGCGAGCCACTTGCCGACGAGCCCGCCGACCAGACCGGCTACGGTCCCGAGGGTGAGGACGAGACCGGCGAACACGAACAGCAGGACGGCTTCGGCGATGCCGAACCACCACGCGCCGCCGGTTTCGAGCGCGAGTTCGACCGGATAGGCGAGGCTCCAGACCAGCGCCGGGATGCTGCCGAGTACGCCGGCCCCGGCGGCGGCGCGGTCGGCGTCGGCCGACGCGCGTCTGGCGAGGAAGCCGGCGACGAGGCCGCCGACGAACACCGCGTTCAACGAGAGCCCGGTTCCGAGGCCGTCCATCACCGAGAGCTCGCCGCCGAGCCCGACGTACAGGTTGTGGGCGACGACGAGTGGTGCGGCGACGAGGCCACCGACGAGCGCGTACGTCCAGGCGTCCTGTCGGCGGCGGTGGAGGGACTGTGTCACGGACGGAGGAAGGAATCCCGTCGAGGTATAAGATGTGGGGCAGTTTCGGCGTCTGAAACCGTGGTCGGCGGTGACCACGACGGTCAGCCGTGGGTGGCCGTCCGGCGGTCGACGAACGAGGCGAGCCACTTGCCGACCAGCCCGCCGAGCAGTCCGGTGACCACGAATATCGTGAGAACGACCAGCCCGAAGACGGCGACGAGGAGGGGGCCGGCGGGCGGGAACGACCACGCGGTGGCGAAGCTGGACGCGGAGGCGAGCATCGCGGGGAGAAACCAGGCGAGTGCGGGCAGGCCACCGAGCACGCCGGCACCGGCGGCGGCGCGGTCGGCGTCGGCGGAGGCGCGTCGCGCGAGGAAGCCGGCGACGAGGCCGCCGACGAGCAGCGCGTTCAGCGAGAACTCGGTTCCGAGCCCGGTGTACAGGTTGTGGGCGACGACGAGCGGGGCGGCGGCGAGGCCGCCGACGAGCGCGTACGTCCAGGCGTCCTGTCGGCGGCGGTGGAGGGGCTGGCTCATGGACGGGCGGTTGTTCCGCGGAGACGTATAAGGGAGGGGAGAGTTTCCGAGCCGGAAACCGCGATTGGCCGATTACCGCCGCCCGGGGGGTCGTCGACCCGTTCCAGATGGCGACGAGCGCGTCGACCACGACCCCGGTTCTCTCCCTGGACCCGCCGTCTGACGGTCAGCCGTGGGTCGCACCGATCAGCGACTGGTGCTCGAACACCCAGCGACCCACCACACCACCGAGCAGTCCGATGAGGGCCGTGAAGACGAGGTGTATACCGACGAACAGCAGCACGAAGACGGCCTCGAGGAGGGAGTACGACCACGTCCCGTCGCCCGAGACCACGAAGTCGACGAGTGGCGGGAGGAACCAGGCGAGTGCCGGGGAGCCACCGAGCAGGCCCGCACCAATGGCGGCACGGCCGACGTCGGTGCCGGCCGACGCCCGTGCGATCAGGAAGCCGGTGACGAAGCCACCGACCAGGACGCCGTTCAGCGAGAACTCGGCTTCGAGCCCGGTGTACAGGTTGTTGGCGATGACGAGCGCTGCGGCGACGAGGCCACCGACGAGGGCGTAGGTCCAGGTGTCCTGTCGGTGGCGGTGGAGGGATTCGTCCATGGATGGATCGAGGGGCTACGCCGACGTATAAGACGACGGAGAGTTTCCGAGTCGGAAACTGTGTCGGGGGCACGCCGGGGGCGGTTTCCCCGTCTCACACCGAGATGAGCGCGTCGACAGCGATCTTCGTGATGACGGCGGTGAGCGAGCCGGTCCACGTCAGCATGACGAAGTGGACGTAGCCCGAGAGGATGTGGCCGCGGTCGGCGACGCGGACCATGATCGAGGAGAGCATCGCGTTGAAGACGATGGTGAGGATGAGCAGGTACTCGATGGTCTGGACGTCGTACTGCTCGGTGGACAGCAGGAAGCTCATCTGGCTCGCCTGCAGGTCCATGTCGCTGACGATGGTCATCAGCATCTCGACGACCTCCAGCCCGACGAAGAAGGAGAACACCGACGCGGCGGTGAGCCCGTACAGCACGCCGATGAGCGTCGTCGTCGCCTGCTGGCGCTGCTCGCGCAGCTTGAGGACCTCGCTCTGGTTGCGTGAGATGACCTGGCCCAGCATCTTCGGGTCGCCACCCATCCGACGGCCCTCGACGTACATGTCGCCGAACTTCTGGATGAGGTAGGAGCCGGTCTCGGCCGCGAAGAGCGACCACGAGCGCGAGGAGTCGACCCGCATGGCGAGGCGCTTGTACAGGTTGTCGATGTTGTGGGTGAGCGCGCCGAAGTCCTTGCGCCGGAGCGACTCCAGCACGTTCCCCGTCGAGGTCTGTTTGACGGACTCGACGGCACCCAGTGCGCGGATGAAGCTGGGGAACTCGCTGTCGCGCTCTTTGACCTTCTTCTCCTCGTGGCGCACGAGCCAGCCGGGGATGAGCAGCGGCGTCACCGGGATGGCCGCCATGATCGGCAGCGGCAGCACGTCGCTCTTCACGGGCAGGTAGCCCAGCAGGATACCGCCGACGACGACGAACGCGACGAGCGAGAGCACGCCACCTGCGACGAGCGCCGGCTGGGCACGCTGGAGCGGGTAGTCTCCGGCCGTCTCCTGGATGTACCAGACCGGGTCGTACGGCGAGACGGCGTGGATGGCGTAGACGAACCCGGCCTGCACGACGACGAACATGAAGATGACGCCGCCGACCGCCAGCGTCGGATTGATGCCGACGAGCACGGGCAGGACGATGGCGAACACGAGCACGAACGCCGTCGAGAGCATCATCGACAGGTAGAGCTCCTTCATCACGTCGAGCTTGTTCAGGTCCGCCTCGTACCGGATGACGTACTGCTGGATGATGGAGTCCTGCTCGTCGATGAGGAACTCGCTGATCTGCTGGCCGCCGCCGACGGTGTAGGCGAGCCGCTCGAGGAAGTCCGACAGCAGCGGCGAGTTCACCTGCCGCGCCCGCATCCGGGCGGAGTCGTCGAGGCTCTGGTTCCATGTGTCCACGAGCGCGACGAGGAAGCCCATCTCCTCGGCGAGCGCCTGGTACTCGTCCTCCTCGGCGAGGGTGCGGAAGATCTCGATGCGGTTGATGTTCGTCATCGAGAGGACGGTGATGTGGGTCAGGAACAGGTGGAAGCGCTGGCGGATCTGCTTGCGCTGTCTGTCCTGGACCGCCTTCGGGTAGACCAGCGCGGCGAACACCGCGAACACCCCGAGCAGCACGACCGGCCCGCCGATGGTCAGCGGGAGGCCGATAACGAAGACGACGGCGACGCTCCCGACCATGAACAGGATCGAGGGCAGCACGATGAGCAGCACGTACCGTCGCGCCGACATCTCCATGCGGCGGTACGCCTCTCGCACCGAGGAGAGCATCGTGCGGGCGTTGATGTCGCCCGAGGGGTTGGCGGTGGACATCTCAGATGGTCTGGCCGAGGCCCCCGGTGTCGATGGGGATACCCTCCATGCCGTCGCGCTGGTAGTCGGCGATGAAGTCGTTGACCTCGTGGTAGCCGAGGATGTCGGCGTCGATGGCCCGGCGGATGAGCTCGGCGCGCTTGTCCAGCTCGTCGTAGATGAGCCGGGTGTCGGTGTAGCCGAGCAGCGTCGCGATCTGCTCCTCCAGCACGTAGGAGTTGTTCCGCCCGGTGAACTCGACCTCGTCCTCGCGGGGGTCCCAGTTGAACGCCTGCCGCGTGATGACGCCGTCCTCGTAGTCGGAGTAGCCTTCGATCTCCTGGACCGAGGTCACCCGACGCAGGACCTTGTCGCCCTGCTTGACGCGGTTCTGGAACAGCGCCACGTCGCAGTTGTCCATGAACGTCTCGGGGACGTTGATGGGCGCGCCGGTGAACCGCTGGATCATCGAGACGATGTCGCTCGCGTGGAAGGTGAGCATCACAGGGTGGCCGGTCTGTGCGGCCTGGAACGCCATCTGGCCCTCCGCGCCACGCACCTCACCGACGATGATGTAGTCGGGACGCGAACGCAGCGCGGCCGCGACGAGGTCGAACATGTCGACGTCGGAGTCGCCGTCGCCCGAGCCCTCCCTCGTGAGGAGCTGCTGCCACGTCTCCTGTGGCGGCTTCACCTCGGCGGTGTCCTCGGCGGTGTATATCTTCGAGTCGTTCGGGATGAACGACAGGGAGGCGTTGAGCGTCGTCGTCTTCCCGGACGCCGTCTCGCCGACGACGAACACCGTCTGCTCGTTCTCCAGGCAGAGCCAGAGGTACGCGCCCAGTTCGGGCGACAGCGTCCCCCACTTCGTGATCTGGAAGATGGAGAGGGGGATCTCCTCGCCCTGACGGATGGTGAGCGACGGCCCCTGCACGGAGACGTCGTCGGAGTAGATGATGTTGATACGCGACCCGTCGGGCAGCGTCGAGTCGATGATGGGGTGGGAGTCGGACACCGGCGTGTCCATCCGCTCGCCCATGTTCCGGATCCAGTTCTGGAACGACCCGAGCGTGCCGAAGTCGACGTTCGTCTCGACCATCCCGTACGTGCCGTGGTCCGTGTAGCACTGGTGCGGGCCGATGACGTGGATGTCCTCGTTCTCCGGGTCCTGCATCACCGGGTCGAGCGGGCCGAGCCCGACGATGTCGCGCTGGAGGTGGTAGCGCAGCGACTCGTAGGTGCCGGAGTCGACGGTTATGGAGCCGCCGAACAGGCCGCCGACGGAGGAGCTGATGGCCCCGCCGACGCTGACGACCTCGCCCAGCAGCGTGTCGATGTGCTCCTCGAACTCGTCGTCGTCCGAGGGTGCGGGCCGGGTGACCGACCGGTCGAGGATGCGCTGGCGGACCTGCGCGTACACCTCGCTCTGCTGCTCGTCGAGCTGTGGCTCGATGCAGTAGTACGTCGTGTCGATGCCGAGGTCGCCGAACACGTGGACGAAGACCTCCTCTGACACCTGGTAGCAGACGTTCGGTCGGTCCGACTCGTAGTCGCCCGGGTCGGGCACCAGCGTCGGGTACTCGCTGAACTCCGCGCTGAACTCGGCGAGGTGGTCCGCCAGGTGGCCGTGTTCCTCGCTCGCCTCCCGGAGCTCCGTCGTCATCCGCGAGGTGCCGTACTCCGCCATCTCAGGCCACCGTCCGGTTCACGATGGTGATGCCACGACCCTGCTGGACGTTGAAGCCGATGCTGTCGTCGACGGGCCGTTGCATGTTCGTGAACCGACGCACGCGGGCCGTCCGTCGGATGTCCTGCCCGACGGTCTCCGTCTGGATCTGGAGGAACACGTCGGCGACGCTCCGGATGGGCATCAGTCCGCGCTCGGTGACCGCGTCGGGGTCGACGGTCAGGATGACCGACTTGCCCTTCCTCGTCATCCCCTCGAGGAACGTCAGCACGGACTCCATGGCGTGGTCCTCGTCGCCGACGCCGGTGATGGCGTCGTACCGCGGGTCGTTCCGGAGGAACGCGCTGAACGCGTCGACGACGACGACGTCGCCCTGCCAGAGCAAGCTCGGCTCGGTGAGCCGCGCGAGCAGCTCGCGCTGGCTGCCGTTCCGGTGCGTGTCGACGTCCGCGCTGAGGAACAGCAGCTGCCCCCCCAGCAGGTGGTCGACCACGTCGTACGACAGCGAGTGCATCTGCGTGATGAACTCGCCGGCGTTCAGCTCGGTCGAGATGTACGAGACGTAGGCGTCCTCGCTGGCGATACCGTAGGCCATGCGCTGGCTCATGACCGACTTGCCCGCGCCGTCGACGCCCTCGACGAGCACGACGCTCCCCTCCGGGAGGCCGCCCCCGAAGGCGTGGTTGACGCGGTCAGAGTCGGTCAGGCCGAGCGAGTAGTAGTCGTTCATACGTAGAACTCGAACACCTCCCGGTCGCCGTTGATGATGACGACGATGCGGTGCTCGCCGGGGTCCAGGTCGACGTTCAGCTCGAGGCGGACCACGTCACCGGACAGCCACTCCGAGCCGCCGCCGAGGACCGTCAGCGTCCGGTCGCTCGCGCCGACGTACTGCCCGTCGACCAGTACGTCTGGCTTCGCGGCGTCCGTGGGGAGCCGCCCGTTGCCGGTGTTCTTGACGAGCAGCGTCACCGTGGTCGAACTCTCGTCGTACACCGCGTCGCTCCCGGGATCGGAGATGACGTCGACCTCCGTGTCGATCGTCTCCGCGGCGTCCGCACTCCTGGCGTCGATGGAGCCGCTCACGTCGCCGACGCTCGTGACGAGGGTCCCGGCGACGCTCGCCGCGACGAGCATCGCGGCGATGAACAGTATCATGCTCGAGACGGAGCTGCTCGCCATCTCAGAGCACCTCCGTCTCGGCGATGCCGTTCTCGGTCACGATCTTGACCCGGGTCGGTTCGCTGGTGACGCCGGTCACCTCGAACTGGAGCTGCTCGCCCGGCACCCAGATGGTTCGTCCAGCATCGCCCGCGACGCGGGTCGTCGCGCCGGTCACGTAGGTCCCGTCCACCAGCAGGTCCGTGCCCTCGACCGAGAGCGTCGTCGATCCCGCGTTGGTGACGTTCACGACGAGCGTGTCGGTCGACGCGTTGTAGCTGACGGCGGTCACGTTCGTCGCGGTGTTCGCCTGGTCGAGCGAGCGGTCCTCGCGGGCCTCGGTCGCCTCCGTCACCCGTTCGTTCGCGGTCTCCATCACGGGGTAGACGGTGCTCAGGCAGACGAGCAGTCCGACGAACAGGATGGCGACCGAGCCACTCGTGCTGAATCCCATGGTTACAGTCCGGTGTCGTCCATCGTCTGCTGGATGGCCTCGAGTTTCATGATGTACTCGTAGCTCTCTGCGTGGTCCTCCGCGTTCAGCTCGTTCGGGTCGCGGCTCGGGTCGACGGTCATGTCGAGGTCGGGCCCGGAGAGTGCGTCCTCGAGCTGTGCCTTCACATCGGACGAGATCCACCCGATCTCCTCGTAGTACGCGATGGCCCGCAGCGTCGCGGCCGGCCCGGCACTCGTCACGAGGTCGGTCAGCCACTCGAACACGAGGATGTCGGTCGCGTACGTGTCGGCGAGCCTCGGGAGGGTGGCGTCCGAGCGTGGCTCGCGCCTGCCACCCCGGGATTCCCTCGCCGCCCGCTCGGGCGAGCGCGACTCCTCCGCTGCTTCGCTCATCTGTGCTGCCTCGTCCGATAGTGGTTCGACCTCCAGTCTGGTGTCGTCTGCATTGTCATCCTCCTGTTCCTGGACGGCCTGCTGGCCGTCGTCGCCGACCGCCCGCATCTCGCGCTCGTCGTCGGACTCGTTCTCCGCCTTCAGGTCGTCGAACGAGACGGCCTCCTCGTCGCCCGGCTCGGTCGCCTCGACGACGACCTCGTTGTCCGCGAGGTCGTCCTCGGCCGGCTCGTCCTCGTCGGCCGTCTCGGCCTCGACCTCCTCGGCGGGTGGCATCTCGCCCGTCGCGCCGTCGAGGTCCGGTTCGCCGCCGAGGCCGAACCCGTCGACGTCGTCGTCCATCTGGGTGCGGCTCCCGCCCTCGACGAACGGGTTCGCGCTGGCGGTCAGCTGGTCGTAGATGCCGAGCAGCTGTCGGACCGTCCCGTTGACGTCCTCGACGCGCTCGGCGACCTCCTCCTGGGAGCTCTGTATCGACTCGATCTGCGAGTTGCTGCGTTCCAGGTCCTCCTGCATCGAGTCGATCCGGTGTTCGAGGTTCTCGACCTGTTCCTCCTGGTCCAGGTCCTCGAGCGGGACGTCGAAGCTGGGGTCGGGCGACGTCTCCTCCTCCTCGGTCTCCTCCTCGGCCTCGGAGCTGCCCCCGCTCTGGGGTCCCTCCGAGCTGAGGAAGTCAGCGAGTACGTCTCGAAGCCCCATTGGTGTCCCTCTCGGTGTAGACTCGTGCACGTACGGCGCGGTCGCTCCCGCTGTCGGGGGCGGACAGGCCGACGGTCGCTGTACTCCCAGCAGTCACTGCTACTTCGTAGGACGGATGTCGGTATATTGGTACGGACGCCTTCGCTGGCCGAGTCGGCCCGCGTATCGAGCCCTGAGTCGACGGTCGAAACAGACCCTGAGCGCATACAGGTCTTGATAGTCGTGACTCTCGTTGTCTGCTCCGGGGACCACTCCCCACGCTGTGATGCGAGGAATCGGCTCACCCCACGACGGGGAACGACGTTGGCGGCGGTCGGCAGCAGACGCCTCTCTCTGGATCGCGTCGCGCCGACCCCCGGCTGGCCCGGCTGGGCCACGCGTAGCTGGTCGTGTCCGCGAGGGCGCGAGTGAGCTGCTCGCACGGGGTGAATTACCGATGAACGTAACGGAACCACAAGATGAAGACCGCGGGCAGGTCGGCATCGGGACCTTGATCATCTTTATCGCGATGGTCCTGGTCGCGGCTGTCGCAGCTGGCGTGCTCATCAACACGGCAGGCATGCTGGAAGCGAAGGCGTCGGACACGAGTACCGACGCACAGTCACAGGTCTCTAATCACATCGTCGCTGTCAGCGCGACCGGCGAGGTGAACGCCAATGGCACCGGCGTCAACAAGGTAAACCTCACCTTGATGCAGGCAGCCGGTGCCGGCGATATTGACCTGAGCAAGGCGTCGTTCGAATGGGTCTCGGACTCGGCAGCGGTCACGTTGTCGTCCGACGACTCCGCAGTCTCGCTCATCAACATGAGCGGCGACTCGAACACGACGCTGAACGACCGATCCGACCGCATCCGCGTCTCCATCAACGTCACCGATCCGCAAGTCGAAGGAACGTACCTTCCCGAGGGCGAACAGGCGATGCTCCAGATCGTCGATCAGTCCGGGGCGAAGACGCTGTATGGCATCAACGTCCCGCAATCGATCTCCGACGAGCAGTACGTCGTCGTCTGATGGGAGGAACCGGTGCCCCTCCCGGGGCACACATCAAACAATGAACGAACGCACGAAGCACACGGACGAACGCGCCGACGGCATCCTCTCGCCAGAGGAGCTGACCCCTGACGAGGACCACTGCAAGGACCTCGGTGACGGTCGGTTCGTCGTCTCGGCGAGCGATGGTCCGTCTGCGGGATCGCACGGCGGTCAGACCCGACTTCCGGACGTCGACCCGGCACGCGCCGGGCTGGCGACCGACGGGTCCGGTGGCCCACCGCGGGCCGCCGTGTCCGCCGACGCGCTAGCGAACACGGACGAGCGATACGGCGTCGACATCGCGGTGAAGACCGACGACGGCGTCGCCCACGAGGAGATCCGCTCGAACGACGTGCGCGAGGTGTTCACGTCGCTGCTGACGTGGTACGCCGACGAGCTCGACGACGAGCTGGACACCGAGGAGACGCTCCGGATACTGCTGGACGCGTCGCCGCTGGAAGTCTAGTCACGGAAATGGTAGTTCTGCGGGACTCTACGACACGGCGTAGCAGTGCTGTTGGTGAATTGAACGTTAAAGAACCGAGCGACTGCGATACGATAACCGGTTCATTTCCCGCGCCGTATCGAGTCGTGAGTCGAGGGCCGTAACGGCACTCGAAACCATACAGGCCTTGATAGTAGTAGGTACCATTGGACCATTCGGGGCGCATCCCCACGTAAACCAATGATAGTGGACGTAACAGAGAACGACGAACGCGGTCAGGTGGGCATCGGCACCCTGATAATCTTCATTGCCATGGTGCTCGTCGCCGCAGTGGCGGCCGGCGTGTTGATCAACACGGCCGGGCTGCTCGAGTCCACGGCGTCCGACACGGGCGCGGACTCGCAGGCACAGGTTTCCAACCAGATCGATGTCGTGACGGCAGTCGGTCACAACACCGACAGCGACAGCGCGGTCGAGTCGCTTAACTTCACGGTCAAGAAGTCCGCGGGTGCGAGTAATATCGACCTCGCCGACGCGACCATCGAGTATCAATCGGACACGGCGACGCAGACGCTCACGCAGAACGCTTCCACGTCGGGGACCGAGTTCTCCGTCACCTCGATCAAGGGTGATGGTAACCTCGTTCTGTCCAACACGAGCGAGCGTGTGCAGGTCACCATCGACGTGACCGCTGTCGACAGCCAGCTGGACGAGGGAGCGGAGGCGACCGTTCGCTTCGTCGACCAGTCCGGCGCGACGACCATCTACGGCGTCAACGTGCCCGACAGCATCGCCGGTGAGACGTTCGTGGAGGTCTAATCCATGTTCGCAGACATCACCGAGAACGACGGCGACCGCGGTCAGGTCGGTATCGGCACGCTGATCATCTTCATCGCGATGGTGCTCGTCGCGGCAGTCGCCGCGGGCGTGCTCATCAACACGGCCGGCCTGCTGGAGTCCACCGCCTCCGACACGGGCCAGGATTCCCAGTCCCAGGTGTCCAACCAGATTACCGTGGTCAGCGCATCCGGTAGCGTCGACGCGAACGATAGCGTGGACTACCTCAACTTCACGGTCATGAAGTCCGCCGGCTCCGGCGACCTCGACCTGGAGGACGCGACCATCGAGTACACCAGTGAGGACATCTCCGAGACGCTGACGTTCGCGGCCTCGTACGGCAGCGGTAACTTCATCGTCGCCGACACGACCGCGCCCGGGACGGCACTCGCCGCCGGGAGCAACCAGACCGTCCTCGCGAACACGTCCGACCGGGTCATCGTCGGCCTCAACCTCGGCGCACTCGGCGACCCGCTCGAAGAGGGCGAGGAAGCGACGGTCCGCTTCGTCGACCAGTCCGGTGCGACGACCGTGTACGGCGTCAACGTGCCGGACACGATCTCCGACCAGGACTACGTGGCGGTCTAAGCGACGACGCTGAGACTTCCCACCTCAGCCTCGTCGACTCCGAGTAACGTCTGCGGGCGTATCCCCTCCGGTCCACCATCCGGACCGGGGATGCGCCGGTGACATCGACCGGAGACGAGGACCGCTCGACGCGTCCCTCACGGGATGCGCTCGTAGACTCGCCCGGAACGGTACAGCTCGACGAACATCCCAACGAAGGATACGAGGCGTCTCCCGACGCATCGATCCAGGCAACACGATCCGACGTCGGCGGCAACCGGCCGCCGGGGTCACCCCACGTGGTGTATCCCACACCGCGAGGCAACGCGGATTCGGCTGCGAGCCCGCCCCGACCTTCCCACTCGGGGCGACTCGCGTGCTTTTTATCGGTCGAGACGGTATCCCGACCATGAGCGACTCACGCCGCGAGACCTTTCTGGCGGGCGAACTGCCCGAGGACATCGCACTCTACCTGGCCGACAGCTTCGTCGACGACCTCGGCCGGCTCGAGAAGTACGGCGAGCGCGTCGCCGACGGCATCGTCGTCGTGGTCGACGGCGACAGCGGCCGGAACGCGTTCACCGCCGCGACCGGCGCCGACGCGATGAACTTCGCGAAGGAGGCGATGGGCACCGAGGGCGTCATCGCACCGAACCTCACCGCCGGCGACTGTCCGGAGTGCGACGACGGCCACGTCGAGTACGTGTTCGCCTTCGCCGAGGAGCAGAACGAGGAGGTCGGCGGCCTCTACGAGGAGGGCGACGTCATCCACGCCTACGCCCGCTGCTCCTGCGGCGCGGCGTACAGCCAGAAGTGGGTCGCCGGCTCCCGGTAGATGCCCACCGTCGTCGCCGTCGGCAGCGCGCTGCTCGACCGCATCTACCCCGTCACCAACCTGCCGGAGCCCGACGGCGGCGCGTTCGCCCGCGACGAACGACTCGCGGCCGGCGGCGTCGCAGCCAACGTCGCCACCGCCTGCAGCCGGCTCGGGCGTGACGCCGGCGTCGTCAGCCGCGTCGGCAGGGACGACGACGGCGACCGGATTCTCGACTCCCTGGCTGCCGAAGATATCGACGCCAGCCACGTCGCCCGCGGCGACGAGCGCTCCAGCTACGCGATGATACTCCGCGACGACGACGGCCGACGGATGATAATCGCGGGTGGCGAGAGCATTCCCAAGTTGCGGCTTGACGATGCCGCGCTGGAGTACTGCCGCGACGCCGACGTAGTGTTCACCAGCGCCTACGCGCCGGACCAGGTCGTCTCCCGACTCGTCGCGGCGGCGCGGGCGGACGACACCTTCCCGCCCATCGTCTTCGATCTGGCCGGGCCGCTGGCGGAGCTGGAGGACCGCGGAACCGAGCCCGCGACCATCGACGACCTGCTCCCCGTGGTGGACTGCTTCGTGTCGAGCGAGGTGCCCCTGCGCTCCTATCTCGGCTGCGACGGGCGCGAGGCGGCCGCGGAACTGCGCGAGCGCGGGGTCACGCGGGCCGCGCTGACGCGCGGCGAGGACGGTGCGCTGCTGCTCGACGGCGACGACGTGGTGGCGGTGCCCGCGTTTCGGGTCGACGCCGTGGATACGACCGGTGCCGGCGACGCCTTCTCGGCGGGGCTCGTGGATGCGTGGATTCTCGACGGGAAATCGGCGGCGGAGGCGGGGCGGTTCGCCGCTGCTGTTGCGGCGGAGAACTGTCTTGGTGAAGGTGCGCGTGGTGGGTTGCCGGGGCGGGACGTAGTCGTGGAGCGACTGTAGCCGGTTCTGTGTTCCATGTCGGTGCCCAGATTAAATATCTCTGGAATCACGATCAGGGACATCGAACAGAGTAGTCATTATTTACACACCAAATTAAAATTAATAAATAAACTTTAATACGAATGTTATATACATATTGTATTTGGAAGATGGTGTGTGGTACGAAATAGAAGAAGTCTGATTAAAGGAATCGTCGGTTCCAGTGCTCTTGGCAGTATTGCATCAGTTTCCGGTGCAAAGCCTGGCGATAGTAGCGATGAGCCGGAGGAACCATCGCTACCTATTGTTGTCCGAGACGGAAGGGTCGATCTCTTGGTCACAAGGAGGGGAGAGGAACTGAACACTCAGGACGTTATTAATCAGGTCGAAACTCACAGCCGTGGTGGTGAAAACCCTGAGGAACAGCTCAGAGAGTCTATTAGAGCTTCCATTCGAGACGAGGGGTCAATCACTGGAGAAGACGCAGCCTATCTCCTAGCGAGGGCTGTGGAGAGAATCAATGATTTCATCGATGAAGGTTACCTCGAAATCACGAATGAATCTGGTCCTGCCGAATTAGAAACGACAGAGCAATTCGAACGAGAAGTCGAGCCTGGTCAGAACAGCAACGGTGACGCCGGTACTTCCGGCTGCGGGGAAACGAAATACGAGTTCCACGGCCCCAGTGGAATCTTTGACCCGTATCTCAAACACCACATGTACACCAACGATGAGGATACTGAGGAGCTGAAATATCGTCTCACACAAGGAAACATAGGCCAAGGCGCTCTCGCCTCGATCTTGGGTGTTACTACTGGGGGTTCGCTTGCCATCGCCGCCATAATCATGGCGGCCTCTGGCCGTTTGTTAGTCACTGAATATGAACACCACAACGAAGGGTGTGGAGTTATAACCAAAATTAAGCATATCCCTGCAGCACCAACTATCCCGATCGCACAGCTAGATTACGATGTCGACATCGAGACGCAATAAGGTACATCAATAATACTCCACCATGGACTCTGATAGAGTTGGATACACGATCGGGGAAATAGTCGCGTTTTTCATGATGGGGATTACATTCTACGAGTATCGTTACGTCGATCCGAGCCTGATGAACGCGGCTATGGTCGTCTTGTTCGGATTCACGGGCGCCGTCTTCGCCGCGCGGTCGCTCGAACTTCTCTGAACGTCGGGCGTCCACCCGTCGAAACCCCTCGGCGGGCGGCCATCACCCCGTCCTCGGGTACCGGGCCCAACCGGAACCAACTTATCAGAAAAAGGATTGCTGTGCGTATGGACTCCGCGTTCGGTGACACCCTCCTCAAGTTCGCGATCGTACTGGGACTCGTCGCGGTCACGGCGGCGAACCTGTCTCTCAGCGGAATCGCCGGGGGAGCAATGATGGCCGGCTTCCTCCTCGGACTGTTCGGCGTCGCGTTGGAGCTGAACGACGCGGTGTCGGTGTGACTCTGGACTGTACTACTCGACTATCCGGGGCGGCTCGCGGTCGCCCGTCGTATTATCATCGGGCTCGATTCCCGTCTCCCGAAGCTCCTCCTCGCTTGGTTCGTTCCCCGCTTCTCCACGATGAAGCGCGACCGCATCGTCGAGGTTCTCCAGTGCCTCGGTTCGGGAATCGCCCTGCGTAGTCACGCCAGTCTCGACGTCTTTGGCGATCCACCAGCCGTCCTCGCGCCACAGACGGATCTCGTCGTCGTGCGCGTCGCCGTCCCGCGTCGAACTGGCCATCACCGAGAGTTTGGCCATTTTGCGGGATAAACGTTCGGCCGAGTTCGGAGTCGACGGCCTACACCGTCACCGGATACGTCAGCGAGAACTCCCAGGTGAACTCGACGAGGCCATCGTCCGGTATCTGGAACTCGCTCTCGAAGGTGTACTCGCCCGAAGCGACACAGCCACGGGGACTGTTGACGAGCACCGAGTACGTGTTCGTGAACGTCTCGTCCCGGTCCAAAATAACCTTGAAGCCGCTGTTCGGTGGACTGTAGGGGATGTCGATTCGGTTCCAGCACTCCCCTCGCCGAGAGTCCGGGACGACGGTGGCCTCGTGGTCCCCGTTCTCGTCGATGATGGCCGTATCGTGACGGTCGTGTGGTGCCAGGAGCAATCCCTCCGGTTCGGGTCCGTCACCGACGAACTCCGACGACAGCGGTGCGGAGCCGATGAAGTTCAGGTCCCGGGGTCGGCCCTCGTTCGTGACGCTGATCTCTATCTCCGCCGGGTGCTCCGAAGTCGCCTCGCGCAGCGTCTCGACGTGGAAGGAGACGTTCGCGTCGGCGATGGAATCCGGCGGCTCGGCGGTCGTCGTCGGTTCCGCGGTCGGTGTCGCGGTCGGCGTTGCCGTCGTCTCGGTGGGCGTTGTGGTCGTGGCGCTCGTCGTCTCGGCTTCTGTCTCCGAACCATCCAGTGCGGAACATCCCGGGAGCGCGACCAGTCCGAAGGTGGCGAGGAGCCGACGGCGGTCCATGGTTGCCGTTCTCACTAACGGGGTAAGTGTCTTGTTCCGAGAACGAAGTCGCGACCGTTACCGCTCCGTCTCCACGCCCTCGTCGTCGTCCTCGGGCTCCAGGTTCCGGAAGCCGTCGAGGATGACCTGCTTCGCGGTCGCGCCGCGGGTGGTCCAGTGGTGGGCGTAGTCGAGCATGTCGCCGTAGATGTCGGGCTTGCAGCCGGCCGCCTTGGGGTGGCCGCCGCCGTTGACCTGCGCGGCGACCTCGTGGCAGCGCTCGAACGCGTCGGTGCCGCGGATGCTGGCGGAGCCGGCGGGCTTGACGACGACGCTGGCGTCGGCACCCTGTTCGCGGAACGCCTCGGCGACCTCGTTCTGGGAGCAGCGGCCGTAGGTGACGCCGACGCTCCAGCCGTTGACCTCCCGGATCTCGCCGCGGTCGACGGCCTTCTCGATGAGTGCCTCCTTCTCGACGCGGCGGTCGGCGAGCAGCTCCTGGGCCTCGGGCGGGAGGTCCGCGCCGCCCTGTGAGATGATGTCGACGTACTCGTCGGGTTCGAGCCAGTACGCGAGGTCGGCGAGGTCGTCGGAGCGCTCGTCCTCGCGCAGCCAGAGGTCGTGGTCGCGGGTGACCGCGGCGAGGTCGACCCACTGCTCGTCGAACTCGTAGTCGAGCGAGCGCACGGCCACGTCGGCGGTGCACTCCGTTTCGCCGTCGCCGACGACGAGGTCGACGCCAGCGTCGCGGACCGCTTCCTCGACCTCGGGGTCCCACTGGTGGTGGTCGAACCAGCGCACGCTGTCGGCGGTCTCGAGCAGCATGTCCAGTTCCTCCTCGACGTACTCGAACCTGTCCGGGCAGAGGTCGCAGACGAATACGTCCAGTCCGGGCTCGCCGAACTCCGCGACCAGCTCCATGCCCTCCTCCAGGTTGTGTGGCCCCGCCGGCACGAGTCCGGCCTCGCCGAAGGCCTCCCGCAGCAGCGCGACGCAGGCCAGCCCGTCGGCGTCGGGGTCGGCCACGACGGCCACCGACTTCCCCTCCAGCGCCGACATCGCCTCGCGCTCGCGTCGCTCGTCGTCGACCTCGTCGGGTACGAAGAAGCCGGTGCCCGGCAGGACGGATTTCCGGGCCAGCGGCATGTCCTCGTCAGCGATGAGTTCCTCGTCCATAGCGGGAGAAGTGGCGGGAGCGGGAAGAAGCCGCCGGTTCCCCGGCGCGTCGCGACCCTGTGGTGGAGTCGCACGCCGGCGGTACCTTTTCGGTCCACGCTCCCGGCCGTGCTGGCATGGACGTCCCCGACGGCTGGACCACCGACACCGTCCACGCGAACGACATCGACCTCCAGTACCACCGCACGGGCGACGGCCCGTCGCTCGTCGTCGCCCACGGCTTCTACGAGAACGCGCGCTGTCGAATCCCCCTCATCGAGGACCTCGCGGCGTCGTTCGACGTGGTCGCCTACGACGCCCGGGGGCACGGCGGCTCCGACGGTCCGGACTGGGGCTACGGCATCGACGACCGCGTGGCGGACCTCGTCGGGCTGGTCGAGGCGCTGGAACTCGATGACCCCGTCCTGGTCGGCCACTCCGCCGGCGGCTCGACGGTCGCCTGGACGGCAGCCCGGCACCCCCAGCTCCCCAGCGCCGTCGTGCTGGAGGACCCGGACGCCTGGCGTGGCGAGCCCGACATGAGTCCCGAGGAGATGGCGGAGTTCGTCCGCGAGCGCGTGGCGGGGTTGGCGGAGCAGTCGGTCGAGGAGATCGCCGCCGAGCACGACGAGCTGAGCGACGAGCGGGCGCGCCGGGTGGCCGTGGCGAACTCGGAGTGCGACCCGAACATCGCGGGCTTCGCGGCCGCCGGGTTCGAGCAGACCCCCGAGGCGTTCCCGGACATCGAAGCGCCGACGCTGGTGCTGAAGCGGGACACCGACCCGGAGGAGCGAGCGGCGGACCTGGAGATTGCGGATGCGTTGCCCGATGGCCGACTCGTCCACGTGCCCGGTGCCGGCCATCACGTCTTCTGGGACGCACACGACGCGGCCTGGGCGGAGCTCCGGGCGTTCCTGTACCGGGTCGAGGACTGACCGCCTACGCCTCCTGCAGCTGCCGCACCGTCAGCACGGGGCTCTCGCAGGTGCGGACGACGCGCTCGGCGACGCTCCCGATGAGGAACCGGTTCTCGCCGTGTCTCCCCCGCGTGCCGGTCGCGACCACGTCGGCGTCGACCTCGCGGGCGAACGCACAGATCTCCGCGGCGGGGCGGCCCTCGCGGATGGCGGTCTGCACCGGCAGGTCCGTGCCCGCGGCGACGTCCTCCAGCGCCTCCTCCGCGCTCTCCTCCAGGGCCTCGCGGAACTGGTCGCGCACGGACTCCGGCGACGACTCCACCTCGCTCGCGTCGATCACGTACAGCGCGTGGACCGTCGCGTCGAACCGCTCGGACAGGTCGAGGGCGACCGAGACCGCGCGTTTCACGCTCTCGGAGCCGTCGGTGGCGATGACGACGGTGTCGAACATACGCGTGGATTTTCCGGCAGGCGGCATAAATCTGCGGACCTCTTGATGGTCGGGTGGCACTGGCGTTCGCAGGGGGACGGGTTGACCGCGCGGGATGGTTCGGCAGTCGTGGGACGTGCTGGTCTCGACAACAGCCAGAAAGTCCCGTCTGTCGTTGGAACTGCTTGCAACTCGAACAGCCAGAAAGCCCCGAGGCGCTCGGCTCCCGGGACCCGACTGCGCTCCTCGTACCTGCGGTGCTTGTCGGGTCCGGGTTCGCCGAGCGCCTCGTCCCTTTCAGTCCGCCCCACCGCGACCGCACCGCACCTCACGCCTCCCCAGCCGATTGCGGTGCTCGCTGGCGCTGCGCTCCTCATCCCTCGCACGGATGGCTCGCGGCCTCCGGCACGCTCGCCAGGGTGAGAGCAAGCTCTCACTGGCCATCGGAATCGCAAGCGATTCCGAGACAGCCGCGCGCCATCCGGATGGTCGAATATCGTCGCCGGTGTTCACTCCCGCTGCAACCGCTCCTGCCACTCCTGCACGCGCTGCATCAGTTCGACGGGGGAGGTGTGGTCCACGTCGATGTCGTCCAGTTCGTCGAGGATGGCCTCGGTCTCGGGGTCGAGTGCGGGGTCGGGCGCCGGCTCTCGGCCGCCGTCGGCGGTGGTCATCGTCCCGCTGTCGAGGTCGAAGACGACCTGCTTCGTGCCGTCGCCGTCGCCGCCGCTGCCGCGGGCCTCGATGGCCTTCTCCTGCCTGAGCCGGTCGAGGACGTCGCGGGCGCGGTCGACGACCGGGCCGGGGACGCCGGCGAGGTCGGCGACGTGGATGCCGTAGGAGCGGTCGGTCGGGCCCTCCCGAACGGTGCGGAGGAAGGTCACGTCGCCGTCGCGCTCGTCGGCCGCGACGTGGACGTTCTGCACCCGTTCGAGGTGCTCCGCGAGCCCGGTCAGCTCGTGGTAGTGCGTCGCGAAGAGGGTCTTCGCGCGGATCTCGTTGTGCAGGTACTCGACGGCGGCCCAGGCGATGGAGATGCCGTCGTAGGTGGCGGTCCCCCGCCCCACTTCGTCCAGGATGACGAGCGAGTCCTCGGTGGCGGAGTGGAGGATGTTCGAGAGCTCCTGCATCTCGACCATGAAGGTGGAGCGGCCCTGTGCGAGCTCGTCCAGCGCGCCGACCCGGGTGTAGATGCCGTCGACGAGGCCGACCGTGGCCTCCCGGGCGGGCACGAAGCTGCCGACCTGCGCGAGCAGGACGATGAGCGCCGTCTGGCGCATGTACGTCGACTTCCCGCTCATGTTAGGCCCCGTCACGACGGTGAACGTGCGCTCGTCGTCCATGTGGCAGTCGTTCGGGACGAACTCGACGGTCTGCTCGACGACGGGGTGGCGACCCGCCGTGACATCGAGCCCGCTCCCCTCGGTCAGCTCGGGCCGGGTCCAGTCGTTCGAGACGGCGTGGGTCGCGAGGCTCGCGAGCACGTCCACCTCGGCGACGGTGCGGCCCACGTCCTGCAGGAGCTCGGCGCGGGCGGCGACCCGGTCGCGGAGTTCGGCGAACAGCCGGGCCTCCAGCTCGCCGCGTCGCTCCTCCAGCCGGAACAGCTCGCGCTCCTTCGCGGCGAGTTCGTCGGTCCGGAAGCGCTTCGAGTTCTTCAGCGTCTTCACGTGCTCGAAGTGCTCGGGGACGCCGTCGGCGGCCGATTTTCCGACCTGCACGTAGTAGCCGTCGGTCTTGTTCCGGTCGACGGTGACGTGGCTGAGGCCGTGCTCCCGTTTCACCCGGTCCGCCAGCTCGTCGAAGTACGCCTGTGCGGCCTCGTGCTGTTCTCGAAGCTCGTCGAGCTCGTCGTCGTAGCCGGGCTGGAACAGCCCGCCCTGCGTCGTCGTTTTCGGCGGCTCCTCGACGAGCGCGTCCGCGAGCTCCGCGCGGAGGTCGGCGGCGGTCTCGCGGTCGGGCCGCGAGAGGATGTCCGGGAGCGGCGAGTCCGCGAGCTGGGGCGACGCATCGACCGCCTCGACGAGTTCCGGGAGCACGCCGAGCGTATCCCGCACCCGGAGCAGGTCCGTCGCGTCCGCACTGCCGCCGACCGCCCGCGATGCCAGGCGTTCGAGGTCGTACGCCGCGTCGAGAATCTCGCGGACCTCCTCGCGGCCGAGCGCGCCGGCGGCGAAGGCGGCGACGCTCGCCTGTCGCTCCGCGAGGGTGTCGCGGTCGCGTCGCGGGCGCTGGAGCCACTCCTTCAGCAGTCGACCGCCCGGGCTGGTGACGGTGTGGTCGACCGTCGCGAAGAGGCTGCCCGAGCGGTCGCCGTGCATCGTCTCCGTGAGCTCGAGGTTGCGCTGGGTCGTCGCGTCCAGTTCGACGTGCTCGCCGCCGTGGTAGGGCTGCACGCGGGTCATCGACGCCAGCACGCCCGTCCCCGTCTCGCCGACGTAGGCGAGGACGGCGCCCGCGGCGCGCACCCCGAGCTCGCCCACGCCCAGCGTCGCGAACGTCTCGTCGCCGAACTGCCCGCGGGCGACGTGGTTCGCCTTCCCGGGGGCGAACGACTCGGCGTCGGGCAGCGAGAGCCGCGCGCCGGTGCGCTCCTCGATGCGGTCGCAGAGATCGCCGTCGTCCCGCACGTCGGGGCCGGGCAGCACCTCCACGGGGCTGAACCGGTAGAGCTCGGTGAGCGCGGCGTCGGTTCCGTCGACCGTCGTCACGTGGAACCGGCCCGTCGTCACGTCGGCGAACGCGAGCCCGAAGCTGGCCTGCTCACCCTCGCCCTCCCGCACGACGGCGGCGAGGTACTGTGCGTCCACGCCGGCCACGTCGAGCAGCGTCCCGGGCGTCACCACGCGCTCTACCTCGCGGTGGATGTCGCCGTCATCCTCGTGTTGCTCTGCGACGGCGACCGTGTAGCCGCGCTCGACCAGCGCCTTGAGGTACGGCGTGAGGTCGTCGACGGGCACGCCCGCCATCGGGTACGACGAGCCGTGGCTCGACTTCTGGCTCACCTTCAGGTCCAGCTCGTCGGCGACCAGCTCGGCGTCGTCCGCGAAGAACTCGTAGAAGTCACCGCACTGCATCGCGAGCACGTCGGCTGCCGTCTCCTCCTTGAGCCCCAGGAACTCCCCGACGATGCCCGTCGCCTCTGTCATGGCAGGTAGTGGTCGGGAGACGGAGTAAAACCCTGCGGGTTCGGCGTCGCGGGGCGGCGACTGCCGAAGCCCTTTAGCCACCTCCGCGAGGAGCGGGTGGTATGGCCAGCGACCCGAACCGACTCGTCCGCGCACTCGCCAACGCCGTCGTCGCGTTCGGCATCACCACCGGTCTGGGGGTGCTGTTGGCCGTCCCGGTCGACGTGGCGCTCCTGCAGGGCGGTGCGGTGGCGGTCGCGATCGTTCTCGGCACCTTCGCCGTCGCGTCGTTGGGGTTCTGACCGTCGCTGGCCCAGCCGGCACCGTCGCCGCTGACCAAAGCTAGTTCACGATTCCGCCCGAATCCGCAGCCAACATGCCGACGCCGGAACTCCCCGCAGACCCGCCGACGGACCGCGCGTTCGCCGAGGAACTGGACGAGCAGGACCCGCTCGCCTCGCTCCGGGACCGGTTCTACATCCCCGACGGCGACCGCTACATGGACGGGAACTCGCTGGGGCTCATGTCGAAGGACGCCGAGGCGGCGCTCGCCCGGGTCGTCGACGAGTGGCGCGACCTCGCCATCCGGGGCTGGGGCGAGGCCGACCCGGACTGGTTCCACTACCCGGAGCGGCTCGGCGACCGGCTCGCCCCGCTCGTCGGCGCGAAGGAGTCCGAAGTGGTCGTCGGCAACTCGACGACGGTGAACATCCACACACTCGTCGGGACGATGCTGGACGCCTACGGCGCGGAGACCATCCTCGTGGACGACCTCGACTTCCCGACGGACCACTACGCCATCCGGGCGCAGCTCCGCCAGCGGGGGCTCGACCCCGCGGAGCACCTCGTCGTCGCCGAGAGCAGCGACGGGCGGACCGTGACCGTCGAGGATGTCGAGGCCGCACTCGCCGAGAACGACGTCGACATCGTCTTCCTCCCGACGGTCCTGTATCGGTCGGGCCAGCTCCTCGACGTCGAGGCCATCGCCGACCTCGCCCGCGAGCACGGCGCGCTGTTCGGCGTCGACGCGGCCCACAGCATCGGCGCGGTGCGACACGAGTTCGACGCGAACGGCGTCGACTTCGCGGTCTGGTGCACGTACAAGTACCTCAACGGCGGCCCCGGCGCCATCGCGGGGCTGTACGTCAGCGAGGAGCACTTCGGCTCGCCGCCCGCGCTCGCGGGCTGGTGGGGCAACGACAAGGGGACGATGTTCGAGATGCGGACGACGTACGACCAGGCGCCGGACGCCGGCGCGTGGCAGGTCGGCACGCCGCCGCTGCTCGCCGCCGCGCCGCTCGACGGCTCGCTCGACGTGGTCGAGGACGCGGGTATCGACGCGCTCCGGGAGAAGTCGGTCGCACTGACGGAGTACCTCGTCCACCTCACCGACGCACGGCTCGCCGAGCACGGGTTCGAGGTGGGGACGCCGCGAGAACCCGACCGACGGGGCGGCCACGTCGCGCTCGAACACCCCGAGGGGTACCGCATCAGCGAGGCGCTGCGCGACCGCGGCATCGTCGTGGACTATCGGCCACCGAACGTGATCCGGGTTGCGCCGTCGCCGTACTACGTCACCTTCGCGGAGGTCTGGTCCGTGGTCGACGACCTCGTGCAGATCGCCGAAGACGCGGTCTACGAGCGGTACGAACGCGAGGCCGACGGGGTGACGTAGTCCGGGAGGACGTGGCTACACCGCGCCAGGGCGTCGGCTCTCCGCCTCCGACTCGCCACCCGCCGCCTCGGCGATCTTCACGGCGAGCCACGCGACCAGGATGATGGGTGCGAGCGGGAGCAAGATGAGCGCGAGCAGCGCCGCCATGGTGAACCCGATGGCGCTCATCGGTGCGTTCGGGTGCATTCCCTTGCTCTCGCTGAGGGTGCTCTTGATAGCGGTTGACATGGCAGTACCCTCTACGTCGTGTACGGGCAAAAACAGTACGTTCAGGGCTCGTACCTGGGGGATAGCTGGTAACCGGCTACTCGTCGATGTCGACCATCACGGGGCCGTCGTCGTCGCTCTCGTCGTCCGTCGTCTCCGTGTCGTCCTCAGCGTCTGCCTCCTCGACGGCTGCCGCGGCGGCTGCCTTGTCGTCGGCGCGGTCGGCGAGGATGTAGCCGAACAGGCCACCGACGAGCATCCCGAGGCCGGAGGCGCGGGTGGAGTCGACGTACCAGTCGCGGGGTTCGAGCTCGCCGGTGTTCTCGTAGCTCATGCCGAGCAGGAGGCGCGAGCCGAGCTTGGCCATGCGCTTCGGGAAGAGGAGGCTGAGCAGACCCTGTGCGGCAGTCGCGGCGGCGATAGCCTTCCGTAGTTTCGGGGAGCCGAGCATACCAGTAGTTGTACCTCCAGCGAGAAAAACCCCGACCAAAGCTGGTGGGGGAACTCAGTCCACGTCGAACTCGTCGGCGTCGTCGACCCAGGCGGAGCCGCCGTCGCCGCCGGCCGTCTTGAACACGCCGCGGGCGGTGGCGACACGGGTCCCGGTCACGTCGGTCACCTCGCAGTCGACGGTGGCGATGTCGCCGCCATTGCGGACGACCTCGGCCTCGGCGACGAGGTCCTCCGTCGCCGGCGCGAGGTGGTCGATGCGGATGTCGATGGTGGGTGTCGGCGTGAAGTTCAGCGAGATGACGGCCGCGCCGGCGACGTGGTCGGCGAAGGAGTGGACGACGCCACCGTGGGCGACGATCTTCCCGGGGACCGAGGAGTGTTCCTCGACGAGCTCGAGGCGACCCCTGGCGAAGCCGTCCTCGGCCGCCTCCATCTCGATGCCGAGGTGCTTCGCGTACGGCATCGCGTCGAAGATCGCGTTGACGGTCATGCAATCCGGTTACACGGCGGCGACCATACCGTTTTGCCAACGTCGAGAAACGTGTCTTCAGTGTGTCGGAGTCGTGCGGTCACGACGCACGACTTTGTGGTGTGCTAACAGTTATCGTGTTCGGGCACCAACGTAGTGGCGAGGTACACAATGGCTGCTGCACCGAACCCAGATCGGGGACACGACACGGTCGGAGTCGACGCCGTCGACTTCGGCCCGTACGTCGCCATCGACGTCGGCGACGGCGAGGTCCTGCTGTTCGACGAAGGCCGCTCCACGGCGTGGATCCAGTCCACCGTGGCCGTCTCAGTCGAGGAGGCAGTGTGATGTCGAAACGGACCCGCTCGCTTCCCACACGATGCTCGGCACCGTCCGCGCCGTGCGGCGGGACCCGGCAGTAGCGCCCGCTCGACTTCTCCCGACGAATATCCCACTGCCTACGTATCGGAATAATTTTACTATCGTGTGGGCTACCTCCGTCTGGTATCCCGCTTCAGCTATGACTCACTTCCTCGACGCGTCGGCTCACCTCGATTCCTCGGCGCCGCTCGGCCACAGACTGGTCGCCTGCTACGCCATCGCCGTGTCGGCCTCGCCGCTGTACCAGGTGCTGGTCCGCGTCGGTGGCGGTGGTCTGGACACGCTCAACGCCATCTTCATCGCCGGCTGGGTGCCGCTGTTCCTCGCCATCGCCTGGGGCGTCCTGCACCGCCATCCGTGGGGGCTGCCCGGGGCCCTGTGGATCGCCACGCACGGCGTCCGCGACGTCGTCGCCGGGCTCGTCCGACGCCCGGGCGACCCACTCGCCGTCGTTGCGGGAGAACCGGCGGTCGACATCGTCATCTTCGCGGGCTCGCTTGCGGTGCTCGGCTACGTCCTCTCCCGGTTCGCCGTCGGCGTGTACGACTGACCCGACCCGGCCGACAATCACAACCCCTACGGTGTCTGCCCGAGCACCCTGAGCCATGCAACTGGGCGTACTCGGCCTCGGGCGGATGGGCCGCATCGTGGTCGACCGAACACTCGCCGCGGGACACGACGTGGTCGCCTTCGACCTCGACGACGAGGCGGTCGCCGCGGCGGCCGACGCGGGCGCGACGCCCGTCGACTCCGTCGCCGACCTCGCCGCGGAACTCGGCGACGAGAAGCGCATCTGGCTGATGGTCCCGGCGGGTGAACCGGTCGACGCCGCGCTCGCCGACCTCGAACCGCGACTCGACGACGACGACATCGTGGTCGACGGCGGCAACTCCCACTTCGAGGACTCCGTCCGTCGTGCCGAGGAGACCGACGCCGCGTACCTCGACTGCGGCACCTCCGGCGGGCCCGCCGGCGCGGAGCTCGGCTTCTCGCTGATGGTCGGCGGCCCCCAGTGGGCCTACGAGGAGCTGACGCCGGTGTTCGACGCCGTCGCGACCGGGCCCGAGGGCCACGACCGCATGGGGCCCGCCGGCTCCGGCCACTACGTGAAGATGGTCCACAACGGCGTCGAGTACGCCCTCATGCAGACCTACGGCGAGGGCTTCGAGCTGCTCGCGAACGGCCGGTACGACCTCGACCTGGAGTCCGTCGCGCGCACCTGGAACAACGGCGCTGTCATCCGGTCGTGGCTGCTGGAACTCTGCGAGGAGGCGTTCCGCGAGGAGGGCACCGACGCGGACGAGCTCGGCGACGTGGCGGACCACGTCGCCGGCGGCTCCACGGGCACCTGGACGGTGCAGGAGGCACTCGAACAGGAGGTGCCCGTCCCGCTCATCTACCAGTCGCTCGCCGAGCGGTTCGGCTCCCGCGCCCCCGAGTCGGGGCGGTTCTCGCGTCGGCTCGCGAACCGGCTCCGGTACGGGTTCGGGCGGCACGAGGTCGCGCGGGAGGAGTGAGGCCGAACGTACGGCGGCCGCAGGCCGCCGTTTCGCCGCGGCGAACGGAGTGAGCCGCGGCCTTTTTCATCCATGTTTTTGCCGCGAGCGGTTCGAGCGCAGCGAGAACCCGAGCGGGAAACAGATGGTCGTGAAATAGATGGTGGAGGTACACTTTTCTGGCACCGCCGCGCGCCGTGTAGTATGACAGCAACTCCCGTGACTGGTGGTCGACGGTGACCGCGGCGGAGGACCTCGTTTCGACGCTCGAAGCCAGCGGCGTCTCGACGGTCTTCGGCTTCCCGTGCGAACAGATGGAGCCGTACTACGCGGCGCTCGCCGACGCCGACATCAGGCACGTCCACCCGCGGAGCGAGGCCAGCGCGGCGATGATGGCCGACGGCTACGCCCGCGTGACGGGCACGCTGGGCGTCTGCGACGGCGTCGGCGGCCCGGGCGCGGCGTACACCGGCGTCGGGCTGACCGAGGCCGACGGCGCGTCGAGCCCGGTGCTCGCGCTGACCGGCGACAACGACCGGGCGTTCCGGGGCCGGGAGGCCATCCAGGACGCCGACAACGAGGCCATCCTCGGGCCACACGTCGCGGCGAGCTACGACCCCGAGTCGCCCGAGCGGGTCGTGGAGGCGGTTCGTGCCGCCGCACGCGAGGCGGTCGCTGGCGTCCCCGGCCCGACGCACGTGAACCTGCCCGAGGACGTGCTCGCCGAGGACACGGAGTCGGGGCCGGGCGACTCCGTCGGAATCAGGTTCGACGACGGCGGGCCCGCGCCATCGCCCGAGGACGTGACGGCCATGGTCGACGTGCTGGCCGGCGCCGACCGCCCCGTCATCGTCGCGGGCGAGGGAGCGCTCCGGGCCGGCGCGGCGGGAGCTGTGGGCGACCTCGCCGACGCGACGAACACGCCCGTCGTCACGTCGATGAACGGGAAGGGGATCGTCGCCGAGGACGAGCCCTACGCCGCCGGCGTGGTCGGCCGCTGGGGCTTCTGCGAGGTGGCGAACGACCTCGTCGAGCGTGCCGACGCGGTCTTCGGGCTGGGCTGTCGCTTCGGCGAGCTCTCGACGGTCGGCTGGTCGCTCGTGCCCGAGGACGCGACCATAGCCCACGTCGACCTCGACCCGCACTGGCTCGGGCGGAACTACGACGCCGACGTGGCGGTGCAGGCCGACATCCGAGCGACGGTGGCGGCCCTGCGCGACGCCGTCGAGCCCGACGAGTTCGCGGCCCGGGCAGCGCGCATCGAGCAGGTCGCGGCCGACCGGGAGAGCTGGCGCGGGGAGTACGCCGGCCGGCTGGAGAGCGACGGGACGCCCATCGACCCCGCCCGCATCGTCAGCGAGCTACAGAACGCCATGCCAGCGGACGGACTGCTCGTCTCGGCGACGTCGTTCCCCGGCTTCTTCACCGGTGCGTTCTACGAGGTGCGCGAGCCCGGGGTCGGCTACATCCAGGCGAGAGGGAGCGATGGCATCAACTGCGCGCTCCCGCAGGCAATCGGCGCGCAGGCCGCCGACCCCGACCGCCCCGTCGTCGCGGTGTCCGGTGACGGTGGCATCGGCTACCACATCGCCGACCTGGAGACCGCGGTCCGGGACGACCTGCCGGTCGTCGTGGTCGTCTGGAACAACCAGTCGCTCGGCTCCTCGAAGGCCAGCCAGCTCATGAACTACGGCGTCGACGTCTCGACCGACTTCGCACCGGAGACGGATTACGCCGCCGTCGCCCGTGGCTTCGGCTGTGCTGGGTCGGTCGTCACCGACCCCGCGGACCTCGCTGGCGAGCTGGCCGACGCATTCGACCGGGACCGACCGACGCTGCTCGACGTGCAGGTCGACCCAGGGGCGGTGCCGCCGGTCATCGCGGACTAGGGGTCATCCGGACCGCATCCCGGTTCGCCGCGAGACCGATGTCGGACCCTGTCGACCGACACCCACGTCTGCCCACTGGTGAACGGACGGTGGGCAGCCGTCCCGCGCTTACCAGTCGTATAATGAAGTGCGAGTCGCCGAGGTGACCCAGCATGGCAGACGACAGACGGTCGGCGAACAGACGGACGGTCCTCAGAACAGCTGGCGCCACCCTCGGCACGGTCGCCCTCGGCGGTGCCGCGTACACGGTCGGCGGGCGGGGAACGGGTGACGGCTCCGACTCGCGCTCCCGGGAGCAGTCCGCCACACCCTGGACGGAGATGTACCCGGGGGACCACGCCACTGGTATCGTCGGGACCGACGACGGCGGGCTCGTCGCCGTCGGTGCCACGGACGCCGTGGACCACGACGCCTGGCTGTTCAGGGTGTCCGCCGCGACCGGCGACACCGAGTGGAACCGGACGTTCGAGGCCGAGGACGCCGCCGGCGCGTGGCCGTACACCGACGCCGAGGCGCTCGTCCGGACCGACGACGGCGGCTTCGCGGTCGCCGCGACCAAGCGATACGAGGACGGCGACAACCAGCCGCTGCTCGTGACGACGGATGCCGAGGGGAAGAACGCCGAGACGACCGGCTACGAGACCGACGACGCCGACCGCGGCCAGGGAATCCTGCAGACCGAGGACGGCGGCTACCTCCTGCTCGGGTCCGAGGTGGCCATCCGGACCGCCCCGTCCGGTCAGGAACGCTGGCGGACGCGGCTCTCCGACCGGACGGACCATCACGTCGTCCTCCGGGCGGTGGTGCCGGCGCACGACGACGGCTACGTGGTCGCCGGCACGCTCCATCGCCCCACGGAGTGCGACGAGGGCAACGTCTTCGTGGTGAAACTCACCGACGACGGGAGCATCGGGTGGCGCAACGAGATCGACCTCTCGGCCGGGGACGAGGCGAACGACATCGTCCGCACGGAGTCCGGCTACGCGCTGGCCGGGCGGATCTGTACCGGCGGCACAGAGCAGTACAACGGGCTGTTGCTGCACCTCACCGAGCAGGGGGAGGGCGACTGGTACCGGAGCTACGGCGGCGGCGAGGACGACCAGCTCTACGCCCTCACCCGGACCGACGACGGCGGGTTCTTCCTCGGTGGCCGGGCCAACTCCCGAGAGAACGAGTACTGGCTGCTGAAGACGACCGCGACCGGGGAGCGCCAGTGGAGCCGCGCCCCGGTGGAGAACGGCGTCGCGTTCGGCGTCGCACAGACCCCCGCCGGGGAGTACGTCAGTGCGGGGCTGAAGAAGTCGTGGGACCTGGAGCCGGTCCTCGTCAACCTCGGGCAGCCGGACTGAGGCCACTTCTCGGGGTGGCTCACCCGAGCCCGCCCGGGGATTCGACTGCGATAGTCCGACGGAGCGGTCGGCCCTGGCGAGCGCCCGCCGGGTGTCGCCGGCCGGTGGCGGTGCTGGACCCGAAAACACTTGCCGGAACGGCGAGGCTCCCCGGACGATGCCGATCCGAAGACGCGCGTTCGTCGGTGCGCTCTCCCTCGCGACAGTCGGTCTCTCGGGCTGTCTCGGCGTGAACTCCGCTGGGACGACCGACCTCACCGTCTCGAACGAGACGTCTGACCCGGTGACGGTCGACGTTCGAGTGACACGACGGTCCAGCGACGCGGAGCTGGTCGACGAGACCATCACGCTCGATGGCGGCGGTTCCAGGGCGTACGAGGAGGTGGTGACCGGGGCCCACGCCGAGGTCCGACTCGCCGTCCACGACGGCCCCGAGGACACGTACGAGTGGTCCGATGGAGAGGACGATGCGGTGGGGGTCCACGCCGACATCGAGGCGGACTCGATCACGTTCTCGGCCTTCGTCCGGTAGTCCGGCGGAGGCGCTGGTCGTCGGAAGCGTCCGATAGAAGGAGACGGTGCGTCCTCGTTCAGGCGCGAGCGGGGGTGCCCCCGGAGGCGTGCTCGACGGTGGCCGAGCGGTCGTCGCGGTGGAGGGCGCGCGCGACCAGGTACAGTCCGACCGCGAGCGCCATGAACCAGAGCGCGACCCCGGGCTGCATGGCCAGCGAGAGGGTACACGCCGTACTCGCCGCGATGATGCCGAGCGTCAGGAGCCAGTGGAGCCAGTACTTCATACTCCGACGTTACCTTCAGAAGCAATAAATGTTCTCTCTGCTGGTAGCTGTGCTCCCGGTCCGTGTCCGTCTTCGTGGGGGCACGTGACGGATGGCCGTCAGCCGAGCGTCTCCGCGGGCTCGAACACGCCCGCCCCCGTCTCCGCGTACCGCGATTCCAGCACGTCCCGGAGCACGTCGCCGCCGACCATCCCCTCGATGTCGAACGGACCGATGGCGCCGCCGCTCCCGCGCTTGAGAATCTCGTTCAGCGTCTCGCGGTCGGCCACGCCGTCCCCCACCATCCGATGGGCCTCGTTCACCAGCGCGGCGACGATGGGCTGGACGTCGTGGGGCGACTCGACGTCGGGGAGCACCGCCTCGCCGTCCTGCCAGACGAAGAAGCCCTCGCCGTCCTTCGCGCCGGCGCGGCCGTCAGCGACCATGCTCTCCATGCGCTCGCGGACCGACTCTGGTGGGTCGAACCGGCCGCCGTACTCGACGGCGAGGTTGTCGACGGTGGCGAGGTGGATGTCGATACCGATGAGGTCGATGAACGCCAGCGGCCCGCGAGGGAAGCCCATGTTCTGCGCGCCGACCTCGATGGCGGCCGCGTCGGCGTCGAGCAACTCCCACGTGCCGGCGCACTTGATGGCCGCAGAGAGCCGGCTCAGGCCGTTGGCGCGGCGCTCGGTCCCGAGTCGGAACGGCGTCTTGCCCATGTCGCGGGCGACGGATCCGGCGAGCGCGAGGGCGTCCTCGCTGGCTGCCTCGCCGTTTATCTCGACCACGTCGCGGGGGATGGCGGGGTTGGCGAAGTGGAAGAGGACGACGCGTTCCGGATGCTCGGCCTCGTCGGCGACCGCGCTCGCGGTGAGCGAGGAGGTGTTCGTCCCGACGACGGCGTCGGGGGCGAGGACGCGTTCGAGCTCGGCGAGCAGTCCTCGTTTCGCCGCGAGCGACTCGCTGATGGCCTCGACGACGAACCCGCAGTCGGCGAGCGCATCGAGGTCGGTGGCGTAGCCGATGCGGTCGGTGAGGGCGTCTGCAACGTCGTCCGCCGCGAGTCCGGCGTCGGCGAGGGCACCGGCGGCGTCGCTCTCGAGGTACGCTTCCGCAGCCGCCAGCGCGTCGGGGTCCACGTCGACGAGGACGACCTCGTGGCCGCCGTTGGCCAGCAGGGCGGCGATGTCCCGGCCCATCACGCCCGCGCCGACGACGCCGGTCCGGCGGGTGCCGCCGTCGGGTCTGGCGTCGCCGACGGCCCGGTCGCACACGATGGCGTGGCCCGTGGTGTCGTTCGTCATGTCACTCCGCACGAGTCCGGGGGTTAAAACTCCCCGTCGAACCCCGACAGCAGCGCGGTGCCACGGTCGGCGAGGTAGCGTCGTCGGGCGAGCAGGTACGCGCCGCCGCCGACGAGGGTGAGGCCGGCCCAGGAGGCGAAGAGCAGGGGGCTCTGGCTCGCGAGCAGGACGAGCAGCACGGCGTTCGCACAGACGGCCCCGACGGCGAGCGCGACCGTGAGCCGCGGGGGGACCGGGATGGGGGTCGCGGCGTACCGGTCGGGGTGGCGGCGGACGAACCGCACCGCGGCGACCATCATCGGGACGATGAGGACGATGCCGCCGAAGCCGAGCAGCGAGCCGAGGTCGGCGACGGGCAGCGGGCTGACCAGCGACGCGAGCGAGAGCGCGAACACGAGCGTCAACCCCCAGTGCGGCGTCCCGAAGCGGTCGTTCGTCCGGGCGAGGGCGCTCGGGAAGAAACCGTCGTCGGCGAGCACGACCATGTACTTCGGGGCGATGATGAACACCGCGTTGATGCTGGTCGCGATGGCGAAGAGCGCGCCACCGACGACGAAGAACGCCGAGAGCGCGGGCGGGAGCGCGACCTCGGCGGGCACCGAGAGGGTCGCGCCGTCCATCGAGCCCGGTCCGGCCGCGCCGACGGTGCCGACTGCGACGAGGGCGGTGCCGACGTAGAGCACGAACACGAGCGGGATGCTCACCGCGAGCGACTGCGGGATGGTGACCGTCGCCGACTGCACGTCCTCGCCGAGGTCGACGATGAAGTTCGCGCCGAGACAGACGAAGTAGAGCACGCCAGCCCCCGTCAGCATCCCGCCGACGCCGGTCGAGAGGAACGGCTCGAAGTTCGCCGCGTCGACCGCCGGCGTGCCCACGACCACGAACACGACGAGGCTCGCGACGAGCGAGACGAACAGTAGCGCCTGCACCCCTGCCGCGACGTCGATGCCGGCGAGGTTGACGACGTAGAACGCGGTCAGGACGACGACGCCGACCGCGACCGGGTCCACGGCGACGAGCGAGTCGACGTAGCGCCCGAAGCTCAGCGCGTACACCGGCAGCCCGCCGCCGAACATGCTGATGGAGAGCCCCCACGCGGTGAGGAAGGCGACGACGGGCGACCAGAGCCGGCTGGGGTACCAGTAGTTCCCGCCGGTGACCGGCCGTGCAGCGGCCAGTGCGGCGGTCGGGACGAGGCTCATCGAGACGACGCTGAACGTGAACACGTACGACAGCGGGACGCCAGTGCCGGCGAGCGTGGTCGCCACGCCCGTCAGCGAGAACAGGCCGGCGCCGACGATGAGGCCGACCTCGATGGCGACGGCCTGGAAGAGCCCGACGGTGGTGTCCTCCTCGCCGCTCATCGTACCCCACCGGCCGCGTGCCGTGGCTGTGGCGGGAACCGTGGTGCCGACACCGTATGCATGTCCTTCTCTATCAGGGCACCGCCACAAATAGTCTCGGTGGACGCCACGACCGGGGCAGGGGACCGGCCACCGGTCCCACCGAGCGGGCCACAGCAGGCCGCAGGGGGCGGAAGCCGGTGGTGGGTGGTCGGTCATTTTATTAGCCCTTCGCTAACATGAGTGGGTATGGTAAAGAGCACGGTCCGGTTCTCGGAGTCGACCGTCGAGGAGATCGAGTCCCTCGTCGCGGAGGGTGTCTTCGAGAGCAAGTCCGAGTTCTACCGCTTCGCGTCGGAGTACATCCTGGACCAGCTCTCGGACAGCTACGATCCCTCTACCGTCGACTTCGACGACATCAAGGCGGACGTGTTCCCGGAGGACCAGATCATCGAGTCCGCCGAGGATCACGAGTCGGGGCTCCCGTTCTTCGAGTCGGTCGCGACCGTGCGGCGGTTCGTCGTCCGGGGGAATCCGGACGACGCGGAGGACTTCATCGACCACCACTACGCGACGAGTTCGCGCGACGCGCTCCTGCTGGAGGAACTGCTCGAACTGTACTGTCACCAGTACGGCGTCGACCGCGACGGTCGGGACTGAGAGCGTCCGACGACGCCACGCAGGGCGCGAGCAATCACAACTGAATTAAACCAGTACTCCCAACCGTCTCGCATATGGCTAACGAACTGGGAATCGCTGTCGGGCTCTCCTTGACGGCCATCGCCGTCACGCTCCATCTCGTGCGTGGCACGTCGTGGAAGCCCAACGAGGACATCTCGCAGGAGGTCCTCGAACATCGGGCCAGCACCGTCCCGGAGACCGACTTCCCCGAGCCGATGAACCGCTCCATCGGTGGCGGCGGCGCGGTCGGTGCGGTGGGCGCCGGCGACGCCGGTGCGGAGCTCGAAGGGGGCGCGGAGGAAGAGGAGACCACGAGCCCGGCCGACATCCCGGAGGACGAGATCGAGCACTTCGACATCGAGTACAAGAAGGAGGGCGAGACCATCTCGGTCGCCAACAACGAGACCCTGCTCGAGGCCGGCGAGGACGAGGGCTGGGACCTGCCCTACGCCTGCCGACAGGGGCAGTGTGTCTCCTGTGCGGGCCACATCGCCGACGGCGGTGACTCCCGCGACTACGTCGAGCACGACAACCAGGAGATGCTCGACGACCCCGAACTCGAGGACGGCTACGTCCTGACCTGCGTCGCCTACCCGCGGGCCGAGTTCACCATCGAGACCAACGAGACGCCGTAGGCGGTCGGCACGCGCTCTTCTCCGTTCGTTGCGATGGGAACCAGTCACGGCAGCACCGCGTAGGCGCTCCCTGACCGAGTAACGCGGGGCTTCCGTCCCGTATACGCTTCACTACAAAGGACGGCTTCGGCGTGTCTCCCAACGTCGATGCGTGAACCTCGCCGTCGGGTCGAACGGGCCGGAGAGGTGACTCTCGGCCGATGAACCGCCGGGCCGCGCTGCTCGTTCTCCTCGTCGTGCTCGCGACGCCGGCGTCGGCGGTCACACTGGCCGACCACTCAGCCACCGGGGCCGACGGTCGCTTCGAGCTGGTGGGCGTCGAGGGGGCCGTCACGGCCTCCGACGGCGGGCAGCTCACGGTCATCGTCGAGAACACCGGTGGGGCCGTCGAGGACGTGACGGCGGCGCTCTCTGCGGCCGAAGCCGACATCGACGACCACGAGGAACACCTCGCTGCGTGGGACGGCGGCACGGACCACGGGTTCTCGTTCGACGTGGCGAGCGTCGCGCCCGGAGCCGGCACGTCGCTCTCGCTGACGCTCACGTTGACGTACACCGCCGGGGGGACGGAGTACACGAAGACGCTCCAGCTGACCGTCGCGGTCGGCGGTGGGGGGTGCGGCGGTGACGGTGGGGATGGCGGTGGCGGCGGCGGTGACGGTGGGGATGGCGGTGGCGACGACGACGATGGCTGCGATGGCGGGGACGGTGGCACGGGCGTCGTCGACGCCGCCGAGGTGTTCGAGGTCACGGACATCGAGACGGACGTGCAGGTCGGCTCGACGGGGACGCTCGCGGTGACGATCGAGAACGTCGGCGACGAGGACCTCACCGACGCCGTCGTGCGGGCATCGTCGCGGAACCGCGAGTTCCTGTTCGGCCGCTCGCCGAACGCCAGCCGGTTCGTCGGCGACTGGGACGAGGGGGAGGAGCGCACCGTCGAGTTCTCGGTGACGCTGGGCAACGAGTCGGTCACCGAACCGTACCCGGTCAGCCTCGCCTTCGAGTACCGGAACGAGGACGGCGAGTCCCGGGTCGCCCGGGGGCTCCGGATCGGCGTCCAGCCGCGCAGCGAGCAGCGCTTCCGGGTCAGCGGCGTCGAGGGCGACCTGCGGGTCGGGGCTGACGGGACCGTGGCGGGCGAGGTGGAGAACCGCGGGCCCGACGACGCCGAGGAGGCGGTCATCCGCATCCGGAGCAGCGAGCCCGCGATACAACCGCGCCGCACGGAGTTCGTGCTCGGCGACCTCGACGACGGCGAGACCGAGGACTTCGAGTTCCCGGTCACCGTCGCGCCCGACGCCGAGCCCGGCGAGTACCAGCTGACGTTCGTCGTGGTGTACCGCGACGACGAGGGCGACCGGCTGGCGAGCCGGCGGCTCACGGGGACCGTCGAGGTCGACGACGAGGCGGCGGTGTTCGAAGTGACCGACGTGGAGACCAGCGTGCAGGTCGGCGAGCGCGGGACGGTGCAGGTCACCCTCGAGAACACCGGCGACGAGGACCTCACCGACGCCGTCGTCTCGGCGTCGTCGCTGAACCGCGACCTCCTGTTCGGCCGGAGCCTGAACGCGACGCGGTTCGTCGGCGACTGGGACGCGGGCGAGGAGCGCACCGTCGAGTTCGCTGTCCGGACGACGAACGACACCATCACCGAACCCTATCCGATCGATCTCGCGGTCCGCTACGAGGACGAATCTGGCAGGTCGAAGGTCGCCGACGACATCCGCATCGGCGTCCGCCCGCGGAGCGAGCAGCGGTTCCGGCTGGACGACACGGGCGGCACGCTGCGGGTCGGGGCTGACGGGACCGTCGAGGGCGAGGTGACCAACCGCGGGCCACAGACGGCCGAACGGGCCGTCGTCCGACTCGTGGACCCGCCGCCGGGCATCGACCCCCAGCAGGCGTCGTTCGTCCTCGGCGACCTCGGGCCGGGCGAGTCGGCCGCGTTCGAGCTGCCGGTCCGGGTCGCGCGCTCGGTGAAGCCGGGCGACCGCCAGCTCCGCTTCGTCGTCGAGTACCGCAACCGGGACGACGACCCGCGCCGGAGCGCACCGCTGCTCGGCACCTACGAGGTGCGCGAGTTCCGGGACGACTTCGAGCTGGTCGACGTGGACTCCGACCTGCAGGTCGGCGAGCAGGGGACGGTGACGCTCGAACTGCGCAACCGACAGGACCGCACCCTCGAGGACGCGACGGTGACGCTCCGGTCGGCCAGCGGCGAGGTCCTCGTCGGCCGGCTGCCGAACGGGAGTCGGTTCGTCGGCGACTGGGAGCCCGACGAGGTACGCGACGTCGAGTTCACGGTCACCTCGACGAACGCCACCGAGGAGCAGCCGTACCCGTTCGTGGCGACCGTCTCGTACGACGACGCGGACGGCGACCGCCGACGGAGCGACCCGTTCCGCTTCGGCGTCGAGCCCGACGAGGAGCAGGCGTTCGAACTGACCGACGCCGACGCCAACCTCCAGGTCGGCGACGACGGGACCGTCACCGCGACGGTGACGAACGAGGGGCCACGCGACGTCGAGAACGCCGTCGTCCGGCTGACCAGCGACGACCCGGGCGTCGTCCCGCAGGTGAGCCAGTACCCCGTCGGCGACCTCGACGAGGGCGAGTCCGCGACCATCGAGCTGCCGGTGCGGGTCGCCCGCGACGCGAAGGCGATCCCCCGACAGCTCTCGTTCGTCGTCTCCTACCAGACCGACGAGAACGAGCCACGGCGGAGCGACACGCTCGCCGAGCAGTTCGACGTGGACGAGCGCGTCCCGGCGTTCGAGGTCGTGGACGTGGATTCCGGGGTGCAGGTCGGCGAGGAGGGCACCCTCGAACTCACGCTGGCGAACGTCGACGCCGAGTCCGCCAGCGACGCCGTCGTCACCCTCGCGACCAGAAGCGGCGAGCTGCTGGTCGGGCGCGCGCCGAACGGCAGCCGGTTCGTCGGCGACTGGGCGCCGAACGAGGAGCGCACCGTCGCCTTCACCGTCACGTCGACGAACGCGACCGACGTCCAGGAGTACCCGCTCTCCGTCTCGGTGAACTACGAGGACGAGGACGGCGACGACCGTCGCTCGGAGGCCCGGACCTTCGGCGTCGAACCGCTCGACGAGCAGGGCTTCGCGCTGGCGAACGTGACGAGCACGCTCCGCGTCGGCGAGGACGGCAACGTGACCGGCCTCGTGCGCAACGTCGGCCCCGGCACCGCCTTCGAGGCCGCCGTGCAGGTGTCGACGCTGAGCGAGACCGTCGTGCTCGACGAGGCAGAGATCCCGCTCGGGACGCTGGAGGCGGGCGAGAACGCGACGTTCCGCATCCCGGCGTCGGTGGTCGCCGACGCCGAGAGCACGTCGCGCCGGCTCACGGTCCGGGTGGTGTACCAGACCGCCGACGACGAGCCGAGACGGAGCGACCCGCTCGTCGCGGCCGTCCCCGTCGCTGGACAGCGCGACGCGTTCCTCGTCAGGCCGGCCAACGCGACCGTTCCCACCGGCGGCACCCGGACGGTGACGCTGCTCGTGACGAACAACCGCGACCAGGTCGTCCGGAACGTGAACGCGAAGCTGTTCGCGAACGAGCCGCTGTCGGTGCCCGACGACCAGGCGTTCGTCGACCAGCTCGCCCCGAACGAGACGGTCGCGCTCCAGTTCCGGGTGTCCGCGGCGGGCGACGCGGTCGCGAAGGACTACCCGCTCTCCATCGACTTCCAGTACGAGAAGCCCGACGGCGAGACAGAGCTCTCCCGGAGTCTCACCGTGCCGGTCACGGTCGTGCAGCCGCCTGGCGACGGGTTCCCGTGGTGGGCCATAATGCTGGTCGTCCTGCTGGTGCTGTTCCTGGTCGGCCTGTTCCTCTGGGGCCGGCGCAAGAGGGACGAGGACCACGCGGCGGCGTCCGCCGAGGATGCGGGCGACGACGGGACGGAGATGGAGGGCGGGAGCGACGATGGGGCTGACGAGGGCGACGATGGGGCGGACGAGGGCGACGATGGGGCGGACGAGGGCGACGATGGGGCGGACGAGGGCGACGATGGGGCTGACGAGGGCAACGATGGGGCGGACGAGAGCGACGGGGGCGACTGACGGTGTCGCGGGTCGACGCCGCCACGGACCGGGTCGCCGACCTCGTGGTCGACCGACCCGGAGCCGTCGTCGCGGCGTTCCTCCTCGTGACGCTGCTGTTCGCGGCGGGGCTCGGCAACGTCTCGACGGAGGCGGGCACGGAGCAGTTCACGGAGGACAGCCCGGCCCAGGTCGCCTTCGACCGGGTGAACCGGGACTTCCAGCCGGCGTTCGAGCCCGACGAGGGGACCACCCAGCTCATCCACCGGTCGCAGAACGTGCTCGCCCGCGAGGAGCTGCTGCGGATGCTGCGGACGCTCGAACGCATCGAGGACCGCGAGTCGCTCCGCGTGTCGTCCATCGCCAGCCCGGCCCGAACCGTCGCCCGCACGCTCGACCCCGACGCGACGGGGTTGGCGGCCGAGGTTCGCGCCGTCGAGGGCGCGACCGAGCGCGAGATCGACCGCGCGGTCAGGCGGGCCGCCGAGTCACCCGGGTTCCGGGCGTCGCTGAGCGAGGACTTCAACGCGCAGTCGGCCAGCGCGTCGGCGTCCATCTCGGTCGTCCGACACCGTCTCCCGGCGGGACTGGAGGAGACGGCCGGTGCGGGCGGGACCAGCCCGCTGACCGACATCCAGCTCCGGACCGAGCGCGTCGTCGAGGCAGGCGGTGGCGACGTCATCGTCTTCGGGGCGGGGATCCTCTCGGAGGAGTTCTCGACCATCATCGGCGACTCCCTGCTCATCGTCGTCCCGGCGGCGGTGCTGCTCATCCTCGTCTTCCTCGTCGTCGCCTACCGCGACCTCGTCGACCTGCTGCTCGGGCTGGTGTCGCTGGCGATGGCGCTCGTCTGGACCATCGGCTTCCTCGGGCTGGCGGACATCGCCTTCTCGCAGCTGCTCATCGCGGTGCCGCCGCTGCTGCTCGCGGTCGGCATCGACTTCGGCATCCACACCATCAACCGCTACCGCGAGGAGCGGGTCACCGGCACCGGCATCGAGACGTCGATGCGGGTCGCGGCGCGCCAGCTCCTCGTCGCCTTCGGCATCGTCACCGCGACGACGGTCATCGGCTTCTCGTCGAACACGACCAGCGGGCTCGCGCCCATCCGCGAGTTCGGCATCGTCGCCGCGGTCGGCATCACGTTCACGTTCCTCATCTTCGGGGTGTTCCTCCCGGCCGCGAAGGTGTTATCCGACCGGATCGTCGCCCGGACGCCAATCCCGCAGTTCAGCCAGCGCCCGCTCGCACAGGAGGGCTCGGCGCTCGGGGCAATCCTCCCGGTCGGCGTCGAGGTAGCCCGACGCGCCCCCGTCGTCTTCCTCCTGCTCGTCGCGGCGGTGACGGCGGGTACCGGCTACTACGGCACCGGCGTCGACACCTCCTTCTCCGACGAGGACTTCCTCCCGCCCGAGGAGACGGCTGCGTTCCTCGACGAGCTCCCCGAGCCGTTCGCGCCGGGCGAGTACACGGTGACGGCGACGACGAACTACCTCGAGGCGAACTTCGCCGCCGCCGAGGACGACACCGTCGTGCTGTACGTCGAGGGACCGATGCGCCGGAACGACGCCCTTGAGGCCATCCAGCGCGCGAACCGCGACCCGCCCGACTCGTTCGTCACCGAAGGGAGGGAGGCCCGCTCGGAGAGCATCCTCGACGTCATCCGGGCACATCAGGAGCGCTCGGACTCGTTCCGCCGGCTCGTCGCCCGGAACGACCCCGACGGCGACGGCATCCCCGAACGCAACCTGGAGCGGGTGTACGAGGTGCTGCTCGACTCCGAGTCCGGCGACCAGGCACGCCGGTTCATCACCGAGGACTTCCGGAGCACCCGGGTCGTCTACACCGTCGAGGCCGATGCCGAACAGGCGGAGGTGACCGCCGACGCCCGCGAGCAGGCCGACCGCTTCCGGTTCGAGGCGACCGCGACGGGCGCGACGGTCGTCTTCCAGGACATCGCCGACACCATCCTCGCCTCCGCCATCCGGAGTCTCGCCATCGCCTTCGCCCTCACCGCCGTCTTCCTCGTCGTCGTCTACCAGCTGCTCGCCGGTCGGCCGTCGCTCGGCGTGGTCAACCTCGTCCCCATCGCGGTGACGCTCGGGCTCATCGCCGGCTCGATGCGCTTCTTCGGCGTGCCGTTCAACGCGCTCACCGCGACCATCCTCTCCATCACGCTCGGGCTCGGCATCGACTACTCGGCCCACATCGTCCACCGGTTCGTCGACGAGTTCGAGGCGCGCGAGGCGGTGCTGCCCGCCATCGACGCCACCGTCCGGGGCACCGGGGGCGCGCTCACCGGCAGCATGCTCACGACGACCGCCGGGACGGGCGTGCTCGTCCTCGCCATCACGCCCGTCCTCGGCCAGTTCGGGCTGCTCACCGCGCTCAGCGTCTTCTACTCCTACCTCACCGCCATCGTCGTCACGCCCTCCGCGCTCGTCGTCTGGGGGCGGCTCAGCGGCGCCGCCCTGCACCCCGATCGGGCAGGTTTCGTTCACGTTCGCCACCCTGATTCAACAGATTGAAACCGACCTGTTTCGTTTCGAAGTACAGTGAGCACTCAGCCGTCCGACAGCATCACGGAGGGCGGACTGGTGCGACCGATGTTCCGGCTCGCCTGGCCCATCGTCGCCCTCCAGCTCCTCCAGGTCACGTACAACATCGCCGACACGTTCTGGCTCGGCCAGTTCGACACCGACGCGCTGGCCGCCATCAGCCTCGCCTTTCCCCTCATCTTCCTGCTCATCTCGCTCGCCGGCGGCTTCACCGCCGCGGGCAGCATCCTCGTCGCGCAGTACACCGGCGCCGACAGCGACACCTCCGCCGGACGGGTCGCCGGCCAGACCCTCTCGTTCGTCTCCGTGCTCGCCGTCGGGCTCGGCATCCTCGGCTACTTCCTCACCGAAGACATGCTCGCCGCGCTCCCCAGCCAGCAGGAGACCAAGGAGGCCGTCATCCCGCTCGCCGCCGACTACATGGAGGTGTTCTTCCTCGGCATCGTCTTCATGTTCGGCTTCTTCGTCTTCTCGGCGCTGATGCGCGGCTACGGCGACACCAAGACCCCCATGCGGGTGATGCTCGTCAGCGTCGCCATCAACGTCGTCATCGACCCCATCCTCATCTTCGGCGTCGGCCCCGTCCCCCAGCTCGGCATCCAGGGCGCCGCCATCGCCACCGTCGCCTCCCGCGGCATCGGCTCCATCTTCGGCGTCTACGTCCTCTTCTTCACCGACGCCGGCCCCAACGTCGACGTCTCCCACCTCAAACCCGACCTCGGTGTCATCAGAGACATCGTCCGCCTCGGCGTCCCCACCGCGCTCGAACAGTCCGCCAGCGCGTTCGCGATGGTCACGCTGACCGCGATGATCGTCCTGTTCGCGCCGCCCGTCGTCGCCGCCTACGGCCTCGGCAACCGCATCGCCTCGCTCATCTTCCTCCCCGCCATGGGCCTCGGCCGCGCCACCAACACCATGGTCGGCCAGAACCTCGGCGCGGAGAAGCCCGAGCGCGCCGAACGTGCCGTCCTCCTCGCCGCCGGCGCCGCCTCCGGCATCCTGCTCGTCGTCGCCGTCCTCGTGTACGCCTTCCCCGACCCGCTCGTCGAGGCGTTCGTCAGCGAGGACATCGAGAACGCCCGGGCCACCATCGACTTCAGCTCCGAGTACATCCGCATCCGCGCCTTCGAGTTCGCGTTCATCGGCCTCCTCCAGGTCGTCCTCGGCGCCTACCGCGGCGCCGGCAACACCAAGACCGCCCTCGCGTTCTCCCTCGTCGCACTCTGGATCGGCCGCGTCGCCACCGTCGGCGTCCTCGCGTTCGACCCCATCCCGCTCGTCGGCACCATCCCGTTCACCACGTTCACCGGCTACGGGCTCGGCCCCCGGGGCTTCTGGATCGGTATGGCGCTCGGCAACATCGTCGGCGGCATCGCCGCCGCGCTCTGGTTCACACGCGGCACCTGGAAGGAGGCCTACATCGAGCGCGGGGTCGGGGAGTCCGCGTCGCCAGCTGGCGGCGAGGAGTGAGCGGTTCACAACCGTTATAGCATCGGATGGGCAATGCGTACCTGAGGGCCCGTAGCTCAGTGGACAGAGTGCTTGGTTCCGGACCAAGATGTCGCGGGTTCAAATCCCGTCGGGTCCGTTTTGCTGCGAACGAAGTGAGCAGTGAAAACGCAACCCGCGGGATTTGAATCAGGGAGGACACGCGCAGCGAAGCGAGCATGTCCGACCGAGGTTCAAATCCCGTCGGGTCCGTTCCCTCGTTTCACGTCGGTCACTCCCCCGACGTACTCCCACTCGCTCGCTAGCGCTCGCTCGCGGGAGTCCCGTCGGGTCCGTCCACCGAACAGTCAGTCGCCAGTGCTCAGGTTCGACAGGCGAGTCTGCTTCGCATCCGAGGGGTAGACGATCTTCATGGGCAAGCCACGTTCGTCGGTCGGCACTGACCGGGGGAGCGTCAGTTGCCGTTCGGGTGGACGCTGTGCAGTGGTCGCTGCGACCAGTGCGTCGACGATGTCGTCCACGTCGCTCACCATCGGTGCATAGCCGGGGGTCGTGTACCGGTCGACGGACTCCTCGACGATCTCCGTCGCGTTCGGGTTCTCGTCCGCGAGGAGTGCCGTCCGTTGCTGGATTCCCGCGTCGGTTCTCTTGGAGGTCTCGAGCGGGTTCCGTCCGTTCAGGGAGTAGAAGCAGACCTCGGGGTGGGTCTCGTGCAGTCGGTCACGGGCACTGGGATTCATGTCGAGGAACTCGTCGACCTCGCGGATTCGGGGGACGATGCCCCACGCCTGGTTCTGGATGCTGAAGTCGGCAGCGTCCTCGTTCATCGCCTTCGCCTCGTCGAGGTTCTGTTCGTAGACCGCCTCCCGAACGGGTGTGTAGAACACGCTCCGTTGCTGGTGCGCCAACTTCTCCTTCGCCTTCACGTCGCAGGCTCGCTGTTGCTCGCTCGGAAGACCGATCGGGATGTCGATGAGGATGCGTGTGGCGTCGCTGTGGTACTTCCAGACGCTCCAGATGGATGGGAACAGATCGGTCTCCCAGTCACCGTCGTCCCGGAGAATGACGCCGAACCACCCCTTCGAGGCCCAGTCGAGACCGACGTACTTCGTCATGCTGGTGCATACACCAATCTCTGTGTTAACTCTTGATTCTGGCCGCCTCGTCTCTCAGGACGGTCACGGCGAGAGTGGCGAGCCGGATCGTCACACGCAGCTGACCGGTGGGTGGCGTCGAGTGGTCTCGGGACGGCGTCGGGGTCGGAGCGCAGGTGTGCCAGCTCCTGTCGGTCAGGATGCATAGCCTCATTACTGTCGCTCTCCTACCAGTATAGATGCCAACTACCGACCAGACGTATCGCCGGCTCCGCCAGTTCAACGCGGTGATGGCCGTCCTGCACTTCGTACAGGGCGCGCTGATGATCTACCTGAGCAGCACGCTCGAGTGGACCATCACCATCACGAGTCTCGAGTTCCAGGCGGACGCCCAGCGTCTCCAGCCCGTCCTCGAACCGTGGACGACCATCCAGCTGTCGTACCTCGTCGCGGCGTTCCTGCTGCTCTCGGCGCTGGCGCACCTGCTCATCGCGACGGTGCTGTACGACTCCTACGTGTCGTACCTCGAACGGGGGATGAACCCCTACCGCTGGTACGAGTACACGGTCAGCGCCTCGGTGATGATCGTCGTCATCGCGATGCTGGCTGGCGTCTGGGACCTCGGGACGCTCGTGGCGCTGTTCTCGCTGGTCGCCGTGATGAACCTCATGGGGTGGATGATGGAGCTGCACAACCAGACCACCGAGCGTGTCGACTGGACGGCGTACATCATCGGGACGTTCGCGGGCATCGTGCCCTGGGTCGTCATCGCCATCACCATCCTCGCCACCATCGCCGGGAGCGACGGCGGTGGGCCGCCGGACTTCGTGCTGGCGATCTACGGCAGTCTGTTCGTGTTCTTCAACCTGTTCGCCATCAACATGGTGCTGCAGTACCGGGAGACCTGGCGGTGGCAGGACTACCTCTTCGGCGAGAAGACGTACATCGTCCTCAGTCTGGTCGCGAAGTCGCTGCTGGCCTGGCAGGTGTTCTTCGGGGCGCTCAACGCCCCCGTCTGAGGGCGACCGGGGCCGCTCCTCGCGGCCGCTGTCACCCGCGCCGTCGGGGACCCTGTCCGTGGCGACCATCGCGACTACCGCCAGCCAAACACCCTTCACACCGCTCTTCGAAGCGCCCGGCATGGAACGCCTCCAGCGATTCGAACACCTGAAAGACCGATTCCGTCAGGGCGAGCAGGTCACGGGCGGCTGGGTCTCCATCCCGCACGGCGAGGTCGCCGAGCTCACGGCCAGACACGACTACGACTTCGTCTGCGTGGACATGGAGCACGCACCGACGGACGTCTCTGACCTGGGCGACCTCGTCCGGGCGATCGACGCGGCCCCGGGCGACACCGTCCCGCTGGTCCGCGTGCCGGGCAACGACGAGGTGGTGATCAAGCGGGCGCTCGACGCGGGCGTCGGCGGGCTGATGGTGCCCAGGATAGACACCGTCGCGGACGCCGAGGCGGTCGTGGCGGCCTCGACGTACCCGCCCGAGGGCATCCGCGGGACGGCCGGCACGAGGGCCTCGGGCTTCGGCGCGGACCTGCCAGAGTACCTCGACGGGGCGGACGACGCCATCACCAGAATCGTCCAGATTGAGACCCTGTCGGCGGTCGAGCAGGCGGCCGACATCGCCGCCGTCGAGGGCATCGACGCGCTGTTCGTCGGGCCAGCGGACCTCTCCGTGGCGCTCGACGTACCGCTGGACTACGGGGCCGTGATGTTCGAGGAGGCCGTCGAGGCGGTCGTCGGGGCCGCCGGGGACGCGGGGATTCCGGTCGGCGTGTTCGCCACGGACCCCGACCGGTTCGGGACGTGGGCGGGCATGGGCTTCGACTTCGGCATCATGGGCTACGACGCCGGCTTCCTGCGGGCGGGGAACGAGCGGCTGCTCGCGGCGTACGACGAGGACTGGGGCTGAGCCCCGGCGGGCGACCGGTTCGGTTCAGTCGTCGGCGACGGGCTGGTCGGGGCGGTACTCGCGACTGATCGCCTTCCACTTGCCCGAGGTGAACCGCCAGTAGTTGATGGCCGCCGGCACGGTCGTCTCGGCGAGGAAGGAGAGGTAGAGGCCCCAGATGCCGAGCGGTGTCACCGCGCCGAGGTACGCGAGCGGGATGGCGACGCCGAACATCCCGATTGCCTGACTGTAGAACGGCCAACGGGTGTCGCCGCTGGCGTCGAGTGGGCCGGCGGTCGCGGCCTTGACGCCGCCCGCGATGACGGCGACACAGGCGGCGTAGACGAGCCCCCGGGCGACCGGGACGGCGGTGTCGCCGGGGTCGCCGACGAACGAGGCGACGATGGGGTCGGCGAAGACGGCGACGACGACGGCGGCGACGGCGTAGGTGGCGACGGAGAACGCGATGATGTCGCGGGCGTAGGCCTCCGCCTCGGCCTCGTCGCCGGCGCCGAGCTCCTGTCCGACGAGGCTGCTGGCGGCGAGCCCGAAGCCCCAGCCGGGCGTGTTCATCAGCCCCCAGATGCGTCGGCTGATGACGTAGGCGGCGACGACCGTGGAGCCGAACAGGCCGACGATGGCGAGCATCGGGAACTTGGCGACGGTCCAGACGAGGTTGCGGCCGACGACGGGGAGGCCGATGCGGACGAGGTCGCGGAGGTCGGCGAGGACGGCGTAGGAGCCGGTGGGCGACACCTGCACCGGGAGCTCGCCGAGGAGGGGGAGCCGTCCGGCGGTCAGCGCGACGGCGAACACGCAGGTGATGAGCGCGTTCGAGAGCACGGTGCCCCACGCCGCACCCTCGACGCCGAGGCCGACCCCGAAGATGAGCACCGCGTTGAGGCCGATGTTCGCGGCGGCACCGCCGGCCCGGAGGACCATCGGCGTCCAGGCGTCGTCGAGACCGATGTAGATGCGGCTCCCGACGAGGTTGAGGCCGGCGAACGGCACCCCGAGGGCGAGTATCTTGAGGTACGCGCCGCCGAGCTCGACCGGGCGGCGCTCGCTCGACAGCAGGTCGACGAGTTCGTAGGGGACCGACCAGAACACGGCGGCGACCGGCACGGTGACGACCACGACGAGGAGCGCGCTCGCCCGGATGGCGTCGCCGAGCTCGTCGAACGCCTCGCCGCCGAAGCGCTGGGAGACGAGGGCGATGGTACCCGCGGCGAACCCGCCGCCGAGGGAGAAGGCGACGCCCCAGTACGGCGAGGCGAAGCCGACGCCGGCGATGGCGGTCCGGCCGACCGCCACACCGACCATCGCCACGTCGACCGCGTTCTTCGACATCCGCGCGAGCCCCGTGACGATGCGCGGCCAGGCGAGGTCCGTCGTCCGGCGCACGTGCTCCCGGGAGACGAGGCCGACGCGGGCCAGTGCGAGCCCGATCCAGAGGATGCAGAGCCGGACGGGGTTCGGCGGACTGTACACAGGGTAGCTATTTCGAACCGAAACAAATGAGTTGCGTCTCACCGGCAATCGACGTTCCGTGCTCCGTGCAAGGACCCGTCTTCTGTGCAAGGACACGTCTGGAAAGTTCAAGTATTAGAATTCTGATGTACTATCCCGGGTCTCGTGTTCCCGGTCTAAATCAAGGCGAAACCTGTATATTCAGGCAACATTGATATGTGCGTCTGCCCTCCAGCGAGTAGTAGTGGTCACACCTACGTCATGTCCTCTCGACTACGGAACCGTGGTCCGACTGCAGCGAATCTCCACTGCTGACTCCCTCGAGTAGCTACGCTAATGTTCGTCCAATTCCATCTCGACTCTCCACTCCTCGACCGGGCCGTCTCTGCGGACAGCGACGTCACGATCGACATCGAGAAGCTCGACTCCTCACCGAGTGTCCCACTGCGCGTCGTCTTCTGGGCACGCGGTGACTCCTTCGACGACTTCGAGGACGCACTGGCGCTCGACCCGACCGTCGAGGCGTTCACCGTGCTCGCGAGCGAGCAGTCCCAGCGGATGTACTGTGTGGTCGTCGCAGAGGGTGTCCCCTGTGTCGACCTGTACGCCCGTTCCATCGACCTCCACGGTGTCCTCATCGACGCCACCCGGGATCGCTCGGGGTGGACGATGGAGATGCTGTTCCCCGACCGCGACGCGTTCGGCTCGTTCCGGCGTGCCTGCGACGAGGCGGAGCTCTCGGTGACCGTGGAGTCCATCCACAGCGGTCAGGTCGGCCGGACGAACGCGGACGCCGACCTCACGCCCGCCCAGCGGGAGATCCTCTCCCGCGCCGTCGAGGTCGGCTACTTCGACATCCCCCGGGAGACGACGCTCAGGGGGCTCGGCAACGATGTCGGCGTCTCCGGACAGGCCGCCTCCGAGCGACTGCGCCGTGGCATGGAGACGCTCGTCCGCGAGACGCTCACCGACAATCTGGACGAGGAGTAGCTCAGTCGTCTGCGGTCCCGGCGACCGGCCTCGTGCCCTCCAGCCCGGCTTCTGCCGTCGGCGTCAGCGAGTTGACGACCGAACGGCCGTCGCGTTCGCGCTCGACCAGCCCGTCGTCCGCCAGCCGGTCGAGGTGGTGGGAGACGGTGCTCGGGTCGAGGTCCAGCTCGTCGGCGACCAGCCCGTTGTGGGCGGCCCCGCGCTCGGCCAGCGTCTCCAGGACGGCCGCCCGGGACGGGTTCGCCAGCGCGGCGTGGAGCGCGACGTCGCTTGTCGCGACCGGGAAGTACCGGCGCTTCCCGTCGATCTTCGCGCTCGTGACGACGTTCTCCTCCTCGAGGATGCGGACGTGGTGGCGCACGGTCGAGAGCGGCACGTCCGTCGACTCGCTGAGCGCGGAGAGGTAGACGCCCGGCGCGTCCTCGACGACCTCGTACACCGTCGCGCGGTCCTCGTGCTCCAGCGGGTCGGAGTCGTCGTAGCGGCTGTACCGGAGCAGGACCGCGATGGGGTCGAACTCGCCCAGCGCGTCCCGGAGCCGGTAGAGCGTCGCACTGCCCCGGGTCGCGGCCGCGCCCCCGGCGACGACCGCCACGCCGGCGAGTCCCGCCCCGCCGGCCGCGAGTCCATCGGTCGGCAGTGCGGTGTACCCAGGCAGCCCCGGGAGCGAGAGGAGCGGTGCGTCGTCGCTCCCGGAGCCGGCCTCGACCGCGCGGTCGTCGGTTATCACGCCACCGACCGCGCCGGCGTCGACGGCCGTCCCGGCCACCGAGACCGGTCCGTCGGTCGGCGCGTCACTGGGCCCCGTCGCCCCGCCGTCGCTCACGCCGGCACCTTCGCCCGTCGCCGCGGAGTGCGACCCGCCTTCGTCGCCGAGCGTCGAGTCGACCGCGCCGCCTGTCGCGAGGGACCCGTCGCCGCCGAGGCTGCCGTTCGCGTCCACGCTCCCGTCGGCCGTGACCCCGTCCCCGTCGGCGGTCACGGAGCCGTTCAGGCTGCTGTTCACGGTGCCGTTCGTCGCGGTTGTCCCCGTCAGCGAGAGCCCGTCGTCGAGGGTACCCGTCGCCGTACCGGTGACCGTCTCGTCGCCGACAGCGACCGTGGTGCTCGCGGTGGCCGTGGCGTCGACCGAGTCCGTCGCCGTCTCCACCGTCTCTGTCGTGGTGTTGGTGACGGTTTCGGTCGTGTCGGTGGTGTTGGTGACGGTTTCGGTCGTGTCGGTGGTGTTGGTGACGGTTTCGGTCGTGTCGGTGGTGTTGGTGACGGTTTCGGTCGTGTCGGTGGTGTTGGTGACGGTGTTGGTCGTGGTGTCGGTCGTGTCGGTGGTGTTGGTGGCGGTGTCGGTGGAGGTGTCGGTCGTGTCGGTGGTGTTGGTGGCGGTGTCGGTGGAGGTGTTCTCGACGGTGTCGGTGGAGGTGTCCGTCGTCTGGTTGGTGGTGTCGTCGACGCTGTCGGTCGTGTTCGTCGTCTCGTCGGTGGTCGAATCGGTCGTGTTGTCGGTGGTGTCGTCGACGCTGTCGGTGGTGCCGTCGAGCGTCCCGCTCGTCGAGTCTGTCGTGTTGTTGTCGGGGAGGGCAGCGGTGCCGGCGGCCCCGACGCTGGTGACCAGCGCGAGGCAGACGACGAGTACGGCGAGGGCGACCGCGGTGACACCACCCTGGCGTGTCATCTCACCGCACACCTTGCGGAGACATCGATAAAGCTCTTTTCCATCGGTACGGGGGGTCACAGCGGACGTTTGGACGGGTTTGTCAATAACCCCTTTTCCCTCCCGTCCAGCCTCTCGGACGACGACCCATGAGCACAGACCCCACGGATCGCGACGACGGCGTCTCCCGACGCACGTTCATGCAGACGACAGGCATCGCCGGCGCTGCGCTGCTCGGCCTCGGAGCCGGGAGCGCGGCCGCCGAGACGAGCGAGCTCGACCCGACGTTCTTCAACTGGCGGGCCCGCGAGGCGAGCAAGGTCTGGGACCGCGGCTACCGCGGGCGTCCCGATCGAACGGTCGCACTCACCGACTCCGGCGTCGAGGCGCGTCACCCCGACCTCGGCCCCTGGAACGGCGTCCGCGCGACGGTCCGCGACGGCGAGCTCGTCATCCCGAAGCACGAGCAGGCGCAGGTGCCGGTCGACGCGGGCGAGTCGTTCTCCGGCACGCTCGGCCCCGGCACGTTCGCGAACCCGTCGCAGAACACCCACGAGTTCGAGACCCCGTCGAACGTCGAGGGCATCGACGCGACGATGACGTGGACGCCCGAGGACGTCCAGGACAACGGCGAGGACATCGAGCTCTACCTCGACCGACGCGTCGACGGCGAGTGGGAGCGCGTCGCCGCCTCCACGAAGGGAACCCAGCCCGAGGAGATCACGAACTACGTCGCCGGCGGCGAGCGCTACCGCTTCGTCGTCGAGACGTGGTTGAACGTCACCTGCGAGTACGAGCTCTCGGCATCGTACTACCGCCTGCAGGGGGAGTTCGTCGCCGACGACCCGAGCGTCGTCTTCGAGGAGGTGGGCTCGGGCGCCGACGACCCGAAGACCGTCGGCTGGTTCGACGCCGGCCCGCGCTACGGGAGCTACGACGAACCCCGCGACCCGAACGGTCACGGGAGCCACTGCTCGTCCATCATGGCCGGCACCGGCCGAGGGAGCGCCATCGACCCCGAGACGGTCACGACCGAGGCCCCCGGCGAGGTGCTCGCGCTCGGCGACACCCGCCAGTACGAGGTCGAGGCCGAGGCCGGCACCGGCGTGTTCGGCTCCGCCTACGGCACCGCCATCGAGGTGCTGCTGCAGGGCCCAGACGGTGCCTCGCTGGACACGGCCGAGGTCGGCGGCGACACCTCGCTCGGGGACAACGCGGTCGTGGAGGCACCCGCTGAGACGACGGGCACCTACACGGTGATCGTCCGCCCCGTCGGCGGCGAGGTCGCCTCCACCGGGAAGGTCGAGTCGGTCAGCGTCGGCGCGTTCCAGGACCCTGAAACCACGAACGGCGACCGGACCGGCTCCCCCAGCGGTCTCCACACCGGCGTCGCGCCCGACCAGAGCCTCGTCGGCCTGCAGGGCCTCTCCGGCCCCACCGGCCAGCTCGCCGCCCACGCCGACGCGTTCGCGGCGATGTTCAACATGCGCGCCGTGAACATGTCGTGGGGGTACACCGGCGGCCTCCCGCTGGGCTCCGTCGGCGGCATCCTCGACACCATCCCCGGCGGCATCAAGGACATCGCCGAGGCGGGCGTGCTCACCTGCGCGGCCGCCGGCAACGCCGCGACCCCCGCGAACGGGAACGGCTCGCCGGCCATCGCCGACGAGTGCATCTCCGTCACCGCGACGGGACCGCTCGACGGCCTCTCGGCGTACTCCTCCGGCGGCATCGGCGGCATCGACGAGGACGACGACGGCGTCTACATGAAACCCGACGTCTCCGCGCCCGGTGGCCTCGTCGACGACCTCGTCAACGCGGCCCAGACCGGCGCGGCCGACACGCCCGAGGACGAGCAGCCGGCGATCCGCGACTACACCGGGAAGGCCGGCACCTCGATGGCGACGCCGTTCACGACCGGCGTCACGGGCCTCGTCGCACAGGCGATGGAGGAGGACGCCCCGGCGTCAATCGCCCTGGCTGCTCCCGACGAGACGGACATCGAGGACGTCTACCGCCTCAAGCAGGTCCTGCTGGCGACGGCCTCCGAGACGGCCCTCACGGCCGCTCCCTACCACCGCGCCCACCCCGCGACGTACGACTTCGGCGGCCGCGACCCGTACGAGGGCTTCGGCCGGGTCAACCCCGACGCCGCGGTCGACGCCGTCACCCGGGAGCTGTCGGACTCGGTCGACGCCGTCATGGGGCTGAACCGACCGGACGACGCCCGCGCGGTCGCCGGCTACGTGCAGGCCGGCCCCGGCACGGTCGACGTCTCCATCGCCTTCGACCACTACGGCGGCGGCAACGTCGGCATGACCGCCGGCTCGCCCCACGTCGACCTGTTCGTCTACGACGCCGAGGCGCCCGCCTCGAACGGCGAGCCGAACGTCCTCGCCCGCGCCCAGGGCCTCCAGGGCGAGGCGAGCGCGACCGTCGCCATCCCCCGGGACGCCGACGAGCACACCCTGTTCGTCGTCGCCAAGCTGGTGAACGTCCCCGGCGTCGTCAACGGCTACGACGTGCAGGCCCACTGCACGCTCGACGTGGCGACCGAGGCCGGCTTCTTCGTCGCCGGCAGCCGCGAGGACGACGGCTCGGCGTTCACCGGCGGCCAGACCAACCACGTCCAGCTGACGGTGAACCCCTCCGCGGACAGCCAGCTCCGCGACCTCGTCCCCGCGGAGTGGGACGTGCTCACCGAGTACTCCGACGACGTGGCCAGCGTCGAGGAGCGCGACGGCGTGCAGTACGTCTCCTTCGAGACCGACGCGGTCGCGGACACGGAGACCACCGTCGAGTACTTCGTCGAGGCCCCGAGCGGGCTGGAGACCACGAGGGGCTACACGTTCGGTCCGGCCGAGGTGAAGCCGAGCGAGGCCCGCGGCTGGGTCGCCGTCACCGGGACCAGCGAGACCGACGTGGTCGTCGGCGCGGAGAGCTGACCACGCGACGCAGGACCAGCCCGCCCCCGACCCACTCGCCTCATCCGCCCCGTCCCGGCTCCCGATGACCCGCGACCAGTCGGCATCCGACCGACGCGGTGACTGGTCGGTCGGCCCGATAGCGGCGAGGGACTGCTGGGTCTGACGGGGTGGCACGACACCACCGGCGGTGCTGCCCCACCGCCGGCCGACCGCTCCCCCTGCCACATCGGTGCGCCACGAGGCAACGCCACCACCACGGAGAACCACAAGACAGGTGTCGTCGCCGCCCCTCGCTCTCTTCGTGCGACGGATCGCTGACCGCCACGTCTTCGGCGTCGCCGTCGACGCCGAGACACGCTGTACCCACTACGACGCCGAGTACGACGTGCTGTCGCTTCGGTTCGGCTGCTGTGAGCGGTTCTACCCCTGCTTCGAGTGTCACGACGCCGTCGCCGACCACGCCCGCGAGCCGTGGCCCCGCGACCGGTTCGAGGAGGTCGCGGCGCTCTGTGGTCGCTGCGGCGCGGGCCTGACCGCGAGCGAGTACCTCGATTCGCCCGACGCCTGCCCGGCCTGCGGCGGCGCGTTCAACCCTGGCTGTGCGGCCCACCACCAGCTGTACTTCGCGGGCGAGTAGCCCGGTCCCGACCCCGTCCGGGCGACGGACACGGACCAAAAAGGTTGTAGCGACGTGGCCGCAACCCTCGCCGCAACGACCGACTCGCAATGTCCACACGAACCCACGTCCTCGTCCCGCTCGCGCTCGCCCTCCTCGTCGCGCTCGCCGGCTGCACCGCCCTCGGCGGCGGCAGTGCCCCGGCCGACGACAGCCGCGGCGAGGGACAGGAGATCCGGAGCGAGGTCGCCAACGAGATGGCCACCGTCGACTCCTACAACTTCTCGATGGTGACGTCCATCGAGTTCGGAGACAACGAGCAGGTGACCGAGTCCAACGGGACGGTGAACGTCGCCGCCCAGCGCATGGTCACCGACAGCGTCACCACCGTGCGGACGAACTCCTCGCGGACCAGACAGGCCTCGACCGCCTACGTCTTCGGCGACCAGCAGTGTCTGAACCTCGAGGGCAGCTGGGAGCAGTCCACCGTCGCCCGGAGCCCGTGGCGCTCGGCGACGAACGTCAGCGTCCTCACCGAACTGCTCAACAGCTCCAGCGCGACGCTCTACAACGACACGTACAACGGGGACGACGTCCACGTCATCGTCGTCGAGCCGAGCGACGAGGCCGTGCAGCGGCTGCTCGGTGACACCGGGTCCGACGTCGAGTTCAACGACGTGACCTACACGCAGTACGTCGACACCGAGTCCAAACGGCTCCTGCGGTCGGACATGAACGCGACCTACTTCACCAGCGGACGGGAGGTCGACCTCTCCGTCTCGATGCGGTTCTCCGATTTCGATACCAGTCACGAGATCGAGCTGCCCCCGGCGGCTGCGAACCCCGAGCGGGAGAGCGGCCCGTGCTGGGAGATGGCGAACAGCTCGAACAGCTCCGACGCGAGCGTCGCGCTGTAACCGCCGGTCGCGCTACAGGTTCTCTCGCTGGTAGCTGCCGTCGTACTCCTCGACGTGCTCGGCCTCGGCGAGCACCAGCTGGGCGATGCGCGCGCCCTCGGCGAGCTCGACGTCGTGGTGGACCTGCAGCAGCCCCTCGCCACGGCCCTCGTAGCCGGCGTCCCAGACCGCCGTGTTCAACATACACGAGTTGCGCATCAGCGACGAACGCGGGTAGACGAAGCCGACGTGGCCCGACGGGATGGCGATGCGCTCGCCGTACCGGGCGACGTACGTGCCGGCCTCGAGGTAGTACGTCGGCGTCCCCTCGTCGGTGTACTGCTCGGACTCGAGCTCCTGTCGGTCCCCGATCTCCTTGCCGTCACGCCGGATGCGCCCCGGCTCGCGCTGTTCGAACACGGCCTCGACGGTGAGGTCGACGCCGTTCGGCTGGACCTGGTCGTCGGTCGTCGGCGACACGTGCTCCGCGACGAACTGCCCGGAACGGTACATACGCGAGCGTCCGAGTCGAGCGGAATGTAGCTTGCGAGTTTGGGCGACGACCTCACAGTCGCTCGCGGAGCCGTGGGTAGTGCTTGTAGAGCCAGCCGTGGGCGACGGCAGCGACCGTCACGAACCCGATGCCGACGACCGTCGGGAGGGTCATCCCTCGGTCGACCACCCGCATCTGCCCGTCCGGGGGGGACGTATCCTGCACCGGCGCCGCGTCGCCGAAGACGAGCGGGAGGACGACGACGGCGTACACGACGCTGGCGAGCAGGAGCGAGACCGCGAGCCCTGCCAGGTACCATCTGACGGAGACGCTGCTCGTGCTGTCGGTCATCCCGTCGAGGCTCACAGAGAACGGAAGAAAAACTGTCGGCGGGGTCGGAGTGGCGTGGTCCCGCCGCACCGGGTGCCGACCGTGGAGCACGTTGGCAAGGATTGCGCGAATCGACAGCCATGGGCCCGAAAACCGCACGGTCGTCCATCCAAAACACGCGGGATTTATGGTCGCGGACGGCCGAACTTCACCTTGCTATGGGACAGACGCTTACAGAGAAGATTCTCGATGACCACCTCGTCGAGGGGGAACTCGAAACAGGCGAGGAGATCGGTATCGAGATCGATCAGGTCCTCACCCAGGACACCACGGGAACGATGGTCTGGCTGCAGTTCGAGGCGATGGGTCTGGACGAGGTCCAGACGGAGATCGCCGCGCAGTACTGCGACCACCAGACATACCAGTTCGACTTCAAGAACACGGACGACCACCGCTTCCTCCGGTCGGCCGCCGGCACCTACGGGGCACACTTCTCTCGCCCCGGCAACGGTATCTGCCACAACGTCCACAAGGAGAACTTCGCCGCACCCGGCAAGACGATGCTCGGGTCGGACTCCCACACGCCGACCCCGGGCGGGCTCGGTGAACTCGCCATCGGCGCGGGTGGCATCGACGTCACCGTCGCGATGGGCGGTGCGCCGTACTACATCGAGATGCCCGAGGTCGTCAACGTACGCCTCGAGGGCGAGCTCCCCGAGTGGGCGACCGCGAAGGACGTCATCCTCGAGATGCTGCGCCGGCTCTCCGTGAAAGGCGGCGTCGGCAAGGTGCTCGAGTACACCGGCCCCGGTGCCGAGACCCTCTCCGTGCCCGAGCGGACCACCATCACCAACATGGGCACCGAACTCGGCGCGACCTCCTCCATCTTCCCGACGGACGAGAAGACGAAGGAGTACCTCGCGAAGCAGGACCGCGAGGACGAGTTCGTCGAGATCGGTCCGGACGAGGACGCCGAGTACGACGACGAGATCGTCGTCGACCTCTCCGACCTCGAACCGCTCATCGCCGAGCCGTCCATGCCCGACAACGTCGTCCCCGTCCGCGAGGTCGAGGGCGTCGAGGTCAGCCAGGTCATGATCGGCTCCTGTACGAACGGCGGCTACGAGGACATCCTCCCGGCCGCGAAGATGGTCGAGGGCCGCGAGATCAACAAGAAGACCGAGATGATCGTCGCGCCCGGCAGCAAGCAGGCCTCCGAGATGCTCGCCCGCGACGGCTGGGTCGCCGAGATGATGGCCGCCGGCGTCAACTTCTCCGAGGCGACGTGTGGTGCCTGTATCGGCATCGGCCACGTCCCCGCCAGCGACTCCGTCTCCCTGCGTACGTTCAACCGCAACTTCGAGGGCCGCTCCGGCATCGACGACGACTCCGTCTACCTCTGCTCCCCGGAGGTCGCCGCCGCCGCAGCGCTCAAGGGCGAGATCATCGACCCGCGCGACCTCGCCGACGAGCTCGGCGACCTCGAGGCACCCGGCTTCGAGCTCCCCGACCAGTACGACGGCTCGAAGGCCGACCTCATCGCACCCGACGAGGCCGTCGACGACGAGCTCGTCAAGGGCCCGAACATCAAGGACGTCCCGCTGAAGGACGAGCTCGACGCCGAGCTCTCCGGTGAGAACCTCCTCAAGATGGAGGACAACATCACGACCGACCACATCACGCCCGCGAACGCGGACGCCCTGATGTACCGGTCGAACATCCCGGAGTACGCGAAGTTCACCCTGACCCGGATCGACGAGACGTTCCCCGAGCGCGCGAAGGAGGCCGGCGGTGGCGTCCTCGTCGCCGGCGAGAACTACGGCCAGGGCTCCTCGCGTGAGCACGCCGCCATGTGCCCGATGTTCCTCGGCATCGACGCCGTCTTCGCACAGAGCTTCGCGCGCATCCACCGCGCGAACCTGTTCAACTTCGGCATCGTGCCGTTCCTCATCGACGAGGACACGTACGCGAAGATCGACCAGGGCGACGAGCTCACCGTCGTCGACGACATCCGCGATGGCGTCGACTCCGGCCAGGAGGAGTTCACCGTCAGCGTCAACGACGACTGGGAGTTCACGGCGACGCTCAAGGCGTCCGAGCGCGAGCGCGACATGCTCGCGGTCGGCGGCAAGCTCCCGTGGACGAAGCAGCGCGCACAGGGCGGCTCCGGCGCGGCGCCCGCGGACGACTGAACTCGCAGCTCACTGCAGCACCGACCTCGTTCTTTCGACGCGCTCAACACGAGGGAGTGACAACGCGAGCCCGATGCGCTCGCTGAAGCACGCGCTGGCGGGACTACTGCTCGGGGTTCCGGCCGTCGTCGCCTGGGCCTCCGGGGCGGCGTTCGTCTTCCCGAGCCTCGGTCCGACCGCGTTCGTCCTCACGAGCGGGCAGGACCCCGGCCCGCGACGCGTCGTCGGTGGCCACGTCGTCGGGGCACTGGCGGGGCTGCTCGCCCACCGGACGGTCGCCGCGGGGCTCGTCGTCCAGACCGAGGCGGCGGCGTTCGCGCCCGCACAGGGCCGCATCGCGCTCGCCGGCGTGCTCGCCGTCGCTGCCACCGCGGTCGGGATGCGCGCGACCCGGACGGTCCACCCGCCAGCGTGTGCGACCACGCTCATCGTCTCGCTCGGCCTGCTCGCCACCCTCCTCGACGTGGCGGTCATCGTCCTCGGTGTCTGTCTCCTGTACATAACGTTCCGGGCGGGCACCCACGTGATTGATAATCGCGCCAGCCGTACTGTCCGGCCGTGACGACCGTCACCCGGGACGCCGCGGACGACGACCTCCACATCCGGCAGGCCGAGCACGCGGACCTGCTCGCCGTCTTCCGCATCGAGAAGGCCGTGTTCCCGCAGCCGTGGCCGTTCGACGCATTCCAGCGCTTCCTCGAGGAGCCCGGCTTCCTCGTCGCGACGGAAGCGGGGAAGGTGACCGGCTACGTCGTCGCCGACACCATCCCGAACCACGGGCGCGCCCTCGGGCACATCAAGGACCTCGCGGTCCACGAGTCGCGCCGCGGGGAGGGTATCGGCCGCCGGCTGCTCGCCCGCGCGCTCGCGACGCTCGCGACCCGGAACGCCACCTCCGTCAAGCTGGAGGTCCGCGTCGGCAACGAGCCCGCGCGCTCGCTGTACGAGGACTTCGGCTTCGAGGCACTCCGGCGCGTGCCGCGGTACTACGACGACGGCGAGGACGCGCTCGTGATGGTCCGAGACCTCTGAGAAACGCAAGTTCCTTTCCTGCCGAACGCCTGCAGTCGGCCATGGGATACGAGTGTCCGGTCTGTTCGGTGCCACACGCCGACGCCGAACATCTGGCGAACCACCTCGCGTTCACCGCGATGCTCCACGGGGACGAACACGAGGACTGGCTCGCGGAGCACGCTCCGGAGTGGGAGTCGTCGAACCCGGAGGCGCTCGCGCCGGTCGTCGCCGAGGCGGTGCCGGAGACGGAGTTCGACCAGGTGTTCGAGGACACGACGGACGGCCACGACCACGAGCACGGCAGCTTCGAGGACAGGGTCGCCGAGGGCGTTCGCGGTGGTCCCAGCGGGCGAGCGACCGGCGACCACGAGGACGTGCTGCAGGAGGCGCGCGAGCTGACGCGGCGGATGCACGAGGACAGCGAGGAGGCATCGGACGACGAGGAGACGGACGCAGCGTCCGACACCGAAAGCGAGTAACCGTTCCCGTTCTGCACTCCAGGTATGCACACCGTCGGAGAGCTCCGTCCGGAGACCGAGGCGGCCGCCCGCGAGGTGTACGAGGGCGTCGGGCCGACCGCACAGCTCGTCGTGAAGGAGGTCGCGAAGTCGATGCAGTTCGACCGCGAGGAGTACCAGTCCCGCGTGGACTCGGACGTCGTCGAGACGGCCCGCGACGTGCTCTTTGCGGCCGAGCTGGCCGTCCACGTGGGCACCCGCGAGGAGTACGAGGACTGGGCAGCCGGATTCGACGGCGAGATCCACGAGACGGGGAGCGAGCAGGTGCCGAACGTCGCCTGGCACGTGGCTCCCTTCGCCGGCGAGGCGGTCGCTGCCACCTTCGCCGAGGAGGAGGACGCCGCCGTGGACACGCTCCGCCGGCAGGCGCTCGGGCGACTCTACCGCGAACGGCTCTGACGAAACCCCCTTACTCGTCCCGTCCTAACCGCGTCGTATGCGACAGCGCTACCTGCTGATCCTGGTCGGGCTGGTCCTCGCCCTGCTGGCACTCGGCGCGTTGCCCTCCTTCCTCGCGAGCGGCGACCCGTACTACGTGACCGCGACAGAGGTCGACAGCGACCCCGCCACCGTCGACGTGACGAACTTCTCGGAGCGACAGTACCCGTACCTGTTCGCCGCGCTCGAGGACGGCCGGTCCGGCAGCTACTACGAGGGCCCCGTCGGCATCAAGGGTGCGTTCACGCACTCGCCGTTCGACGAGTTCGGCGCGCTCCGGACGCGCTCCACCGATGCGGTCGAGGACGACGTGGCCTACGTTCAGCACAACGGCACGGTTTACCGCCTGGAACTCGCACGGGAGACCGATGAGTGATCCCGACGAGTGGACGCTGCAGGAGTCGGTCGCCGAGTACGAGACCGGCTGGTACACCGGGGGCTACGACCTCCTGACACAGCCCGACGGCAGCGAGAAGCGCTACTACTGGGCGGAGCTGCCCGACGCGGTCGTCGTCGTCGCCGTGGTCGACGACCAGGTGCTGTTCGTCGAACAGTACCGGCCGGCCATCCGCGAGACACAGCTGGAGCTCCCGGCCGGTATCGTCGAGGACGGCGAGTCGTTCACCACGGCCGGTGCACGTGAGCTCCAGGAGGAGACCGGCTTCGACCCGGCTGGCGTCTCGCTGCTCCAGGAGTTCTGGTGCTCGACGGGCGTGCTCCGGCACCGCCGCGGCATCGTCTTCGCGGAGGGGCTGGAGCCCACAGAGCGCGAGCTCGACAGCAACGAGTTCCTGACCGTCCGGACCGTCCCGGTCGACGAGGCGCTCGACCGGGCACGCGAGCCCCCGACCAACGACGCGACCGTCGAGGGCGTGCTGCTCGCGAAGGAGGAGGGCCTGCTGTAGGGACAGCCCGGCGCTGCTCTGGGGGCGGACAGGCGGCGCTCACTGCTCCCGCGCCGGTGCGCCGCACACCCGCCGTGGCCGACGCGGGCGGTCGTCACTGCATCGCCGACGCTGGCCGCGTTCTCTCACTTGAACCCTCGCAGTCCAGCAGGCTTACCTCCGTCCGGACGTACCTTCGTGACGATGGACGGCGAGATCCGACCCGACGAGGTAAAGGAGCGGCTGGACGGCGACGACGAGCCGCTCGTCGTCGACATCCGGAACGAGCTGGCGTTCGAGCGCGGGCACATCCCCGGCTCGACGAACCTGCCGTTCCAGCGGCTCCCGACCGAGGTCGAGCGCGTCGCGGGCCACGACCACGTCGTGACGGTCTGCCCGCACGGCAAGTCGAGCGTGCAGGCCGCGCGGCTCATCGCCTCCTACGAGGGGTTCGACGGCACCGTCGAGAGCATGGCCGGCGGGCTCACCGCGTGGGAGTGGGAGCTGGAGCGCGCCGAGACGGCCGGCGACGGCGGCACCGCTGGCGACGCACCGTTCTAGAGCTGGCGCTCGACGCGAGGCGCCGAGAGAAAGCGAAGCCGTTGGGTCAGGCGACGTTGAATCCGCGCTCGCGGAGGAAGTCCTCGATGCGGCCCGAGTGATTCCCCTGGAGTTCGATGTGGTTGTCCTCGACGGTACCCCCACAGGCGAACTTCGACTTGAGGTCCGACGAGAGGCTGTCGAGGTCGACGTCCTTCGCGTCGAACCCTTCGATCACCGTTACTTCCTTACCGTATCTTCGCTCGTCAATGCGGATGGTTATCTCTGTGTCGCCCTTGGCAACGTCCTCGCAGACGCAGAGTTCCTCGGGCAGTCCGCACGTCGAGCAGACTTCCGACATTACAGCTTGGACCTACGAATTCGCCATATTAAACACTATCGGGTGGGCGCGCAACAAATCGGGCGTCGCGGCGGTGGCGCCGACTCCGTCCGGTCACTCCGCGAACCGGCGGAGGATTGGCGTGTTCGAGCGGACCATCGCGTCGACGAGCTCGATGGCCTCGTCGGCCTCCGCCCGGCTCACGCCGGGGCCGTACACCGCCTTCTCGTGGAGTTCGACCACGCGGTCGGCACGCCTGTCGACGCCGGCGACGGAGAGCCGTTCGACGTACTGCGACGGCGACTCCTTCGGCTTCCGCTGGCTGTAGCGCCGTTCGAGCATGAGCTCGAGTCGCTCGACGGCACGCTCGACGTCGGTACCGGGCTCGCGTCTCGTCCCCTGCCAGCGGAGCTTCGCGGCACGCTGGACCGCCTGGGTCGCACCGGCGCGGTGGGCGCCAGCGGCGAGCCCGACCATCGCGACGAGGCCGAACGCGGCGTAGCGCTGCTGTTCGGGGGTGAAGCCGTCCGGGCCGTCACCACCCTCGGTCTCGCCGGCGGTCGCACCCGGCGTCGCGCCCGTTCCGTTGACGCCGCCACCGAGGTTGTCGGAGCCGACGCCGGGCAGGTCCGGGTCGCGGAACGTCCGGTTCGGGTCGGAGCCGTTGCCGGTCAGCCGGTTGGTCGGGATGGCGGTCGTGGTCGTCAGCGGTGCGTCCTCGCTGTCGCCGATGTCGACCTGCCCGTCGCCGCTCTGTCTGGCCTCCTCGATGCTCGCGACCTCGGCGTCACTCCGCGGACCGCCGGGCGTGGGGTCGAACCGGACCCAGCCCACGTCGGGGAAGTACACCTCGACCCACGCGTGGGAGTCGAGCCCGCGGACGACCCACTGGTTCTCGTCGACCTGCTGGCCGGGCGTGTAGCCGACGACGTACCGCGCCGGGATGTCCTGGGCCCGGAGCATCATCGTCATCGTCGTCGCGTAGTAGACGCAGTACCCCTGCTCCATCTCGAACAGGAACGACTCGGCGACGTTGCCGTCGGGCCGGTTCACGTCGAGCGAGTACTCCCGGTTCGACTCGAGCCACTCCTCGATGGCGGCCGCAGTCTCGTAGGGGTTCTCGGCGCCGGCCTCGTCGACGATCTCCTGGGTCCGCTCCTCGAACGCGTTCGAGAAGTCGGGCTGCTTGTCGTCGGCGAGGTACACCTGCCTGACCGCGGCCGGGTAGTCGGTACCGGCGCTCCGGAGCGTCGCCTCGTCGGCGTCGGGCACCTCGCTCACGACCCGGTAGGTGTCGTTCGGCTGGAACGTGACGGTGGACTGGAGGCTGCCGTGGCCGGTCACCTGGGTGTACTCGCGGACCTGGCCCTCGACGCGCACCGGCTGGTTCGCCGCCGGCATCACGTTCGTCCGCGCGTGCATCCGGACGAGCTGTGAGACGGTCTCCGTCTCGCCGGGTGGTGCATCGAGCTGGCCGCTGTACGCCCGCGACTGACCGGTCCTGAGCCACGAGCTGCCGGTGAAGCGGTCGTAGACGCCGACGCGCCAGTACTCGGGGTCGTCGGCGGTCACGGTGAACCGAACCTCCGGGGAGAGCTCGATGTCGCCCTGGATGACCGTCTCACCGGGTGAGCTCGTCAGGCTCCCCTCGACGGTCGTCGGCCCGCCGCCGACCAGCCGGAGCGCCGTCCCCGTGAACGGGAGCTGGATCGCCGACCCGATGAGCATGAGCGTGAAGAGGACGACGAGCACGTCCGCCTGCAGGAGCGAGCCGCCGTGACGCTCGAGCTCGCCGAACCCGATCATCGCGATGCCGCCCAGCGTCGCGCCGAACAGCATCCCGCGCTGGAGCCAGCCGCCGCTGAAGGCGGTGGCGGCGTCGCCGGTCAGCACCAGCACGAGGAACGCCAGTCCGCCGACGACGGCCGAGAGGACGTAGCGCCGCCGGAACGCGAGATACCACGAGAAGAACGCTGGTGCGGGTGCGAACCCGAGCACCCAGAGCTGTGCCTCCCGCAGGCGGAGGATGGTCAGGCCGGTCAGCAGCGAGATGGAGTCGGCGATGATCTTGTCCCACGCCTGGACGAGCAGCTCCAGACCGTTCGGCGTCGAGAGGATGTACGAGCCGTAGGAGACGACGAGCAGTCCCGCGGTGAGCAGCGCCGCGACCCGCTCGCTGATGAGCCGCGAGAGCACCGCCGCGAGCGCGATGGAGCCGGTGACCAGCAACAGCAGGGGCACCGAGCCACCGAGGGTGATCGTGAGGTCGTACAGCACCGCGACCCAGGTCGCCGTCATCAGGGCGAGGCCGGCGAGCGCACAGAGCCGGAACCAGTCGACGCCGTCGTCGACCTCGTTCTCGGTCCGTGCGCGGTAGGCGGTCGGCGCGCTCATGCCGCCACCCCCCGTCCGGACGGGACCTCGTCGTCGAGGAACTGCTCGAACGGCACCTCGGTGTCCTGCAGCCGGACGCTGACGCCGGTGCCCTCGCTCGCGGTGATGCGGATGTCGGCCTCCTCGCTGTAGTGCTCGGGCACCTGGCCGGGGCCGACCGTCGCGAGCAGGCTGAGCAGTCGTTCGCGCTGGTCCGCGCCGGCGGCGACCTCGAGCTCGCCGTTCGGTGTCGCGATGCCGACGGCGATGCCGTTGTCGAGCAGGTAGAGCGCGATGCTCGCGGCCGCCTCCGCCATGTCGTCGTCCCAGCCGTCGGCGGCCTCGGCGGCGATGCGGACGTCACCGAGGTCCGTCTCGGCGAGGAACTCCTTGACGACGAGGTCGTCGGTGGGGCGCTTCGCGCTCGACTTCCAGTGCACGTCGCGCAGGGAGTCGCCGCGGTCGTACTCCCGGAGGCGGTCGAACTCCTCGCGGTTGTGGTCGAAGCCGCCTTCGGGGAGGAGGTTCAGGTCGTGTCTGGTCGACCCGGTGAGGGTGTACACGCGGGGGTAGACGAGGACGGAGTCGTACATGCTGTAGCTGTAGCTTCGTTCGGCGAGCGCGAGCACGTCGGTCACCGTGACGGTGAGCGGGCCGAGCTCGTGCTCGCCGCGGGCGAGGTACTCGACGTCGTACTCGAGGACGGAGTCGCCGACGGTCGTGTCGAAGTCGTTTCCCGTGGCCCCGAGGGCCGAGGGGGTCTCGTCGACGACGCGTGCCGCGACCGGCGAGGAGACGTCGAAACGGAGCCGGACGGGGCGGGTCTCGCCGATGTGGCCGGCGTCCGGGACGACGCGTTCGACCTCGGGGCGGCCGGTGAGCGCGATCTGGATGCCGGCACCGAGACAGGCGACGGCGACGGGGATGACGATGGCACCGAGCTGACGCGACCCGAACTGCACGGCCATCGCTATCGTGACGACGAGGAGGACGACCGCGCCGATGCCGCGTCTGGTGAGTCTCATTCGACGGGGACGGTGTCGATGGCCTCCTCGACGACCTGGACGCCCTGGTCGCGGGGGCCGCTCGCGGAGAGCCTGATGCGGTGGCTCAGGACGCGCGGCGCCTCGGCCTGGATGTCGTCGGGGATGACGTAGCCACGACCGCGCAGGACCGCCCGTGCCTGTGCCGCACGGAGGAGTGCGATGGTGCCACGCGGGGAGACGCCGAGCTTGGCGTGCTCGCGGGTGAACTCCGAGATGCGGGTCGCGTAGTTCCGCACCGGCTCCTTCACCGTGACCTCTGCGACGGTCCGCCGGGCGCGCCGCACCGTCTCGATGTCGGTGACGGGTTCGAGCGAGTCGATGGGGTGGTCACCGACGACCCTGGCGAGCATCTCTGCCTCCTCGTCCTGGGAGGGGTAGCCGAGGTTGAGCTTCTTCATGAAGCGGTCGACCTCGGCGAGCGGGAGCTCGTAGGTGCGGTTCGGTTCGACCGCGTTCTGGGTCGCGATGACGGTGAAAGGCTGCGGGAGCGGTCGGGTGATGCCGTCGACGGTGACCTGCTCCTCCTCCATCGCCTCGAGCAGGGCCGACTGCGTCTTCGGCGGTGCGCGGTTGATCTCGTCGCCGAGGACGATGTTCGCGAACACCGGCCCCTCCTGGAACTCGAACTCGCGGGTCTTCTGGTTGAACACGTTGACTCCCGTGATGTCCGAGGGCAGGAGGTCCGGGGTGAACTGGACGCGCTTGAACGAACAGTCGATGGACGCCGCGATGGAGCGGGCGAGCATCGTCTTCCCGACGCCCGGGACGTCCTCCAGGAGGACGTGTCCCCTGGCGAGGACGGCGGTGAAGACGTGCTCGATCTCGTCCGGGTGGCCGACGATGACGTCCTCGACGTTGGCGAGGACGTCGCGGCTGACCTGTGCGGCCTCGTCCACGGAGAGCGCATCCGTGGTGGTTTCTGGTCGACTCGGCTGGTGTGAAGCGTCTGGAGTGTTGGCGTCCGTCATGGTGGTGCTTCCGACCGCTCGTATCCGTCTGGAGGGCTACTACCTCCGTCTGGGTGAGGTAACGGGATAGTTTTTTTGTTGCCCATAGTCGCGATTTTAGTGATCCGGCCTCCGACGACCGCGTCTGGTCTGTATGTCACTGTGTAGCGTTCCCGCACTTGTAACGTTGCCGTGCGACTCCTTCTCAAAGGTTACTGGCGGGTTACCACTCCTTGCAGTCTGCACAGAGCAGTCGCCCGTCGTCGGTCCACGCGCGCTTGATATCGGTGCCACAGTCTGCACACGGTCGGGGTTCGCCACTCCAGCGCGAGGTCGGCTGGATCGGGTCGGGTGCGTCGTGGTCGCCACCGGCCGTGGACCCGGCAGCCGCCCCGTCGGCATCGGTCGGCGACTCGGCTGGCTCGACCGTCGACTGCTCGTCGTCCTCGCCGACTCCGAACTCACCCAACGAGGCGTCTCGTGTCATGAACACCCGTACGAGCGTGAGACTCTTGAGAGCAACGGACAGAACCAAGTACTCCCGCTCGAACCCTCGCCTATGTTCAGCATCGAGACGGTCGTACTCCAGACCGACCCGGTCGCGAACGTCGAGCAGCTCATCGAAGGCTTCGGGCAGGTCGTCGCCAACGGCGACCCGCTCTCCATCGCGCTGCTGGTCGTCGGTGCCGTGCTGACCGGCGTCGCAGCCGGTGGGTTCGGCCTCCTCGCAGCCGGTGGCCTCCTCAGCGGATTCGCCCGCTCGCTCACTCGAGAGCCGCCGCGAGGAGCGTAGGCGCGCCCGTCCGGTCGGGTCCCAGCGGGCTCCCGGCCACGAAGCTGTCCGCGTACCTCGACACCTCCGCTATCCGCGCGCCGACCTGCTCCGGCGTCCCCGCGATACAGAACGCGTCCAGCATCCGCTCCGTCACCGCGTCGAACGCCGCGTCGAACGCGCCCGCCGAGAGCTGCTCGCCGACTCTGGCGGCGGCCTCGTGGTCGACGTCGTGCCGGTCCAGCACCGGCTCTGCGGCCCCCGCCGCGATAAAGGCCACGGGCGGTCGTGCCGCGGCCCGCGCCGCGGCCTCGTCCTCGGCGACGCTGACGCTCGCGAACGCCGCGAAGTCGAACTCGCCACGGGAGTCGGGGCGTTCCGTCAGCCCCTCCGCGACCCGGTCGGCGGCCCACTCGAAGTCCCGCGGGTGCGAGGCGTTCAGCAGCACGCCGTCGGCGTGCTTCGCCGCCATCCGGATCATGTGCGGCCCCTGCGCGCCGACGTACACCGGTATCTCGCCCACGTCGAAGTTCAGCTCGGCGCTCCGGGCGGTGAACGTCCCGTCGTGGTCGACCTGCTCGCCGTCCCAGAGCCGCTGTGCCACCTTGAACGCCTCCAGCACGCGCCGGAGCGGCCGGTCGTGCTCGTAGCCCAGGTTCGACAGCGCCGAGCGGTCGCCCGCGCCGATACCGAACACGGCCCGGCCGTCGGTCGTCTCGTCGAGCGTTCCCATCCGGGTTGCCAGCGACACCGGGTGCGTCTCGTAGGGGTTCACCACGCCCGGTCCCACGTCCAGGGCGGTCGCCCGGCCGATGCGGTCGGCGACGACGAACGGGTCGCGGTTGAAGTGATGCGAGGAGACGAAGGCCGTGTCGAAGCCCGCATCCTCGGCGGCACGGGCCGTCTCGACGATCTCCTCCGTCGGGTGCTCCGGCGTGAGCTCGATGCCGAACCTACGCATCGTTGAACTCCCACCCCCGCAACGCCTGCCTGACGAAGTCGCTGTCGACGTCGCGGAACACCGAGTCGTGCCCGTCGTGGTCGCCGAACGCCCAGTCCCGGACGACGACGACCGGCTTCCCGCCGTCGCCCTCGCCCGCGACGAGGTTCGCCGCGCCGGCGAGCTCGTCGACGACGCACTGCACCGTCACGCCGAGCTCCCGCCCGTCGCGGTCGTGTTCGCCGCGCCAGTCGCGGTTCCCCGGCATCCCGTCCCAGCCGACCGCGACGGCGGCCTGCCCGTGTCGGAACGGCCGCCCGGAGGTGTCCGTGACCACGACCGGGTTCCCGTGCGGCAGTCCCTCCCGGATGCGGGCGGCGCTCTCGCTCGGCCGCTCCGGCAGCAACAGCAGGTCGTGCCCCGGCACGTTCGACCGGTCGATGCCCGCGTTGACGCCGACGTGGCCGAACTTCGTCTCCGTGAGCAGGAACGGCGCCTCCATCAGCAGCTCCGTCGACTCCTCCAGGACGGCCTGGGCGAACCTGGGGTCCTTCTCGTCGCCCGTGAGGTCCGCCAGGCGCCCGGCGATCTCGCGAGCCCGCGGCCCGTCGGGGAAGTCCGCGAGGTCGGCGAACCGTCCCTCCGCCTTCGAGACGACCGTCGACGCGACCACCACCACGTCGTCCGGACGCAGATCGAACCGGTCCGTGATCAGGGCCGCGAGGTCGTCGCCCTCGCGTATCTCCGGCACGTCCGGCACCGCCAGTAGCTCCATACCAGTCCGTTCCGGAGGCCCGGACAAAAGCGCCCCGGTGGTGGAAACGCCCGCCCGTGTCGGCTGTCACCGCCCCCCGAATCGAACGCGATGGCAACACTCACACCGTTGGCTTGCGTTCATCGACCTATGAGCGAGGAGACGCACGTCGTGACGGCGTTCCTGCGGCACGACGGCGAGGTGCTGTTGCTGCGGCGGAGCGACGCTGTCGGGACGTACCAGGGCTGCTGGGGCGGCGTCTCGGGCTATGCCGAGGGCGACCCCGAGTCACAGGTCGAGACCGAGATCGACGAGGAGACTGGCATCGGCGAGTCCGAGCGGACGCTCGTCAGGGCCGGGAACCCCGTCCGGTTCACCGACGAGGACCTCGACCGCACGTGGGTGGTCCACCCGTTCCTCTTCGACGTGACGACCCGGGAGGTCACCACCAGCGAGGAGCACGACGCCTCCGAGTGGGTCTCGCCGACGGCGATGTTCGAACGCGACGTCGTCCCGGAGCTGTGGCCCACCTACGAACGCGTCGCACCGTCCGTCCGGAGCGTCACCGCCGACGACGAACACGGCGCGTCGTACCTCTCCATCCGGGCGCTCGAGGTGCTGCGCGACCGGGCCGCGACGCTCGTCGCCGAGGACGAGTCGGACGCGGACGCGTGGGACGAACTCGCCGACCTCGGGCGACGGCTCTGCCGCTCGCGACCCAGCATGGCGGTCCTGCGGAACCGCGTCAACCGGGTCCTCGCCGAGTCCGACGGAACCGCCTTGTCGGTCCGTGAGGCGGCGATCGACGGTATCCACCGCGCCGTCACCGCCGACACCGATGCCGCCGTGCGGGCCGGCGCGCTCGTCAGCGACCGGACGGTCCTCACGCTGTCGCGGTCCGGCACCGTCCTGCGAGCCTTCGCAGAGGGCGACCCCGAAGAGGTGTTCGTCGCCGCCTCCGAGCCCGGCGGCGAGGGCGTCGGCGTCGCCGAGGCGCTCGTCGACGACGGCCCGGTCACGCTCCTGCCCGACGCCGCCGTCGCGCAGGCCATCGTCACCGGCGAGGTCGACGCGGTCGTCGTCGGGGCCGACACCATCCTCCCCGACGGCACGGCCGTCAACAAGGTCGGCACGCGGACGGCGGCCGTCGCCGCCGCACACGAGGAGGTGCCCTGCTACGTCGTCGCCTCGACAGACAAGATCCACACCGAACCCTCGGTCAACGTCGAGAGCAGCCGTCGCTCGGCGGTGTACGACGGCGACGCGCCGCTCTCGATGTTCAACCCGCTCTTCGACGAGACCCCCGCCCACCTCGTCGACGCGTTCGTCACCGAGCGCGGCGAGCTCGCCCCCGGCGATGTCGACGCCGTGGCGGACGAACTGTCGGCACTCGCCGACTGGCGTGATTGACAGGCGACTCGGCGACACACGAGGGCTCGTCGCACTCCCGCCCTGACCGTCGTGGGCTGCTCTCAGGTGATGCCGGTGCTGGTCGCGTTCTCGTACTTCAACCGTCGGTCCGAGTCGCAAGTGAGAAACCGTCGGTCGGCGTAGCTCCGGTCGGGCGGCGGTGACGAGGGTTACCCCCACCGAGCCCCGTGTGACGAGGCACTCAACCCGAGCCGCCCCATCCTGCGAGACGCTACCAGCCCAGTGACTGCCGTCGCTCTTCAGCGAGGGCGACGAACGCGGCGGTCCACTCCGGGCAGTCCGGGTGGGGCTCGACGTCGTCGGGCGCGAGCCAGTGGACGGCGGCGACCTCTTCAGGTTCGGCGACGGTCGGCTCGCCCTCGTCGTGGCGGGCCAGGAACACGACGTTCAGGCAGTCGGTGCCGGTGTCGGTGGTGAACGCGTTGCTCTGGACGTAGGTGAGGTCGGTGACGCCCACGTCGACCTCTTCGCGGATCTCGCGGCGGGCGGTGTCCTCGAACGCGCCGGTGCCCTGTACCGTGGGCTCGACCCTGCCGCCGACGAGCGCGAGCTGTCCGCTCGCGTGGTCTTCGTCGGCAGCGCGTTCGACGAGGAGGTACTCGCCGTCGCGGTAGACGGCGGTTTCGACGTTGACGACGTGGCGTGGACCGGCTGTCATCGTGACCGGTTTTCCGACGGAGGGAGTTAGCCCCGTCGGCTCAGAAGTACTGGAAGAGCTCGTCGTGGTGCTGTGCGTGGAGGTGGTCGCGGAGGGCCTCGTTCAGCGCGCTGATGCGGCCCTGTTTCGCGGTGATGGGGGCGACGACGTCCTGCCACTGCTGCCACGGTGGGTAGAGACCGAGACGGTCACAGAGCTCGTCGAGGCGCTCGTCGCGGTCGTCGACCTTGTCCATCTTGTTGACGGCGACGACGGTGGGGACGCCGAGCTCCTGCAGGAAGTGGAACATCTCCACGTCGTACGGTATCTCGTCCCCGCCGGAGTGACGGTCGATGATGTCGACGGCGCTCTTGCCGTCGACGACGAGCACGGCGGCGAGGAAGTTGTCGGCGTACTCCTCGAGGTAGGCGACGATGTCGTCCTTGATGGCCTCGCGGCGGTCGGCCTCGACGCCGGACATGAAGCCGAAGCCGGGGAGGTCCGTGACGACGAAGTCGTGATTGGACCAGTCGTAGTGGTTGGGTTCGCGGGTGACGCCGGGCTTGCCACCGGTGTCGAACGAGTGGCCCGTTATCTCGCGCATCAGCGTCGACTTGCCGACGTTGGACCGCCCGACGAAGACGACCTCGTGGGCACAGTTCGGACGGTTCTCGAACATGGGCGTCCGTACCGCCCCGACGGGGAAAAGGGTGTCTCGTTGGTCGCGGTGGTCCAACAGAGTGACGTGTCCCCCGTTCGACACCACGAGCATGGCCTCCGTAGTGGACCACCTCGCCGCCCTCGCCTTCGGCTTCCTCGACGGGCTCTCGTTCGCACTGACGTTCGCCGTGCTCTCGCTGGTCACGGTCGGAATCGTCGTCCCGTGGTCGGTCCGGGTGCTGCTCGTCGTGGTCGGCGTCGGCGCCGTCGTCGGCCTCCCCATCACGGTCTACAGTACGCACCGATTCCACCGGGACGGACAGGCGTTCGCCGCGGTCCGCGGCCTGTTCCGGTTCTGGAAGCGGTACGTCGCGTCGTGGGTCTGACCGTCTCCGGGTTTATCAGGGAAGGGGCGGCCAACGGCGGTGTGCCCTCCCGAGCAGCCACCGGGCGCCGAGCGGGTGTGCGATGCATCGTCCGGTGGGTAGTCGTGCGTCGCCTGTTCGCCACTCCGTCCTACCACGGTTCGAGCTGCAGGTATGCCCCGACCCACGGGCTTTTTCTGCTCGTTCTGCGTCGGAGTGGACGTGCGACTCGTCCAGGTCATGATTCCGGCCGGGAAGCGCCGGGCCGTCCTCGACGCGCTCGACGATGCGGGCGTCGAGTACGCGCTCACGGACGAGGTGAGCGGCCGGGAGTACACCGCGATCGTCTCGTTCCCGCTGCCCACCGAGGCGGTCGAACCCATCCTCGAACGTCTCAGAGAGGCGGGCATCGAGCGGGAGTCCTACACGGTCGTCCTCGACGCCGAGACGGTCGTCTCCCAGAAGTTCGAGCGACTCAGCGAGGAGTACGCAGCGGACGAGGAGACGAGCGGCCGCATCTCCCGTGATGAGCTGAAGACCCAGGCCGAGCAGATGGCGCCGGAACTCCCGACCTACGTCCTGCTGACGGTGGTGAGCGCCGTCATCGCCACTGCCGGGGTGCTGCTCGACTCTGCGGCGGTCGTCGTCGGCTCGATGGTCATCGCGCCACTCATCGGCCCGGCGATGGCGGCCAGCGTCGGCACCGTGCTCGACGACCGCGACCTGTTCGCCCGCGGTGCGCGCCTCCAGCTGCTCGGTGTCCTCGTCGCCATCTTCGCCGCGGCCGGTTTCGCGGTGGTGCTCAAGGAGGTCCACCTCATCCCGCCGATGGACGTGACCACCGTCGGGCAGGTCCGCGAGCGACTGCTGCCTGATTTCCTCTCGCTCGCGGTCGCCATCGGGGCGGGCGTCGCCGGTGCGACCTCCCTCCGGAGTGGCGTCTCGGCGTCGCTCGTCGGCGTCATGATCGCCGTGGCGCTCATCCCGCCGACGGCCGTCATCGGCATCGGCATCGCCTACGGGCTCCCGCTCGTGGTGCTCGGGGCGAGCGTGCTGGTGCTCGTCAACGTGCTCTCCATCAATCTCGCGGGAACCGCGACGCTCTGGTACGCTGGCTACCGTCCCGAGCAGTGGTTCCGGACCGACGAGGCCCGCACCGCGACCCTCCAGCGCGTCGCGGTGCTCGTCGCGTCCATCGCGGTGCTCTCGGTGTTTCTGGGCGGCGTGACCTACATGTCCTACACGACCGCGGCCATCGAGGACGACATGATAGCCGGCGTGGAGGACACCGTCGAGGAGTACCCCGAGGCGACGCTGGTCGACGTCGAACTCGTCCACGAGCAGAACGTGTACGAGCGGGCGTTCGACCCGCGTCCGGAGCGGGTCGTCGTCACGGTGGCGCGACCGCCCGGGGAGTCGTATCCGGAGCTCCCGCAACGGATCGCCACCATGCTCCAGAACGGCGACGGGCTGGTCGTCGAGGTGCGGTACGTCGACGCGGTGACGGTGTCGGCGCGGGACGATGGGGTGTCCCAGCGGGCGACGCCACTCCCGTCGGTCACGTCCAGGCCCGAGAACGGACTCGTCGCGCGGCCGGCTTAGTTCGACTCCTCGAACGGCAGCTCCAGCTCGTAGTCGACGGCATCGACGGCGGCGTCGAGGACGCCCTCGACGTTCTCGTCCTCGGTGATGCTCATGTAGAGGTCGGCGTCGACGTCGGTCGAGCGGTCGCTCTTGTTGCAGACGGTGAGCAGCGGGACGTCCTCGAACTCGTCGGCGACGGCGTCGCGGAGCGCCAGCTGTGCGTCGAGCGGGTAGCCGCAGTCGCCGCTGGCGTCGACCATGAACAGGAGGCAGTCGCCGAGGTGGGTGAGCGCGGAGACGGCCTGCTGTTCGATGTCGTTGCGCTCGTCGGCGGGCCGGTCGAGCAGCCCGGGTGTGTCGACGACCTGGTAGCGGATGCGGTCGCGCTCGAAGTGGCCGACGCCGATGCCCTTCGTCGTGAACGGATAGGAGGCAGTTTCGCCGCGGGCTCGGGTGACCGTGTTGACGAAGGAGGACTTGCCGACGTTTGGGTAGCCGGCGACGACGATGGTCGGCGCGTCCGGGTCGATGTCGGGCAGCGTCTTCAGGTCGTCGCGCGCCTGACCGATGCGGAGCAGGTCGTCCTCGACCTCCTCGACCACGTCGGCGAGGCGGGCGAACGCCTGCTTGCGGAGCTTGCGGGCGGTGTCGACGTCGTTGCGCCGCATGCGGCCCTCGTACTCCGAGCGGATCTCGGCGGTCTTGCGTGCCGCCCAGCTCACTTCGCTGAGCGACTGGCGCAGTTCGTCCACGTCGACGATGGCGTCGGCGAGCTCGTAGTAGAACGGGTCGACCGTGTCGAAGTCGGGCCAGGCCGTGACGACGTTTTCCATGTTGTCGGAGAGGATGTTCGACGCCGTCTGCAGCATCGAGGTCTGGGCCTCGTGCCCGGACTTGGCTCGCCCCGAGCGGGCCGCCCGCGAGAACGCCTTGTCGATGAGCTCCTCCGACCGGGGGGTCGTCGGAAGGTTCTCGAAAATCATGGTCACACGTTGTCTGCGCGGACGTATAAGGCGTTCCTTGTGGGTCCGGACACCGGACGGTCTGGTGTGCGGTAGCGCGCCGCTGTGGGTTGTGTGGCTCTACACCGCGGCGAGCCACTCCTCGGGACACCACGCCCAGACGTTCGTCCCGTCGTCGAAGTGGACGCCCCACCAGGTGTAGCCGTCCTCGTCGACCGGTCCGTTGACGACGTTGCCGCCGGTGTAGGCGGGCATCACCTGCACCTTCGCGGCGTCGAGGCCGGGCTGTTCGCGGACCCACACGTCGGCGGTCGTCTGGACGGGCTGTTCGTCGTAGAAGGTCGCGCCCTCGCCGGCGGCGAGGTAGGCCTCGACGGACCAGCCCCAGACGTCGGCGTCGAGCCAGTGCAGGCCCCACCAGGTGTAGCCGTCGGACTCGACGGGGCCGTTGACCACCTCTGCGGTGGTGTCGGCGGGGAACGTGTCGACGAGCGTCGCGCTCGTATCGGGCTGTTCGCGCGTGTTCAGCTCGGCAGTGTTGTGGACGATGTCGCCGTCGGCGAAGGTGGGGTCGCTGCCGCCGCCACCGCCGCCGCTCCCGTCGGTCACGAGCGACATGAAGTAGTCCCAGTCCCAGGTGTCGCCGGGGTCGACCTTCCCGCCGGTGACCTCCGAGCAGTCGTACGGCGAGGGGATCTGCTCGTGCCCGATGACGCCGCCCTCGCCGTCGTACGCCGAGCAGGGGGCGATGTCGTACGTCGGGTGCTGCATCGGCACGTCGTAGGTGTCACAGACGTACCGGACCACGTCGGCGGCCTGCTGGTAGATGTGGTCGTTGAAGTCGGTCTCGTTGGCGTAGCCCTCCATCTCGATGGAGACGCCGGTGTCGTTGTACGGTCCGTTGCCCTGCGTCCACGCGACGTCCTCGAGCTGGACCATCTTGGTGATCTGGTCGGCCTGGTTGCCGACGACGTAGTGCGAGGAGACGTCGGCGTCGGGGTTCTGGAACCAGCTGATGCAGCCCTCGTAGCTCCCCTCGATGGTGTGCAGCACCACCCAGCGGATGTCCGAGGCGCTCCGGCTGGCGTTCGTGTAGTTGCTCGAATCGGCGGGCTGCCAGTCGTCGGTCGGGTCGGCTGCCGTCGCGGTCGTCGTCGCCATGCCCGAGAGCGCGAGTGCGCCGAGTGACGCACCCGTCGCCCGCAGGAACTGTCGCCTGTCACCTGTCATGACACGTCATGGCGTGCCAAGGCTGAAGGGAAGAATGTTGTCGAACGACTCGCGAGTTGTTAGCTGTTTCTAGTGGAGATGGCCAATGGTGTGTTCGGCACCACGTCGCGTCCGATTCAGCGTCGCTCCGCCAGCTCCGCCCGCAGCTCGTCGATGTCGACGTCCTTCATCGAGAGCAGGACCAGCAGGTGGTAGACGATGTCGGCGCTCTCGTGGACGAGCTCCTCGTGGTCGTCGTCCTTCGCGGCCAGCACGAGTTCGGTGGTCTCCTCGCCGAGCTTCTCCAGCACCGCGTTCTCCCCCTTCTCGTGCGTGAACAGGCTGGTCGTGTACGAGCCCTCGGGGAGGTTCGCCTTGCGGTCCTCGACGACCGCGAACAGCTCGTCGAGCACGTCGTCCGTGGAGCCGTCGGCGGGCGTCTCCGTGGCGTCGCCGCTCATGCGAACTCCGTCACCTCGCGGATGTCGTCGAGTTCGGCGAACTCGTCGGCGTCGCGTCGGCTGTCCTCGAACACGGCCTCCGATATCTCGATGGGGGCGTTCGTGCGGGCGGCGAGCGCGAGCGAGTCGCTCGGGCGGGCGTCGACGACCACGTCGTCCCGCGGGGTGGCCACGTGCAGGTCCGCGATGTACGTGCCGTCCTCGACCGCGCTGACGACGACCTGCGTGACCCGGCCACCCAGCTCCTCGACCACGTCGAGCAGGAGGTCGTGGGTCAGCGGCCGGCCGATGTCCTCGGCGTCGAGGCCGCGCGCGATGGCGATGGCCTCCTCGAAACCGATGAAGATGGGGACCACGTCCTCGGCGTCCTCCACGGTCAGGACGACCACGGGGACGGGTCCGTCGCGGGTTCCGGCGACGCGGACCGCGTCGATGGCTGCGTTCATGGCCGGACGGAGGGGACCGAGGTAGAAAAGTCCCCGCTCTCACCGGGCCAGCGGGTCCGCCTCCGCCGCGGCGAAGAACGCGAGCCGGTGGACCCGCACGTCCGACGTCAGCTCTGGATGGAACGAGGTCGCAATCACGGAGCCGTCGCGCACCGCGACCGGGCGCTCGTCCCACGTCGCGAGCACCTCCACGTCCTCGCCCACCTCGTCGATGACCGGCGCGCGGATGAACACGGCGGGGAACGGCTCGTCCAGTCCCGCTACATCGAGCGGCGCCTCGAAGCTGTCCTTCTGTCTGCCGAAGGCGTTCCGGTCGACGCTCACGTCGACGAGGTCGAGCGTGTCGACCCGGTCGTCCTTGGCGTCGCGCGAGGCGACGATGAGCCCGGCACACGTCGCCAGCATCGGCTTGCCGGCCTCGACGTGGGCGACGATCTCGGGGGCGATGCCCTCCTCGTGGAGCAGTCTGGAGATGGTGGTCGATTCGCCGCCCGGCACGAGCAGGAGGTCGCACTCCGGGACGATGCCCGCGTCGCGTATCTCGCGCACCGCGACGTCCTCGCCGTGGGCCGTCCCGGCCCTGCGGATGGCGTCGGCGTGCTCGGAGACGTCGCCCTGGACGGCGACGACGCCAGCGATGAGTGTCATGACCGGAGGTTACGGGTGCCGAAGGAAAAGTCTCGCGAGTCCGTGCGATGCTGCCGGTGTCGGCGACGTGCCCGGTCTACAGCGCGACGCGCAGCACCATCACGAGCGCGCCGAAGAAGACGCCGAACGCGACGACCGTCTTGGGGTCGATCTTGATGGCGTTGCGGTCCTCGGCGTCGAAGTAGCGGACGAGCCCGGCGCTGGACATCAGCCCGCCGGAGTTCTCTCCCTTGCTCATATCGGCATCTCGTCCCTGCGACGGTCTAAACCTTTCGACACCGCGCTCGTGTGCGCGCCTCGCCGAACCAAACCCTTATGCGCGCTGCGAGGGAACAGTCGGCCGATTATGGCAGTCACGCTCAAGGACTTCTACGCCGACTGGTGTGGCCCCTGCAAGACGCAGGACCCCATCCTCGACGAGCTCGAGGAGGACTGGGCCGACCGGTTCGAGGTCGAGAAGATCAACGTCGACGAGGAGCAGGACGTGGCGAACGAGTACCAGGTTCGCTCGCTTCCCACGCTCATCGTCGAGAACGACGACGGCGTCGTCGAGCGCTTCGTCGGCGTCACCCAGCGCGAAGATCTCGAGGACGCCCTCGAGAAGGCCGGCGCATAACCGCGCCGACGGTGGTGGTCGGGGCGCATGCCCCGTGATACTGTCTCAGGTTCCGCGAGCAACAGCAACCGTCCGCAATCTACGACCAGAACTCCGTTACTCGAACTTCACACCGACGTCGTGCATTCCGTCGTTGTAGCGCGCGATGTTGATGACCAGCGGCGTGACGCTCTCGACCTCCGCCGCGTTGGCGACCGGGCCGGCGTCGAGCGACCGTAGCCCCTCGATCTCGTCGGCGAGGCCACGTACGATGTCCTTCGCGTCCCCGTCGTCACCGACGACGAGCGTGTCGAGATCAAGCTCCACGTCGAGGTTCGCGAGCCGGTCCGCCGACAGGTTGTGGAACGCGCCGACGACCGACACGTCCTCCGGCGCAGCCTCCGCCGCGATGGCGGTGACGCTCCCGGCGCCGGGCCGGTGGTAGTGCATCCCGTCCTCGTCGCCCTTCATCCCGACCGCCGGGGAGACGAGGATGGTGTCCTCGTCGAGCTTCGCCGCGACCGACTCGACCGTGTCGCCGACGTGGTACGGCGGGACGGCGAGTACCACAACGTCCGCGCGGTCGGCCGCCATCTCGTTCACGAAGCCGTTCACCGTCCGGTCGAGGCCGCGACTGTCGAGCTCCGTCTCGTACGACTCCGCGGCGGTGCGTGCCTTCTCGGCGTCGCGCGAGCCGATCAGTACCTCGTGGTCCGTATCGAAGGCCCAGCGGAGCGCGAGCCCCTGGCCGATGTCGCCCGTGCCACCGAGCAGTGCGATTCGCATACGCGTGACGTGGACCCGGACCGTGAATAAGGGTTCGGAGTCGGCAGTTGAACGGGTGTCGGTGTGGGGTGGCGGTCCGTGCAGAGGGGTCCGCGAGAAAGACTGGCGGGAACGTCGTCTCGCGCCCTACTCCTCGCCCCTGTCGGGCGTCTCGTTGTACTCGCCGGCGCGCCAGAGGAAGGTGAAGAACGCGAGGAAGTAGCCAAGTGCGGCACCGGCCCAGCCCGCGAAGCTCGGAATCGCGCCTTCGAGGGCGGTGGCGGTGGCGAGCGCGCCGATGACGGCGGCGAGTTCGACGAAGACGAGGTCGCCGAACTTGCCGGCCCAGGAGCGCTCCGCGAGGTAGCCGTCGGTGTCGAACGTGCTCGCGACGAGGGCGAAGACGGCGATGCCGACGGGGGTCGAGAACGCGATGCCGAGGGCGGTGCGCTGGGCGTCGGACATCCCGGCGATGGGCGTCGACTGGAACGTGCCGGCGACGACGCTCCCGACGACGAGGAAGACGAGGACGACGGCGATGCGCTTGACGTTCATGGGCTGGCTACCGTCCCCGAGCACGAAAGGCGGTTCGACTCGGACCGGTGTTGGGGTCGGGTGACGCTACTGTTCACGATGCGGTGACGGTGACGTTCGCGATGGGAACTTCCTGACCGTCCTCGACGTAGAACACGGTGACGACGTCGCCCGCCTCGACGCCGACAAGGGTGACCGAGTCCCCCGGCTGGACGGGGTCGTCGGGACCGGTGTCGAACCGGAGGTCGGCCCAGGTCGCCCGATCGCCGTCGACCGCGACGACGAGCTGGCCGGCACTGGGTGACACACCGCCGGCGTGTGTGAGCGTCGTCGGTCCGTCCGGCTGCACCGAGAGGTCGAACTCGACGTCGGGTGCCTCGACCGGTTCGTCCGGGCTCTGCATGAGGGCCCAGGCGACGCCGCCGATGCTCGCACCGACGATGAGGACGACGACGCCGACGACCACCAGCCGGCGTCGTGGGTTCTCCGGCCGTGGGGCCCGCGGGTCCGTCGCCGGCGAGCGGACCTCGGCTGACTGCTCCTCGTCGGCGTCGTGAGCCGGCCCGTCGCCGGGGACGTCGTCGCCGGACTGCGGGCCACCGTCACCATCGCTCATGACCGGACTCTCGCCCGCCTCGGATAAAGGCGGTGTGGCCGGCCGGCCGGTCCTCGCGACGGTCGGCACCGGCCGCGGCGCCACGGCTGGCGAGGTGGCATGTCGAGAACGAACGTGGTGAACGAGCGTTACTCCGCGCAGCAGGGCTCGGCTTCGTTGCAGTCGGCCTCGCCGCCGTCGGCTGCCACCTTCTCCTCCTCGATCTCGTAGAGACTCTGTCGAGCGTCGGCGAAGTAGACGTCCTGGGTGACGAGGTCGATCTCCTGTAGCCGTTCCAGTGCGTACCGGACCGTCCGTGCCGAGAGCATCGACTCCTGGACGATCTGCTTCTGCGTGAGTGGCCCGTCGTATTCGAGCACCTTGTACACGAGCTTGGCGCTGGGCGGTAGCTCCTCGAGTTCCTCCCCGGTTGTGCTCATCGTTACGAATCGAAAACCGCCACGACCTTAAACTTCACCCCAACGAGCCGTCCTGAGACCTGCCAGGACGGGAGACAAGCGAACGCCTTTTTACCGGCGCTCACACACCCACGAACATGGCTACCGATACGGCTGGCTCCGACACGGCGGACTCGGAGGACCAGCACTTTCATACGGTCACGCGGACGGCCCTCTCCGCGGGGGTCGGCGTCGCGGCGGCCTTCCTCTCGGCGTCGCTCACCGCCGGGGCCGAGACGGCGCAGATTGCGGCACAGAACCAGACCGCACAGCTCGTCGTCATCGTCGCCATCGCGATCCAGCCGCTCCTCCAGCGGCTGCTCGGCGTCTACAAGGACGACTTCGGTGCGAAGGACTTCCTGTTCATCGCGTTCATGACCTTCTCCTTCTGGTTCGTGACGTGGGGAATCATGCTCACCGCGCAGCACACGGGGTGACCGATGGCCGACGACAGCATCGCGGTGGTCGACCTGGAGCGCTGCCAGCCCGACCGCTGCAACTACGAGTGCAAGAACTTCTGTCCGCCGAACCGCACCGGGAAGGAGTGCATCACCGTCCGTGGCGAGGACGCGATGGAGGGGAAACCCGACCAGGTGCGCATCTCCGAGGAGATCTGTCTGGGAGAGACCTGCGGCATCTGCGTCGAGAAGTGCCCGTTCGACGCCATCGAGATCATCAACCTGCCACAGGAGCTCGACGAGGAGCCGGCCCACCGCTACGGCGAGAACGCGTTCTCGCTGTACGGCCTGCCGGCACCCGACGAGGGTCGCGTCACGGGCATCCTCGGCCCGAACGGCATCGGGAAGACGACCGCGGTCCGCATCCTCGCCGGCGAGCTCATGCCCAACCTCGGGAACTACGGCACGGAGCCCGACTGGGACGACGTGCTCGACCGCTACCGCGGCACCGAGCTGCAGGCGTTCCTGCGCGAGCTCCGCGACGGCGACGTGAGCGTCGCCCGCAAGCCCCAGTACGTCGACCAGATTCCGAACCAGTTCGACGGCACGACGCGGGAGCTGCTCGCCTCGACCGACGAGCGCGGCGACCTGGACGCCATCGTCGACCGGCTGAGCATCCGGCCGGTGATGGACCAGCACATCGGCGACCTCTCGGGCGGCGAGCTCCAGCGCGTCGCGCTGGCCGCGACGCTCGCCCGGGACGCCGACTTCTACTTCCTCGACGAGATAACGCCGTACCTCGACATCGGCCAGCGCGTCACCGCCGCACGGCTCATCCGCGACCTCGCGGCCGACGGCGACCGGTCGATGCTCGTCGTCGAGCACGACCTGGCCATCCTCGACCTGCTCGCGGACAACCTCCACGTCGCCTACGGTGAGCCCGGCGCGTACGGTGTCGTCACGGACCCGAAGTCGGTCCGGAACGGCATCAACGAGTACCTGAAGGGCTATCTCGACAACGAGAACATGCGCATCCGGCCGAACGCCATCCAGTTCGAGGAGCACGCTCCGCGCACCGTCGAGAAGGGCGACGTGCTCGTCGAGTACCCCGACCTCGAGATGAGCTACGGCGAGGGCGAGTTCTCGCTCACCGTCGACGGCGGCACCGTCCACGAGAACGAGGTGCTCGGCATCGTCGGCCCGAACGGCATCGGGAAGTCCACGCTCGCGAAGCTGCTCAACGGCAGCCTCGAACCGGACGAGGGCGAGCTCGACTTCCGGCTCGACATCTCCTACAAGCCGCAGTACATCGACATCGACCAGCCGATGCGCGTCGACGTGTTCCTCCAGTCCATCACCGACCAGTTCGGCTCGTCGTACTGGAACACCGAGATCGCCCAGCCGCTCCAGCTCGAACGCATCATGGAGCAGAACCTGGAGGACCTCTCCGGCGGCGAGCGCCAGCGCGTCGCCATCGCTGCGTGTCTCTCCGAGGACGCCGACCTCTACCTGCTCGACGAGCCCTCGGCGCACCTGGACGTCGAACAGCGCGTGCAGGCGACCAGCGCCATCCGGCGGTACGCCGAGAGCCAGGACGCGACGGTCATGGTCATCGACCACGACATCTACATGATCGACCTGCTCGCCGACCGACTGATGGTGTTCGACGGCGAGCCAGCCGAACATGGTCACGCCGGCCGGCCCCAGCCGATGCGCTCGGGCATGAACGAGTTCCTCGCGAACCTCGACGTGACGTTCCGCCGCGACGAGCGCACGAAACGGCCCCGCGTCAACAAGCCCGGTTCGCAGCTCGACAAGCAGCAGAAGGACGAGGGCGAGTACTACTACTCGGCCTGAGTCTCCAGGCAGACCGCCAAATCCCGTTTTCAGTCACCTCAAGGCACTTACCGGGCGAGACTGACGAGTCTGCTATGCACCGTCGCTCCCTCCTCACAGCCACCGCGTCCGCACTCGGCGCCGTGACCATCGCCGGCTGTCTCGGCGACGAGAGCGACGACGGCGACGGGACGACCAGCCCGGACCCGACGACGACGCGGCCCACGTCGACACCGACCGACACCCGGACGGCAACCGCGACCGCGACCCGGGCCACCTCGTTCCCCGAGGACTGCCCCGACGAGCCGGACATCGACGGCCTCCCGGCCCGCCCCGAGACCCTGACCGAATCGAACGTCGTCGACTACGTCCGCGAGTTCGAGGCGGTGTACGTGGTGGCGACCGACGACTACTACTCGGGGATCGACTCCATCACCGTCACCGAGACCACGGCGGTGGACGGCGGCTACGACGTCGAGATGGCGGTCGAGGGGACGGAGCACACGCCGACCGGGACCGAGACGCCCCAGCCGGCCGACGCGACCTCGCACCGGGTCACCTACCGCCTCCGGGGCCGGACGCTGGTCCGCGAACTCAGGGGACACGCGTCCGGTGCGTTCATCTCCGAGGACTGCTGGACGGTCTCGACGGGGGGCTGATCGCGACCGGCTTTCGAAGCCCTTAACCCCCTCAGTGGGGAAGTTCGGGTAACTCGCTGGCGGACGGGCTCCAGCGGGCACCTGCGCACAGCAGGTCATCGGAATGTGGTTCGCCGACGCGAACTGAACCGGCCAACGCCCGTGGTGATACACACATGGCACGAAGCTTCTACTCCCACATCAAGGAAGCCTGGCGGGACCCGGACGACGGGAAGCTCGCCGAGCTGCAGTGGCAACGGAAACAGGACTGGCGGCAGCAGGGCGCCATCGAGCGCGTCGACCGCCCGACCCGGCTGGACAAGGCCCGCGAGCTGGGCTACAAGGCCAAGCAGGGCATCGTGGTCGCCCGCGTCTCGGTCCGCAAGGGGAACGCCCGCAAGCAGCGCCACAAGGCCGGTCGCCGGTCCAAGCGTCAGGGCGTCAACCGCATCGGTCGCCGCAAGAACATCCAGCGCATCGCCGAGGAGCGTTGCTCGCGCAAGTACCCGAACCTGCGCGTGCTCAACTCCTACTGGGTCGGTGAGGACGGCTCCCAGAAGTGGCACGAAGTGATCATGGTCGACCCCGAACACCCGGCCATCGAGAACGACGACGACCTCAACTGGATCTGCGACGACAGCCACACGGGCCGTGCGTTCCGCGGCCTCACCAGCGCCGGCACGCAGAACCGTGGTCTGACGTTCAAGGGCAAGGGTACCGAGCACACCCGTCCCTCGAACAACTCCGGCCAGGGTCGCGGCAAGTAACCGCGCCGCTTTCTTCCGGTTTCGCCCGTCTCCGAGCCACGGCTCCGCGGTCGGGGACGGTCGCTCGGGGAACGCTGCCGGAACCGGACGCTTCATTCGGCCCCGCGAGGGAGGGTGACCCGTGAACGGTATCGCCCTCGCGTTGTTCGCGGCGGTCCTCTTCGGCGGCTACATGTTCGGGGTGAAGCGGTACTTCGCCGCGTACCCGGCCTCGGTCTACATGTTCGGCGTGTACGCCGCGGCCGTCGTCTGGTACCTCCCGGTCGCCGTGGCGACGACCGACGGCCCGCCCGTACCGACGACCGTGACCGGCTTCGCCGCGTCGCTGGCGGTCTCGGTCGGCGTCGTCGTCGCACTGCTCGCGTTCTTCCGGGCGCTCTCGACCGGCGACGTGAGCTACGTCGCGCCCATCAGCAAGGTCGTCCCCGCGTTCGTCCTCCCCATCGAGGTGCTGTTCCTGCACGAACGGCTCTCGGCCGTGCAGATCGCGGGCGTCGTCGTCGTCACGCTCGGGCTCTACCTCGTCAACTACGAGCCCGGGGCGCTGTGGGAGCCGCTCGGGCGGGCCGTACGAGCCAGGCCCGCCCAGCTCGCCCTGCTCAGCGCGGCGACGTTCGGCGTCGTCGACGTGGGCAAGCGCGTCGTCCTGCAGGAGCTCGGCGTCGACCCGGCGGCGTTCGTCGTCGTCATGCTCGTCACCACGTTCGTCGCCATCACGCCGCTCGCGCTCCCGAAGCTCGACCGCACGGCGCTGGCTGCCGACTGGTGGAAGTTCGTCGCCTTCGGGGCGGTCGTCGCCGGCGGCCAGCACGTCATCTCGCTCGCGTTCACGACGCTGCCCGCGAGCGTCGCCTCGCCCATCGTCAACGCGCAGGCCGTCGTCGCGGTGTTGCTCGGCGGCGTGGTGCTGGAGGAGCGGAACTTCAAGCTCCGGTTGGCGGCCGCGAGCGTCGCCATCGCCGGTGTCGCCCTCATCACCCTCGGCTAGGCAGTGCCGTCCGGACCGCCGTCGGGAGCGCGGCCAGTTCGGTGTCGACGTCGACCACTGCCCGTGCCCGCCGGGCGATGGGGCTCGGTCGTGCGGCCGCGAGCGCCGCGAGGTAGGCGACCCACAGCAGCCAGACCGCGTGCTCGACGTCGGCGGCGTCGACGACCCGGTAGGAGGTCCACGTCGAGTGCGGGTCGAGCGGATGCGGACCCGTGAGTGATTCGGCGAGCAGCCGGTCGCACAGGGGGCGCTCGAACTGGATGTCGAGCAGTCCGGAACGGTGGACGTGGCCGAGTTCGCGGGTTCCCAGCGTGAACGCGCGGCCGCCCGTCGAGGTCCGACCGGCGGACACGCCGGGCCACTCGGACACCGTGGCGGCGATGGTGTCGGCGACGGACGACACCCCGTGGTGCGTGGTAGCTTCTTCCATGCTGCTCCAGAGGTCGCCGAAGCGTATGACCGTCTCGCCCGGGCCGAGATGCGGCTCTCGGGGGCTGGCAGTACGCGAAAAGAACGCAGCGAGAGGGGACCGGAACCTACAGTTCGCTCTCGTCCGGGAAGCCGTCGTACTCGGTGATGTCGACGCCGTCCGCCGTGACCTCACAGAGGACGAGCCCGTTGCCGGAGCCGGTGTCGCGCTCGGCGGCGCTCTGGACCGCGCGGGCGGCGAGGCGGCGTGCCTCGTCCATCTCGATGTCCTCGTGCCACTCGCCCTCGAGGAGGCCGTAGGCGACCATCATCCCGGAGCCGGTGACGGTGTAGTCGTCCTTCATGACGCCGCCGGCGGGGTCGATGGAGTAGACGTGGCTGCCGTCCTCGTCGACGCCGCCGAGGATGGGGTTGATGGCGAAGAACGGGCCACCGCGGGCGAAGTTGCCCGCGAGCGTGGCCAGCGCCTCGATGCTCATGTCCTCGCCGCGGCGGGTCTCGTAGAGGTTGACCTCGGCGCGGAGGGACTTGATGAACGACTGGGCGCCGCCGACGCTGCCGACGAGCGTCATCGCGGCGGTCGGGTGGATCTCCTCGACCTTCACGACCTGCTTGTTGGAGACGAAGCGGCCGCCGAGGCTGGCCCGCCGGTCGGTCGCGATGAGGACGCCCTCGTCGGTCGCGATGCCGATGGTGGTCGTCCCGGTCTTGTTGACGTTCTGTTCGTCGCCGGCCTGTTCTCGCCACTCGGACGCGCCGAGTTCGGGTTCGTAGGGGTCGGTGTTGTCGAGCTTCATTCGTCGTCACCCTCCGTGAGGAGGTCGAGTTCCGCGAGACGGTTCTCTATCTCGTCCAGTTCGAGGGTCCGGTACTCACCGCTTTCGGTTGCTATCGTGGAGATGGCGAGCCCCTCCGGCGGGAAGCCGTCCTCCTCGCCGACGGCCATCGCCTCGATGGCGAGGTCGATGCCGCCCTGGAGGGTGAGCTCGTCGTCGTACTCCTTCTCGAGGTAGCCCTGGATCTCCTCGCGGTTGCCGCCGATGGCGATGGCCTTCCACTCGTAGGGGGTGCCGGACGGGTCGGTCTCGAAGAGCCGCGGTTCGCCGTCCTCGACACCGCCGACGAGGAGCGCGACGCCGAACGGGCGCGCGCCGCCGGTCTGGGTGTACTGCTGGATGTGGTCCGTGACGGCCTTCGTCAGCGTCTCGACCCCGATGGTCTCGCCGTAGCGGAGCTGGTTGACCTGGGCCTGTCGGCGGGCCACGTCGATGAGCTGGCGGGCGTCGGCGACGTGCCCGGCGCTCGCGATGCCGACGTGGTCGTCGATCTTGTGGAGCTTCTCGACGGAGTCGCGCTCCATCAGCGGCGAGCGACTGCGACGCTCGGCCACGAGGACGACGCCCTCCGGCGTTCGAATCCCGACGCTCGCGCTGCCGCGCTTGACGGCCTCGCGTGCGTACTCGACCTGGTAGAGACGTCCGTCCGGCGAGAAGATAGTGATTCCCCGGTCGTACGCCTGCTGCTGGTTTTGACCTTGCATTGTCTGCGTTAACCTGAAGTTAGCGACGTGTTTTTAAGTACTTTTTTGTACTCCCTGATGACGGGATGGAGACTGCTGCGTATTGCCACCGAAGTCTCCCAGCCCCATAACGACGTTGCACTCGGCAAGGGCGAGTCGGCCGCCGAACGGGTGGGAGTTGGTCACCGGAACACTCATATGAACAGTTGTTCATCTGGGAATATGGCAACGACGGAGCGACTGGAACGACTCATCGCCGACGAGTGCGGGAGCTGCTGCGACGGCGACGTGGACGCCCGCATCGACGAACTTGAGGGGGTGCGCGACCGGGCGAGCCTCGACCGGACACCGACCGACGCCGTCGTCTTCGACGCGCTGTCGACGGAGACGCGGCTCGCCATCGTGCGGCTGCTCGCCGCGGCCGACGGCGAGCTCTGCGTCTGCGAGCTCGAACCGCTCCTCGACGTGAGCGACAGCGCGGTGAGCCACGCGCTCTCGACGCTGACCGACGCGGGGCTCGTCGAGCGCCGGAAGGAGGGCCGCTGGCGCTACTACCGGACGACCGACCGGGCCGAGGCGCTGCTGGCGACGGTCCAGGGCGACGACGGCGACACCGCGGACGCCGACGCCGGAGGTGCCGACGAATGACCACGCTCGGTTTCGTCTGCGTGCAGAACGCGGGGCGCAGCCAGATGGCGACCGCGTTCGCCGAGCGCGAGCGCGACCGCCGCGACCGCGACTGGACCATCGTCACCGGCGGGACGCTCCCGGCCGACCACGTCCACGCCGAGGTCGTCGACGCGATGGCCGACGTGGGCATCGACCTCTCGGACCGCACCCCCCGCGAGGTCAGCGACGCGGAACTCGAGTCGTGCGACGTGGTCGCGACGATGGGCTGCTCGACGCTCTCGCTCGACACCACCGTCGACGTCCGCGACTGGGACCTCACCGACCCCGACGGGCGGTCGCCCGACGAGGTCGCCGCCATCCGCGACGAGGTCGAGCGACGGGTGGTCGCGCTGTTCGACGAACTGGAGGACGGTGTTCAGTGACGCACTCGCCCTCGAACTCCTGCTCGCCGCGTTCGCGGGCGGCGTATTCGGGGCCGCCGTCGGTGCACTGCCGGCGTTCACGCTGACCGGCGTCCTCGTCGTCGTCGGTGAACTGTACGCTCTCGCTCGCGAGAGCGTCGCCCCCTCTGCGCCGGAGCTCGTCCTCACCGGCTCGGTCGCGTTCGGCCCCGTCTTCGGCCCGCACGTCAGCTTCGGTGGCGGCGCGGCCGCGGTCGCCTACGCCGCGAAGCGGGGTTACCTCGACACCGACTTCGACTACCACGACGCCAAGGAGGTCACCCGGGGGCTCGGCACCCGCGTCGACGTGCTGCTCGTCGGCGGCGCGTTCGGCGTCCTCGGCCACCTGCTGAAGACGGGCTCGGCGCTCGTCCTCCCGCTGGACCCGGTCGCATTCGGCGTCGTCGCCTCGGCGCTCGTGCATCGACTCGTCTTCGGCTACTCCCTGCTCGGTGCCGGCCGGGACTTCCTCGACATGGGGCCGTTCGAGCGCGAGGAGTCGCGGCTGGCCACCGACGGCGGGGCGGCGAACACGGGCGCCGACAGCCCCGACCGCCCGGCCGTCGAGCCGTGGCTCCCGTACCAGTACCGGTGGCCGGGCGTCGCGGCCCTCGGCCTCGCCTTCGGCGCGGTCGGCGGCTACCTCACCCACCTGACCGCGAGCGTGTTCCTCGGCTTCGGCGTGAGCGTCGTCCTGCTGGTGTACGTCGTCGCCGGCGTGGCCGAGATCCCGGTCACGCACCACATGACGCTGCCCGCCGGGTTCGCCGTCGTCGGGGCCGCCGGTGGGGCGGAGACGCCGGCCGCACTCGCCGTCGCGCTCCCGTTGCTCCACGCGGTCGCCATCGGGGCGGTCGCGGGACTGGCCGGGGCGCTCGTCGGCGAGTTCGCCCAGCGCCTCCTGTACGCCCACGCCGACACCCACCTCGACCCGCCGGCCGCGAGCATCGTCGTGACGACGCTCGTCGTCTCACTGCTGGCGGCGACCGGCCTCCTCGCCGACCCGGCCGCGCTGCCGTCGCCTGGCTGGCTCGGCTGACCCGCGCCGAACGGTACGCATTTCCACCCGCGGTCGGTAGTCGAAGCCGATGACCGACCGCGGGAAGATAGACCGTTCGTTCTTCGACGACGTGATCTACCCCAACCTCGGGGCATCGCGCGACGACGTGGCGCTCGGCCCCCGACACGGCGTCGACTTCGGCGTCCTCGACGTCGGCGGCAGGGCCGTCGTCACCGCGACCGACCCCGTCTCCATCCTGCCCGACCTCGGCTGGGAGCGCGCCGCCGAGTTCGCGCTCGGCGTCGTCCTCGCCGACGTGGCCGTCTCCGGCATCCCGCCGAGCCACCTCGCCATCTCCTTCTCGCTCCCACCTGAGATGACGGACGAGGCGTTCGCGGCCGTCTGGGAGACGATGGCCGACGACCTCGCGGACCTCGGAACGACGGTGCTGGCGGGTCACACGGCCAGATACGCGGGCTGTGCGTTCCCCTGGGTGGGCGGCGCGACCGTCCTCGGCGTCGGCGACCACGACGACGTGGTCCGTCCCGACGGCGCACGCCCCGGGGACCACCTGCTCGTCACGCACGGCCCCGCCGTGGAGGCGACGGCGCTGTTCGCCGCGCTGTTCCCCGACGAAATCGACCTCCCCGACGACCTGCTCGCCCGGCAGGCCGAGCGCCTCCCGTCGACCGAGCACGTCCGAGACGCACTCCTCGCCGCGGCGAGCGGGCCCGTCACCGCGATGCACGACGCGACGGAGTGCGGGCTCCAGGGCGCGCTCGTCGAGCTCGCAGGCGGCGCGCGCGTCCGTATCGACGTGGAGTCGGCGGCGACCCCCGTCTCGGACGCGGCCGCCGCCATCTGCGACTACTTCGACATGGAGCCGTGGGCGGCGACGACCAGCGGGAGCCTCCTCGTCGCGGTCCGGCCGGAGGGCGTCGACGGCGTCGTCGACGCGCTCGAATCGCGGGGGACGCCCGTCGCCGACGCCGGCCGTATCAGCGCGGGCGAGGGCGTCTACGTCGATGGCGAGCGGGTCCACCACCCCGAGGAGGACCCCGCCTGGCGCGTCTGGGCCGAGCTGTCCGGCGGGGAGTGACGGCTCTGGGACCGTTCACTCCTCGCCGTCGTCGAGCGGGAGGAGCATGCGGACGACGTTCCCGCGGGGCTCGTTCTCCTCGAAGACGAGTTCGCCGCCCAGCGAGTCGATGCACCACTGCATCACCCAGAGCCCGATGCCGGAGCCGTGGTACGTGTCGGTCTTGGTCTCCCCCGCGTCGAGGACGTCGATCTCGACCTCGGGGATGGTCGGTCCGTCGTCGGCGATCCGTATCTCGCCACGGCCGCTCTCGGGGTCCTTGGTGACGCTCACCTCGACCGAGGGCTGGTCGCGGTCGTTGTGCACGATCGCGTTCTCGATGCCGTGGTCGATGGCGTAATCGAGCCCGCCGTCGGCCTGCACCCAGACCGCCGCCGGTTCGTCGAGCAGCACCCTGGCGTCGGGGTACTCCTGCTGTGCCGTCACGACGTGCTCGCGGACGACCTCGTTGACCGACGTCCGCGAGCGCATCGTCCCGTTCGGGTCCGCGATCTCCTCGAACTCCTCGATGGACTTGCTCAGGGAGCCGATCTCCGCGGCGATGTCGAGGATGGTCTCGATCTCGTCCTCCAGTCGCTCCTGCTCGACGGCCGCCTTGAGCCGCTCGGCGTAGCCCATGAGGACGGTGGTGTCGTTCCGGAGGTTGTGACGGACGACCCGGTTGAGCAGCCGGAGCCGGCGCTCGCGCGTCTTGTACTCGGTGATGTCCCTGACCTCCGCGAGAACGCAGTCGTCGTCACCGATGCTGATGCCGGTGAGGTCGACGGACACCCAGAGTATCTCGCCGTTGGCCCGCTCGTTCTGCCACTCGAACGACTGTGGCTCGCCGTCGGCCGCCGCCCTGATGCGGCGTTGCGCCGTCTCCTGGGTGAACTTCGTCGTCGGCGCGGTGAAGTCCGCGACCTGCATCCCCCGGAGCGTGGCCGCGTCGTAGCCGAACAGCTCCTCCAGTCGCTCGTTCACGTCGAGAACGGTGCCGCTTTCGGCGTCGTGGAGCAGCACACCGGTGCTCAACCCCGCGAACTCGGTGGGAAGCTGGGGTTGCCTGCTCATCGACCTCCAGCCCGGTCAGCGAGTCGGTCCGCTCGCACGGCGCGGTCGGCAATTTCCATACTGCAACGGCACGGTGGTCGACTACGAATAGTTACCGGCAGCGGCCAACGCTCACCCGGTGGACTCCACCTCGATCCGTCCCAGCAGTTCGCGCTTCGAGGCCGGCGCGATGGTGACATCGGCCCCCTCGAGCTGCTGTTTCACCCGGCGTGCGTAGTCCGACCGGATTCGGAAGAGGCTCCGACGTCCCGGCGCCTCCACCCAGAACACTCCCCGGAGGACGACCGCGTCGCCCGAGAACTCGTCGACGTACGCCGTCGGGCACGGCCCCTCGACCACGCCGTCGACGTTCCGCGCGGCCTCCTCCAGCAGCGCGAGCGCCTCGTCGACGTCGTCCTCGTAGGCGATGCCCACGTGCTCGACGATGCGCGTGCGGTCGTAGCCGTACGGCCGCGTGACGGCCTGACTCGTCAGCTTCGTGTTCGGCAGCGTCACCAGCCCGCCGTCGGGTGTCTGCACCCGCGTCACCCGGAGCGTGATGGAGCGGACCGTCCCTTCGCCGCCCTCCCACTCGATGTAGTCGCCCACGTTGAACTCCGGGTCGAGCACGAGCACGATACCGCTGACCAGCGAGCCGATGACCGTCTGGCCCGCCACCCCGAGCGCGAGCGTCCCGGCCGCGACGACCAGCGCGGACGACTGCAGGAACGTGCCGTAGCCCGTGATGAACGCCCCGACGAGGACCGCGGCGACGAGGACGGAGAGCCGGAGGTACCGCGACACCGCCTCCTCCAGCGTCGGGTTGTTGCGGTTCCGCGCCGTGACGATGCGACTCACGGCCGGGTCGAGGATGTACCAGCCGAAGATGGTCACGAGACAGAACGCCAGCACGCCCCAGCCGACCCGCACCACGAACGACCAGTCGTCGGCGAGCTCTGCCGGCCAGAAATCGGGCGGTGTCCCCTGCAGCAGGAGCGACAGCGCGTCCGGAAGCATGCCCGGTACAACGTGGGTCGGGCACTAAAGTCCAGACCAATGCTGGGGGTGGGGGCTGTCCGGCGTGCTGTGGTGGTCCCCGACGGACTCGCTGCGACCACGAACCGCCAGCCCCGAGCGAGCCTCGCCAGGGCTTCCCGGAGTCGGGCGCCACGCACCACTTAACACGGCGGGGGTCGAACCGGCGTCCATGCCAGTGGTGCTGCCGAGCGAGATCGTCGTCGAGCGGTTCCTGCCGACCGCCCGGGCCATGCTCGTCGACGACCTCGCCGACAGGGGGCTGACACAGCGGGAGATCGCCGACCATCTGGGGGTCACGCAGGCCGCGGTGAGCAAGTACCGGAGCGGCGAGGTGACAGTCGAGGAGCGCTTCAGCGAGGACGCCCGTATGGTGGCGACGGTCGAGCGCATCGGCGAGGGGCTCGCAGAGGGCGGGATGGACCACTACGAGGCGCTCTCGGAGCTCCTGGCGCTCGTCGAGGAGTTCGAGGACCGCGGGCCAATCTGTGCGGTCCACGAGGACGTGATGCCGGCGCTCCGCGGGATGGGCTGTGACCTCTGTGTGCGCGGGCCGGACAGCGACGTGCTCGACGAGCGGGCGGTGCTCGACAACGTCCGCGAGGCGGTCAGGCGGCTGGGCGGGACGCCGTCCGTCGTCGACCACGTGCCGAACGTCGGGACCAACGTCGCGATGGCGCTGCCCGACGCGGACGAGGTGGGCGACGTGGCGGCCATCCCCGGGCGACTGCACGCCATCCAGGGCCGGCTGAACGTCCCCGGCAACCCGGAGTTCGGGGCATCGCGGCACGTCGCGGGACTGGTGCTCGCGGCGACCGCCATCGACCCGGACGTGCGCGGCGCGGTGAACCTGAAGACCTCCGAGGAACTGCTCGACGCAGCCAGGGCGGCGGGCTACGAGCCCATGGAGTTCGACGCGGGCTACGAGGACCGCGAGGGACGGCTCCGCGACCGGTTCACCGAGGGCGGCGTACCGAAGATCGCCTACCACGACGGCGACTACGGCGTCGAGCCCATCATGTACGTCCTCGGTGCCGACGCCGCCGACGCGGTCTCGCTCGCCGTCGAACTCTGCGAGGCCGCGGAGGAGTAGTCACCGGCCGAGCCGGTAGTGCACGTCTGCCCACGCCGTCAGCGCGTCGAGCGCCGCCCGTTCGTTCCGCGACACCTCGTCCTCGGTCCCGAGTTCGTCGCCCGCGAACGCGTTGCAGACGGCGAGCTCCGCCGTCGAGCAGTACTCGAGCAGCGCCGACGGGTCGCCGTCGGCCTGTGCCGGGATGGTCGCGTCGTTGACGAAGACGGCCCGTGGTGACGGCGCGGCCTCGAGCAGCCGGCGGGCGCGCTCGGCGTTCGAACGGGCGAGTGCGAGGGCGTGCTCGTCGTCCCGGCCGTCGCTCCGCGGCGCGTGCGCGTCGAGGACCCCGTACCAGCAGCCGTCGGGCGGCCGGTAGAAGCGGTCGAGCCGACCGCCGAGCAGTTCGCCGTCGCGTTCGACCGCCGGCGCGAAGTCGAGGACGACGACGCCGTCGGTGCCGTGTTCGGCGACCCAGCGTGCGAGCGTGGCGGCGGTCGTCCGGGTCTTGCCGACGTTCGACGGGCCGACGACGAGGTGGCGCCCGGACGCGACGGGGAGCGGGTCGACGCCGTCGAGCGGGCCGGTCGGCGTCATGCGTCGCTCGCCCGCGTCCGGTCGGTCGCACGGTCGTGGACGAACCGGCCCGCCAGTCCGAGGGTGGCCACGGCCAGCACCGCCGCGAAGACGGCGGCGAGCAGCGTTCCGGGGTCGCCGAGCAGTCCGAGTGGGTCGCTCGCGTACGGTGAGAGCTCCGACCGCAGCCACGAGCCGGCGGTGACGCTCGTCACGGCGAGCAGGACGAGGCCGCCGAGGCTCGCCAGGACTGGCGGCCGCTCCGGGACCGTGTCGGGGTCGTGCAGCAGGTAGAGCACGAGCGCGATGGCGAAGGGCGTGCCGACGAGCCCGAACGCGAGCACGAGCACGAGCAGCTCGAACACGTTCCCGCCCATCACCGGGCCGAGCGCGGCGGCGAGTGCGGTGACGGCCACGGCGGCCCGGTAGCGGTCGTCGTCGCGGCTCCAGCCGAGCTTGTCGGCGAGCGCGTAGGGCGGCACCGTGGTGTTCCCGCCGAGCGTCGAGACGGCCGCGCCGAGCAGGCCGGCGAGGAACAGCGACTCCGCGAGCCCACCGACGGCCGGGCCGAGCGCGGTCGCCGCGCTGGTCGCCGTCAGCTCGGCGAGCGGGACCGGCCCCTGGTGGAAGACGCTCGCGGCGACGAGGAAGATGGCCAGCGAGTAGACGCCGAAGGCGACGCCCATCGAGGCGACGACGTCGAAGCGGGCGAGGCCCCAGTCGTCGCGGGTCCAGCCCCGTTCGCGCATCGTGTAGCTCTGCATCGTGACGAGCGTGACGTGCACCGCGCCGCCGAGGATGCCCGCCGCGACGAGGGCGGTGTCGGCGGTCGGAAGCGAGGGGAGCGTCCCGCCGGCGGCCGCGCCGAGGTCGACCGGCACGACGAACAGCGAGCCCACGAACGCCAGCACGACCAGCGAGACGACGAACTTCGCGCCGAGTTCGGCGACGCGGTAGCCGCCGCCGACGAGCCCGACGGCGAGCACGACCGCCCAGACGACGCCCCAGACGGTCGCGTCGATGCCGGTCGCCAGCGCGGTCACGTCGGCGACGGTCTTCATGATGACCAGCTGTGCCAGCCCCGCCGCGGCGACCACGTCGACGACGAGCAGCCACGCCCACCAGCGCCCCAGCTTCGCCTCGACGGTCGAGACGAGCCCGTCGCCCGTCAGCACGCCCAGTCGCGCGGCGAGGTACTGTGCGGTCGCACCCAGCACCGCCGAGAGGACGACCACCCACAGCAGCTCGTAGCCGTAGCCCGCGCCCGCCCCCAGCAGGCTCGCCATCGTCGCCGGCCCGGCGGCGATCGCGCCGGCCAGCCACGTCGGTCCCATCGAACGTATCCGCGTACCGAGTTCCATGTGCTCGGAGTCGCTATCGGAGCGCCAAGAGTGTTTCCACTAGGTGGTACCACCCGCATATAGCCATCCGGACCCGGGAAAAGCCTATAACAGAACGTGTAGAACCGGGGCGCATGAACGAGCGTCGCATCGTCGTCGCGAGCCTCGCGGTCGCCGTCGCGGTCGCCGGCGGCACGACGCTCGCGACGGGCCAACCGACGGTGTTCGCGCAGACGCCGCTCGGGGTCGCCATCTACGCCTTCGTGGGGGTCGCCATCCCCCAGCACGTCGTCGCGATGCAGACCGGCTCGGAGGTCCGGCTCGGCTTCGCCGGAATCGCCGGCATGGGTGCGCTGGCCGCCATCATGGCGGGGTACGCACGCGGCGGCGTCAACGATCCGTGGTCGGTCGGCTTCGCCAGCCTGCTCATGGCCATCGTCTTCGGCAGCATCATCGGCAGCGTCGTCCGCGAGTTCCGGGCGGGCTACCGCGCCGGCACCGCCGAGGGCTCGCGCTGAGGCCGTTCTCCTGTCGTCGTCCGTCCGGTGACGAGCGACGGCACCGTGCCGGAGTCACCATCATCGATTTGTACTACCAGCTAATACCACCCGGTATGGACCACGACACGACACCCGAGCGGCGACCGGCACCGGACGCTCGGCCCGTGGCGCTGACCGTCGCCGGTAGCGACTCGGGCGGCGGCGCCGGCATCCAGGCCGACCTCGCGACGATGGGCGCCCACGGCGCGTGGGGCACCAGCGCGGTGACGAGCGTCACGGCACAGCACACCCGCGGCGTCGAATCCACACACGTCCTCCCGCCCGCCGAGGTCGCCGCACAGGTCGACGCCGTCTTCGGCGACCTCGACGTGCGGGCGGTGAAGACGGGGATGCTCGCCACCGCGCCCGTCGTCGAGACCGTCCACGAGCGACTCGCCGACCGCGACGTCCCGGTCGTCGTCGACCCCGTGATGGTCGCCACGTCGGGGGACCGCCTCCTCGACCGCGAGGCCGAATCCGCCTACGAGGACCTCGTCGGCGAGGCGACGCTCGTCACGCCCAACGCCGACGAGGCCGCCGTCCTCACCGGCGTCGAACCGACCGACGTCGAGAGCGCCCGGGACGCCGCCGCCGGCCTGCTCGCGCTGGGGGCCGACGCCGCGCTCGTGACGGGGGGCCACCTCGACACCGACGGCGTCGTCGACGTGCTCGTCACCGAGGACGGCGTGACCGTCTTCGAGCATCCCCGCGTCGCCGACGCTGCGACCCACGGCTCCGGCTGCACGCTCTCGGCCGCCATCGCCGCCAACCTCGCCTCCGGCGACGACCTCGCCGACGCCGTCGAGGCCGGCGTCGACTTCGTCGCGCGGGCCATCCGCTACCACGCCGACGTCGGGGCGAACGGCGCTGTCAATCACCACGTCGGCGTCCGGAACGAGGCCGCCGCCCGGGAGACCATCGCCGGTGTCGAAGGTGTCGTCGACGACCTCGTCGCGGCCGACGCGACCACCCTGATTCCCGAGGTCGGGACGAACGTCGTCGGTGCGCTCCCGTACGCCGAGTCCGTCGCCGAGACGGTCGCCGTCGACGGCCGCCTCGCACGCGTCCACGACGGCGTCCGGGCGACCGGCGGCGTGCGCTTCGGCGCGTCCAGCCACGTCGCCCGATTCCTGCTCTCGGCCCGCGAGTACGACCCGACCCTCCGCTTCGCCTGCAACTGCCGGTTCGACGACCGGGTCGCCGACGCCGTCGACGAGCTCGGCTGGCCGAGTGCGACCTACGACCGCGCCGCGGAACCCGCCGACGCGAGCACGATGGACTGGGCCGGCCGGACGACGTTCGGCGCGGCCGACGAGACCCCCGTCGCCGTCCTCGACCACGGGGCGCACGGGAAGGAGCCGATGTGCAAGCTGGTCGCTCGGGATGCCGAGACGCTCTCCGAGCGCGTGCTGGCACTGCTGGGTGCTGTCGAGGGGTGAGCTTCGGGTCGAACCGAGTACTGGATTTCCAACGTGGCGCGCGGCTGGCGAGACTGCCCAGTCGCTCGAATCACCAGCAGTACGAAGGAGAGAAAATCAGCGCTTCGAACCGGTTTCAGGCCGTGTGAACCGTGATCGTCCGCTTCCGGTCGATGGCCTGCTCCAGCTCCTCCGCAATCGCCGACCCCCGAGAGACCTGCACCTCGCCGCCACGGCCGACGGTCGCGGTGAACAGGTACTCGTCGCCCGCCCGCACTTCCACGGTCTCCCCGGTGTGGCCGTCGACGGGCACGATGACGTGCCGCGACGTGATCTCGGGCGTGACGAGCTGGCCCTGCTCCTCCGCACCCGACCCACCGGCTCCACCCGAACCACCCGAACCACTGGAACCGGTCCGATAGTTCGGGTTCTCGTCGTGGGTACGCACGTCGATGTCGATGCCGAGGCGGTCCTCGACGTCGGTGATGCGGCCGCCGCCCTTGCCGATGACGGCGGAGATGTCGTCGTCCTCGACGTAGACGACGGCGGTGTTCTGGCCCTTCAGCTCGACCGAGACGTGGCCACGGGCGATGGACCGTATCTCGCGCTCGATCTCCTGTTTGGCGATGCGGTCGACGCCCGAATCCTTGGACTCGCCGTCGTCGGTGAGCGGGACGGTGACGACCTGCCGGTTGAACGTGTAGATCTCGTACTCGGGCCGGCCGGTCTCGAAGTCGGTGATCTGGATGACCGGGCGTGCGAGGTCCTCGGCGGTGAGGCCGGAGGGAACCTTCACCTCGGTCTGGACGTCGTACACCTTCGCGATCTGGCCGGCCTCGATGTAGACGACGGTGTCGACGACCTGCGGGATCATGCCGAGTTCGACCCGGCCGACGAGGCGCTGGAGCGCGTCGATGGCGCGGGTGGCGTGGACGACGCCGATCATGCCGACGCCGGCGAGGCGCATGTCCGCGAACACCTCGAAGTCGTTGGTCTTGCGGACCTCGTCGTAGATGGTGTAGTCGGGTCGGACCATCAGCAGCGCGTCGGCGGTGTTGGCCATCTCGCCGTCGAGCTCGGTGTACTGCGTGATCTCGGGGCCGACCTGGAGGTCGCGGGGCTTCTCCATCGTCTTGACCGAGTAGTCGTGCTCGGAGATGAACCGGGCGACCGCCTGCGCGAACGTGGACTTGCCGGCGCCGGGTGCGCCGGAGATGAGGACGCCGCGCTGGCGTTCGAGCAGGCGCTCCTTGAGCTCGTCGGCGTGCTCGTAGTCCTCCATGTCCGTTTGCGCGATGGGACGCACCGCGGTGATCTCGATGCCGTCCGCGAACGGTGGGCGGGCGACCGCGATGCGGTAGTCGCGGAACTGGACGATGTCCATGCCGTTCCGGGAGAGCTCGAGGAAGCCGTCGCGGGACTCCTTCGCGGCGTTGACGACCTCCGTCGCGTACTCGTCCATCGTCTCGTCCGAGAGGGGCTCGTCGGCCACCTTCACGTAGTGCATGTCGCCGAGCGCGCCGCGTTTGGCCATCGGAACCGCCCCCGCCTTCAGGTGGACGCTCATCGTCTCGTCGTCGAAGTAGTTCTGCACCTGCAGACGGTCGATCTCGGTCGCGCCGCGGACCTCCGCGGAGACGAACTCCACGTCGAGGCCCTTCGCCTTCGCCACCTCCGACTGGACCACGTCGCTCGTGAGGAACGTCGCGCCCAGCTCGGCGGCGAGGTCGCGGATGAGCGCGTCGATCTCGCCCTCGGCGGCGTGGCCGCGTTCGACCGCGTCGGGGCGCTCGCCGACGTACTCGAGTTCGATCTTCCCCTCGTCGGCGCGGTCGGCGAGGCGCTGGAGCTCCTCCAGCCCGTCCCAGCCGGTGTCGAACCCCTCGTTCGCCTGCGATTCCAGCTCCGCGACGACGGCTTCGGGGACCTGTATGGTGGCCCCCTCGTACTCGCCGTCGTCGACCTTGGCGGACACGCGGCCGTCGATGACCACGCTCGTGTCCGGTACGACGTTCATACGTGCAGTAGGGCCGTGGCGGTTGATAAGGGGCCGGGTCCGGCGGGACGCCGTGACACACCCGCGGTGCTGGAGTCACCGATTCCAGCGTCCTGAGAACCACCCCCACCTGATTCTTGCCCCGAACGTCTTCGGCCCGGTATGGACCCCTCGAAGGAGTTCGGACTGGGTGGGCTGAACCGGTTCGTGGAGGCCGCCTCGCTCACCGGCGAGATCGGGCTGGACGAGGACGAGATCGCCTGGCGCAAGCAGTTCGTCGGCTTCGACGCCGAGGACGAACGTCGGCTCGACGACCTCGAGCCGTTGCTGCGGGACAACCAGGACGCCATCGCCGACGCGTTCTACGACAACCTGACCGCCCACGAGCAGACCCGGCGGGTCATCGAGCGCTCGCCGAAGGGCGTCGAACAGCTCAAGCGCACGCAGCAGGCGTACCTCGTCTCCCTCGCGACCGGCGACTACGACGAGGCGTACTTCACGAACCGCGCCCGCATCGGGAAGCTCCACGAGCTGCTCGACATGCCGCTGAAGCAGTACGTCGGGCAGTACGGGCTCTACTACGACCTCATCCTCTCGCGGGTCGACGAGCGCGTCCAGACGCAGGTGGTCGACGCCATCGAGGACTGGGTCGCGGAACGCGAGGCGAGCGACGGCGGGCTCGACCGCGTCGTCGGCGCGCTCCGGGGGCTCGGCGGCGGCGACGAGCCCGAGGGGCTGGACGCCTCGCTGGAGGCCACCGTCCGGGACGCCATCCACGACGGGATGCAGGACGTGCTCGCGCTGCTGCGCATCCTCAATCTCGACCTGCAGGTCGCCAGCGACACGTACGTGGACTCCTACAGCCAGCGCCTGGAGCGCGCCATCGACGCCCAGCGCGAGCTCGCGACGGAGGTCGAGCAGGACGTCCAGCCCCCCGTCGTCCAGCTGAAGCAGTCCTCCGCCGCCGTCGCCGAGAGCGCGACGACGATCCGGGACCACGCCGATGGGCAGGCCGAGGGCGCGGCTGCGGCGGCCGCCGACGTCGAGGAGGTCAGCGCGGCCGCACAGGAGGTCGCCTCCGTCGCCGACGACGTCCGGGAGACGAGCGAGCGCGCGGCCGCCGAGGCGAGCGAGGGCGTCGATGCGGGCGAACGCGCCCTCGACGCGCTCGAATCAGTCGAGGCGACGACGGAGGACCTGCTCGACGCCGCCGAGACGGTCGAGGCCCGCGCCGAGGACATCGAGGACGTCGTCGACCGCGTCGAGAACCTGGTCGACCGGACCGCCGTGCTGGCGACGAACGCGAAGGTCGAGGCGAAGCGGGGCGGCGGCGGTGGCCCGGCCGAGACCATCGCGTCCGAGCTGGAGACGTTCGTGAGCCGGACCCGCGACGACATCGACGAGGTCGCCACGGCGGCCGACGCCCTCCAGCGCGAGGCGGCGGCGACCCGCGAGGCGGTCGCCGACGCGAACGACAGCGTCCGGGCGGGCCGCGCCGAGGTCGCCGCGGCGGTCGACACCCTCGACGACCTGGAGGGCGTCGTCGACGACGCGGCCCACGGGATGGAGGAGGTCGCGGCTGCGGCCGACCAGCAGGCCCGAAGCGTCGTCGAGATCTCGGAGACCGTGGAGTCGCTCGCGAACGCGGCCGAGTCGGTGGCCTCGGAGGCGCAGTCGGTCGCGAGTGCGAGCGAGGAGCAGGCCGCCAGCGCGAGACACGTCGCCGAGGCCGTCGAGAAGCTGTCGACCGACCCCATCGACGAGCAGGTGCCCGTGTACGAACGGGTGTGAGACGGGGCGTCCGGGTGCCCCTGCCCGCTGGCGAACCCTCTTGTGCCGGGCGACCGCACGGTCGGCCATGGACGAACTCACCGCGCTCACCCGCGACCTCGTCGCCATCCCGAGCCACGACGGCGAGGCCGCGGCGGGCGACTTCGTCGAGGAGTGGCTCCGCGAGCAGACCGACGCCGCCGTGACCCGTGACGACGCCGGCGACGCCGACCGGGGCGGGAACGTCATCGCCCGCCGTGGCGCGACCGACGACCCCGACGCACCGACGCTGGCGTTCGTCGGTCATCACGACGTGGTGCCGCCGGACGACACACAGGTCGACACCGACGGCAGCTACGTCGTCAGGGAGCGCGACGGCCGGCTCTACGGCCGCGGGACCGCCGACATGAAGGGCGCGGACGCGGCGATGCTACTCGCGTTCCGCGACGCCGACCTCGCCGGTGCCGTCGAACTCGTCTTCGCCTCGTTCGTCGGCGAGGAGGTCGGCGGAATCGGTGCCCGTCACGCCATCGACGCCGGCTTCGCGCCGGACTGGGCGCTCGTCGCCGAGGGCTCGACGGGCTACTCGGAGCCGGACACCGTCGACGTGGCCGTCGCGCACAAGGGCCGGCGGGGGAGCACCGTGACGGCGCGGGGGCAGGCCGCCCACGCGAGCGAGCCCGACGCCGGCGAGAACGCGGTGTACCGGGCCTGTGACGCCGTCGACGTCGTCCGCGACCTCGACTGGCCGACGGTCACCGTCGCTGGCGAGGCGCTCTCGGGGAGCGTCGCCGTCACGGGCATCGAGGGCGGCTCCGCGTGGAACGTCGTCCCCGAGTCCTGCGCGGTGACCGTCGACGAGCGCACCGTGCCGGGCGAGCGCGCCGACCTCGGGCAGGTCGAGGCCATCGAGGGTGTCGAGTGGACCGTCGACCAGGACCTCCCGCCGATGCGCTGCTCGGACGACGCCTTCGCCGACGCCGTGCTCGACGCGGTCCGGGCGGTGCAGGACGGCGCTGGCGAACTGGTCACGAAACCGCACGCGACCGACGCCGGCTGGCTCGCCCAGGACGGGACCGCCTGCGTCGTCTGTGGCCCCGCCGAGTCGGGCGAGGCCCACACCGCTTCGGAGAGCGTCTCCATCGACGTGCTCGAACGTTGCTACGAGAGCTACCGGCGGCTCGCGGCATCCTGGTCCGGGTAGCTCGTCGGCGGCCGGTCAGTCGTCGCCCGCGGCGGCCTCTTCGACCGGCACTGCCGCCGACTCCGTCCCCGCGGGGAGTTCGTCGACGAGCACGACCGACTCGCCCTCCACGGCGGCCTCGCCGTCCTCGTCGTACACCGCCACGTCCAGCCGGTACTTCGCGCCTTCCAGGTCCTCGGTCACCCGGCAGACGGCCGTCGCCACGTCGCCGACGCCGATGGGACCCATGAACCGGAGGTCCTGCGAGAGGTAGATGACCAGCCCGGGGAGCCGCGCCAGCGCCGCCGAGACCACCCCGGTCGTGAGCACGCCGTGGACGATGCGCTCGCCGAACCGGGTCTGGGCCGCGAACTCCCCGTCGAGGTGCAGCCGGTTCGTGTCGCCGCTGGCCTCCGCGAACGACCGCACGTCACCGTCGGTCAGCCGCTTGCGGAACCGCACCACGTCCCCCACGCCGAGCCCGTCCGCCGTCCCCTCGCCTGCGAACTCCCAGTCCGGGTGGTCGTACGCCATCTCCGGGCTCTCCGAGGGGACGTGCGGGTGCGGATCGAGCTCGAACGCGTCGTCCACCCGCCGCCGTCGCTCGGTCAGATGGGGCAGGTAGTCCGCGAGGTCGCTGACGGCGACGAGGCCGACCAGCTCCCCGTCCTCGACCACCGGGAACCGCTCCACGTCGTGCTGCTCGAACAGCTCCGCGGCGCGTTCGAGCGTCGCGCCCGCGTGGATGGTGACCAGGTCCGCCGCCATCACCGTCCCCACCGTCACCTCGTCCGGGTCCAGCGCGTCCGCGAGCACGTCTACCAGGTCCGACTCGGTGACGATGCCGACCGGTTCCTCGGCTTCGATGACGACCAGCGAGCCCACGTCCGCGGCCGACAGCTCGCGGGCGGCCGCCCGGACCGTCGTCTCTGGGGTCGTCGTCAGGACCTCGCGGGTCATACAGTCGCCGACGGCGAGTGGAACGAGCATGGTGGGACGTATCGTGGTGTCGGGGTATGTAGCCACCGCCGAGGAATGGGGAAGTTCATAGGTTCCGAATCGAAACACCCTCCCATGGCAACGGAAGCCGCCCAGCACTCCGACACCTACGAGGAGTTCATCACGCTCGTCCAGCGAATCTCGAACGTCGGTGGCGCGCAGTCGGTCCTCAACTGGGACCAGGAGGTCATGATGCCCGAGGAGGGTACACCGGCCCGGTCGAAGCAGCTCTCCGCGCTCTCGGCGGTGAGCCACGAACTGCTCACCGGCGAGGAGATGTCGGGCTACCTCGACGAACTGGAGGAGTCGGACCTCGACGCCGAGCAGGAGGCGGTGGTCCGCGAGGTGCGCCGGAAGTACGAGCGCGCTGCACGCGTCCCGACGGACCTCGTCGAGACGATCTCCCAGACCGCCGCCGAGGCCCACCCGCTCTGGAAGGAGGCGAAGGCGGAGGACGACTTCTCCATCTTCGCACCGAAGCTCGAGGAGCTGGTCGAACTCAAGCGCGAGTACGCCGAGCACATCGACCCCGACCGCGACCCGTACGCGGTACTGTTCGAGGACTACGAGCCGTACCTCGGCCTCGACACCGCGGAGGAGACGCTGACCGAGCTCCGTGACGAGCTCGTCCCGCTCGTCGACGCGGTCCGCGAGTCCGACGTCGACCTCGCCACCCCGTTCGAGGGCGAGTTCGACGCCGACACGCAGGAGGAGCTGGCCCGCGACGTGCTCGACACGCTCGGCTACGACTGGGACCGCGGCCGCCTCGACGTCGCGCCGCACCCGTTCTCGACGGGCAACCAGTTCGACGCCCGCGTGACGACCCGGTTCGACGAGGCCGACCCGCTCGGCGCGCTCACCTCGACCATCCACGAGTTCGGCCACGCCACCTACACCCTCGGGCTGCCCGACGAGCACTACGGCACGCCGCTGGGCGAGTCCCGCGACCTCACCGTCCACGAGAGCCAGAGCCGCCTCTGGGAGAACCACGTCGGCCGGTCCGAGCCGTTCTGGGAACGCTTCCTCCCCGCGATGCAGGAGCGCTTCCCGCAGGTCGACGACGCCACGGCGCGTGACGTCTACGAGGCCGCCAACACCGTCAAGGAGGACAACCTCATCCGCGTCGAGGCCGACGAGCTGACCTACCACATGCACATCGTCGTGCGCTTCGAGATCGAGCGCGAGCTCATCTCGGGCGAGCTCGACGTCGAGGACGTCCCCGAGGTCTGGAACGACAAGTACGAGCAGTACCTCGGCATCCGCCCCGACACCGACGCCGAGGGCTGCCTGCAGGACATCCACTGGAGCCACGGCAGCTTCGGCTACTTCCCGACGTACTCGCTCGGCTCGGTCCTCGCCGCCCAGCTCTACGAGGCCGCCGAGGACGACCTCGGCAACCTCGACGAGCGCACCCGCGACGGCGAGTTCGACGACCTCCACGCGTGGCTCACCGAGCACGTCCACCAGCACGGCTGCCGCTACACCACCGACGACCTCGTCCGCGAGGCCACCGGCGAGGGCTTCACCGCCGACTACTTCCTCGACTACGTCACCGAGAAGTACGGCGCGCTCTACGACCTGAACTGAGTCCGATTTCGTTTCCCCGTTTTCGCTGTTCCAAATTCACCGTGAGCAGCTGGCATGGCGCGCGGCCGGCGAGCGAGTCCCGCGACCTCACGGGTGCCGAGCACTGGTGTGGCTCCACGAACGCAGTGATTCACACCCTTCGAACCGGGGGACAGACATAATGTGGCCGACCGTGTATGCTAGTCATGCACACGCCTGGTGGCGGCACCGAACTCGAACAGTCCGTCGAGGAGATCGAGTTTCTCGTCCGGTCAGCCCACCGTGTCGGCGTGCTGGGCGTTCTCTCGGAGCAGCCCAGTGACCGGGCCGAGCTGTGTGAGGCGACCGGGGCATCGTCACCGACGATGGGGCGCGTCCTCGCCGATTTCGAGGACCGCGGATGGGTCGTCCGCGACGGTCGAATCTACGAACTGACGCGACTCGGCGAGTTCGTGGCCGAGGAGTTCGTCGGGTTCTGCGAATCGATGGCGACAGAGCGAAAACTGCGCGACGTCTGGCGGTGGCTCCCCCGCGAGATGTCGCAGTTCGACGTCGACCTGTTCGAGGACGCGGTCGTCTCGTATCCGGGACCCGGCTATCCGTCCCGGCCACTCGAACGTATCGCGGAGCTGATCGGCGGGACGGAGTCGCTCCGCGGGTTCGGCGCGACGGTGGTGAAATCGAACAACCTGGAGGCGGCATTCACCCGGATACTGAACGGGATGGAGTCGGAGTACATCTACGACCCGGCGGTGTTCGAGGCTGTCTACTCGTGGAACCCCGAGCTGGTCACCGAGGCGACCGCCCTCGAGAACTGTACCCACCTCGTCCACGATTCGCTCCCGGACGGCGACCGGTGCGGGCTGCTCGTCCTCGACGACCGCGTCGCGATCTGCTGCCACGATGGCCCGGTGGGGGCGCTCAGGGCCGTCGTGGATACCGACTCGCCGGCGGCACGCGAGTGGGCCGAGTCGGTGTACCAGCTCGTCCGAGACGACGCGCGCCCGGTTGCGGACCCCGAGTCGTTCCTCACCGCGAGGCGAACGGGGTGACGGGAGGTGTGAGCGTTCACCGCCTGAAATATTTCACCAGACATCACGATTATCCGCCCGCCCGAATGGTCGCCTGGGAGGCGATCGAATGACCACCCAAGAACGGGCCAACAAGGACGTCATCCACCGATTCATCGACGAGTTCGTCAACGAGCAGAACTACGCCCTCGTCGACGACATCTTCACCGAGGAGTACACCCGTCACGACCCGGCGAGTCCCGAATCCGAATCGGGGCCAGAGCCCTGGGTCGAGTCCATGAAGGGCTTGCATCGGGCGTTCCCCGATGCAGCGGTTCACGTTGGCGAGCTGATCGCCGAGGGTGACCTGGTATCGTTCGAAGGCACCCTGACCGGCACACACCGGGGAGCGTTCCGTGGCATCGAACCGACCGGGACGTCGATCGAGATCCAGGGGAATGCGATGCATCGCGTCCGAGACGGCCAGATCGCAGAGACGTGGGCGACGTGGGACTTCCTTGGGCTACTGACACAGCTCGGGGTCGTCGAACCCTGGGGAAGTGAACGATGAGTTCCAAAGAGCACGTGCAACGGGTCTGGACGGCCGGCTCCTACGCCGACACCATCGGGCCGAGCTTCCTGTCGATGGCCGCCCATCTCGTCGACGCTGCCGCCGTCGATACGGACGACCGTGTCGTCGATGTCGCGTGCGGGACGGGGAACGTCGCCATCACCGCCGCACGCCGCGGGGCACAGGTGACTGGCCTGGACATCACCCCGGAGATGCTGGCAGACGCCCGGGAGAACGCCGCCATCGCGGGTGTCGACGATATCGAGTGGCGCGAGGGGGATGCGACGGCGCTTCCCTTCGAGGACGATGCCTTCGATGTCACCCTCTCCTGTGTCGGCCACGTGTTCGCGACGCCGCCGGAGGCCGCGGCGTCGGAACTCCTTCGAGTGACGAGGCCGGGCGGTCGGATCGCCTTCTCGTCGTGGACGCCCCGAAGCGTCGTCCCGGCGATGGCGAAGACGCTCCAGGCGTACCTGCCGCCCGACCCGGATGCACCCCCGCCCCCGTTCCTCTGGGGTGACGAGGAAGTCGTGCGAGAGCGACTGGCCGACGGGGTGACAGACCTCTCGTTCGAGACCGGTGTCGTCGAGCAGCTGTCGCTCTCGCCGTCGCACTCCTGGGAGCTGGTCCGTTCCCAGTCCGGACTGTTCATCGTCGCGCTCGAAGACGTGGACGAGGACGACTACCCGGCCCTGAGCGAGGACATGAGCGCGGCGATCGAGGAGTACTTCGACGAGAGCCGGAACGCCATCTCGATGGAGTACCGGATAACGACCGCGACCGTCGACTGATTCGGAACGGCGGCGGACTGCCATCGTCGTTCCGGATATCGCGCAGCCTTCGACCCGGAACCTGCCGATTCCTCGAGACGATTCCAGACACGATCCGATACGGAATCGAAGCGCTAACGTGTCCCTCCGCCCCAACGAACGGGCGTGCAACGTCTCCGTTCCGCGGCCGCCGAGCTCCGGACGCCCGGCGGACGCGCCCGTCTGTTCGCGATTCTGTCGCTCGTCTTTCTCGCGGTCGCGGTCGCGGGGTTCGTGACGATGCCGACCCAGCCGGTGTTGACCGTCGACGAGGAGCCGCCCGAGGAGAACACGCTCGTCGCCGTCCAGGGCTACCAGGACGGCGGGAAGGCCCTGGAGATCACGCCGGACGGCGAGGTGGCGTGGGAGTACAGCGAGCCGGACGACGTGTTCGACGTCGAGCTCGTGAACGAGTCGACGGTGCAGGTGTCGACCGCATCGACGGTGCCGGACTCGGAGTGCCCGGAGCCGTACGCCAGCGACGGCTACGACGGCTGCGTGCGGAACGCGCTCCAGCACGTCGACCGGGGGACGAACGACGTGGTCTGGGAGTACGCCTGGTACGACGTGGAGAAGCACGAGCACGAGCTCCACGACGCGGACCGGTACGTCGTCGACGGCGAGGCGCGCTACGCGATGGCCGACATGGGCAACGACCGCGTGTTCGCCGTCGACCACGACGGGAACCTGCTCTGGGAGTGGAACGCCACGGACGACTACGAGCGCCCCGACGGGATGGGGCCGGAGGGCGACTGGACGCACGTGAACGACGTGGACCGTCTCGAGCCGGGCGTGTTCCAGATCAGCCTGCGGAACTTCGACACCGTCGCCGAGCTCCACGTCGCGGACGACGGCGACGTGCGGGTCGAGCCGGTCGTGGGGCCGAACGCGTTCCACGCGGACGACGAGGGCGAGCTGTACGAGCAGCACAACCCCGACCGGCTCGCCGATGGCTCGCTCATCGTCGCCGACAGCGAGCACGACCGCATCGTGGAGTTCGGGCCCGACGGCGAGGTCGTCTGGGAGGTCGGTGGCAGCGCGAAGTTCGACTGGCCGCGCGACGGCGACCGGCTCCCCGACGGTGACACGCTCGTCGCCGACTCGTACAACGACCGCGTCGTCGAGGTGACCCCGGACGGGGAGGTCGTCTGGGCGGTGAACGTCGGCAATCTCGTCTACGAGGTCGACCGCGTCACCACGCCGCCGAACGCGAGCGACGGGAGCGTCCCCGCGCCGTCGGCCACCCAGGGCGACTTCTCGAGTGCGATGACCGACGCGAACGTCGTCTCCGAGTACCTCGCGTTCGGCGTCGCCGTCTCGAAGTACGTCCTGCCCTACGGCGTCGCCGAACAGCTGTACTGGCTGCTCGGGGCCGTCTTCTCGCTGCTGCTCGCGGGCGTCGAGCGCTACCGCGCGTCGTCGCGCTCGCTGTCGCTGCCGTCGCGCTGACCGTTCTCGCAGCCCTCACGACGGGCGAGCAGCGTCTCGAGGTCTTCCAGCAGGTCAGGGAGCACGAGCCGTGCGTCGGAATCGAAGGCGAAGAGCGTCCCCACGGACGGCTCGCCGGTCGGCGCGACGTAGACGAGTGTCCCGTCGTCGGTCCTGGCGACCACGCTCGCGGGTGTCGCGGCGTCCACGTCCATCGCGCGGCCGAGCCGCCGACAGCGAGCTCGGGCGATCTTCGCGGACAGGACGGCCGACTCGTCCCGCTCGTACACCACGGTCACCGAGTCAGCGACGCGGTGGGCGACGGTCCGGAGGCCGAACTCGCTCCGGGTGCGGACGAGCCGGACGAGCAGGTCGTCCGTGTACGGGGCGACGCCCGCGATGGCCGCCAGCTCCTCGGTCCGGGTGCCTCCCTCGCGGTGGAGCCGCTGCATGTACCCCAGCGCGAGGTCCTTCGCCTCGGCGAGCGTCTCCGTGCGGCCGAGGGTCAGCGGCGTCCAGTAGTCGTCGCCGAACAGGCGGTGAACCCGGACGAGGTAGCCACTCGCGGTCATCTCGCTGGCGCGGCCACGCGGCGAGTCGTAGCGCGGGAGGATACTCAGTGCGAGCTCGCGTGGTTCGTGGAAGTACTCCGCACCGTTCCGCCCCTCGTACTCGCGGACCCAGCCCGCTGGCAGGTCCCCGTCCATCTACAGGACCTTCCGCTGGCAGGTCCCACAGAGGTTCTCCTCCTTCACGTCGACCTCGCGGACCGTCGGGGAGAAGTTCATCACGCAGCGCTTGTTGTCACAGTGTTCGAGCCCCATCGTGTGACCGATCTCGTGGACGATCTCCTTGCGGATGCGGTCCTGGAAGATGTCCTCGGAGCTGCGGTTCGAGAAGCCACCGTCGCTCGAGGTCTGGAGCCGGTACGTCGAGACGACGCTCCCGCTCCCGTCGAGGTAGGCGAGCCCGAACACGTAGTTCCGCCGACGGTAGAACAGGTCCTTCGGCGTGACGCCGATGTTCTTGTCGCCCGTCCCGACCTGCTCCGCGAGCTGGATGAACTCCTCGGCGGAGTACTGGTTCCGCGTCGCGTCGTACGCGTCGCTCGGGAGCGGCTGTGGCTCGTGGATCGTCACGTCGCAGTCGTACACCGACCTGAGTCCCTCCGATGCCGCACGCTTGACGGCTGCGGAGACGTCCCCGACGGGGACGATGTCGACGAGCATGGAAAACCGTAAGGTAGCCCGGGCTATAAATATCCCGCCGTGGTCCCCGATTCGACCCCCGCGCTCGTCGACCGACTCGCACGCTTCGAGCGGGTCGTCGAGGTGGGTATCGGCAACCGGACGGACGTTGCCGCCGGACTCGCCGAGCGCGGCGTCGCCGTCACCGCGACGGACGTCCACGACCGGTCGGTTCCCGATGGTGTCGGCTTCGTCCGCGACGACGTGACCGACCCCGACCCGTCGGTGTACGCCGACGCCGAGGCGGTCTACGCGCTGAACTGCCCGCCGGAGCTCCAGCGCGCGGTCGTGGCGGTCGCCCGTGACGCGGGTGCGGCTTGCTTCGTCACCACGCTCGGTGGCGACCCGACGGCGGTTCGGGCGACGCCGGAGCCGATCCCGGGCGACACGCTGTTCGTCGTCGACACGGACACGCCCGGTGGTCGACGACGAGGCCGACGCGGTCGCGGCGGCCGGTGACGACGCGGTCGCGGTGGCCGGTGACGACGCGGTCGCGGCGGTCGATGACGCCGTCGTCGACCCCCGTGACGTCACCCCGACGACGGTGATGACCGGCAGCGACTGACGTCCGATAGGCCCATTACCCGGGGGAACAGATGGCGGGGTATGCAGGTGGACACGGTCGTGCTGGACGTCGACGGCGTGCTCGTCGACGTGGCCGACTCCTACCGGCGTGCCATCGTGGACGCCGTCGAGCACGTCTACGGCGAGACCATCGACCGTGCGGACGTGCAGGCGTTCAAGGACGCCGAGGGGTTCAACAACGACTGGGAGCTGACCTACGCCGCAGCGCTGTTCGTCCTCGCGAGACGGGAAGGCCTCGAACTCACCCTCGAGGAGTTCACCGGCGAGATACGCGAACACGGCGGGGGGCTGGACGCCGCCGAGCTCGTCGTCGGCAGCGAGATCGGGGCGAAGGCGCTCGACCGGGTCCACGAGGCGTGGGACACCGAACGCCTGCGAGACGTGTTCCAGCAGCTCTACCTCGGCAGCCAGCGCTACCGCGAACTCGAGGGCGGCGAGCCGGACATGGACCACACGGGCTACATCGAGGACGAGCCCATCATCGCCACGCCCGCGACGGTCGCGGCGCTGACCGAGCGCTGGAACGTCGGCATCGTCACCGGCCGACCCGCCGCCGAGGCCGACATCGCGCTCGACCGCGTCGGCCTCGACGTCCCCGACGAGCACCGGTTCACCATGGACGACTGGGAGGCCGGCAAGCCCGACCCCCACGCGCTCGTCACGCTCGCGGAGCGCTTCGACTCGGACTCGCTCGTCTTCGTCGGCGACACCATCGACGACATCCAGACCGCACGCAACGCCGCCACCGAGGACGGCAGTCGCGAGTACCACGCCGTCGGCGTCCTCAGCGGCGGGCTCTCCGGCGTCTCGGGCAAGGAGAAGTTCGTCGCCTACGGGGCCGAGGCCATCCTCGACGACGTGACGCTGCTGCCCGACCTGCTGGAGACGTAATCGCCCGCCGACGGCTAGGCAGCCTTTTCCGTCGCCATCGCCGACCCCTCTCCTGATGGGTACACGACTTCGACGACTCGGCTGGGCGCTCCCGATCGGCCTCGCTCCCGCGCTGGTCGGCGGTGCGACGCTCAGCCCGCCAGACCCGTTCACGAACATCGCGTACGTCGCGGCGGCCTTCGCCGTCACGCTCCTCCTCGGCTACCACGTCGCGACCATCGAGACGCCGGCGAACGAGGCGTCGCCGGACCCCGACCGACTCTGGCTGTTCGCCGGCACCCTCCTCGTGGTCATGCTCGCCACCGGTGCCGTCTTCACCCGGCTCGACCCCGGGCTGCTCTGGGACCTGCCGCAGGGCCAGCAGCTCGCCGCCGTCGCCGGCATCGTCGGCGGCCTGTTCCTGCTCGCCGAGCTGTTCGTCTACTACGGCCCGTACGACCGGTTGTACGGCGTGTTCAGGTGACCGAACGCCCCGTCCGAACCCGACTCCCGAGTAGCACCTTTTTTCTCCGCCGGTGACGTACGGACGGCCAACATGGGCCAGAGCATCTTCGGGCAGTTCTCCCTGCTGATCACGCTCGCGTTCGCGCTGCCGGCGATGGCGGCGGGCGTCGACCTCTTCTTCATCCAGGGCAACACCACCTGGGGCGCGGCGCTCATCGGCATCGGCGTCCTGATGATCCTGATGGAGAAGTACGTCGACAACCCGTTCGACGCGGGCAGCATCGTCGGCGAGACGGTCGTCGAGGCGGCGGTGAAGGAGCCCGACGAGGGAGACGACGGGGAGTAGTCAGGGGACGAGCGAGCGCGGGAACGCGCCCAGGGGCTCGCCGCCGTCGTCGGTGACGGCGACGAGGTCTGCCAGACGGACGGTGCCTTCTGCCGGGTCGGAGACACGCACGTCGAGCGCGAGCACCGCGCCGACGGGCAGCTCGTCCTCGTCCAGCGTGGGGCGTTCGCGGCGTTCGAGGCCGACGCCGTAGCCGCCGGACTCGGGTGCCGGATCGAAGCCGTACGCGGTCACCTCGGCGTCGAGCTCGGTCGCCACGGCGTCGGCACCGTCGGGCGAGAGTTCGGGGATGGCGGCGTCGAGTGCGCCCTCGGCGGCGAGCTGTGCGCGGCGGGTCCAGCCGCCGTCGCCGTCGACGACGAACGTGCGGACGAGCCGGCCGTGGTAGCCGTCGGGGCCCTGCGGTGCGAGGTCGACGACGACCGTCTGGCCTGGCTCGATGGTCGTCTCCGAGCGGGGCGTCGCGGGTGCGCCGTCGACGCCGATGGCGGTGTAGCCGGGCGACATCCCCTCTCCGGCGATGGCCGCGTCTATCTCGCGGCGGAGTCGGAGCGTGGTCAGGGGGGCGTCCTCCCAGTCGAGGCGCCCTTCGTGGGCGTGGGCCGCGTCGAGCACGGCGGCGGCGCGGCGCATCCCGGCGCAGGCGGCCGACTGCACCGTGGACTGGCGGAGGCGCTCGGCGTCGGTCTTGGCGACCCGTGCGTCGTCGACGACGGCCGTCGAGGCGACCTCGTAGCCCGCGTTCTCGAGGTAGAGTGCGGCGTCGTGCGGAATCGTTCTGGGTGTGAGGACGGTACCGTCGAGCCCGAGGTCGTCGAGCACGGTCGCGACGCGCTCGCCCGTCGGTATCTCGCCGCCGGCGGGCAGGACGCTGTCGCCGGGGAACGTCTCGCGGGCGGCGGCCGGGGCCTCGGCAGCGAGCAGCATGCTGGTATCTGCGGTGACGACCACGGCGAGCTCGCCGTCGATACGGCCGGCACGACCGAGGTAGCGGAGCGTGGGGTCGTCCTCGCGGCCGGCGTGGACGAACGCGCAGGCGTCACGGTCGCGGAGCTCCTCGCGGACGTGCTCGAACGGAACGGGAAGCGTCATCGCTCAGTCGGCGGCCTCGATGGGCTCGCTCGCCAGCTCTGCGAGCTCGTCCGTGGTGGCCCCGGTGAGCTCGTTGTTCAGCAGGACGTCGATGGGGAGCGTGGGCGCGCCGCTGACGAGGTTCTCGAGCAGGACCAGCCGTTCCCGGGCGCGGGACATCCCGACGTAGAAGACGCGGCGCTCGTTGTCGGTCAGCACCGGCACGGGCGAGGTGGTCTTCGTGAACTCGATGTCGTCGTCGAGCGCGTCCTCGTCGACGGTGGCGACCATCTGCTCGACGACCTTCTCGGTGAGGTCGGTGCCGACGAACACGTGGTCGGCCTCGCGACCCTTCGCGGAGTGGATGGTGCCGACGCGGACGGCGTCGCGCTCCATCCCGCGGTACTCCTGGGTCGCGAAGTACGCCTTCATCGACTTGCGCTGGAACGAGGTGACCTTCCGGACCATGTCCGAGGCCGACGCTGGCCCGGGCATGAACGGGACGAAGTCGGTGACGAGGCTCGGGTCCACGTCGAGTTCGGTGAGGTCCTCGACGCCCGCGTCCTCCTGCTCGGTGTCGATGGCGTCGAACAGGTCGTCGCGCTCGTTCGTGCCGAACGCGGAGTCCGCGAGCATGTCCGCGAGACGGCGGGCCTGCAGGCCGTTGATGTCCTCGTCCTCGTCGAGCGCCTCGACGGCGGTGACGTAGTCGTCGAGGCGGTCGGTCCACATGCGCTGGTCGGTCAGCGACTTGAACGGGATGCCCTCGGAGATGAACTCGTCGATGAACTGGAACATCTGGTAGCGCGCCCGGAACAGCACCATCACGGTGCCGTCGTCGTTCTGGACGGTGCGCCGGACGTTCCGGACGAGGTCGAGCATCGAGGGGTTCTCGACGGCCTCGACGCTCCCACCCTCCTTGCGCGGCTTCAGGTCCTTGTCCTGGCGCTTGTCGATGTGGCGGATCTCCCGGTTGACGACGTTCAGGATGCGCGAGGGCAGCCGGTAGGAGTTCGGCAGGATGACGTCCTCGTCGGGGTCGGCCTCGAGCAGCAGGTCGGGGTCGGCGCCCTGCCAGGCGTAGACGACCTGGTCGTCGTCACCGGCGATGAGCACGGTGTCCATGTGCGGTTTCCACTCCTCGTACACCTCGTGCTGGAGGGTGGTGATGTCCTGGAACTCGTCGATGACGAGGTGGTCGACGTTCGGGAGCAGCGAGCGCTGCTTCACCCGTTCGAGCATGTCGGCGAAGCCGGTGAGGTCGTGCTCGCCCTTGTAGCTCCGCCAGGCACGGATGACCTCGGGGACGTCGATGCGGTCGTCGTCCGAGGGCCACGTCGGCGTGTACTTGTTGCCGTCCTGTGCGTTCGGGTCGATCTCTGGCGGGAGCCGCACCTCCTCGACGTTCCACTGGAAGGGCACGTCGTACCAGTCGGCGACGTCGCGCTCGGTCCGCTGGAGCCACTGGGAGGTGGCGATGATCTTGTTCCCGATGGTGGTCGAGCGGGCGGTCCGACGGCCGGCGCCACCGTACTCGTCCTCGTACTCGATGCCGTACTCCTCGCAGAACTCCTCCTTGTCGGACTCGCTGACGACGTCGCCGCGGGAGAGGTTCAGCAGCTCGTACGCCTTCGCGTGCATCGTACAGACGTTGCCCTGCAGAGAACGGGGGTTGATGTCGAGTCGCTCGGCGAGGCGCTCACGGACCTCGGCGGCGGCGGCGCGGGTGTAGGAGACGACGAGGATGTCGCGGTGGCTGACGTCCTCTCGTTCGAGTAGTTCTTCGACGCGGTCGAGGAGGGCTGTCGTCTTCCCACTCCCCGGCCCACCGAACAGACGGGTGAGTTTCGTATCGGCGTCGCTCATTGCACATATACTGGAGGCCGATACGTATAAGAGCCGTGGGTTCGGTCGCCGGGCAGAATCGTGCGCCAGCGGCCCGATAGTGCGGGGCTGTGGGGAGACGTACTGCTGCGGGGAAACCTAGTTGTTCCGGGGGGATCGGGCCTCTCGGACGTCGCTGCCGTCGCGGATCTTGTCCTTGCAGTTGGGGCAGACGCGCGGGTCGTCGATCTCGCGTGGTGTGAACACTCGCGCGTACGCCTCGGTTACGAAGGACCCGCAGTTCTGACATTCCGGCATTTGAATCTCCAAGACTGTCTGATGGAATTATGTTTAATAACGTTACCGCCAAACCGCCCGTGTTGCCGCGTCTCATGTAACTGACAACACACCGCACGCTGGTGGTTCCACCGCGGGTGTCCCGTTCACAGGAGAATCGGCGCTGGCCGACGGTTACGCCGGGGTCGGCTCCCAGCCGCAGACCGAGCAGTCGTCGGCTGATTCGTCGTGCAGCGCCATGCAGTCGGGGCACTGTAGCTTGTTGTAGTTGTGGTCCCACCCTACTCGCTCTGTTTCGTGACCGCGGTCCGAGAGGAATTCGTCGAACACGTCGTCACCGGAGTCGGGTGCGGACGCCATATGCCATGATACACCACACCACGTTAAATCCGTTGTGGTGTGACACTCGTTGCCAAATGTAGCCGTCGGGTACCAGTGGCTGCCACCGCAGGCCGACGAGCGTGAGAGTCATGCAGCCGGGGCCCGAACCCCGTTGCATGACCGGCCTCTCGCTCTCGCCGACCCAGCTGGACCGCTACTCCCGGCACGTCATCATGGACGAGGTCGGTCCCGACGGGCAGGCGAACCTGCTCGACGCCTCGGTCTGCTGTGTCGGCGCCGGCGGGCTCGGCTCGCCCGTCCTCGCCTACCTCGCCGCCGCCGGCGTCGGTCGCATCGGCATCGTCGACGACGACACCGTCGAGCGGTCGAACCTCCAGCGGCAGGTCATCCACGGCGACGACGACGTCGGCCGCCCGAAGGTCGACAGCGCCGCGGAGTTCGTCGAGGGCCTGAACCCCGACATCGCGGTCGACCGCCACGAGCTCCGGGTCGACGCCGACACCGTCGCCGATCTCGTCGCCGACTACGACCTCGTCGTCGACGGCTCGGACAACTTCCCTACCAGATACGTCGTCAACGACGCCTGCGTCCTCGCCGAGAAACCGTTCGTCCACGGGGCCATCTACCGGTTCGAGGGACAGGCGACGACCTACCTCCCCGGCGGCCCCTGCTACCGCTGTGTCTTCCCCGAGGCACCAGAACCCGGCACCGTCCCGGACTGCGCGACGACCGGCGTGCTGGGCGTGCTCCCGGGCGTCGTCGGCGGCATCATGGCCACCGAGGTCGTCAAGCAGTTCGTCCCCGTCGGCGACCCCCTCGACGACCGGCTGCTCGTCTACGACGCCGCCGATATGACCACCGACGAGGTGCCCGTCGCGAAGAACCCGGACTGCCCGGTCTGCGGCGACGAGCCGACTGTCCGGTCGCTCGGTGACGTGTCCTACTCGGGGACGTGCGCGGTGGAGTGAGTCGCCTCAGTCCCGCAGGGCGACCACCTTGCTCCCGCCGGCGACGTACAGCGTCTCGCCGGCGACGGCGAGTTCCGGACCGCTGACTGTCTGCTCCCGCCGCCACAGCTCCGCCCCAGAGTCGGCGTCGAGTGCGACGAGCGGCGCACTGGACGCCCGGAACGGGCTGGCGTAGACGGTACCGTCGGCGACCACCGGCGTGCAGAGGCCGGCGTCTGGCTCGAACCGCCAGCGCTCCGTGCCGTCGGATGCGACGGCGACGAGCACGCCGTCCCGTCCGAGCGTGTCCGCCCACACGTCCGACGTGGCGACGTAGGCGACGCCGTCGGCGACTGCCGGCGGCTGTGGTGTCTCCTCGAACGGGATCTGCAGCAGCTCGCTCCCGTCGACCGTGTCGTACACCGACAGCCGTCCCCGCGACTGCGTGCCGGAGTCGGCGAGGGTGTTCGTCCCGCGGTAGAGGAGGCCGTCGCGCACGGCCGGGGGGCCGTAGCTCTCGTAGCCGTCGTAGTCGGCCGTCCAGCGCTCGTCGAGTGTCCGGTCGTCGACATCGCAGGCGCGGAACGACGAACGCCCGCCGTACAGCGACACTCCGTCCGTCGTTGCACTGTAGAGGGCGTCGTCGGTCCGTTCGACGATCTCGCCGGTGTCGGCGTGCAGGCACAGCGCCCCGTCCGAGGGGAAGAGGAACACCCAGCCGGCGCGTTCGACGAGGAAGTAGCCCCAGACGCCGCTGTCGGTCAGGTCGGTCGACCACTCCTCCTCTCCGTCGGTGGTCATCGCCGTGAGTCGGTCTCCGCCTCCGGCGTAGAGTCGCCCGGCGATCGCCTGCAGCGCTCCAGCGTCCCCTGGGACCGACTGCCGCCACCGCTCCTCGCCGGTTTCTGAGTCCAGTGCGAGCACGACGCCGTCGGTCTCGTTCCAGACGAACACGGACCCGTCGGCGACGATCAGCGAGTCCACGACGCCGCCGGCGTCGGCCTCCCAGTCGACGGTCGGCTCGCGCCGGGGCGGGGACGCGAACGGGTTGTGGTTCGTCCGGGCGGGACCGTACTGTTCGCTCGGCCAGGCGCCGGGTGCGGGGCTCCAGTCGGCGGGTACGCGGCGCTCGGGCGGTTCGACGTCGTCGCCGAGGAAGCCGTCGACGGTCGCACAGCCGGCGAGTGAACCGATACCGGCGGTGGCCAGCGAGGCGAGCACGTGACGACGGCCGCGGCTCGGGGTGGAGGGCGGATCGGACGACACACGCCCGGGTACCGATGGTGACGACAAGTGTCTTTCCCCGGACCACAGCACGTATTGTCGTCGCCACCAACGCGACGCATATGCCAGAGACGGACATCCGGAAGCTCGACCAGGCGACGGTCGAGCGCATCGCCGCCGGCGAGGTCGTCGAGCGCCCGGCGTCGGTGGTGAAGGAGCTCGTCGAGAACAGCCTCGACGCCGGCGCGACCCGGGTCGACGTCGCCGTCGAGAACGGCGGCGTCGACGGCGTGACGGTCGCGGACGACGGCGCGGGGATGACGGAGGCCGACGTGCGCGCGGCCGTGCGCGAGCATACGACGAGCAAGATACGAGACATCGACGACCTCGAAGGCGGGGTCGGGACGCTCGGCTTCCGGGGGGAGGCGCTGCACACCATCGGCGCGGTCTCTCGAACCACGATCCGAACGAAGCCGCGGGACCCGGACGACGGGCCCGCAGAGGGCACAGAACTCGTCTACGAGGGCGGGGAGGTGCAGTCAGTCCAGCCCGTCGGCCGTCCCGAAGGAACGACCATCGAGGTCGAGGAGCTCTTCTTCAACACGCCTGCGCGGAAGAAGTACCTGAAGACCCGCGCGACGGAGTTCAGCCACGTCAACCGCGTGGTGACGCGCTACGCGCTGGCGAACCCGGACGTGGCGGTCTCGCTCACCCACGACGACCGCGAGGTGTTCGCGACGACCGGGCAGGGCGACCTGCGCTCGGCCGTCCTCAACGTCTACGGGAAGGAGGTCGCCCGGGCGATGGAGTCGGTCGACGCGCCCGACCTCGAGGACGGCCCGCTCGGCGCGATCTCGGGCCTCGTCTCCCACCCCGAGACGACGCGGAGCACCCGCGAGTACGTCTCGACGTTCGTCAACGGCCGGTACGTCACCTCGAAGCTGGTCCGCGATGCGGTGCTGTCTGCCTACGGCGGCCAGCTCGCCGGCGACCGCTACCCGTTCGTCGTGCTGGACCTCTCGCTCGACGCCGGCGAGGTCGACGTGAACGTCCACCCGCGGAAGATGGAGGTCCGGTTCTCCGACGAGGCGGGGGTGCGCCGGCAGGTCCACGCCGCCGTCGAGGACGCGCTGCTCGACGCCGGCCTGCTCCGGTCGTCGGCCCCGCGCGGGAAGTCGAAGGCGGCCGAGGCGGACGTGCGGCCGGAGTCGACGGCGGAGTCCGACCCCGGCCAGGCGGACGAAGACACGCCCGTGGAGCCGACCGCCAGCGCCGGGGACGCCGCGGCTCGGGACACCTGGAACCGCGCATCGTCGGCGGAGCATCGAGCCTCGTCGACCGCCGAGAACGAACCGTCCCCGGAGACGGTGGCGTCGTCGTCGGCCGGGGCGGCGGATTCGTCGCCGTCGACGCCGACGGCGGACACCGAGCCACGAAGCGGAGCGACCGATACCGACGACGCGTCGACGACCGCGACGACCGACGCCACGTCCGAGTCGACCGACGCACCGGACTGGGGTAGCACCGAGACACGCGAGCGACCCACCGACCTCGGCGAGTTCGGCCCGGGCGACTCCCGGGCGTCGGGCGGCTGGCCGGAGCCGCCGTCGTCGAGCGAGCACGCCGGGCCGGCCACGGGGACCTCGGACGGGGCCGACGCCACGTCCGACGCCGACCGCAAGTTCGGTGGCGAGCGCACGCAGACGACGCTGACCGGCGAGGACGCCACGGAGCCGACCGACTACGACGCGCTCCCCCGGCTGGAGGTGCTCGGGCAGTACCGCGACACCTACTTCGTCGCCACGTCGCCCGACGGCCTCGTGCTCGTCGACCAGCACGCCGCCGACGAGCGCGTCAACTACGAGCGGCTCCGGGCCCAGTTCGAGGAGGGCGCGACGGCACAGACGCTCGCCGAGCCCGTCGAGCTCGAACTCACCGCCGGCGAGGCCGCGGCGTTCCCGGACTACCGGGAGGCGCTCTCGGCGCTCGGCTTCCGGGCCGAGCGGACGGGCGACCGGACGGTCGCGGTGACCGCCGTCCCCGCGGTGTTCAGGAAGACGCTCGACCCCGAGGACCTGCGGGACGTGCTCGCCGGCTTCGTCGCCGAGGGGGCCGACGGCGAGGCGACCGTGGACGAGCTGGCCGACGAGTTCGTCGCCGACCTCGCGTGCTACCCCTCCATCACGGGCAACACGTCGCTCACCGAGGGCTCCGTGGTCGACCTGCTCGCGGCGCTCGACGACTGCGAGAACCCGTGGGCCTGCCCACACGGCCGCCCGACGCTCGTCTCGTTCCCGGACGACGAGATCGAGGCGCGCTTCGAGCGGGACTACCCGGGCCACGGTGGCTGACCGTGCGGACCATCGACGGCGGCGACGGCGGCGGACAGGTGCTCCGGTCGGCGCTCTCGCTCGCGGCCGTGCGCGGCGAGGCGGTCCGGGTCGAGAACGTCCGTGGGAACCGTCCGAACCCCGGCCTCAAACACCAGCACCTCGCTGGCCTCGCGGTCATCGCGGCGGTCTGTGACGCTGAGGTCTCGGGCGACGATCTCGGCAGCGAGACGGTCGTCTTCGATCCCGGCGACCCCGACCCCGGCGAGTACGCCGTCGACGTGGGGACGGCGGGAGCCGTCACGCTCGTCTTCGAGACGCTGCTACCCCTCTCGGCGACCCTCGACGCCCCGATCTCGGTGACCGCGACCGGCGGGACCGACGTGGCCTGGTCGCCGACGCTCGACTACTACCGGCGGGTCCGGCTGCCGCTCGCCCGTCGGTTCGGCCTGCACGCCGCCGTCGAGCCGGCTCGCAGGGGGTTCTACCCGGAAGGTGGCGGTGAGGCGACGCTACACGTCGCGCCTGGTGCGCCCCGGTCGTGCTCGCTCACGGAGCGCGGCGACCTCGACGGTGTCCGCGTCAGCTCGGTCGCCTCGGACGACCTCGCCGACGCCGAGGTGGCCGAACGACAGGCACGGGCGGCGACCGCGGCCGTGCGGGCGGCCGTCGACGTCCCGGTCCGGGAGCGGTGCGTCGCGACCGTCGACGCCCGGTCGACCGGCTCCGCCGTCCTCGTCGTGCTGGAGTACGCGGACAGCGTCGCCGGCTTCGACGCGCTCGGTGAGCCGGGTCGACCGGCCGAGGACGTGGGTGAGTCGGCCGCGGGCGACGCTGTGGCGTTCCACGAGGGCCCAGGCGTCGTCGACGAGTACGCAGCGGACCAGCTCGTGCTCCCCCTCTCGCTGTGCGGTGGCCGGGCCCGGCTCGCGGCGGTCACCGACCACGTCGAGACGAACGTCGCGGTCGCCCGAGCGTTCGGCTTCGACCTGTCGCTCGAGGAGCACGACGCCGGTGCGGTCCTGTCGGGCTGACACCACCGTCCCGCCGTTCGATTCGCCACCGGCCAGCGGCGTGTGGTGGGGACACTTATACCAGTGCCGTCCGTTCGACCGCACATGAGTGCTGCGAGCCAGTCGGCGGCGACGCCGGGAGGAGACAGATGAGCGACGACCTCGTCACGTTCGGCGAGTCCATGCTGCGGCTGTCACCGCCGGGCAACGAGCGGATGGAGACGACCGGACAGCTGGAGGTTCACGCCGCAGGGGCCGAGTCCAACACCGCCATCGCAGCCGAGCGGCTGGGCGCGAAGGCCGCCTGGATGTCGAAGCTGCCGGACACGCCGCCGGGACGGCGCATCGCGAACGGCATCCGCCAGCACGACATCACCACGGACGTGGTCTGGTCCGAGGAGGGCCGCCCGGGCACCTACTACCTCGAACACGCCGGCAAGCCCCGCGGGACCAACGTCGTCTACGACCGCGCCGACTCCGAGTTCTCGACGGCCGCCGCCGAGGAGTTCAACCTCGACCGGGTCCGCAACGCCACCGCCTTCTACACGACCGGCATCACGCCCGCGCTCTCCGAGCAGATGCGCGAGACGACCGTCAACATGCTCAGCGTCGCCCGCAACGCCGGGACGATGGTCGCCTTCGACGTCAACTACCGGCGCAAGCTCTGGTCGCCCGAGGCGGCCCGGAACACCATCACGCGGCTGTTCCCCGCCATCGACGTGCTCATCATCGCCGCGAAGGACGCCGAGGCCGTGCTCGACTACGACGGCGAGCCGACCCAGCTCGCCCACCACCTCGCCTCCGAGTACGAGTTCCGCACCGTCGTCGTCACCCGCGGCGCACACGGCGCGGTCGCCATCCACGACAACGTCGTCCACGAGCAGGACGCCTTCGAGACCGACACGCACGACCCCATCGGCTCCGGCGACGCGTTCACCGGTGCGTTCCTCGCCCGCCGTCTCTCCGGCGACGACGTCGGTCGTGCGCTGCAGTACGCGACCGCGACCGCCGCGCTCAAGCGGACCATCCCCGGCGACGTGGCCACCGTCACGAAGTCCGAGGTCGACGCCATCGTCGCCGACCGGACCGAGGACATCTCGCGCTGACGGCCGGGTCGCCATCCTCGGAACCTGAGAGGAGTAGCCGTTATTTATAGCCGCCCGACCAGTAGCTTCAGGTATGACCTACGTCGTCCCGTTCGACGATCAGCGACTCTCGCGTGTCGCGCTCGACCGCGCGCAGTCGTACGCGAGTCTGACCGACGAGCGCGTGGTCGCGGTCTCGGTGGTCCCGAGGAGTCCCGGCTACGCCAGAGAGCGAGACTGGCTCGCCCCTGAGGAGAGCTTCGACGCGAAGCTGGTACTCGAGCGACTCGCCGAGTCTGTCGAGTCCATCGCGCCGACGGCCGAGTTCGAGTACGTGCTCGCGGACAGGTACGTCTCTCCAGGGACCATCTCCTCGAAGATCCGACGGACCGCACGGAAGCTGGGTGCGACGGTCGTCTTCGTCGGGAGCGAGAACGCCGGTCGGATGCTGACCACGCTCCGGAGCGTCGGCCACAGCGTCGCGGCCGACGACACGTACGACGTCCACATCGTCCGGCGCGCCGAGCCGACCGGTGTGGCCGTTCTCGACGAGCGGTCCACGCTGTTCGAGGACTGAAACCCAACTGGTTCGGTATCTGCCTTTTACTATACGCCGATCTCCCAACTCGATTAGGGGCTCGTTATACCACTCACTCTGGTCACGTGAGGGATGCGATGAATCGAATGGCACCGCTGCTGGCCGCCCTGCTGGTCGTCGCCTCCGTCGCGACACCCGCAGCGGCAGCAGTCACGGCCGATCGAACCGAGACGCAAGAAGCCTACGCTGGTACACACGTGAGCTACGACGTGCAGGACGACGCGGTCGTCGACTACACCGTCGACAACGAGACGATGGTGGAGTCGATGCGCGTCGAGTCCCAGTCGAACTACGAGAGCCGCGCGGACGTGAGCGGCGAGTTCGACCTCGAGACCGTCGTCGAGCTGGACGGGCTCGGACTGGAGATGGGTGCGTCCTCGACGACGCAGGCCACCGTCCAGACCGAGGGCTCGGCCAGCATCGTCGCTCACGACAACGAGGACGGGACGCTGGTCGTCCACGGTGGCGAGAACGGTCAGTTCGTCGAGGCCCAGGTCAGCAGCGATGCCGAGGCGGCGGCCGCGTCCGACGACCGCGTGGTCGTCGAGACCGGGAACGGCACGACGGGCACCTTCATCGTCGTCGGTGACGGGAACGTCACCGTCAACGAGGCGGGGAACGTCACCGCCGAACTCGGGAGCGACGCGTCGCTCGTCTTCCGCGAGTCCGGAGAGGAGCGCACCGACGGCGAGGAGCGCGTCGAGCGCATGATCGCCAACGGCACCGCGACCGCCGAGGTCTACGTCGAGCAGCAGGACGGCGAGACCGTCGAGGACACCGTCACCTACGGTCAGGACACCACCGTCGAGGCCGCCCAGGAGAGCGAGCACACGGTCAACATGACCGTCGAGCGCTCGCAGAGCCAGGGCAAGGTCGTCGTGACCCACGTCTCCGACGCCGTCGTCGAGGCGGGTGACTCCGTCGACGTGATGGTCGACGGCGAGGCGGCCGCACAGGCCGAGAGCACGAGCGAGCTCCGCGCCGCGACCCAGGACGGTGACGAGTCGATGTACTACGTCGCCGAGGACGCGTCCGCACAGGCCGAGGCGTCCACCACGGTCATGGTGGCGTTCAACCACTTCTCCGAGCGGACCGCCTCCATCCAGGGCGAGGAGACGACCGACGGAACCGACGGGACCGACGGTGACGACAGCGACGGAACCGACGGCGACGACAGCGACGACTCGGGTAGCGGCATGCCCGGCTTCGGCGTGACCACCGCGCTCGCCGCCCTCGTCGGTGCGGCGTTCGTCGCGGTGCGCGCCCGGAGCTGACGCCTCCGACCCCGTTGGAGTTCCCCCGTCGTATCGCCCTCGAACCGACGCCGCCCCGACGCGAATGCGGGCGGCGCACACTGCTGGCGAATCCCTTTTTGTGTGTCACCCCGAGGGGTGAGCATGACACACGTCGCTATCGTCGGCGCCTACGGCAGCGCCGGCGTCGCGGTCGCCGGCGAGTTGGCCGACGAACCGGGCGTCGAACTCACCCTGATCGACGACGGCGACCCCGGCGGCGGCCTCTGCATCCTCCGTGGCTGTATGCCCTCGAAGGAGGTGCTCTCTGCCGGCGCACACAGGTTCCAGGCCAGACACGACGACCGGCTCGCAGGCGACCTCCCCGATGTCGACCTCGACGCCGTCGTCGACACGAAGGACGAGCACGTCGCCGGCTTCGCCGAACACCGACGGGCGGCGGTCCAGGACCTCGCCGAGCGCGAGGACGTCGAGTTCCTGCGTGACACCGCGCGGTTCGTCGACGACCGCACGCTCGCCGTCGGCGACCGGACCGTCGACGCCGACTACGTCGTCGTCGCCACGGGGTCGACGGTGAACGTTCCCGACCTGCCCGGCATCGACGAGGTCGACTTCCGGACGAGTGCGGACGTGCTGGACTCGCGGTCGTTCCCCGACTCCGCGCTCGTCATGGGCTTCGGCTACGTCGGCATGGAGCTCGTCCCCTACGTCGCCGAGGCCGGCGGCACCTCCCTGACGGTCGTCGAGCACGACGCGCGGCCGCTCGACGAGGCCGACCCCGCCTTCGGCGACACCCTCGCCGACCTCTACGAGGAGCAGTTCGACGTCGACATCCTCCGGCACACCCACGAGCAGCGGCTCGAACCGACCGACGACGGCGGCGTGCGTCTCCACGTCGAGCGCGAGGGCGACCACGAGGTCCACGAGGCCGACGAGCTGTTCCTGTTCACCGGCCGACGGCCGAACCTCGACCGCCTCGGGCTCGAATCGACCCGGCTTGTCCCGGGGGAGGGCTGGGTCCACGACACCATGCAGGCCCGCGACGACGACCGCGTGTTCGTCGTCGGCGACGCCAACGGGAAGGAACCCATCCTCCACGTCGCCAAGGAACAGGGGTTCCAGGCGGCAGCGAACATCCTCGCACACAGCCGCGGCGACGCGCTCGAGCCGTACGAGAACGTCCACCATCACGTCGTCTTCTCCGGGCTCGGCGTCTACCCCTACGCCCGCGTCGGCCACTCGAAGGCGAGCGCCGAGGCCGCCGGCATCGACCACGTGCACGTCACGCGCGAGGCCAGCGACGACGGCGTGTTCACGACGAAGGACACTCCCGAGGGGCGCGCCTCGCTCGTCGTCGACGCCGACGACGGCACCGTCCTCGGCTACCAGGGGCTGCACCACCACGCCGACGTGATGGCGAAGACGATGCAGGTCGTCGTCGAACTCGGTCTCGACGTGCGCGAGGTGCCCGACCGGGCGTTCCACCCGACCACGCCCGAGATACTCGACGGGCTGTTCCGGGACGCGGCAGCACAGGTCAGAACGAATCCATAATTTTCTCCAGGCTCCCGAATTCAACCAGCAGAGCTGTGCTAACTGCTGTCCATACGTGTTTATCTCCTCATAGCTCGTACTGCGGGTATGGCATTCAGAACCTTCGACGACATGGACAGCATGTTCGACCAGATGGACCAGATGTTCGACGAGATGCGAGCCGGCTGGATGGGCATGACCCCTCGCGGGATGACACCCCAGCTCGAGTCCGGCCGCGACACCGACGTCACGACCTACGGCGACAGCGCGACCAGCCTCACCGAGCGCAACGGCAGCTACGTGTTCGTGATGGACCTGCCCGGCTTCGAGCGCGAGGACATCGAGCTCACCTACCGCGACGGCTTCCTCCACGTCGACGCGGTCACCGAGATCGACCACGACTCCGAGTTCGTCTCCATGCACCAGTCGCGCCGCAGCAGCGAGCGCGTGCGCATCCCCGGCGAGATCGTCGCCGAGGAGATCGAGGCGACCTACCGCAACGGTGTCCTCGAGGTCCACCTCCCCATGCTCGGGGGTGAGGACGACTACCACATCTCCATCCAGGACTGAGCGACATCTCCATCCAGGACTGAGCGGTTCAGGACGACGGAACCACGACCGGCCACCGTGACCGGTCCCCGGTCCGCGACCGGACCGTCGGTTCGCTCTGTGCTGATCTCCACGGGGCGGATTTTTAATTCTTGAAGTAAAGAACTTCAATCTATAGTTATAGAAAAGGAATTATAGATTAACTTTAATCTATTGGCCGATAAGCGAGAGGTATGCGCACACATCTGAGTACCGCCGTGATGCTCATCGGGCTGGTCGTGACGGCCGGCTCCGGCTGGTACATCGCAAAGGGCCCCTTCTTCGGCTTCGCGACGCCACCGCTGGCCTCCATTCTGGCCGCGACCGGAATCTTCGTCTTCGGCATCATCGTCTTCGGCTGGGGACTGAGCAGTCGCATCGACGCCGGCCGGGGGACCGAGCGCGTCGTCCCCAGCAACGAGAAGGTCTAGAACAGCGGCGTCAGTTCCTCGTCGCCGTCGTCGAGCAACGCCTCGAGGTTCGCGTCCGACTGCGAACGGATCTCCTCCAGATTGTCCATCGCCTCGATGGCGACCTGCTGGAGCCCCTTGATGCGGGGCACGTCGGTCACACCCGACAGCAGGACCACGCAGGCGACCGAGTGCTCGTCCGGCAGCGGATAGTCACCGCCGCGGATCTCCATCGAACCGGTCTGCTCCTCCAGCCAGCGGCGACCGTGCTCGATGCCCTTCCGGTTGAGGTACTCCGGCGGCCCGGCCGTGACGAGCAGCCCCCGCTCCACGCCGTTGAGCTCGCACGGGAGCGTGAGCCGTCCGAGCGCCGCCTTCCGGACGAGCGACGTGATGCGGTTCGTGGTGTCGGTCTCGTCCAGCTCCTTCTTCGAGAACCGCGAGAACAGCCCGCCCTTCTCTCGCTCGACGTGGTCGACGGCGTAGCCGATGGTCGAGACGCCGCCGCTGCCGAGCGTGTTGATGATCTCGGAGGCGTCGACGACCGACTCGCCGACCGCGCCGCCGTCGTCGACCTCGCCCGCGCCGAACAGCACCGCGAGCCGGCGCACCAGCTCCTCGTTGATGCCCGCGTAGCCCTCGCCCAGGGACTCGCCCGTGTGCCGCCACGACTCGTTGTCGAAGACGATGAGGTTGTCCACCTCGCGGACGAACGTCTGGAACGACCGCGCCGCGTTCAGCGTGTACAGCCCGCCCTCGTCGGAGCCCGGCAGGATGCCCAGCCCGTAGACGGGTTCGGCGTACAGTCGCTTCAGGTGCTTCGCGAGCACCGGGGCACCGCCCGAGCCGGTGCCGCCACCGAGCCCGGCGACGACCATGAACGCGTCGACCTCGTGGACCGGCACGTCGTCCAGCGCCGCCTGTATCTCCTCGATGTCCTCCTCGGCGACCTCCGCGCCGAGCTCGTTGTCCGCGCCGACGCCGTGGCCCTTCACCCGGGTCTGCCCGATGAGCACCTGCCGGTCCTTCGGGATGTGCTTCACCCCGCGCAGGTCGGCCTCGGCGGTGTTCACCGCGATTGCCGCCCGGACGGTCTTCCCCCTGGTCTGCCGGTCGAACTCGACGAACCGGTCGACCACCTTCCCACCGGCCTGGCCGAAGCCGATCATGGCGAGCTTCACTGGCGGACCACCCTGGAGACTCGCGTCGATACTGTACTCATGGTGACCAGTTACGCCCCCCGTGCAGATAAATACAGACGCCGACTCGGGGTACTGATTGGACGGTGTGGCCACCCGACCATCCGACTGGCGCGCGGCTGTCTCGGAATCGCTTGCGATTCCGATGGCCAGTGAGAGCTTGCTCTCACCCTGGCGAGACCGCGAGCGGTGCGCGGGGCGAGCGCCAGCGAGTCCCGCGATGCGAAC
>NZ_JBPPFR010000003.1:0-727320 GCF_052060055.1 Haloarchaeobius baliensis | reverse complement strand
GACAGACGGAAGCAATGGCGGGGCACGGTTTGAGTTCAAGCGGTCGAAATAGTACCCGTTGTCAGTGAGCAAACCGTGCCTGCGGCCTATGCATTGAGAGAACCAGTCTCAACTATTGTGGCTGTCTTGGAAGTTGAGACTACAGTGGGTTTAGCGGGGCTGTGATGCACGAATTTGACCGATTCGATCTGGGAAACTGCCTCAGATCACACTCCAGGCAGCCATTCTTGTCATACTTCCAATCGTATGGGTCGATTTTCGAGACTTCCAATAGTGTAGCCACTCAAACGGCACGCTAACCCGAACAGAGTGTCTCTCTACCCGATTCCAGTCTCCTTCTTCAGCAGCGTCAGCGTGTTGTCCGCTGTAATCACCGGTGAGTGCTCATACTCGCCGGTCAACTCGACCTGCACGAGCAGATCGACCGCTCGCCAGATCGAGTAGAGCAGACACGCGAACGCGAAGTAGAAGAATCGAAGCCCGAAATTCTTCGACGTTGTCGCCGCCATAAACCGCTTTATCGATCGGTAGCCACTCTCGATCTCCCATCGATAGCCGTACTCCGTGAGGTGTCCACTCCCTCTATTCGTCATGAACACCGAGTACTGCCGGTGATCGTCGTGCTCAGTGTTTGCTTTTCGCCGATAAACCAGCGGCGTCTCGTGCCATTCGTTCATGCCGAGATGAGTTTCGCACTGTCGATCTCGGCTTGTCTATTGAGAAGATACCGCGTAGCGTCGTCACGTGCGCTCATGGTTTCGATTTCGATGTAGAGAGTCTTAGTGGTATCAGGGGACGAAACAGTACTGCCTCTGGCGTCGATTGTCAGACCGCTCCTCGGCCTGTCCTCGCGCCTGATCAGCGGGTAGACTACTCCGTATATATTGTTGGCCGATCCTCGAACCGCTCTCGGCATTCATCGCTACAGAAATAGTACGTCTTCCCACCGTACTGAACCGTTGTGGCGGCGTCGCCAGCTGAGAGTTCCATCCCACAAACCGGATCGATAGACATTCACCAGAGTGGTTTGACACCCACCCGAATGGTGATTTCGGAACACCGCCAACACGTATCTATTAGGGAACGACGGGCGAATTCGGCAGTAACTCTGATGGTTCGATTTTCTCTTCGACTCTTCCGGATTCTGGGCAAACTTGTCCCGTTTGTGATACTATTCCTTCGCGACCGCCGTCGGTTTTTGCTCTTTGGACGCTCCCGTTCGCTCTCTCAAGAAACACACGAACAACGTGCTCGCCGGCTTCGGGACGCCATGCTGGATCTCGGCCCGACATTCGTGAAAATCGGACAGGTCCTCTCCACTCGTCCCGACGTCGTCCCGCAGGTGTACGCCGAAGAGTTCGTCACGCTGCAGGATGCGGTTCCGACGGGCCCATATCGCGAGATGATCCCCGCACTCGCCGACGATGTCGGCTATCACTCCTACGACGACTTCGATCCGGAACCGATCGCTGGTGGGTCACTGGCGCAGGTGTATCGGGCGACGTATCAAGGCGATCAGGTCGTCGTGAAGGTTCGACGACCGGGCATCAAAGACCTCATCGAGACCGACCTGCGCATCATCCGCCGACTCATCCCGCTGGTGATGCTGCTTGCGCCCGAGCGCCTCCAGTTTTCCCTCCGAAACATGGCCGACGACTTCGAGCGCATCATTCTGGAGGAACTCGACTTCGAGCGGGAAGCCCGGATGATGGACGAGATCCGGGCCAACTTCGAGAGTGACGGGAACGACACGGTCGTCATCCCACGAGTCTACGAGGATGTTTCTTCGGAACGTGTGCTCACGATGGCCTACGTCGAGGGGACGAAGGTCACCGACGTCGACGAACTCGAATCAGAGGGCCACGATCCCACCGAGGTCGCCCGAGACGTCGCGAACGCGTACTTCACGATGGGCCTCGAACACGGCGTGTATCACGGCGATCCGCATCCCGGCAACCTCGCTGTCGACGAGGAGGGCCGTATCGTCTTCTACGACTTTGGGATGAGCGGGAGATTCACGCCCGCCATGCAGAACAGCGTCGTGAACCTCTACCTCGCCGCTGTCAATCGGGACGTGGACGGAATCATTGACGAGCTCATCGCGCTCGGCGCGCTCGATCCTGACGCTGATCGGGCTGCCGTCGGACACGTCCTCGAATTAGTCATCGAGGATTTGGAGGGCAGCGAAACTGTGGATTGGCAGCGGATCATCAGCGAAGTGACCGGGATGCTCCACGAGTTCCCGTTTCGCATTCCTCCCGACATCATGCTCGTTCTCCGGGTCGGCTCGATTAGCGAGGGTGTTCTCAGACAGCTTGATCCGGAGTTCGACTTCCTCGCTGCTGCACAGACGTTCCTCCGTGAGCACGGCTTCATGGAACGAGCGGCCCGGATGAAGCTCGCCGAGATGCGAGGTGAGCTCGAGGCGTCGCTCTGGGCCCTGCTTCGACTCCCGACGAAGCTCGAACGAGAGCTGGATGCACGAGCCGAGGAACGGACACGAACCTTCGCTCGGACGCAACAACAGGAGTCCCGCTCGCTCGGCTATGCGCTCCTTGCGGGGGCATCACTCATCGGAGCAGCGCTGCTTGCCGGTGTCGATATCACCTATTCATTGGTAGTCATGGGGGTCGCTCTCGTCTTCGCAATTCTGTTCCTGATCTCGTCTGATCAGCTGCCCCGATAATCATCACTTGTCTCGATACTGCTGCACGACTCGCGCAAGTAACGACGTCTCACTGTCGCGTTGGAGCGTCCCTCGGACCAACGGTACGACTCCGATGAAGTCGTCGTCCACTCTCGTGTAATCGACGAGTTCGAACCGATCGTCAGTCCGAAACACCTCGTCCGTCTCTCGATTCAGATGACAACCGCCGGCCACGGTGTGCCACGCTGGTGCGAGCACATCGTGGGCAATCCCAACCGTCCCGTCGCCCCGAACGTGTTCGAGGAATCGGAACTCACCGCCGGGCTTCAGCACCCGTGCGACCTCTGAGAGCGCGGCCTCGACATCGGGAATCGTACAGAACACGAGCGATGCAATCACCACGTCGAACGACTCGTCTGCGAACGGCAATGCTTCAGCACCGGCGTCCTCGACCGTGATATCGAGTTGGAGATCTCGCGCTCGCTCGATCGCCTGTCGCCGCATATGCGGATCCGGTTCAATCGCGGAAAGCGTGACTTCCGTACCGCCTGTCGTGGCCTCGCTGAAATAGGGGAACATCGCACCCGTCCCCGCACCGAGGTCCAAGATTGCACCGGAGATTCCACTCGCGAGATATCGCCGGTGCTCGGTGAATACAGTTCGTTCTGCCGGTCGCATCACCGGGTCGTACAGTCGTGCAAATATCGGATGATGGGGCTCAGTCATCGATGTCCTCCATTGTTGTCTCAGGTGTACTCTTGTCCCGTGATTCCGAGGCGTACGCCGTGTCGACGCTCTGGTTCAGTCGTGAGAGGAGCAATCGGAGTGCCGTCAATCCCGAAATGAGCGCCGCACGCGATTCGTGGTTCTGGTCCCAGAACTCCGCTGATGTGTACTGGTCCGTGTCGTCCTGCAACGTATCGATCATCTGGGAGAGTTCACCGGTCAGGAGCTTCTCTTCAATATCATCTGCATCGTCGACCGCGAGCAGGGGTACGGCGTCGGTTTCGCTCTGGATGTCGCTGCGTTCTTCGAGGCGCGCGAGTTCCGTCGCGAACGTCCGCAGTAACCCGAGTGCCGTCTCGAGAAGGACGTAGTGCTCCGGGTGGTCACGCCAGTACTCTGCGGATGTATACTCTGGCACGTCGTCCTGAATGTCCTGCAGCAATGCATCTATGTCGTCCGTCCAGACGTCGGCGAGCGCCTGAATCGCTTCCCTGCGAAACGCCGCCTCTTCAGGATCGGCTGCCGATGGCGCTTCTCCACCGACCCCCTGCCCGAGAAGGATCCAGTCGACGAGCTCACCCCACGCCCGGTCCATTGTGGCCCGGGGCGTCGCCTGCTTGGCGAGTTCCTCGGCGACGATTGGACGGATCTCTTCGCTGAAGCGGTAGTCGGGTGCGAGGACGAGCGTCAGCGATTCGGCCGTCACGACCGCCTTCGCCTGTAGCACCATCTCAGAAGGGAAGACAACCCCGTGTTCGGCGCCAGCGTAGACGATCTCCAGGTAGGTCTGTGCGAGACTTCGCTCGGAGAGATCCTTGTCGTAGAAGCGATCGAGGAGTACGTCGTACTGGTCGCGGTAGGCGTCGAGGTCCGCTTGGTCGGTCGAGTCGGCCATCTCGGTGAGGTGGTGGAAGGCTCGGTCGCGCTGCCGACGTGTGATGGCGATCCAGTACGCGAGGAATCGATCTCGTTGGGCCGTCGTCATCCGACCGACCATCCCGACGTCGAGGATCGCGATGCTTCCGTTCCGCTGGAAGAAGATGTTCCCTGGGTGGAGGTCGGCGTGGAAGAAGCCATCCGAGACGAACATCTTGATGAGCAGTTCTGAAAGGCGCTGGGCGAGCGTATGCCGACGTTGCTCGCTCACGGCATCCGGTACCTCTCCAAGTCGCATTCCCGAGACCTTCTCCATCGTCAGGACGCGCTTCGTCGTGTGACTCCAGGCGACCGCCGGGAACGTCACATCGTCCCAGTCTGCGAAATTCCGTCTGAACTCTTCGAGGTTGTGGCCTTCGACCTCGAAGTCGAGTTCTTTCAACGTCCACGAGGCGAACTCGTCGACGATCCGAGTCACGGGAAGCTGTCGTGGCGTCACTCCGAGTACGGACCCCAGCCGGGCGAGCGTCCGGACGATGCGGAGGTCCCGCTCCATACGCGGGCGAATATCTGGCCGCTGGACCTTCACGGCGACATCAGTCCCGTCATCTAACGTCGCGAAGTACACCTGACTCAACGATGCCGATGCAATGGGGTCGGTGGGGAACTCCTGGAATAGCTCCTCTGGTGGCGCGTCGAGTTCGGATTCGATGACTGCTCGTGCTTCGTGGTGGGGAAACGCGGGGACGTTCTCCTGTAAGTCTTCCAGTCGCTTTGAGACATCGGGCGGAACGAGATCGGGCCGCGTCGAAGCGATCTGACCGAGTTTGATGAACGTTGGCCCCAATCGGACGACGAGTCGATGGACGTGTTCTGGTAACGGTTCCGTACTGAATCTATAGCGAAGCGCTTCTGCGAGCGTATATCGAAGGATCTCTACGAACCGAGTGGTCGTTCGCACTCCCTCACGAACCCGTCCGATCATTGTTCGTCCTCCTGGTCGGCGTGGGCCCAGAGCCGCTTCAGGTCGCGATACTCGCGCGTGAACTTCGGCGATGGGAGTGCGTCGGCGAAGACTTCCGACAGCTCGACGAGCAGCTCCTCGTAGGAGATCGTTCGGTCCGGTTCGAGCGTGAGCGCCTGGTCGGGCCACGGACGCCCCTCCTGCATGGGCCAGTCATGGGCGTACTGGCGATCTTCGTCGAACAGGTACGAGGTGTCCTCCTCGGTGAACTCGTCGTTTTCCATGAGCCGTTGGAATCCATCGGCTTCCTCGTAGATGTGGAAGGTCTCGAACTCGATGTCGAATCCCGGAAGCGTGCCGAAGCCACCGAAGACCGGGAGATACTCGACTGGAAGATCGACGTAGAGGACGTGGTACGCCGTCGTTCCGCCGTCTGCACGTGGCGTTAGCTGGAGCGAGGTCCCAAGGAAGACCTTCCCCCATTCAGCGAATGGTGCCCGCCAGGTGAACCGCCGATTCTGCTCACATTCGGTCACCACCCCGTAGTGCATCACGTGACGGTCACCGGGTTTTTCCCAGATGAGGAATCGAGAGCCAACGCCGCCTTCCTTCACGTCGAGCCACTCGCAGCCGACGTGAATATCGCGCGTCCAGTCAGCGTAGCGTGCGAATCGGGAGAAGGCGTTGAACACCTCGTTTGCGGGGGCGTCGAAGTCAACCTCACCGTCAGCGTAAAGCACGCGAACCCACTCGCCGTCCGAAATCCGGCCGGCCCAATCTGCGGCCACCATACGGTCTTCTGTGAAGAGGAACGACCGTTCGTCCTCCGGGATGTCGTCTTCCTGGAGGAGTGCATCGAGGCCCGTGAGTCGCGTCTCGAGGAACGTTTCGATGCGTTCCTGATGGAGACTCGCCGTGTCGGTGAAGCCGGCGAGAACGGGGAGGTGCTCCTCTCTTACGTCAAAGTATAACGTCTCGGTGACCGTCGTTGTCTCCTGTTTCGTCTCGTCGATATCGAGTATCGTCCCGAGATAGGCTCGCTGCCACTCGCTGAACGGTGCTCGCCACGCGAAGTAAGTGGGGCGATCTACATCGACGACTTCGCCGTAGTGTGCGAGGTGAGTAGTCCCCGGCTTGTCGTAGGCGATGAACTTCGACCCCGGTCCCGCTTCCTCGACGGTCAGCCAGTGAGCAGAGCCCTGTACCTCGGGTGCCCACTGATCGTACTGCGCAAACCGGGTGAACGCGTCGAAGAAGGCTTGCGGCTCTGATTGAATTTCGATGCTCGCTGTCGCGTGCTCGATTCGAAGGAACGACGGATCAACCGGGCTTTCACCGATCACATCGAACTCGGTCGTTGTTTGCTCGTTTCCACCGGGCCTATCGACTGTGAGTTTACGTCGTGTCATGAGAATCACCACCGTGTTCACCGTTCGGTTGTTGGCCGTGTTCTGCGTACCAGCGCGGTTCGGGCCACTGGAATCCGCCCTCGCGGTAGACGTCGAAAACGCCTCGCTCGATGTCGTCCCGGATGATGTCGGCAGTTTCCTCGTCGACGCTCACGAAGTGACACAGCGGGTGGCCCGGGTACGCTACTGCATTTTCGAGAACGCCGACGACGAGGCCAGTCGACGGTGCTCGAATCGTCTCGATGTCGTTCTTGAAGTGGTCTGAAATCGTGAACAGCGGCTCGTCTTCCTCAACGAGCGGGTGAGGACCCCACTCCATCTCGACGAGCCCGCCGGTCTCGGCGCGAAGCCACGTCTTCTCACCGTCGCGGGCGACCACGCGGGTCCACCCGGGCCAGGAGACTGGGTGGTCAGGGAGCACCTCGTGTTCGGCGAGAACGCTCGCGACGCAGTGGAGTGCCCGGTCGAGGTGCGCCGTCTGGAACCGGTGGGCGCGTCCCATCTCGACCGTGACCGTCGGAATACCATCCCGACAGGCCACACTCCGGAGCGTCCCACGTGAGCCCTCGCCGTCGAGGATGACGCTCGTGCCGAACGCCCGAGCGAGCCGTTCAACGTCCGGGTCGCGCATGTCGGCGCGGACGTGGTACATCGTCGTCCGATTGCGCGTCGACGTGTGGAAGTCGAGTCCGAGATCGCACTTCGAGATGAACTCTTCGTAGATCGTGTTCGCGAGCCGTTTGGCCATCGTGCTCCGGGCGTTCCCGGGGAACGACCGATTAAGGTCCTCGTCGTAGATGGGGATGTACCGCTGCTGAGCGAGAAAGCCTGGCACGTTCAACACGTGAAGGCAGACGAGCGCCCCGTGGAGGTCCTCGGGCTCGTAGCGAGCTGCGACCTCCTGGATGATCTTGACGCCGTTGAGTTCGTCGCCGTGGACGGCCGCAGTCAGGAAGACACACGGGCCGTCCGACGTCCCATTGATCACAGTGACCGGAATCTCGAGCGTGTCTCCGTGATACGTCTCACTACAGGCGAAACGGAATGCCTCCTTCTCCCCCGGCGCGATTGTGCGTCCACCCACGGAAACTGGCTGTGTCATCATCGGTCTCGCCTCAAAGTGTTGGAGTGAGTGTCTCGCTCGTTCCGCGAACTCGCTCGCTGTTCGTGAGACGGTATCCCCGTTCTCGCAGGACGTCGAGAATCGGTTCGGCATCCAGAATCTCGTGGACGTGGTGAACCCCGTCGGGAACCGTCGTATTGTGAATGGTCATCGCCACGGTTGCCGCGACGATGCCGGTCACTCGACTCTGTTCTCGGCCATCGATTGCGGTCATCAGTGTCTTCGCGGTCGAATCTTGCTGGCCATCGACCTCGACCGTCACGGCGAAGCCATCCCCGCCGACCGAGAGCGTCGAGACAAGTTCCGTCAATCGGTCGAGTCCGATCGCGTCGACGGCATGGCGGTACAAGCCGAGCCGCGAGAGGCCGTACGCCGCCGACGTGATCGCCCGCGAGTCGAAACACAGGAACGTTTTCGCTGGCACATCGAGCGTTCGATGGAGGACGTGCTGGTCCGCGAAGTCGAAGCTGTAGGCCCGGCGGCGACCGTACCGTGGAAATTCAATAGCCTCCGGTATGGCAAAGCCACGGACTGAACGGCTACCAGCCCCAGCAGGTATCGTGAACTCTCGACCGATTCGCTCGAGCGTCCACCGACTCGCCGCAGCCCCAAACGCTTCCCCGAGACCGAGGAGCACCCCGATTCGGATCTCCGAAACAGTAGACAGCTGGTTAGCCATGCGTTTCGCAAGCAGGTTCGTGACGCCGGGCGCGAGCCCGACGCTCAGTACCGCTGTCGCGCCGCCATCATGGGCGTTGTCGTCGAGCTGTTCGACCTTGCGGAAGAACTCGTCGGAGGCCGTGACGTCGATGTAGTCGATGCCTCGCTCCAGACAGGCCTCGACGAACACCGTTCCTGACTGGTCCACACACATCACGACCTGATCGACGTCTTCGAGGACACGGCCGTACGCATCCATCTCTTGGAGGTCGAATGCAACACCGGAGACGTGTTCACCGTACTCGGCCGCGACGGCTTTCGCCTTCGTTCCGTCACGGCCAGCGACGACCACAGAATCCGGTCCTTCGGATGAGGTGGCTAGTTCCTCTGCTATCGTGTGGCCGACCGACCCGTAGCCTCCGACGATCAGGGTTGTCATGCAGAGAGATCGACCCCTCTGAGTCGGCGGGCGTTGATCGCGACGATAATCGTCGACAACGACATGAACACCGCACCAATCGCTGGCGACAGCAGGATGCCGATGGGTGCAAGTATCCCGGCGGCGAGTGGGAGCGCGACGACGTTGTAGCCGGTCGCCCACACGAGGTTCTCCTGCATCTTCCGGTAGCTCGCCTTCGACAGACGGACGAGGCGAACGACATCGAGCGGGTTGTTGTCGACGAGGATGATGTCGCCCGACTCGATCGCGACGTCGGTACCCGATCCGATGGCGATACCGACATCGGCTCTCGTCAGGGCGGGGGCGTCATTGACGCCATCTCCGACCATCGCAACGAGTTTCCCTTCCGACTGGAGCTGCTCTACCTTGGTGTCTTTCTCCTCGGGCAGCACTTCGGCGAAGTACTGGTCGATGCCGAGTTCTTCGGAGACCGCGCGTGCAACGTCCTCGGAGTCGCCCGTCAGCATCGCCACCTCGATGCCCATCCCGTGGAGCGCTTCGATGGCCCGGCGGCTCTCCTCACGAATCACGTCGGCGAGTGCGAACGCCGCCACGACCTCGGATTCGTCCCGGATGAGGTAGATGACGGTTTGAGCGTTCGATCCCGCCTCATCGGCGAAGGAGACGATCTCGTCGGACCGGTCGATTCCGAGTTTCTCGATCAGGTTTGGCCCGCCGAGGTGGACCGTGTCGCCGTCGACGACGGCCCGGACACCGAGGCCACGGAGGTTCTCGAAGTTCGAAACACTGGCTCGCTGGACACCGCGTTCCTCGGCGGCGGTCCGGATGGCACGCGCGATCATGTGCTCGGAGTCGCCCTCGACACCGGCGGCGATCTCGAACGCTCGCTCTTCGTCCCACTCACCTGCAGTCTGGATGCCGACGACACCCTGCTCGCCCTTCGTGAGCGTCCCGGTCTTGTCGAACATCACCGTATCGAGGTTCCGTGCCTCCTCCATCGCGATCCGGTCGCGGATGAGCATCCCGTTCTGGGCCGCGGTGGAGGTGTTGATCGCGACGACGAGCGGGACCGCGAGGCCGAGTGCGTGGGGACAGGCAATAACGAGAACCGTGACGACGCGTTCGAGGACGCCGATGTTGAATCCGACCGCGACGACCCACGCGACGGCCGTGATTGCGGCGACCCCGAGTGCGATGTAGAACAGCCACCCAGCTGCGCGGTCGGCGAGCAACTGCGTGCGGGACTTCGACTTCTGGGCCTCGTCGACCAAGCGCATGATGCCTGCGAGGGTCGTCTCGTCGCCGGTCTTCGTCACCCGAACCCGTAGGCTCCCGTCCTGGTTGACCGTGCCAGCGACCACTTCGGATCCAGGCTCTTTGTCCACGGGCCGGGACTCGCCCGTAATCATCGACTCGTCGACCGAGGACTCGCCCTCGGCAACTTCGCCGTCTGCGGGAACGGAAGCACCGGGACGGACGAGCACCACGTCGTCCTCTGAGAGTTCGGTGACCGGGACTTCCTCAGTATCCCCACTCTCGGTAACGCGCTCGGCGGTGTCAGGCATCAGTTTCGCCAGTTCGTCGAGCGCGCCCGAGGCCTGCCGGACCGAGCGCATCTCCATCCAGTGGCCCAGCAGCATGATGTCGATCAGCGTGACCAGTTCCCAGAAGAACGGCGTCGTCCCCTCGAGGAACAGGCTGGCGATCGAGTAGACGAACGCGACGGTGATCGCCAGCGAGATGAGCATCATCATCCCCGGCTCGCGGTTTTGGAGTTCCGTCCGGGCCATCGAGAGGAACGGCAGACCACCGTACGCGAAGACGATCACCGAGAGGACGGGCGTGATCCAGACGCTCCCGGGGAACGTCGGTGCCGTGTAGCCGAAGACGCCCTGGATGAATTCGCTGAAGAAGATGACCGGGATCGAGAGGACGAGCGACACCCAGAACCGCCGCCGAAACATCTGTTCGTGCCCCGAATGGTCGGTGTGGGCCTTGTGATCCTCGTGTCCACCTTCGTGGCCGTGCCCACCGTGATCGTGGGTGTCGTGGTCGTGCTCGCCCTCCTCAATGTGACCGTGTTCACGTTTGGCGTGACTGTGCCCGGACGCGGTCTCGTGCTCGTGGTGAGCGTGTTCGTCTGTCTGTTCAGACTCTGGGGCGCTCTCGCTGGGCCGACCGTGGCCTGTATGTTCGGATGAGTCAGCGGTCGCTCGCCGTCCGCCGTCTGCTTCTAACTGGCAAATACGGCAGCAGTAGACGGTCTCCTCGGATTGAGCCTCCGGCGGAGATGCCTCGGAATGGTCGTGGGTTGAATGGTTACTCATGGGTTGAATGTTGGTACCGTCCCCCATTATTCTGTCCGGGCCACGAGACTACCGAGTGGGGGAACAGACTTGGAAGAGAACGGCGGGGTGCTCGTCCGTGAACGTCTCAGGCGTGGGCGGTGTATCCGGCGTCCTCGACGGCCTGCACGAGCGCCGTGGTGTCTGCGTCGCCCTCGACGCTCGCCTGCTCGGCGTCCCGATCGGCGGTGGCGCCAGTCACGCCGGAGACATCCCGAAGCGCCTCTTCGACCGTCTGTTCACAGTGGCCGCAGGTCATTCCCTCAACAGTGATGGTTGTCGTCATACAGTAGTATGTACGCACCCCTCTCTTATGCGAATTATCCCTTTGAATGGCCGGGTATTGGTTCGTCAAACTTTGGGATTGAAGGCATTTCTCCCCGTGATGCTTTAGTCCACTGCCCGTGTTGTTCCACCATGCGCGACCTCGACGAAACTGATCTCGAAATCCTGCAGCTACTGATGGCGAACGCTCGACGACCGTACAGCGACATCGCAGATGTCGTCGGCCTCTCGGCACCGGCCGTGTCAGATCGGGTCGCGAGATTACAGGACATGGGCGTCATCAATCGATTCACACTCGACGTCGACCGTTCGCAACTCCGGTCCGGGATTCCAGTGCTGATTACGCTCAAGGTTGCCTCGACTGGTCCAGAGGTACCGTCAGGCAAAGAGTCCCTTCTGGAGGAGGGTGCGGTCGAGCACGTGTTTACGACGGCCGAAGCAGACCTCGTCGTCTTCGCCAGAGTTCCAGACAACGACATCGCGAGCTGGCTCTCCGACACCCTCGAGGAGGGAACGGTCGACGACTTCGGGGTAACGCTTCTGGCAGCCGCCGACTGGTCGCCCGACCTGGGCGGGACGGAGTTCGCACTCACCTGTGCCCAGTGTGGAAATACGGTCGACAGCGAGGGAACGGCGACCCGAATCGGTGGGGAGCTATACCAGTTCTGTTGTCCGTCGTGCGAGGCCCGATTCGAGGAGAAATACGATCAACTGCAACAGGGCGCGGATTGAGCAAAGGTTTCCTCCCAGATCGCTTTGCATTCGAAGGTATCACACCGGACGCGCTGAACACCTGAAAGGGCAAATCGATTGAATAAGGGGTCCGTAGTACTAGTCAATGAGTCAGCGGACAAGCCACATCGATATCCAGGGGATGAGTTGCGCGAACTGTTCGCAAACCATCGCCGACGCGCTCGGGTCGCTCGACGGCGTCTCGGAGGCGAACATCAACTTCGCGACCGACGAGGGCTCGGTCGAGTACGATCCCGACGAGGTTTCGCTGGGAGAAATCTACGACGCCATCGAGAACGCGGGATATTCACCCGTGACCGACTCGGTGACGATCGCTATCACCGACATGTCGTGTGCGAACTGCTCGGAGACGGTGCAGGACGCCCTCGAACGGACGCCCGGCGTCGTCACCGCCGACGTGAACTTCGCCACTGACGAGGCACAGGTCACGTTCAACCCGGCTGAGGCGGAGCTCGCGGAGTTCTACGACGCCATCGAGGGCGCCGGCTACTCGCCCGTGCGAGAGGATAGTGAGGGCGAAGACAGCTCGGGTGGTGACGCCAGGGAAGCCGCTCGACAGGAAGAGATCCGGCGACAGCTGCGGCTGACGCTGTTCGGCGCGGCGCTGTCGGCACCGTTGCTGTTCTTCCTCGTCGAGAAGTTCCTGCTCGGCGGGGGCGTCCTTCCGGAGACGATTCTCGGTATCGAGTTCGGCTGGGTGGAGTTCCTGCTGGCGACGCCGGTTCAGCTGGTGCTCGGCTGGCCGTTCTACAAGAACTCCTACAAGGCACTCGTCAAGAACGGCCGCGCCAACATGGACGTGCTCATCGCGTTGGGCTCGACCACCGCGTACGTCTACTCTGTCGCGGTGCTGCTCGGCACAATTGCCGGCGGGCTGTACTTCGACACGGCGGCGCTCATCCTCGTGTTCATCACGCTCGGGAACTACCTCGAAGCCCGTTCGAAGGGACAGGCCGGCGAGGCGCTGCGCAAGCTCCTGGAGATGGAGGCCGAGACGGCCACCATCATCGACGAGGCGGGCAACGAGGAGGAGATCCCGCTCGAAGACGTCGAGGTGGGCGACCGGATGAAGGTCCGGCCCGGCGAGCAGATTCCGACCGACGGCGTCGTCGTCGACGGTCAGAGCGCGGTCGACGAATCGATGGTGACCGGCGAATCCGTTCCCGTCGAGAAGAGCGAGGGCGACGAGGTCGTCGGTTCGACCATCAACGAGAACGGCGTCCTCGTGGTTGAAGCGACGAAGGTCGGGAAGGACACGGCGCTACAGCAGATCGTCCAGACGGTCAAGGAGGCCCAGTCCCGCCAGCCCGACATCCAGAACCTCGCCGACCGCATCAGCGCGTACTTCGTGCCCGCAGTCATCGCGAACGCCGTGCTGTGGGGCGTCGTCTGGTTCCTGTTTCCCGAAGCGCTCGCCGGGTTCGTCGACTGGCTCCCGCTGTGGGGTCTCGTCGCTGGTGGCCCCGCAGTCGCTGGCGGCGGCGTCTCGGTCTTCGAGTTCGCCGTCATCGTATTCGCCTCCGCAGTCCTCATCGCCTGTCCCTGTGCGCTGGGGCTGGCGACGCCCGCCGCGACGATGGTCGGGACGACGCTCGGCGCGCAGCACGGCGTCCTGTTCAAGGGCGGTGACATCCTCGAACGCGCGAAGGACGTGGACACGGTCGTCTTCGACAAAACAGGGACGCTCACCAAGGGCGAAATGGAACTGACCGACGTCGTCGTCTTTGACGGTGACGGCCAGCCCGTCGCGGACGGTGGAGAGCCGGCCGCTGACGGAGGTCAGCTAACGGCGCGTGACCGGCTTAGCGAGGAGGACGTGCTGCGCCTCGCAGCCACCGCCGAGAGCGGGAGCGAGCACCCGCTCGCCCGCGCCATCGTCGACGGTGCGGAGAACCGCGGTATCGACGTGGCCGACCCCGACGAGTTCGAGAACGTTCCCGGTCACGGCATCAAAGCGATGGTTGGCGACAGCGAAGTCCTGGTCGGCAACCGGAAGCTGCTCCGGGACAACGGGATCGATCCCATCCCCGCCCAGGATACCATGGAACGCCTCGAAGAGGAGGGGAAGACGGCGATGCTCGTCGCCTACGAGGGTGAACTCGTGGGGGTGGTCGCGGACGCCGACACGGTCAAGGAGAGCGCGAAGGACGCCGTGAGCCAACTGCAGGAGCGCGGCGTCGACGTGATGATGATCACGGGGGACAACGAGCGCACCGCTCGTGCGGTGGCCGAGCAGGTGGGCATCGACCCGGAGAACGTCCGCGCGGAGGTCCTCCCCGAGGACAAGTCCGACGCCGTCGAGGCCATTCAGGACGAGGGCCGGAAGGCGATGATGGTGGGCGACGGGGTCAACGACGCCCCCGCGCTCGCCGTCGCGTACGTCGGGACGGCCATCGGCTCCGGGACCGACGTCGCCATCGAGGCCGCGGACGTCACCCTGATGCGCGACGACCCGGTCGACGTGGTGAAGGCCATCCGCATCTCGGACGCGACGCTGGCGAAGATCAAGCAGAACCTCGTCTGGGCGCTGGGCTACAACACCGCGATGATTCCGCTCGCCTCGCTGGGACTGCTCCAGCCGGTGCTGGCGGCCGGCGCGATGGCGTTCTCCAGCGTGTCAGTGCTGTCGAACAGCCTGCTGTTCCGCCGATACACCCCCGACCACGACTACAAGCTCCTCGGTCGCCTCCGCTGACCGCCACTTCCCCGACCGATGTCCAGTTTTCCCGCCAAACGGTGTGCGCGTATCTCGTCGAGACGGCCAGCTCCGAGCCGACGTATCTCCGTGCTCGTGACATCGCCAGCGAGTTAGACGCCTCATCGAAAGCTGTCGCACAGTACCTCGAATCGTTGCCTGCGTTACCCTGAACTAATAACGACGGTCACAGAATACGCTCGAGTGCATCCTCGATCGACGCGGCCGTGACGACACGAATCCCCCGAACCGACACGTCAGAAGAACCGCCATCGGGGACGATCAGTTCCGTCGCTCCGAACGCTCGTGCTGCCCGGGCTTTCCCTTCGATTCCCCCGACTGGCAGCAGTGTCCCTTCGCCGTCGACGACGCCCGTGATGAGTGTCTTCCGAGAGAGGGACTGCCGACGGAGACCCGCAATCAACGCGACGGTGAGCCCCGCCTCCCAGCTTTTCCCCCGGAGTGTGAGGACGTCGCTGGACGGCGTCTCGAACGTCACATGGACAGCTGTGTCTGCGAGGCTCCCCTCTGTGACTCTGGTCGCCGTTTCGGCTGCCTCACGGAGCGCGAGCTGGAGGTCGTGACGAACCTCGAGATTCTCGAGGTCGACGAACAACTCTCCATCCCCAGTCGAAAACGAAAACGTGACAGGAATAATGAGACCGCCGTGAGACGGATCGACTGCCGGGAGATAATACTGTACCTCCGCAGGAAGCGTCGCACCACCTGCGAGTGTCGCCAGCGATTGAACCCCTCTGCGGGAACGTGTGAGGCCAAGAATAGCACCAGCGCCTCCGACACTTCCGATACCGAGTCCAGTCAGGAATCCTCGCCGTGACAGGAGTTCGTCCTCGATACGACCGACGACATCGCTCTCCCTATCGGACGGGAGACCAGTCGCGGTGCGGTCGTTGGAAGCCATGGTACTGTGTCGAACTGGGACGATCCAGCTTCGTGCTACTGACTACCAGGCACACAGCAATAAATGCTCTCCGGGTGTGGCCCCGCGTCGAAACGGGTACGTCTATCCCGATTGCCTCTAAGTATCAGGTATGTCCCCGAGTGAGCTATGACGCGTCACTATCCATCACTCGTTGGCATCTCCGTGTTAAGTGCCGTCGTGACGGGGCTAGGCGTCTGGCTCGCCTTTCTGGCCGAACTCGCTCTTCTTCCGGCAACGACGAGTACGACGTGGACACTACTGGTTGGGTTCGTGGAGGAGGCGTTCATTCGATTCCTCCCGTTGATTCTCACGTTCTACGCCTGGAGTTACTGGCGAGGACGACTCCTCTCGAAGACTGAAGGATTGTTCGCCACTATCGCGTCAGGACTCACTGTCGCCGGACTGGAGATACTGCTCAAACTCGAGTACTTGACACAATTGGAGACGACTGTCAGATTCGATTCGCTGTTCCTGCCGTTGGTGTTTGTGCACCTCCCGTTCGCACTCCTCGCCGGACGATTCGTCTACGCGCTCGGAGAACGGATTCACGGAACCGCGGCAATTGGATTCCCGTCGCTCTCTCGACGAACGGGGGCACTACTGATACTCGGATATCTGGTCCTCTCCCTCGCACACGTCGGGTACAACGTATTTGCCTGACCCGAGGAGTAGAATCACGACCGGGATTAGTCAGCCCAAATTTCGGACAGTGACAGACAGCCCGGCAACTGACCGATGGGGTCGTTAGTGGTCGTCGCCGAGGGCCGTCCGTACCATCTCGTTCAGTTCGGTGAGCTTCTCGCGGACGCGCTCGGGCTTGTCGGCGGGTGGTTCCTCAAGGGCGACCTGTTCGTGGGGGTCCGGTTCACCGACGATGACGGTGCCGATCATTCCAAGCGATTCGTGGGGCGTGCAGTAGTAGTGGTAGACGCCCTCAGTCTCGAAGGTGTGTTCGAACGTCGCGCCCTCGTCCGAGACGATGCCGCTGTCCCAAGCCGTCGCCCCGTCCGGGACGAGTTGGGGTTGGTCGTTGTCCGGGTGGTAGGCGGTCGTCGAGTGACTGCCGCTCTCGTTCGTCCAGGTGACAGTCCCGCCGACGTTGACGCGCACGACGTGCGGTTCGAAGTGGTACCCACCGTCTTCGGTGATCATCCGAACGTCGGCGGCGTCGCTTGGTGCACCGACTGCTTCGTCGTGACCGCTTTCTTCGTCGCTGTGTCCCGACTCGGTGCCGGCATCATCGTGAGGAGCCTCAGTCGGCGTTGCATTCGCTCCTCCACCGTCGCCGTTCTGCGTTCCGGTACATCCGGCGAGCCCCACGACCGCCGCGCCGCCAGTCAACTGGAGCATCCGTCGTCGCGTGAGTGAGTCGGTCATAGCATCGGTCACCTTGCAAGTGGACCTACACACCCGGAAGATATAGTCCGGCAAGCAGATTTGCTGGGTCAGCAAATCGCCGTTTCTTTATATACTGTTCCGAAGAAACGTCGACTGTGAGTGAGGAGCGAGATGTCTCGGGGATCCTCGCCATCCTCGACGACGACTATGCACGCGCGATCCTCGAGGCGACTCGCCGAAACCAGATGTCAGCCAAGGAACTCAGCGACGAATGCGACATGTCCGTTTCGACAGTCTCCAGGCGCGTCAATACGCTACTGGAGTACGATCTACTCGTCGAGCGAACACACATCGATCCCGATGGTCACCACTACAGTGAATACGAAGCTCAGCTGGACCGCGTCGAGGTCGAACTCTTGGAATCAGGGTTCGACGTCCGTATCGAACTCAGAGAAGATGCGCCTGACCGGTTCGCCCGTCTCTGGGACACAATGAGGAACGACTAACCATGCACATCGGCCTCGTCATCGCAAAGCTCGTCACGATGGCGCTCGGGTTCATCATCGCGTTTCAGGCCTACAGAGGGTACCGTCGAAGCAACAGTCAATCGATGCTGTATCTCGCGATCGGCTTCGCCATCATCAGTTTCGGAGCGATCATCGAGGGTATCTTATTCGACGTGGTCGGGCTGACGTTCCACAATGCAGGGACAGTGGCGACAGCGATCGTCGCGATCGGCATGCTCACCATCCTGTATGCATTGTACGGTCGTGATTCACAGAGGGTGGGGGAGTGAATAGATGGTTGATACGACAACGGCAATCCTGCTCGCCGTCCGCTTGATCGTCCTCGGCCTCGGCGTCCTGATCACGTACTACAGTTTCGAGGCCTACCGACGAACGGGGACGGACTATATGCGAAATGCCGCAATTGGATTCGGTATCATCACTATCGGTGTATTCATCGAGGGAGTGCTTTTCGAGTTCGGAGGCCTCGATCTCGCCGTCGTCCACATCATCGAATCGGTCGCTATCGGGCTCGGCTTTCTGGTTCTACTCATATCTCTCCGCCGGTAGCTCGGACGTGTCTACGCTCCTCGAACGGTCAAAACCGGCACATCCGAACTCCGGAGAACCCGTTCAGTCACACTCCCAACCAGCTGTCGTGAAAGGCCGGATCGACCGTGCGTTCCCAAAACGACGAAGTCGATGGAGTGCTGTTCGCAGTAGTCCAGTATTGATTGATGAGGAACGCCGTGGTGAATCTCGGTGACCGTTGAAACTCCGTCGGCATCGGCCTGGGACCGGACGTTTTCGAGTATTTTCTCTCCGCTTTGCTCCAGCACCTGCTGTAGTTCGTCCCACGTCCACCCCGGACGAGACGCGTACGCACCTCTATCGACGACATAGAGCACATGGAGTGTTGCCTCATACGTCCGAGCTAAATCGAGCGCATGCTTGACCGCTTCCTGTGCTTGTTTGCTCCCATCGGTCGGAACGAGGATATTCTCGAAGTCTTCTAGAAGCTCGGAATCCGACATCTCTTCAGTCGGCCTCGATTTGACGCTGAGGACGGGCACGTCAACAGTACGGACGACTCTGGCCGTGACGCTCCCCAACAGGAATCGGTCGAGTCCTGTATGTCCTCGAGTTCCCATGCAGACGAGGTCGATGCCAGCATCAGTGATATAGGACGCAATCTCCCGTGCTGGAATGCCACGCCGAATTTCCGTTACCGCGTCCAGTCCCTGTTCTGAGGCTTGAGTGGCGATTTCCTGGGTAGCGGCATCGCCGGCATCGTACCACGTGTCCGTGAGTGTCTCCAGATCCGTCTCGATGGCGGTCAGTTCGAGCTTTCGTTCGATGGGGGAACTATCGATGACGTGGAGGGCGTGGACAGTCGCATCGTATCGTCGAGCGAGACTCAGGCCGTACCGAATTGCGGGCTTGACGTGATCACTTCCACCGGTTGGGATGAGGATGTCGGTGTACATGGTTGTAGTGGTAAGGCCGATTGATTGTGCTAGGGACGTTCCCCCGTCGGTTTGGACGATTCCCGAACGGCTGACTCGATGCGGTCTTTGAAGAAGACGAGCTCCTTGTTGGTGTGGTCGTAGAGCTTGGCCTTTCCATCGAGAGCGGTCGTGAACAACCACTTCAGCAGCCGGCCGCGGCGGTTGTTCGAGAAGTCCATCCAGACGGCGTGCGACATCCGGGTTCCGTCGTCCGTCTCTACGAGTCGTATCGTACCGCCCTCGGGGATCCGAACGGTGACGAGTCCGCGGAGGAGCGGATAGTACGCCGTTCCCGTCCAGACCGCCACGTTGGGGTGGTCGATGTACTGGAATCGGCCGTGGAGGTCGGCGAACATCCCGGCGACCTCTTCGGCCTGATGGAACGTCGCCCCTTCACGGGGGCGGTTGTCGGGCGTGTCGTATTCGAGTCCGTAGTGTTCTTCGGGATTCGACGCCGTCCAGTGAACCGGGTCGGTCACGTACTCCCAGATCTCCTCGGGGTTGGCGTCGATGATGATTTCGGCTTTGTCGGTGACGTACATGGATTGTCTCCTCGTATTATCGCGCGAAGACGTTGTACAGCCACGCGAAGGGGTACGCGATGACGAAGCTGACCACGGCGGCTTCGACCATGCCGGCCACGGTCCCGACGACCGTTGGCTCGAAGAACAGGTGCCACTGTTCCATCATCGTCACCGCGCCCTCGTAGACACCGATCGCACCGAACACGCCGAGCAAGAGCATGACGACAGCGGAGACAACTGCGGCAGCGCCCGCGAGTGCCAGCGCGTCAAGCTGCATCGCTTTAGCCGGGGCTTCCGTACTGTACGCGTCTTGGGAGGTGGTAGTCGTGCTCATATGTAGAGATACGCTTGACTCATTCAATCGACTTTCTCTTACAATTCGAAAGAGTAGCACTTCAGTCGGAGCCTCACCGGATTTCCGTATGATAAAAGTCGGAGATGGGAGCTCTGTCCGTAACTCTGATCATCCATGGAGAGCGCAGCGATCTTCGAACAGAGGACCAAAGCGCGCGGTCTAGGATTCTTGAACTCCCATACTAGAGCGGGCACCCAAAACTCCCTTCTTATTCTACTTTCGAATGTAAGTTTTCGAGTTGCCACGGCACCATATTCTTAAGAAAAAATAACAAGATAGATGCTTACGATTGAGTACGTATGCAAGCCGCCCTGCTTGATGGAATCCTCGAGTCGTTGCGGATCGGTGTCGGCTTCCTCTGGACGGCAGCCTGGGCAATCATCATGGGGCTGATGATCACGAGTCTCGTCCAGGTCTACGTCTCGAAAGAGCGGATGGCGCAGGTCCTCGGAGAGGAGAACCTGAGCGGTCTGACGAAAGCAACAGTGTTCGGTGCGGCGAGTAGCGGCTGTAGCTTCGGCGCGGTCGCCATCGGGAAGGGCCTGTTCAAGAAGGGGGCGCACGCGGTGAACGTCCTCGCGTTCATGTTCGCCTCGACGAACCTCATCGTCGAACTCGGCCTGATGATCCTCATTCTGCTGGGCTGGGAGTTCCTCGTCGCGGAACTCCTCGGTGGCGTTATCCTCATCGCGGTGATGGCGCTGCTTGTCCACTTGACTCTCCCTGAGAACCTCTTCGACGAAGTTCGACAGGAGCTGAATCAACGTGATCAAGAACACGGTGTCACCGAGGACCCGACCTGTGGAATGGAAGGGAAAGACGAGTACTCGCTGACGACCGATGGTGGCGAGACGCTGAAGTTCTGTTCGGCCGGGTGTATGGAAACCTACGAACAGGAGGCCGCCAGCAGCGGCGGCTGGCGTGACGAACTCCTCTCGTGGGGCGGCTGGTACAAAGTGGGCAATCAGTACCGCAAGGAGTGGTCGATGATCTGGAAGGACGTGATCGCGGGCTTTCTGATCTCGGGGTTCGTCATCGTGTTTGTCCCGCAGTGGGTGTGGAACGCACTCTTCCTCCAGGGAGAGGGACTCCTGGTGAGCGCCGAGAACGCCATCATGGGCGTCGCGATCGCCGTCATCAGCTTCGTCGGGAGCATGGGCAACGTCCCGTTCGCCGTCGCCCTGTGGGGTGGCGGCATCAGCTTCGCCGGCGTCATCGCGTTCGTCTACGCCGACCTCATCACCATCCCCGTCCTGAACGTCTACCGGAAGTACTACGGCTGGACCGTGATGCTGTACATCCTCGGCGTCTTCTTCGTGACAATGGCGTTCACGGGCTTCCTCATGGAGGAACTGTTCAACGCCCTCGGCATCGTTCCGAACCTCGCCGGCGGGCAGACGGCGTCCGAACAGACGTACTTCGAACTCAACTACACGTTCTACCTCAACATCATCGCGTTCGCCCTCTCTGGGTTCCTTCTCTACGTCTACCGACGCGGACTCGGTGCGCCTGGTCAGTACCGGGACCCGGTCTGCGGAATGCGAACTGACGATAGCGGGCCGAGTCTCACCCACGACGGTGAAACGTACTTCTTCTGCTCGAAGCGGTGCGAGCGCTCGTTCGAGAACCATCCCAACGAGTTCGCCCACCAGCATCCAGAGGTTGGAGGGACGGGGTCTTCACAGAGCCATGAGCATCACTGAGCACCGCGTCTCGACTCCGAAGAGCGTGCGCGGCGTCTGGGGTCCTTCGAGTCCAATCACAACTGGTACAGTACCATCCGGCCAATTCACCGGCATGAACGAATATCACAGGAAATCGAGGTGGGATGGATGAATCGACGGCGAGCCGATGCAGTCGTCGGGCTCCTTGTCGCTGCTGTCGTTGTCATCGGTGGGGTGCTCAGCTGGCAAGCATACCAGCAACAGCAGGCGTTCGAGCAGATGGGGTCGATGATGGGGACGTCGATGGGAGCAGTTCACGGCACGAATCCGCTCTGGTACGTCCTCGGGACCATCCTCGTGTCGGCTGTTCTCGGTGGAGGGTATCTGCTGATTCGCGACGACGTCACCAGCACGGAGGCAGTCGATCGGCAACGGAGTAGTGCATCAGAGGATGTCGACCAGGGGAGCCCTAGCTCCGGGTCCGACTCCGAACCGTCGATCAACACCGCCCATTCGAACGACACCATCAATCCAGAAACCCAGCCTCGGCCCCGCGTGCTGGACCTCTTACCCGACGACGAACGGCGTATCCTCGAACCGGTTCTCTCCTCGCCAGGCATCACGCAGATCGAACTCAGGGACCGATCGGACTTCTCGAAGAGCAAGGTGAGCCAGACGGTCAGCGCCCTCGAGAAACGCGGCTTACTATACCGTGAGCGCCAGGGACGGACCTACCGGATCTACCCGAGTGACGACCTGAAACAGACGCAGAGTTAGCACCTGCGAGCGCCTGTCGAACAGTTTTGTAGCTAGACGTCGTATCAACGCTCATGTGCAATCGCCACGTCGCTCACATAATTGCGGACTACGAAGCGGCGAGGCTCGACGAAGAGGAGGAGAGGACCGAAGAATCCGAGTCCCGTGATGGTGAACAGACGACGAGAGCGCAGCCCGGATTGCTGGCAACTCTCAGAAGTCGCCTCGCTCGATAACTCCAGACCTGACAAAGCCGACCTCATTCGTAGTCGAGAGGGATGTCTGGGTTAGGGAATCTAACCGCTCAGAGCCAGCGCTTCTGATTTGAAAGAACAACTGCAATCAATCATTCCAACGTAACTCAGTGTATGAGAGCGGATGCCCTCCATCCCGATCCATTCGATGACAGTGACAGTGGAGATTCGGGCCACCAGCCGTTGCCCGCCTCACTCGCACGAATAACGGCGATCGGTGCGTACGCACTCCTCGCCGGCGTCCTCCTAATGGGACTGTCCTTTTTCACGAATCCGGTTCCCGATCCGTCCTTTCCGTGGGCGACACTCCCCGACTCGTTCAGAGTCGCCTACACGCAACCCCGGATCGAACACTGGCCGGTCACCTACACTGTCGGCCTATGGCTGGTCGTCTTCACACTCCCGCTGGTGCTGTTGCACGGCTACCACCGATACGAGTCACGACTCTCGGTTCGGCCGAGTACGTGGCTCACAGCGCTGCCCGTGACGGTGATGCTCGCCTTTACCACCTACTGTCGGTTCTTCTGGCCCAAGCTCCAGCCGCCGACGTGGAACGCCCCTTCGTACACACTCGTCTGCTGGGGCTACTGCTCGACGTACGACCCGCTCTGGAGCAACCTTGCATACGCGGTGGCAGTCGTCGGCGTGGGTGCTACGTACCTCGCGTATCGAGAGTCATCATACGCGAAACACACGCTCGCGACGTTCGGGCTCCTCGCGTTCCCGCTTGGTCTCCCAGCTGTGTACGACGCCTATCGGCGCCACGCACGGAGCTGAGACAGGCGTATCGGGGGCTAGATGTGGACGCCGAGCGGTCCTAACGTCACTAATCGGCGGCCTGTACCTGTCCGCTCGACTGACTCTGCCCCATCTCGGCGGAGTTCTTCATGCCCTCCTTGACGCCAAAGTAGACGAGTGTGGCGTTGACCGGGTACGCGAACACGAACCCGACCGAGAGCGAGAACACCAGTGCACCCCAGAATAGCAGGTCGGAGATGTGGGCCTGACTGGCGATAAGCAGATCCGTCCCGATAGCCGCGATCTCCATGATGGTGATGCTCGGCGTCTCGCTGTAGAGGGCGTCGAGCATCGCCTCCCCGAAGCTGACCCCCTCTTGCATCAGTGGCCCAACGGTGAGCGCGTACCCGAACAGATATGCGAGCGCGAACGTTCCTGCCGTGATGACGAGCGAACTCCCGAGTGCGAGGAGCCCCGCGAGGAGGACGAATCCGAGGACTTCACCGGCACCACAGCCGGAGTAGCAGTGGGCGGTCGAGCGGAATCCCCGCCACCACAGCGAGTCGTTGCTGATCTGGGTCCGCCCGGAGTACCAGTAGACGGCCAGCCCGAACGGCCCGGAGTAAAGGACGACGAGCGTCCACACCCCTTTCATCAGCGACGGCAGCGCCTGATTGCGCTCTCGGATGTCCCACCAGAGGGTACCGACGGACCCGAGCACGAAGAGTGCCCAGATACCCATCACGAGTGGATCCGAAAGGATCGGTTTCATGACGTGGCGAACCGGTGCGAGCGCGTGTTCGAGTTGTGTGAGGAGTCCCTGAAATAGCATAGTTGACGAGATTGCTGCGATAATTCGAAGCTGTACGCTGCTGCCGCGATTCGATGAATCGTTACACGACCTAGTTGGGGAGGGACCTTTTCTGCAGTTGTGGTTAACATTCCAAAGCGCGTCGTCTCAGCCTTCTCGACCCTTCGGTCGCCACCTGAGCGTACGGAGGGATAGTCCACCCCACCGATTTCAGCGGGTATGAACGATTCCATTCCTGAAAAACGATTAGAACGCCCTATACACGTTCTCGAACGTTCTCCTGCGCGGATTCACACCCATCGTGATAACTCCCGACCGGTCCTACGAGTAACCGAGGAGAAAGACAATGACCAACTACAAACTCGGCGGCTGGCTGCTCGTGGTGCTCGCTATCGTCGGACTCGCGTTCGTCGCGCCCGTGGTCAGCGCACACGGAACCGACACGACCGCTGACGACGCGCCCCCGTACGATGGGACCGCCGACGACTGGGCGGCCTGGATGGAGGCGCACATGACCGACCACATGGGCCCCGGTAGCGTCGAGTGGATGGAGTCGCACATGGGTGTGACCGTCGACGAGATGGCCCAGGACATGGCCGACGACGACTACGACGGCGGAATGTACGGGCAGGGCCACTGCTGACGGCCCCTGACCGTCCCGAACGCATCGAATAAACACTGAAACACACCACCCAACCCACGATCATGACGCAATTCATCACTAACCTCGGACGCACTGCTCGGCGACTCGCGATACTCGCCGTCCCGCTACTGGTCGCGACGACCGGATCCGCTGCGGCCCACGGCGGCGGGAGCTACGGTGGTGGCATGATGGGCGGCGGCTGGGGGCTCTTCGGTGGCGCGATGGGTCTCTGGGGGCTCCTCTGGATGGGATTGCTCATCGCCGTCCCGCTCTACCTCGTGTTCGCGCTCACGGGACGTGACGGTGACCGATCCGACGAACGACCGCTGTCCGTCCTTCGAGAGCGCTACGCGCGTGGCGAACTCTCGGACGACGAGTTCGAACGGCGGCGCGAACAGTTAGAACGTGCTGGGTGAGCCATGCGGTATCGGTTCCGGCATGGTGAACCACCCTGCGATGACCGAATCGGAACCCCACTACTAAGTCCACAAACGGAGTACCCTATTGCATGACGTACACAATACAAACGGCAGTGTCCGCCGAGTTCGACGACGTCGTCGAGACGACCATCGACGCGCTCAAAGACGAAGGCTTCGGCGTGCTCTGCGACATCGACGTGCAGGCGACGCTCGAGGAGAAACTCGGCGAGGAGTTCCGACAATACCGCATCCTGGGGGCATGCAACCCACCCCTCGCGCACGAGGGATTGACCGAGGAGATCGAACTCGGTGCGCTCCTGCCATGTAACGTCATCGTCTACGAAACCGACGATGGCGAAATCATGGTGAGCGCCGTCGACCCCCAACAGCTCGTCGGGATGGCCGACAACGAGGCGCTCGACTCGATTGCGACCGAGGTTCACGACAGATTCGAGCGCGTCCTCGCGAGCATCGCCGAAGACCTCGAATCACCGTCGGAGGCCTGAGAGCCGATGTCCTCGTCGAACAAGCTCGACACGACGACCATCGTCCTCCTCATCCTCGGGGCGATCATCATCCTGCCCCTCCTCACGATGGGGATGGGCTTCGGTGGGATGATGGGCTACGGCGGAATGATGGGCGGATACGGGACGACCAGTGGCTGGTGGCCGCTCGTCGGAATGCTCGTCCAGCTGGTCTTCCTCCTCGTCATTCTGGGCGGGGGATACCTCGTCTTCCGCCGCGTGACGGACTCGCAGTCAGCTCAGAATCCCGCAATGGAAGAACTGCGGATGGCGTACGCACGCGGCGACCTGACCGACGAAGAGTTCGAGGCGCGTCGAGACAGGCTCGAACGCTCGGAGTAGTCGGGGCGACCACCAACGCCTGGTCACCCACGTACCCATCCTTCGAATCTGAAATCCAAGACGGACACAGCTTTCGATGATTAATAGAAATGTGCTAAAAGAACAAAACCATACTAACCACTATGACCGAAGTAATCCTCTTCACGCAGGAAACCTGCGGGGCGTGCGCAACGCAACGGGAGAAAAACGAGGGTATCGAGGCGGCGTACCCGGACGTCGACTTCCGGGAGGTCGATATCCAGACCGATCTGGAGACGGCCGAGGAGTACGGCGTTCGAAAGACGCCGACGACGCTGGTGTACGCGGACGGGGACCGGACCGCCGAGTTCATCGGCATCGTCGAGCGAGACGAGCTGGAGGCGGCTATCGAAGACGCAGACCAGCAATCGGCCGGACTCACGGAACGGCTGGCCAGCATCATACGCGGATGACGAAAACCAAATGACACAGATGACGAATTACAGTAGACGCCAGTTTCTGGGAGCGCTCGGGGCCGGCACGGTCGCGACAGCGGGACTCACCCGGACAGCCACTGCCCAGGAGCAGCCCGTCGTCAGGATGGGGAACAACTACTTCGACCCGATTGGACTCCACGTCGAGCCCGGCACGACCGTCAGGTTCGAGATTGCGGCCGGAGCACACTCAGCGACGGCCTACGGGAGCCGGATTCCTGATGCCGCCACTGCATTCGATAGTGGGGTCATTTCGTCTGGGGGATTCGAGCACACCTTCGAGGAACCGGGCACGTACGACTACTACTGCATCCCGCACAAGTCGATAGGGATGGTCGGTCGCATCGTCGTTGGCAGCCCTGGCGGTCCGGCCGAAGAGAGCCCGATTCCAGACGGCGACGTGCCGGACAGCGACACGATCGTCGAGCGAGGCGCTGTCGCGTACGGGTCGAGCGCGGGCAGTAATGGGACTCCTGGTGATGGAATGATGGGTCCAGGAATGGGTCGTGGGCCCGGAATGATGAACGGGCGGAACGACGGCTGGGGTGGCGGGCTGCCGTTCGTCGGCGGGGCACTCGGAATGCTGGGGCTAGTCGGTGGGCTCCTCTACTGGGCCCTGGGTCGGAGGGACGTGTCTTCACAGGGAGATGATTCCGCGATGTAAACCCTCCAGCGACGATACGCACGCGGCGATATCGACGACGATGAGTTTCAGCGACGACAAGAGCGGTTAGGAGAGGATCAGCCAGACTGAGCACGTATAATCAGAAGAGAGCGGTGAGCACGGCGATTTATGGCGGCTGCCACCGTACGTTCTAGCAACCATGGTTCGGTGCTACATCTGTGAGTCACAGTGTGCCAGCGACGACGAGGTGTTCGTCTGCGAGCACTGTGGAATTACCTGCCATCGGCACTGTATGGTGGAATACGACACCGACGTCTGCCCGAAGTGTGTGGGTGAGCCGATGATCGGGGCGATCGAATTCTAATTGTGCGATGGCGACGACTGTCGAACGTCCCGAAGATGACGAGACGTGTGCCTACTGCGGGTCGCGCATCTTCGATCACGATCCGATCTGTGTTCGCGATTGCACCGACGACTGCGGCTCTCCCGCATACTTCTGTAACTACGCGTGCCTCTCCGTGTACATCGACGACCACGACCTGACGACGGGCGACGCGTGCGAGTGGTCACCCGACAAAAACGACTGCTGTTGAGTGGATTCGCCTGGATAAAGACACGGATCAACATCGTGTCTGTCTCCCATCTTCAGGCATTTCCCGGCGCAGTACTGCCAGCCGACCAATTTTATCCCCGTCGTTGACGAAGGTCTCTAGTGGTACACCATGTCGACAGAGCGCTCTTCCGACGGCCTGCTCCGGATTGTCCTGATCGTCCTCGCTGTGATCGTCCTGTTTCCGATGCTGATGATGGTCTTCGCCGCCCCGATGATGGGGATGATGGGCTGGTGGTGGGGTGGCGGCACGGCCGGTGGCCTCTCGCCGCTGTGGGGCATCGGGATGATGCTCGTCTGGCTCGTCGTCCTCGTCGGCATCGGCTATCTCCTCTATCGCGGCCTCGTCGGTGGTATCGGGTCGTCGTTGACCACTGACAGGGCACTCGAAGAGCTCCGAGTAGCGTACGCACGCGGCGATCTCTCAGACGAGGAGTTCGAAGAACGGCGTGCGAAACTCACCCGCGAGGAGTCGCAGTAAGTCACGATCATGTCCCCGACAGTACAGCGACGCGAGTTCCTCACTACGCTCGGAGCCGGGCTCGCAGGTCTCGCGGGCTGCGTCGGCAATCTCCCGGGAAGCAGCGGAGGCGTCGATCGAACGATCTACGTCGGCGCGTATCACTGGGGATTCATCATCGTCGACGACTCCGGCGAGGAACAGGACCGCATCAGCCTGCAACGGAACGACGTTCTCCGTGTCGTTTCGTTCAACACGCTCGCGAGTGAAGCCGTCCAGTCCCTTCCAGCATCGATCCGTGAAGCTGTCCCTGACCACGAGGCACTCGAAGAGCGAAACGAGGAGCGCATCCCAGCCCCGTCAGACGGCGACTTCCACGAACTGCTGGAAGAAGCGAACGAGCAGTACCCAGATCATAGCCTCGCGATTATGCCCTCCGGACAGGTCCACATGGGTGGCGGAATGATGATGCACCCAGTTGCACTTCCGCAAAATGCCACCAGACCCATCGTTCGTCAGCTAGGAGCGACGCAACGGGGCGATTACACGCTGAGTTGTCTGACCTACTGTGGCTACGGACACCCATACATGGAAATCGACGGTGGAATCATCGTCACATAGGGATCCGTCGGAGATATCACCGAGGTAACTGTCCGGGAAACAGCGCGATGAGCGAACTAGCTGGAGAGCTGTTGGGCTTGCTCGACCCACGACGACACTCTTGAACCACTGATACCCAGTCGCTCGGCGAGCGCGGCCGGATCCGAGCCTGCGAGCATACTCACCGTAGAAATTCCGGCGTCGTGGAGACGCTCCTCGTACGCCGGTCCGATGCCATCGAGTTTCTGTAACGACTGTTCCTGGTCGGGTCTCTCTGGAACATCGCTCGCGCCGGTCGTATCTGATCCGTGGGTCGAAGTCACCGACCGTTCCCGGAACCACGTCGCCACGCGGGGCCACAGTTCCGCGTGGGCCTTGCCCGAGACGGCCATTCCGACGTGCCCAGTCGGGAACTCGTAGATGTCGGTGTCCTCGCTCGGGATCACGTCCGTGAATGGTTTGCTGGCCCCCGGTGGGATGAGGTGATCGAACGAGCCGATGATCTGTAAGACCGGTATCGTGAGGTTCTCGATGTCGACGGGGTCGCCATCCAGTACCAGTTCGTTCCGGTAGAGAGCATTCGCCTGGTAGATGTCCTCGATGAACTGGCGGTAGGCCTCGCCCGCGACGTCGACCCCGTCACGCACCCAGCGTTCCATCCGGCCGAAGTTCTCGACGGCCGTCTTGTCGTCGAGATTGTCGAACAGGATCGTGTACTTCCCGAAGTAGGTATCGACGGGATTCATCTGGGCGAAACCAGCCGCGAGAAACTCCGCCGGCACGTTCCCGTAGGTCTCGGTGATCGCTCCCGGGTCGAAGTACTCCTCGCTCCCCCACTGTTCGAGAATACCACCTGTATCGTCGAAACACAGCCCCGTCGCCATGAGGCCGAGATTGCTAACCTTCTCGGGATGGAGCGCCGCGTATATCGTGCTCAGTGTCCCGCCCATGCAGTAGCCGAGGACGTTGATCTCGTCAGTTCCAGTTCGCTCTCGGACGATGTCGACGCAGTTGTCGATGTATCGATTCACGTAGTCGCCCAGCGTTAGCGACGCGTCGAGTCGGGACGGTTCCCCCCAATCGATGAGATAGACGTCGAAGCCATCCTCGAGGAAGCGTCGCACGACGCTCTTGTCGGGCTGGAGATCGAGGATATAGGGGCGATTGATCAGCGCGTAGACGACGAGTAGGGGCGCGTCGTGCCGGTCGTCAGTCAGGGGTTCGTAGTGCAAAAGGTCGAGTTTGTTCTCCGAATAGATGACCTCACTTGGCGTCTGCCCGACCTCGACAGAGGCGAGGTCGTCGAGTCGTTCCGGAAGGAAACGTATCGTCTCGACGGCATCTGCGCTTCGTTCGAGCGTTCGACGCTGCAATTCGAGAGGAGCTGTAAATGGGTGCATGGCCATCACTGGTGTCGAACGTGCTGGTATCACTCCGGGATCGGATCGATCAGAACCGTCGCTGTTCCGTCCAACACGATTTCGTCGGCGTCGTTCTCGATTCGAGTCGTGAGGCGATACCGGGCATCGTCGAGATCATCGACGATTTTACATCGAGCCGTCAGTGTCTCGCCGATGTCCACAGGCTGTTGAAACTCAAGATTCTGCGAGATATAGATTGTGAGCCCGGGAAAGCACGCCAAGGCCGCGCTAATCAGTCCCGAGACGAGTGTCCCGTGGACGATCCGGTGGCCGAACCGTGTCTTCTCCGCGAACGCGTCGTTGAGGTGGAGGGCGTTCGTGTCGCTGGTCGCCTCGGCGAACTTTCGGACGTCCTCGTCCGTAATCTCCTTCGAGAAACTGACGCTGTCGCCCTCCTGTAGCGACGTGGGGTCTGCGATGTCGATGTCGAATTCACCTTTCGCACGGCCGTATGGCAGACGAGGGATGATGGCACCGCCTGTCTCGATGAGGTGAGGGTGAGGCGTCTCGACGTACTTCTCGGGAGCGCTATCGAACAACGCTTGGCAGTCGTTCGAGCAGAAGTGGAACGACTCGCCTTCGTACTCGGTCGTCGCTTCGGCAGATTCGGGTGGGATTTCCATCCCACAGACGGGATCGACTGGCATGGGTACGCTGAATTGATGATTTACCTTTCGCGAAGCCAAGGCTGTTCAGCAGGTCTGCTAGAGTATAACGGTGTGAACCACTATCAACGTATGCGTCACTCCTATATTCATCTGTGAGCTCCAAAAGAGGGAATCGATTCCCGATGTGGTCGACTTCATTTAGTTGTTTCTTATCGATACTCCTAGGTGATGTTTCGGTTACACGGGTTATAGGACCCAAAACACACGATTTTAGCCGAACTAACGATTCCAACGCATCTTGAACTGGACTGCGACGACGGTATGCATTGAGACGGCCAGTCTCAACTTCTGTAAGCAGTTTGGAAGTTGAGACTCCGGTCAGGAGAAGCCGTACCGCGTGAAGTGTGAGTGCTCGAATGTGGCTACCTTAGTTCGTCGACGAACGCGGAGGTCGCACCAGCGACGAGATCTTCCGCCAGACGGCCCTGCCAGAAATCGATGTCCTCGTGGCCGATCGATTGCACACCCCAAGGGACGATCCGGCTCTCGTCTGGCGTCCCGCCACGGAGCCAACTTTCCTCAGGAATCTCGATGAGGCCGTCTATCCATGATTTCGACGTCAGGGTCAGCGCGATGTACTGCTCGCCGTGAAACGGCCGTCCTTCGTGATTCGAGAGAATGAGCCAGGGGCGAGCGTCATCGTCACCTTTGAACGGGTCAGCACCGTAGATGACGTCGCCTCGCTCGAATATCGGTCTGGTTTCATCGTCAGTCACTGCTTGTTCTCCACGCTCGGATGTGGCTCACCGGGAGCGTGCTCGCGCCAGGATTCCGTATTCTCCTTGCCGAGTTGTTCGTTGAACAGGGCAGTCGCTCGCTTGTAGCCGCTGTATCCTTCGAGTCGCTCGGTATCGTCGGTTATCGCCCAATATGTCGCCTTGTGTTCGACCAGACCACGGTCTTTCAACCGTGAGAGCGCGGTGCTGACTGCTCCCTCATCAACGCCGACCTGGGATGCGATTTCACGAGCCTTGAACGCCCGATCCTCGTTAGCATCGAGAAACCCGAGAACCTGGTCAGGGACGGAGAGGTCAGCGAGTTCTTCCTCGCTCGTGTTCTCGAAGGTGTCTCGGTCGATAGACATCGTTGAATGGAGGTACGCCATCCGCTGTAAAGAGTGTTAGGAGTGAAACCTACGTAAATACTGAAGGAGGCGGCTTGCCCAAGGCAGCGAGGCGGTCCGAGAACTGTATGCATCGAGAGAAGCAGTCTCAACTACTGTGACCGGTCACGCCCCGAGGGGCGGACGAGCGGGCGTGGCTGGTCCACGTCGTCGATAGGTCCATCGGTGAGCAGCACCAACATCAGAGGACAAGATGGATCGAGAGCCGACGTACCGAGAAGTACAACGGTTTCGCCAGCGGTGGCTCTGGGCACCTCTCAGCGGAATCGCACTGCTCATGCTTGTTCTCGGGCCAGTCTCTTGGATCGGACTCATAATTGTCGGCGTTATTGCGTTGTTCCTTTACAGTCTGCGCCTCGAGACCGAAGTCAGAGCTGACGGACTCTACCTCAGGTTGTGGCCACTTCACCGCTCTTTTCGCCGAATCTCGTGGACGGAGATCAACCGATACGAGTCGAGACAGTACGATCCACTTCGCGAGTTCGGGGGCTGGGGCATTCGCTGGGTACCGGGAAAGATCGCCTACAACGTCAGTGGGAATCAGGGCGTCTGGATCGAGCGGGCGAACGCCCAGTCCGTGCTCGTCGGGACACAACACGTCGGTGAGTTCGTCAAAGCGATCGACGAGGTCTACGAAAACTGAGTCAACCAAACGAGTCACGCCAGCACTCGTGCATTGGGAGAAGTAGTCTCATCTTATTTCGACCGCTGAGTGGCGAAAATCCACATTCATGAATTGGAGTTTTCGCTCTGAACCGATTGCTCTGCAGGTTCATAATTGAAAACTCGGACAACAGGATCATCACCGATAGAGGCTGGCAGTTCTCCATCGAGTATCTCACTGAGGTCCCCCTCCCAGACAGGATGTTTCGTAAAGCCGGTGGGTGCTTCACCACTCCCTCGGGCGATTTCTTTCCAAATCAAGGTCTCGTCATAGAGGCTTGGATCAGCTGGGATGTACCCGAGGAGAGATTCAGGAGCGATGATGACCAGCTTCTCCCGATGGCGAGTCAACGAGACATTGACTCGGTTTTCACTCAACAGAAAGTCGCTCTCTTTAGAGATGTACTGAGAATCAGAAACAGTGGCACTCACCACCATCAAATCCTGCTCCCCTCCTTGGAAACGGTTGACTGTCTCTACTGTGACCCCTGATGGGTCTTCACCTTCAGAAACTTCACTTTCAAGAAGGGCAGTTACCCTACTTCGTTGTGCGTTATGAGGTGTCACAACTCCAGCCGAAGCGTTTTTGCTTCGAGCTTCGACGAATCGCGATGCCAGTGAAGCCTCAATCGGATTCCACTGTTGGTAATCCTCGTCGCTATTGTACGTGACCAGTGTCACCGCTGCATCCGATAAAACAGCACTCACTGGAGCCGGTAAATCACCATCAACGACAGCACTGGGTGCTGACTCACGTCCAGATTGGTATTCTATACCATCAGCACGGTATACTGTCTGGCGGGCCAGATCGGCTGTCACTGTCCCAAACCGATAGGTTCGGGATAATCGGTAGAACGGGATATCAGTCGAATCTGGTGTGGCGTTGTGTTCGTGTACCCACTCATCTTGTCGCTCTTGTTCTAATACATCGTCCTCGCCACGTAGGAGACGGACATAATCAAGAGCTGAGAGGTATGGGACAGTTGCTCGAATATCTCTTCTGGCCTCTTCAGGCCAATCGTGTTTCTGTACAGGCGGGAGTTGACGATGATCACCCCCGACCAACACCTGTCCTCCCGGTGCAAGCGCACTCCCCGCTAAGAGGAAGTTAGGAAGTGTCAACATGGATGCCTCATCAGCAGCGATCACGTCCCAATACTCTTGATCGGCAGTATCTTCATCCTCAGAACCAGGACACAGCTTACTCACCAGACGCCATGCACGCGCCGGTGTAGCGAATACAAGCGTTTGTACGGGGTTGTCGGTGTCACCACTGTCCTCTATGGAAGCTCCAAAGCTGCCCAAAGTTGCCTGACCTCCAGAACCAGTTTCATTAGAGGTGCTCCCCCCAGCCGTGATCCACGTTCGAAGCTGCTCCAACTGGTGGTCGTCATCTGAGTCATTGTAGTCTATGTAGGTGACGTTGTCTGGGGCATCTTCAGGTGCATCATCAGCGATGCGAATCAAGTGAGCGTTCTCCAGATTAGTCGATATTTTAGAGGGCGTTTCACTAGAATCACCGCTTGCTGCCGCGAGCGTCTCTGCCACATCCTCCAGCAACTCATCAATCGCCGTGTTTGAAGGAGCCGTGACCAGCCCAGCGAAATAAGCGTCATCGGCTGCCGCAGCATACATTCGAGCGCACAGCCCTGGTGCGAACGCACCGGCAGTCTTTCCTGTGCCGGGGGGGCCCTGTAAGCCAACAATTTGTGATTCTGCTTCCGTGATGAACGCCCGTTGTTCATCGCTTGGAAGTGAATCTGGGCCAAAGGAATCAGAAAGCCAATTCACAAACTCATCAATTCCAGATTGAGAAATGCTACTGGCCTTCGGAGATACCTTGTCACCGAACCGAATTTGTTCAAGCACCCTGTGGAGTTCGTTTGTGTCAGCATAGTCTAAGGCCGTCTTTGCCCGCCCAGCTGTGATGTCATCCGTCTGAGGGTCTAAGATGACCTGCTCGCCACTCTCAAGGTGGGTAGAGGTGCTATCTGGAGTGTCATAACGTTCCTCAGTAGTCCATTTATCATGGCTTCGTCCGAACTCGTCGGAAACACCATAGAAGTTGTGTGCGTCGAAAGAGATAGATCTGCTATCCAAATCCAGAGTGTCGAGAGTGACTTGGACACCAGACTCAATCTCGTATGGCTGTATTGTCTCGGTCCCTAGTCGACCGAAATCATAGGGGTTTGCAACCATCCATGACCCACTGGATGACCCATCGCTCCCCTTTTGACGACAAGCTCGGCGGATTTCTTCCTCGTTCAGGCGGAAGGGCTGGTCAAACCGAATCACTCCCTCAACATGGAGAGTGCGGCTGTTTTTCTCCTCTACATTGTTGATCGTAACAGGAATCGACTTCCCAGAGAGCATTCGCTGAGTCGGGAGCTTCCGGTAGTGGTCGTATTCCTCTTTCCGCTGGGCCGTATGCTCAATCCACAAATACCGTCTGCAAGCTGTCGCAAGGGACGGAGCAGAATATGCATCCGTGGGTAATCGGTCCATCGAATACGGTTCCTTATTGAGCACGGCATCTCGGCTGTTCAGAGAGCGCTCAACGTGTTCAAGCACATCGCAGAAGTGTCGCCCAAGAGCTAGAATATCCTCCGTATCGATTTCCCTCGTCTTGGTATTAACATCGTGATACCGGAACCGATCCAGTTCTTGCTCGGGAGCGTCATATCGAGATTTTACTTCCTCCACCCATTCATCATCGATACGGCCTACAGCAGACCAGAGGTATCCGAGCGGAATCTCTGCCCCGTACCGAACCCTGGTGGGGATACCGTCGATGAAGTCACGCTCCCGTGGATTGAGTGCGATTCCTGAACTCGATCGCGCGTCACCGGTTACTCGATAATCAAATAGCCGATAACTGAATACAGATCGCAGGTGTATGGGGCCGTCTTCATCTGCGCCCACCGGTGTGTATGACCATTCCTCGCTGCTTTTCGACTTTCGGTAAACATCATCCCGAACAGGGAACAGATGATCGTACGCAGGGAGGATCCCAGGAGAGGGAGTCGGAACTGCAGTATGAGTTGCTACGGTAGGACGAAGGCGCGACACCATCGGCCGGTCGTGGCCGGGAGGTCCTTCAACTACGGACTGGAACGAATTGACGATGGGGGTTGTATGGCGGTCGAATGCGTCATCTAACGCGGTCCGTTCCATTCCAGTATAGAGGTAAAAGTGAAGAGGAGGGTCAGTCTGCTCAACTCCTGAGAACTCAATCTCTCCCCCGACCTTCCTAATCGCTTTGTAAAGACGGGTTATGAAAGTCTCAAGCAGATTCCGTTCAACAGAATGGGCTTCCTGTGTCGCATCCGGGGCACCCTCTGAGACAACAGAGATACGCTGAGACTCCGCCTCACTAGCTGTCGCAGAGACTCGTGCGCTCAACTGAAGCAAACGGTCCCGGAGGTGATCCACCTGGACATTCAGGTAGACCCGAACCATCGATCCGTGAAGCCAGTCGTGGGAGATATTCGTACCCTCAGGAGGTTCGTCCTCTGGTATTGGGCAGCGCCCCGTACCCGGAACCCACGGAACGGGGCGGTCAATTATCTCGCCTCCTTCAGGGTCCAGATAATCCGCCATCGCCTTCGCCCGATACAGTAGTGTGGGTAATTGCTCCCCGATTCCAGGCGTACTCTTCAATTGGTGATAGGTCTCCTTTTCCCAGGAAACACCGCTATACTCCGTCGGATACCAATCCTCTGGCTCCGGGGGTTTAGCAAGATTGGCGAGTTCGTCGACTGTCTCGATCCCGTAGTCTTCCCGGAGGGTAGCCTGCTGTGCAGGCGATAACCCCAGCAGTCTAAGGTGACCGTCTTCATAAGCGTCGGTCAGACAGCTCTCGTTGTACGCACAATTGGCACACTTATCATTCAGCTGGTAAGGTACATCCTCAAATGGTTCTTCTGCGATGGAGGCAAGGTCTCCATCCGAGGCCAATAACCGTCTGACGTCAGTGATTCGAGGATCTACATCAAAGCTCGGGACAACTTCTGGGGAAGGTGGTATATACGCGGATTCGCGGGTAATAATTCCACCACTACATTCAATTCGATCGCTCTCAAGTATGCCAGAACTCTCAACTAAGCGTCTTAGTAGATCAACATAGGTGGCCGCCTGGATTTGATGATACGATTTCTCTTCCTGTGCGCTCTTAACGTCAATAACTCGGGCTTTTGCCCCGTGGTCAGTTGACCAGATGAGAATGAGGTCGGCATCACCAGCAACTTGCCATCCCCCGATACGGTCAACGAAGCTGGCTTGGTACAATATCGTTGGTTCGGTTGGTGCCGCAGGGCTATCGCAAGCAGATTTGAGAGCTTCAATGATTGCATCATCATCTGGGGCAAAGTGCTCAGCATCTCTAGATAAGTCAGTCAAAGCATCCTCTGAAGACAATATCTCATCGCGAACCCGCTCTTCAAACTCCTCTCCAGCCTTTGTTAGCAGTATATTCAGCGGTTGGAAGGCCTCTTCGAACTCGTCACCATCATGATGGAGAGAGGATTTGATGTCTTGAACAGTATGCTTGAAATATCGTGGGCACTGCTCAAATCCGATATACTCCCCAATTCGGGCAGGGGTAATGATCCGACGATGTTGTTCGGCTATTGGCGGCTGACCCGTACTTTGGCTGTCGATTCGTGGCGGCGTGGAGTTGTCGGGATCGTAGCTGGACATGATGGTGTTATTCAGGGTGAGGTAACGGTAATCACGAGATTGAGGCAGGTGGCCGCTGTTCGTCGACGAGAGTCACGTCGCTATCTACCTCCGGAAGATGATCGTTGAGATCGTTCTCTTCCCGATTACCGAGCAGATGTTCGAGGATGTCTGTAGCTGCAGGAGAGTACAGCGGACGGTTGTCGTTCCCGCAGCGGTCGTCCATGGTGCAGGCCGGGCATCCTTCGTCGCGGCCACATGAGCAGTCAACGATAAGATCGTGCGCACGCTGGGCGACGTTTTCAAAGTGTTCGTAAATCGATCGCGAGAACCCGAGACCACCTTCGATTCCGTCGTAGATGAACCAGCCACTCTTTTCTGGATTGCCGGGGAGCCGGTTCGTCGCTAAACCCCCGATATCGCCGCCATCAACTTTCAGCTCCAGTGGTGCGACGGCGATCATAGCGTGCTCGACGGCGTGGATGCCACCGAGGTACCCATGAAGCCTAGGTGGGAGATTAATACACTCCGGGTTGTGGTACTCCGAGTGTTTGTTCAGCATCGCGCGTTCAATATCGTTGGGAGTTTCAGCCCAACACAGCTGAGTTCGCATCTCTAGAGGCGGGACACCGGTTTCATTGCCAATTTCTAGTACATCTCCACTTCCGATTTCTCGCTTGAGGTACGTGCTATAGTGGACAGATACCGTTCCATACCCCCAGTTGAGCGTGAACGGCCCGACCTCGCGCGAGTCCTCGACGACCGTGTCGTAGATATTGACCTGGCCTTGAGACTGAGTGTAATAGCTCACATTCGCTTTTTCGAGCGAGATGTACGGCTGTGGGATGTCCTCTCGGAGTTCGACAACCTGGTACTGCTCGCCCTGGTGGAGAACAGTTGCACCTTCGTGGTAGTCTCTGTAGGCCCGGTCACGGCCGATCGGTTGGTGATCAATCGATCCATCGCCAGCTAGTCGGATGTCGAAGGTGTTTCCCCCGGAGGAGTACAGGCTGATTGCGTCCTGCGGGCGGTCGCGATGGGCGTACATCACGCCGCTGTCAAGTGATCCTTCGAGGTCGCCCTTACGTCGGCCGTACTCGACAGCACGTTCCAGTCGTTCCTCGCCTCCGAAATCCTTCGCGTCATCGCGTGTGAGGGGGAGTTCCTGCGCGGCGCAGTTGAGTTGCTGGAGGTACACGGGGTTGTTGTCGAGGTCGACGACGGCGCTCTCGTGGTCCTCTTCGAGGACGTACTCTGGGTGCTGGAGAATGTACTGGTCGAGCGTGGAGTGGCTCGGGACGAACACAGAAAGCGCATCTCGCGTTCCTCTGCCTGATCGACCTATTCGTTGCCAGAACGACTGCCGCGACCCCGGATATCCCATAAGGACGGTCCCATCGACGCCGCCAATATTGATACCGACCTCCAAGGCGCTTGTCGTCGAGACGCCGTCGAGGTGACCTTCTTTGAGTTGATACTCCGTCCCCCGACGCGACTGTTTTCCGTGTCCGGCGTGGTACGACGCGAGGTCCGGCCTAGCTTGATATCGATTCTCTCGGTCACTGATGAACCGCTTCGCACGGTTGACAGACAGTTCGGTGAGCTTCCGCGAATCACAGAACAAGAGCGACTGGACGTTGCTTTGGCACATATGAGCCCATACTTCCGGAGCCTCGACGGTCGCCGGTCGCTTCGACAGCGCCGGGGAGTCGATGTCGTCACTCAGACCGTCGTCACCACTCATCGGCGGGTCCCAAAAGACGAGGTGACGGACACCTCTCGGTGATCCATCCTCATCAACAACCACTGCAGGCTCACCGGTGAGTGCGAGAGCGTGTTCTGCGGGGTTTCCGATAGTCGCCGTCGTGAGGACATACTGCGGATCGCCGCCGTAGTAGTCGATGATTCGTTGGGCGCGTCGGAGTATCCACGCGACGTGCATTCCGCCGAGGCCGGTCCACATATGAGCTTCGTCGATAACAACTAGCGAGCAGTTCGAATGGAAGTCTGCCCACAGGTGGTGACTCTCCAGATACTGGTTCAGGCCAACGAAGTTCGTGATTACGACGTTGCACTCCTCGCGGATGCGAGACTTTTCCTCGCTCTTCGTGTCACCATCGTAGACACCGACACTGATATCCAGTGAAAGCGTGTTTCGAAGGAAGTCGTTGAGTTCTTTCTCCTGGTCGCGACTGAGAGCCTTCGTCGGATATACGATAAGCGACCGTGTCTCCGGATTCTCAAGGTACTGACGAGCAATATGAAGCCCGTAAACCAGCGTTTTCCCCGAGGATGTACTAGTCGCGACGCACACGTTGTCTCCGCGGTCGAGCGCCTGGAGAGCACCTGCTTGGTGGCACCACGGGTCGAATTCAAGGCTTCGAGCAATCTGGGGCGGAAGCACGTCCCCTGCTGGAACAGTCTGTTCCTCACGAGCGGGAATCTTGAATTTCTCGTGAACTTGGCCGAAGTAGCGGTTATTTGGATAGGTACTCTCGAGCTCCTCGCCGGTGAGTTGGAGGATATCCGTCTCTAAATCGATGTCACCGTTGTTGGTGTGGTCCTTCGGGCTGGTTGTGAGGTCTGTTTGGCTGTGGTCGGTATCGTGGTCGTCGTGCATTGTTAGAAGTCCATGAGTCCGGTTTGTGTGGTTTTTTCATCAGCAGGAGCACTAGCAAGCTTGTGGCCGGGCGTTGCCTCAGCGATGGATTCGTAGACTGCAGCCAACTCACGGACGTCTGCCTCACAGTAAGCTCGAGCAGTGTCCCAGTCTACGTCACGACCGCGCTCTGGCGATACGAGAAGCCGCTGAATGCTCTTCGCCAGTGATTTTCCATCCACGGCAGCAGCAGCCGAGTCGCGCCCATGTCCGAGAGCCTCAGCAACGTCTTCGACCCGGTTCGTCCGACCGGGGAGGATGGCGTTGTCTTTTCGCACGGCCCAGTCGAACAGGTCGTATTCGAACACGGAGTCCGACCAGTAGTCTGCGTACTCCGGTGCGTGTCCTCGGATGAATCGGCTGAGATGTTTGAAGTCGAAGTTGTGACCGTTCCACGCGATGAGGGACGTGCGATCGTACTCGCTGGCTAGCCACGCAACAAACTCTCGGGTGGCTTTCCCTGGATTGTCTCGCGACGGTTCTGTATCGATGAAGTCCACGTACTCGTCTGTTTCAGGGTCGTAGACTCCGACGAGCCAGATGATACTCGGGTTGAGGCCGTCAGTCTCGATATCAATGAACAGCGGACTGTAGTCTGCTGCGGGGACGGCCTCGTCTGTGAGACGGATGACGCATCCTTCGGATAACGCGTGGGCGCTCTGGCGAATGCTCTGCGCTTTCGACTCACCGATACCTCGAACCTCACGAAGATTGCGTTCCGTCGCGGCTGCGACGTCGTCACGCGTCTCATACCCATTCCGAGAGAGCTTCGGGGCGGTTCCCTTACCCACACCCGAGAGCGCTCGGAGGCCGAATTTATCTGCTGGGGTCGTAGACACAGCGATGCGGCCGCCCGCATCAAGCGAAATACAGGCGAGTTCGGGTGCCCCTTGCCGACGGGTTGGAGCAACGCCACGGACGGGAAGGCGAACGCTCTCGTCTTCGACGTCAGCCTTCCACACGAAATCGTAACTGGCCTCCATGGTCCCGGTGAGGAACGTTACTTCTCGGTCGGTTCGGTGCTGGAAACGGGCGATATGCTCGAGACCATCGAGTGAGACGTCCAATGTGACCGAGTCGGCGCTCGTCTGGATCTCATCACAGATGACGTAGTCGACATCCTCTGGGATTTCTTGTCCGCTGGCGGTGGAGGCCCCACCAATGAAGTCGAGCGAGTTGACGATAGACACGGTGATCCCGTCAACAGTCTCGGTGTGAACAGCGCTACGCCGTGTGTGAATTACCGGACATGAAGCAGTCCGTTCGACAGTGCTCACCGTTCGCATGTCCAGCTTTTCTTCGACAATGTAGATGAGATCCGCATCGAAGTAATCGACGAGGTCCTCGATGGCTATCGTCGTAGCGTCGACTAGCGCGTCGCACCGGAGAACAAGCAGACGTACTCCAAGGTCGCCCGCCATGTCTCAGTGGGTGATTGTTCCCTGTCCGGGTTGGCTATAGGTAGGGTTTCCCTCGTCTCGCGTGCTGGTCATACACTCAGTATTGGAACCCTCTGGCTTATACCTTCTGACTAGCCACTCCGAGATGTTCTTATCTCCGACTTAGACGAATTCAAAAGAAGATTTACTGAGTCCGACCCTTCGGACCTCGGTTCACAAGACGAGCGATATATACGGTAATGCGCTGAAATACGCTTCTCTCGGCTTTCTCCTTAGCATCTGGGGTGGTCTTTTGTTGCTGATTGCCCTCCCTGTGTTCTTCAAGAATCTTGTGGAACGTCGGATCGGGCTCAGTCGGCAACTCATAGTGATCTCCCCGTGCGAGTGCTTCTTTCCGATCGCAGTCCTCCTTGCATGAGATCCGTTTTTGATTATTGCTATCTTCTTGCCAGTCAACCGTACCAAAGAGAGCATCATACTCCTGACTGCCAACAAGTGCTCGTGAGGTGATGCCGACTGCAAGCGCTTGGAAACGGAGGGCCAAGAGTGATGCCACGAGCCCGTTGTTCGTGGCTACGGAGGGCGCCCGCTCATCACCTTCGCCATCATCTGCCAGTTCTTCACCGCCATCCATGCCTTGAACGTATCCAGCTCCACGGGCGGCATCTGGCTCTCTATCGTGAATCACGCCCTCTTCCTGATATCCGTGGAACCAGTGGCCAGTGCACTCAAGACATGGATGCCCTGGTCCAGTAGCAGAGATAAGCGATCTAGACCCGATATCGAGTTCATCTTTATCATCATTCGGGATGAGCTCGGTACCTCCGTCAAGAACGGGGATAAGATGAGCATACGAAACCTCATCGAGAAGATACCGAACCCAATGCGTGTCGGCGGCGTTGATGATGATATCGCAGTCGAGCAGTTGCGGAAGGCAGGCGTGCTCCTCGTCTTCCTCTACTGCACTTCCGTATTCTGCCTGTGCGGTGAATTGTGGGTTCGTTGCCGACCGCTCTGCGATCTCCTTTGCCACCTCGACTTTCGGCTTACCGACATCATCAGATGTAGCGCCGTAAGATCGATTGAGGTTCGCACGTTCGAGGTAGTCAAAGTCGACGAAGACCGTTTCTCCTACGCCGAGTCGTGCTAATTGTTCGGCGAGGAGTGAACCGACACCGCCGAGGCCCACGACTCCAACGCGGAAGCCTGCAAGCGTCTGTTGGCCGCGTTCTCCCCAGAGCTCTACCGTCGAATCCTGAGCCTCTGAGTCGATCGCTCCGCCCGTTCCAGCCGGCCCCGTAGCATCCCTGATCGTTGGGAGCTTTCTGATTCGTTCGCCTACAACGCGGACCGCTGTTGTGTGCGTGAATTCACCTGTTTCCTCTCCAGTACGGCTTGCCCCTTTTGCTGTTGATGAGTTTGGATAGACGAACTCATAGGCTCGAACTGACCATTCACGTTGGCCAGTCTCGGGGTTAGGACGATCTGCCACGATACCCGCTGCGAGTGGGACCTCCGAGCCGAGATTCAGACCGATGTCGTACAGTTCTTCTTTGTCAGCTATTTTGTCGGGGCCAGACGGAGTCGCACCGCTTCCTGGATGGGTATGGATGAAGATCAGGCCCGCTCCTGGCACTTCTGCAGCCTCGTTAATTGCCCGTAGCGTATAGTCTGGGTGGAACTTTAGCTGGCCGTCGAAGTAGACGTCTCCCCGGCTCGGTTCGACGACCTTCTGTAACAGGTACGTCGTCCTTCTGTCTCCCGTGCTCGGGGTGATGATTCCGATTGCTCCTCGCTCGGGTAAACCATGCAGGTGGTGACCTTCTGGCGGCTTCAGGAATCCATCAAGTGTCTCCCATGTCTCTTCACTGAGCGCAAACTGGAATTCTGCCGCCTGACTGGGTGACGACCTGTCACCAACTGCACGGGCACGGTACGCTCCTGACATGCTATCCCGTTTCGAAGCCTGCGTCGATCACTTCGATTGCACGCACAGCGTGCTCCGGCTTTTCTGGCTTAAAATTCAAATGTGACCACCGGAGACTGAAGGTGACTCCCTGATCGACTCCCAAGTCGTTCTGAAGATACTTGTCTTGGTCACGACGGTCAGGATTATTGTCTTCCCACCCCTCTCGATTGGCACGTTCGACTGGCGGAACGGTCACAACCCAGTGAGGATCACTGTTGACGAAATTCTCAGGGAGGAAAATGTACACCTCCGCTTGCTCTGGCGTGTAGGAGTGTTGATATACGGTGAAGTCAAACTCTCCAAGCCAGACCGCAATTTCTCCTTCGTGTCTTCCGACCGGGACTGCTGGTGTGTGTCTTTCTCGGAGGGCCGAAAGCGCCTTCTGAAACGAAGGCTTCAGGTTCTCTTCTGCGAGTTTGGCTGGCGGGGAAGGTCTAACCATCTCGCCGGTGGAAGTTTCGTCCTCACTCACGACCGACCGCTCCCCTTCGGGACAATTCGGAAGAACTTCCGATTCTCGTCACTGAGGTCGACATTATCGGAGTCCTCGAACTGAGTGTCTTTGGGCTTGTTTTTTCCTTCCAGAGCGTAGAGCCACTTCTGGTCAGTTTTATCCCCGTCGGTTCCTGCTTCGATCATAATCGTCTCTGCGGTCTGAACGGGGTCGTCGAACCGAATCGTCGTATTCCCTATGTGGATCGGGTACGTCCGGTTCTCCTCCCCTTGGTCTTCAGTTCCCATGCGATAACGTCTGTTCTGGAAGGGTTTAAGAATTTGGACTAGAGCCATTCCGAACACGCTAAAATAGAAATTGGCCCTCTCTATTGAAATCACATTTCGATCGTGGCTATCCTATTCCCCCCTTGGACGAGAATCTCCGGCTACATAGCCGAACGACAATTAATCCAAGTACCCAACAGCACTGAGCTACAGGAGCGCCTCATGTACAGTGCGCTAATCTATGCGAATTTCTTGTTATCTCTTCAATAGGTTTCGGGCTCGAGATAGGAATCCTTCCCTAGGATCGTCGGCAGTCGTCTCACCAAGCCAGTCGAAAAATTCGTCCGGCGTCTTGATGATCAAATCGAGGCCTCGCTTCTCAATTCGAACCGTCATCGGTGGGTCGCGTTTGTACTCATGTAGCTCGAAGCTCATCGACTCCGGAAACGTCACCTGAAGTGTATCCCCGTCTTTGCTAATCTCGACATCCTCGCGGTCGATGAGGTTACGCCAGCGCTCCCGACCGGTATCGTACGCTTGCTCGGCCGGTTCGGTCGGGAAGTAGTCCGGTACGGGGCGGTCAGCAAATTCGTAGAGATCCAGCATCGCGGCTCTGACTTCACGGAGTGCATCTGAGTCTTCTCCCAGTACGAGGTCACGGTTCAGGTATTTATGTCCGAACCACTGGTAGATTGGATTCTCCGTGTCGATGAGGCGATTCACTTCTGCCTCACCCTGATGGGAGGTCATGAAGTTGACGTCGAATCGGAGTATCTTGGCTCGGTTCCGGAACCACTCTCCTGGCCGCTTGTCGTTGGATATGAACGCGAACATCGGGAAGGACGTTTCCCCGGTCCACCCGCTCCAGTAGTTCCGGAGCGTATCTAACGAGTTCACTTTCTGCTTGGTGATGTCGTCGACAACGACCGGGAACGAAGTGTGTGCCGATCTGAGATTCCGGACTTTCCGTTTGCCAATCTCGTCAGCGTCGACCGGAGCCTCCACGCGGTTTCCACTGATTAGTGACAGGGCGAAGCGGCAGAAGGTGCCTTTCCCACCGTTCGATTCTCCGAAGATGTAGAGGTAGGGGAGCGCTTTGTCGAGGTTGATGCCGTGCTGTCGGTAGAAGACTGCTTGTCGGTTCGCGAAGGGCGCCCAGAAGAACCAGAGGAGCGCTTCGTACATGTGCGCCTTGACCGCCGTAGAATTATTGGAATTCCCGTAGTCGTCGACGGTCGCGAAGTAGTTCTCAATCTCTTCAAGCGCCTCGTCTACCTTCTCCGGACTCTTCGGTGGTTGCGTGACGCGGTAGACCGTGCCGTCGTAGTGGAACTTGAGCTGATCCCTGTCTTCGTTCAGGTGCATCGTCGGCACGTCGAAGACCTGCTGGGCGTACCGCTGGAAAGCGTCTGGGGTTGTGGTCAGCGTATCGTTCGACACCGTCGCGTCGAAATCGGTCATCTGAGACAGTGTACTCACCGTCGACTCGTCGTACCCCCTGAGTGACAGCGTGATACGATCCTGTGGCGCATCAGCCATGTCGGGATCACCGTCCCCTGCTGACTCATCGGTTCCCGCGGCGTCATCCGCTGATTGACTGCGTTCGTCTTCGGAGCTTGTTCCGCCATCGAGCGCGAGATCTACCGTCTCAACTTCAGCATCGATGTGGTCAGCGAGGCGGCCATGGACCTCTCCGAGTTCGTCTTGTGTCCCAACGCGCCCCTCCGTGTACAGTTTGATTACCTCTTCGCGGTCGTCATTCGACTGCTCAAGCTGTTCGGAGAGGTCCTCGAGGAAAGGACCCCCCTTGTTATAGGAGTCTCTGTGATCCTGATACAGGTCTTCGAACTGTGCGTAGAGGTCGCTCTCTACCGTCGTGTCGTACACGACCCCGACGTTCGTCTGGTTCGACCAGGCATTGCGGGATAGGTTCGGTGACCCGATGACGACCTTCGCCGGTGCTGCACTGGCCTCCGCTGACGAGTCCGATTCTGTGGTCGCTTCTCCACCGAGTGTCATCTGGTCGTCCTCATCGGCTTCCTCGCCTGCGTGGTCCTCCTCCGGGTATTCGATCAAGTAGAGTTTCGAGTGAACCTCCTTGTTCTCACAGAGGTAGATGACCAGTTTGTCGTCTCGGCGCAGCTGTTCCAGTCGGTCCGCGAGGTCTGGCTTATCGATGAGTCGCTCGCGATAGTCGTCGACGTCTCCGACAACGACCTCCAGCCGTTCTAAGTTCTCCAGATCCTCGAAGAGGTCGAGGATGAACTCGGGCGAATCACAGTAGGTGACCACGCGCATCCGCTTTGCACCCTCGAAGACGTCGGAGAACGACCGCCAGCTCTTGAATATCTCCACGTGGCTGGCGTCCGATTCGTCCGTGTTGAGTGGTATATCGAATTTCATTTGGTTTGGTCCTTGATTTCTGGTGACGCGGTATCAGTCACGGTGGTGCCACTAGCTGTCCACCGCGAGATGAACGAGAACTCCGGCAGCAGCTGCACCGGCTACTAATACACCGTTCTGTCCCTCGAAGACACCAAGGACGCCACCAAGACTGGCGAGCTGTTGGGTAGCGACCAGAGCCGTGACGCCAACGAGGGCGACAAACGCCAGGGAATGCGTGAACCCACGATGCGTGGTCAGTGAATCGAACGTGTCACCACCGGTGGCGAGGAGGACGACCGCACCGATCACGAGAACACCGATACCCAGAGTAGACGGACTCCCACCGACACCCAGTGTGTTCACGAGTCCACCGAGTAGCGCGACGCTATCTGGTGCGAACACGACGAGTCCGATAACGCCCCCGACGACCGTGAGTGCCCCCAGACTGCCAGCAGCTTGCCGTGGTTTTGACGCCTGATGATCGATGTCCGGTAGTAGCGATCCTACCACGAGGACGCCGCCGACGCCGGCGGCGACGATGATTGTTTCTCCGATGCCTCCACCGCGGTCAAGAACGAGGAAGCCAACGACTACGGCAGCAAGTAGTCCGGCGGCCTTCCCCGCGTTGAGATGTTCGTCGAAGTTCCCCATTTGAATTGACTCCCCTGTTGTCGTGTTGGTTGCTCGTCTGGACGCGGTCAGATGTACGGTACTCCTCTGATGATCTCGCCGTTGACGAGGTACCCCTTCCGTGCAGCCTCGGCACACCGGTCCGCGTAGTAGGTCGTTATCGGAAGCCGTGTGCTCCGCTGGGCGCTCCCGACGTGGCTCTCGCTGAGCCAGTATACTTGTTCCATTAGCGTCTGCATCGGTGTCTCACCCGCTCGCCGGACGATGCGGAGCGTTCGCGGGGTTCCGAGTCCATCGCTATCGTCGAATTCGGGTCGGCCCGTGGTCGTGAGGAAGCCGTAGTCGTCGTTCTGCGCGATGAAGATGCGCCCCTTGTGGTCGACGCGGAACTGTTCGTTACGTCGGAACGCCGCACGGGGCGCCCCGCTCTTCCGGATGTCGAGGATGTCGATGTCGATTCCCGTCCCGTCGAACGGGGCCAGGATGGCGTCGACATCTTCGAACAGTCGACCGTCGCGGTGAACGACGATACTGTTGGGTGCTTCGCCCTCGGCCCGGACGAACTCTCTGTGAACATCTTTGAGTACGTCGACAACGGCGTCCTCGTCGAACGTCTCTCCGGACTGGAGAGATTGCGTCTTCGAGACAAACACGGTCCCGTCTGCGAGCACGACGTTCGCGCTCGCGCCGAGGAACTGTCCGGTATCCGGGTCACGGGTCGCGTCGAGGCCGACGAAGCAGTCGGCATCACCGGGCATCTGGTCGACACGCCAAGGGACACCGCCAGCGCCAGCAACGATACCGAGCGCGGTGTTGCGGACGACCCATTTGTTGTCGAGGTTGTCCACTCGGACCATCTGCGACGGAATCGTCTGCTTGCCGAGCGCCTTCTTGAACTCCCCGTACGGGTCGTCGATGGTACCGTCCTGAATGAAGTCGTTCGTCGGCGATGGGACAGCAGCGAGAACAGCGTCGACATCGCTGATGGCAGCGGCTGCGTTACTGTACTCGATTTCACGACCCAACACGTACTCGCTGTAGGACGTTTCGTCCGGCGAGCAGTTGATGTCCTCGAGTTGCTTCTCGATCCGACCTCGGAACTCGACGAAGTCGTCTGCATACCGTTCCGGGACGAGGTAGTGGAGTTTGAACGAGGACGGACGACGGTAGACGCCGTATCGACTCAGCCCGGAGCCGGGGAGGTCAGCGGTGCGGTCGTTACCGAACCGGAGATTGTCCGCGCGGTCGACCTCCGTGGACATGAACGAAATACTCGGCCCGACGGGCGTCGGGTCGATGCTTGTCTCGACTGCCGGGAGTTCATCCAGGCCTGTAATGAACTGCGTCGCCTTCTGGAATCGCTCTTCAGGGAGCATCTTCGCGCGACGATCCCACTCCCGATGGAAACGCGGAGCCAACTGCTTGACGACTTCTTTGCGCGGGGAGACGCGGAGAAGTTGCGGGACGTGGACACTCGTCTCGTCGCTGTTGGGGTTGTATTGCACTTCGACGAGCCGCGGGTTCTCCGAACGAAGTTGTTCCAGCATCTCGTCCGAGACGCGGTCCTTTCGCTCGTACCAGTCCGCGAGCGACTGGTTTCCGAAGTCCGGAATCGGGTCTGTGAACCGCTTGTCTGAGACGCCCTTGAGTCGCCCGCTCCCGGGCGTCGAGTAGGTTTCTGGGTCGTGTTCGACGTGCGTGTCGACGAGTTCGTCGACCGTCGCGCTCACTCGGTTCATGTACTCGTCGACGGTCGCCTGGCTGCGGGCGTGGTGGCTAGCCTCAACCCCGACGTAGGCGTCACCGGAGGGAAGCACCTCAATACTAAGCCGATATGCGAGACACGCCTCGAAGAGTCCCTCTGGCCCACTGATAACGGGTTCCTTCGTGCGGATACGATCCACCCGCCCCGTCTCGTACTCGTCGGTTCTGATGCTCTTCTTCATCAGCTGCTGGAGGAGACGAACCATCGTCTCGTTGTCAGCCGTGTCGTCAGCTCGGAGGGTGACCCGAGTTTCACCCGTGAGTGTAAACGGGTCAGGCAGGTACGCCTCCAGCGGCTCGGTAGATATGAGCGACATCACGCCCGCGTGCGTGACGGCCGCGTTACTGGACGAGCGGAGATACGCTGCGAGATTGTACGTCGCGTCCATCGGACTGTCCTCGAACGCGTCGTCGGCTTCGATGCGGTACTCGTAGACAGATAGCGTCTCGAAGTGGCGATCGAAGGGGAACAGCGAGAGGTACGGAAGATTATCCTGAAGCGTGTCGAATAGCTGATCCCCGGACCTCTTCTCTGACGCGCTGCTGTTGTCGGTGTCATCCAAGGGTGATCCGACGACTTCAGCGCGTAGTCGTGAAGACCCGTTCAGACTCTTCTCACCCCGGAACTCGTTTCCTTTTGCGTGCTCAAGTTCGTACCAGCGCCCCGACTCCCAAGCGAAGTCGCTCAGCGTGTTATTGTTCCAGATTGCGAGCGGGAACTCGTTACCCGCAGTGTCGCGGACTTTGAGCCGCTTGGCCATTTTACTCGTTGGCCGGTCCAGTTCAGCCACCACCTGGACCGTGATGTCGATTCTTTTCCCATCCTCGATGTCGGCCTGCGTCGGCATCTACCAACGACATGGGCAACCGTCGACAAATATCTTTCCACTAGCGTAAGTCGGAATACGCTATTTTTGAAATAGGTGAAACGAGATATTGGAGGTGATTATTCCCTCAAGCAGGCCCACGCAGGCATATTGGGAGATATTTGGACTTGTAATCAATATCAGCCACCTTGTCCCCATCTATTCTACTCACCTAATATGCCGTGAGCGAACGAGAGTACTCTCTCAGATAGCGACATCAAGATGGAGTAATACTTATGATTGGCCGAATAATCATAGACAACATGACTGAGGAATCCCGAGCTGAGGATTTCATCGCCGACGCCGAGCGTCATAACGAATGGTGGAGCGAGGGAGTAGGTCAAGATTTGGAGGAGGCTGTAGATCTCACACCCCGTTCAGATTTCCATAAGATTCTGGAAGCGGTACACAAGCACGATGAAAAAGGGACTGACAACTTAGTTTATCCAATCTATGGGTCGACAGGGATTGGCAAGACAACGCTCCTGTATCAACTCGTGGCGGCGTTAATAGGGACTACCGAATTTCCTCCAAAAGACCCTGAATTCGACATAGTCTCATCTATCTCACCACGTCAGATACTCTACCTCCCCCTTGAGGCATCCCAATACCATTTAGAACGCCCGGGTGAGGGAATTGAACGATTGAAGCAGGTAATTGACTACTTCTACTCTCATATTGCTCCTCGACATGGAACGAAGTACATTCTCATAGACGATGTCGATATTCTGAACCTTGACGAGAATGAGAAAGAGACCCTCTTAGAGTTCGTAAATGAGGACACCTATCTATTCCTGACAGGAATCGTCAAGGAGCAGGTCAACCTCCGTGAACTAACGAAGGCCGATAAGATTGATCACGTCGAAAGACCCTGGGGAGTACTCCCGATGAAATTTGTTGACACCATCGGGCATCCAGAAGAAGAGGGAGGGCTGAGCGTTGATTTCAACCACGAGTTTAGGGAAGAGCTTGAATCCCTCCGGTCTGATCGGATTGCTGGCCCGCATCCAATCAAAGATGTTCGGAGGGGACTCAACCTGAAATCATCCGACACTAGCATTGATTCCGCGATCGACTCCCTCAATTCGCTATATTTCGAGTTCTTCAATCCATCCGAACGCGACGATTTCCATGACGCTGCGCGTGATTACCTGAGAAAAGGTGGTACGTTACACCAGACTGACGACTCCTCCATCAGAAACGAGATTGTCCGTTCGCACTTTCTCCTATACCTCTACAAGGGACTAGCAAAATACGGCTCTATTCAGAACCCCGAGAACCTTCATCGGCTGAGTTCGATTGCTGCTAGTCAGGGGGGTGAGGAGCTCCAATACACGGAGATAAGCAACCGAATCGGCGTCGATAGACGAACGGTCGATAGCTACCTCGGCATCCTCGACGATGGAATCGCAGTAACTGAGTCTCACGACTATTCGTTGCGACGCCACCGACGAACGCGACTCTATCTTCGCAATCCTCGACACGTTGTGCTACTCTCACAGCGCCAGGAACACTTCGGATTCGAGGAATACAGTCAGCAGAACGATCTCAATTTCGACTTCGAGTACAAATTGGCTCGAACTGTGGCGTTCGACCACGCGATGCGTCTGTCGTTCGCGGTGAAAGCATACGAAGTCGAGTACTGTCCAACTGACGCCGGATTAGTTGATTATGTTCTCCATCGAGAGGGGAAAGTGCTGCCGTTCATTCTCTCTTACCATCCACATACTGAGTCGGCAGAACAAATCGCGACGGAGTTTGACCCCGGTGTCGGGCAGCATACTGAGGACGATAGTGAGGATCTCCGTGACCTCGATTACGAAGCACCATACCGCTTCATCATCACGGATAGCCTCCCGAAAGAGGTGCGAGAAAACGGGTCACTAGTTGTCGAAAAGAACGATGTAAACATCTGCTACCTTCCATTTTGGTTATTCTTACTCATCTGCTAGTCAGTTGAATCTCTGCGCAGCAGGTTCCAGTCCAAGGAAGTTTACCCTCCAATTTGCGCCCTGAACACCTATCCGTCGATGTCCAATAGGGTCACTCAGCCGACTTAGTCTAAGTAAAGGTTATGTTGTTTCGGTAAGCCAGACAAAACATCCGGATGACTCGTAAACAAATAGGGAAAAACACGGGGAGGTCTGGACGAGTGAATCTGTCCGGACCTGAACTCGATAAGTTCGATGCAGAGGTGGGCGAGCCAATCAAGATCGACATCGCTGAGTCGAAAGAAATCGCTCACGCACTCATCAACAATAGCGATCGTGGGGAGTTCATCATCGTCTCCAAACCGGGGCAACAGGGGGTTGATTCATGAGTAGCTCAGACTATCCGAGTCTGTTTGAAGCATGTACTCCCCGGGGAGACGTCCTCGACGGCACGCTACAGGAGGACCAGTTCGCCGCAAGCCTGGCAACTGTCGCACATTCGCCGGACGACGCCGCTCCTGTCTATCGGGATGCGACGCAGTTCTTCGATATGACGTACCCGACCGACGGGCTTCGGACGCTACTGAGCAACCTCGCGGGGCGGTTCCTCGCGGCTGGTGGGTACGATAGCGGTGGTTACTCCAGCAGTATTCTGTGCCTGGATACCCGTTTTGGTGGCGGGAAGACGCACGACCTCATCGCTTCGTACCACCTCGCGAATAATCCGACCGACATCGACGATCTAAACCGCCATCTCGTCGAGGGTGAGGAAGACCTCGGTGCTGCCTATATAGATGCGGTAGATCAGGGCCTCGACGTCGACACGTCTGTCTTCGTAGGGGGACACGTCGACGCCCGAAACGCCCGGAGCGACCGGTCAGACCCGAACGCTCCGAACACGCGGACGATGTGGGGAGAAATCGCCTACCAGCTGTATGGCCTCGATGGCTACGAGTATATCAAAGAGTATGATCAGGACCGGAATGCACCTGGTGGGAACACGCTGAAGGGGCTGTTCGAGCTTGGTGATGGTCCTGCCCTCATCCTCATCGACGAGATTGCAGCCTACCTCGAGGCGGCGTCCGCAGTCGAAGTCGGGAACGCGACGCTAGCCAGCCAGACCCTGAGCTTCGTTCTCTCACTCCTCGAAACCGCGTCAGAGGTCGACGAGGTCACGGTCGTATACAGTATTGCGGACACTGCCTTCGAAGAAGAGGCAGAGGAAGTTCGGACGCTCATCGACGAACTGAACCAGATCGGCCGTCGACAGCACAAGACCGTCACGCCGACCTCCGAAAACGAAGTCGGACAAGTTCTCCAACACCGCCTCTTCGAGGAGATCGAACGGGACCAGGCAGAGACGCTCGCCGAATCGTACTTCCAGTACTACGCGGGGAGTGACCGACAGTTCCCGCAGGAGGCGACGGACGCCAGCTTCGTCGACCGGCTGGAACGCGAATACCCGTTCCACCCGACGATCATCGATACGCTCACGGAGAAGATCGACACGATTCCGAAGTTCCAGCGAACCCGAGGCGCACTGAAGCTCCTCGCACGGGCGGTCTACTACCTCTGGAACCACCAGCCCGATCACTACGACCGCCACTGGATTCGACTGTACGACCTCACGCCCGCTGACAACGCTCCCGACGGGAGTATAGACTCGACGCTTCGTGAGACGCTGTTCGAATTCGTCGACCTGAGTGCGGCTGTCTCGGCTGACATCTATAGCGAAGACAATACCGCCCATGCCCAGCTTGAAGATCGCAAGTGGACGGAGAAAGGGATTCCACCGCTGGGCGGCCATCTGACGACAACAGTCCTCTGGCATAGCCTGGCCTACGGAGAGCAAGCAACCGGACTCACGCGTGCGGAGATGAACGCCGCACTCGGTCATCCCGACATCCGTTTCGACAACTACGACTCGGCGTTGGAGGCGCTGTCTGGCGGCGACATGAACGTCGCGTGTTACTACCTCTACGACGAGGAGCGCGTCCGGTTCAAGTCCGATCCGAACCTCATCCGCATTATCGACCAGCGGGTGGACAACACGCCCGACGCGCAGGCCCGGAACCGATTCGAATCCCGGCTGGAGAACTCCGAGATCGGAACTGGCGGCTTCAAGACCGTCGTCTTCCCTGAGTCACCAGCCGACCTTCCGGACAAGGTCTCCAAGCCGCAGCTCGCGGTGATGCACATGGATACCGCTCCTGTCTCCGACGGTGGGAGCGAGACCCCCGAGAAGATTCAGACGCTGTACCAGAAATCCGCCTCGAAGCACGGTGGCGAGACCCAGAGCCGAGTCTACAAGAACTACGTCCTCTTCCTCGCCCCTGACAAGGAACGTATCCAAGGTGCGATCGACGAGGCGCGTCAGCTGGAAGCCATCGAGGCTCTCCTCGACGACTCCCAGCAGACCGCCGACCTCTCCAACGAGCAGATCGAGGAGCTCCGTGAGCGCCGTGATCAGACGCACGGACTCTTGGGTGAGCTCGTCCGGGGTGTGTACCGTCACCTGTACTACGTCGACCGAGATGGCCTGACGCATCTGGCGATCAACGCCACTGAAGCGAACGGTGGCACGACGCTCGTCAACGCCGTCGAAGAGACGCTCGAAGACCGGCTTATTCGTGCTGACGCGGGTCCGAAGGGGGTCGCGTTCTTCAAACAGAAGCTCTGGCAGCAGACCCAGGACAGCATGACCACCGAACAGTTGGTCACGCAGTTCGCGAAGAAGCCCGGACTCCCGTACCTCCTCAACACTAAGCCGCTGCGAAAGACGGTGGCGAAGATGGTCGACGACGCCGGGTACACGTACTGGGACAGCACCGCCGGCGAGAACGGCCTCGCCTACTGGGACGGCGACGAGGACGACCGCCCTGAGAACTGGCGGAAGGCAAATCCGCTCTCCGAGTCGCCAGACGTCCGCACGAGTATTCGTGATTCGGACGTCAAGATTGGCGACGAGTACGTCGTCTACACCGATGTCAACGAGCTCCTCGATGTCCACCACGACGTCATCCGACCACCGGAGACGACGAAGGATACGTGCGCAGAGGAAGGATGTACTAACGAAATCGGTGTCGACCAGCAGTACTGCGCCCAACACGAGCCCGAGAAGCTGACTTGTCACCAGTGCGGACGGGAAGTCGACCATCTGGGGCCTGACGGGCTCTGTTCGCGGTGTGACGGACCGAACGACTGGGAGCGGTCGACGAGTCTGATGGCTACCTCCCGAGCCTTCAACGAGGTTCGGACGCACGCACTCGGAAAAGCGTCCTCAGGTAGTAATCCTGGGATTGAGCGCGTCACTATCGAACTTGGGGGCGATGACCAGCTGTCGAAGGGCTCGTTCATCGCTCAACGCCAGGCGTTGAAGGACCGGGCAGACAACGTCTCGGTACGGATGCGGTACAAGACGGAGTCGTCGGCCGGGGCGTCGTATCAGGCCGAGTTTACCGGTGGTATCGACGAGTTCTCCCGCGTGACGAACCAGCCGGACCCGTTCGACGGCGCGTCGCTCGTCGAACTGAAGTTCCGCGTCGACCTGAACGACCCCGAGCCGATTACGAGCGCGGAAGACGACGTGCTCGCGGAACTTCAGGACGAGCTGGGCTCGACGAACATCGACGTGAAGGTTCAAGGCCGAGGACCGGTCGAAGTACCCGCAGAGGTTCAGCAATGACGTCCCACCCTACCCCCGACGCAGACGCGACGCCAACACTCGGCCCCGAAGACGAGACCATCGGAGCGGGCCAGTTCGGCAGTAGCGTCTACGGGGGCCGCCCCACCTTCGCGCTCGTCCGTCGTGACGACGCCGAGGGTGCATCGCTGACACTGTACGAACTACTGCCCGAGGCGCAGGCGTCCGCTCGTCGTGACCGTCTCCAGCGTGGTAACCCCAATCGGGGCCTCGTGACGGAAGCGTTCGAATCGGTGTTCGGAGAGTCAGCGGATCCAGAGGTCGACAGATGGGAGTGGGACGACTGGACGGCGATGAAAGTCACGCGGCTGTCTGAGAGTCGGCTCCGCTCTATCCTCCCGCTGGTACGGGAGACGCTCCGTGGGGCAGACCGAGATGAGTCTGTACTCACCGCTGGCGGTGCTGCCGAGGTGTTCCTCCCGGAGACCGTCGGCGTTCGATTGGCTCTGGGCTTCCTTGGTGTAAAGCCCATTCAGCGGGTTGACCGGATGCGGGCGTTCTGTCGTGGTATCGCGCGAATGAGTGACGAAGAGTGCTACTACTGGCACGCGAAGTGTCGGTCGCCGTCGAGCCCGAACGGCGAGAAGGCGCTACGAACGCTGCTGACCGACCACATCTAATAATGAGTGAAAAATCAACTCCGGAGATGGATAGTGAGCCGTTGAAGTCGCTTGCCGTTGAAGGGAAGCTACCGCTCAAAGCAGTTGGTATTGAAAATCTAAAAGAAGCAAATCCGAAGCATATGCCTCCTCACCGGTATTTACACCCATGGTATGCTAGGAGGCCTACACCGGCATCCCGTCTCGCAATTCTAGCATCAATACTTCCGGAGGGAACCGATCCAGATCAGCTACTTCGGTGGATGCAGATTGGACCAAAAGAGCAGATATCCTCTTCCCTTTCTGAATACGTAGAGCGCAAAAAGGCCACAGAAAGCGAGAGGAGTGGTTCTTTAGGAGACCATTATGGATATCCTCGCCCATTTACATCATCACCTAGTGAGAAGCAACGAGCCGAACTTCACCAGCAACTTCGGGAGTTTTGGGATGGAGAACTTCCTACTATTTTGGATCCTACGGCTGGTGGGGGAGTTATTCCATATGAGGCACTCAGATACGGACTCCCCACTAAAGCTAACGAGCTCAACCCTGTTGCCTCTCTAATTCTCACTGTAATGTTAGAGTATGCACCAGAGGCCGGAACAATTGAGAAAGATGTGAAAAAGTGGGGGTCGAAGATTAATGACAGGGCAAAGAGCCAATTAGAAGAATACCATTCGTCTTTAGTTAAGACTCACACCTCGGTTGCGTAGCGGTAGCGAGCGTCTCTTGTAAGATCGGTCGTTGCTTGTGGATCTTCTGTGCGTCCTTGATCAGCCGCTCCAACAGCGGCGGTGGCGAATAACCGAGGTGCTCACCGAGGTCGTGGAGGATGAGCTGGGCGTGCGACCGGAAGGTCGCCGCCCAGCGCTCCGGTGGAAACACGAGCTCATCGTCAGCCTGCTCGGTGACCAGATCCAACAAATCACGGCTCACAAGCAGTGACAGCAGCGCTGCGTACAGTAAGATCTTCACCACGTGCTCGTTGCTCGTGTCGAACTCGTCCAGGTCGTACTGCGTCTTCAACTCACGGAACAGCAACTCAACTTCCCACCGACACCGGTAGATCTGCGCTAGGTCTGCCGGAAAGAACTCCTCTCTCGACAGATTCGTCACGTACAGATGGTAGTCGTCGGCGTCCTCGTTGCGGACGCCGACGACGCGGAACCGCTTCGTATCCAGCGAGCGCGTCCCCTCGTACGGCCCGCGCTTGAACTCGACTTCGACCTCCACATCGATGTACCTCCGGTCGAGATCATCGAGAACAGCTCGGAGCTGCTTGCCTTCTAAGGGAATGGCGCGCCCGCGCCATTCCCGTAACTCCTCCGTTATCACCGGATTCGCGTTCTGTTTCAGCCGGCTCACGAAGGAGCCGCCGTTCTCGTCGATCAACGCAAACCGGCGGTACTTGAAGTACGCCAAGTCGAACAACACGAGGCGGTTTTCAAGCCACGTGCCTGTCTTGAACAGCGTGCTGTCGTGTGTTTTCTCGTCGGTTACGTCGAGCCGTTCAATCGTCTGGTCAGTAGCATTGTGGAGCAGGTGGAGCTTCGCTCCAGCCTGCTCCTCGTGACGGGCTTCGTACTCATCGGAGAGAAACTCGTGTAACCGCAACACCGTTCCATCAGCGATCATCACGTCCTTGAACCGGTCGATATCAGCACCGACAGCGTCTGGGACTGCGACCTCGTCGAGACCTCGCTCGACGAGGTCACGGAGGTACTCCACGAGCGACGGTGTCAACCGCTGGTAGAAGCCGCCGGGAGAGATCGGCTCGTCAGCTGTCGAGTTGTAGCTGCGACGAAACCCTGCGAGTGTTCGGCGTTCGCCTGCGGCGAAGCCGAACACGAACGACCAGACGAAGGCGGGAATCTGGAGCTTGCGATCACGTTCGACCACGCCGAGTTCCTCGGCGTGCTCTTCGAGGAACTCAGATGGAAAAAGCGTAGTGAGCCGACGCATAATCCGAGATGAGGAGGTTTCGTGGTACACACTCGTTGCCTCCTCGTTCCTTCCGCAAACATACCTCGATACGCCGCCGCTGTCATGCGGTTCGTCTCCTAACTAAAGACGGATGAGTGTCAAACTAACCTGCGTGCGATCGACATCCGCAGTCCCCTGGAGCGCACCGGGAATCCCCTCTCTGTCCGGGAGCATGAACGTGACGTCGCCATAGTCAACACTCCCGGTCTGGTGGTTGTTCCGCCACTTGGTCCGCATTGCGGTCACGTCGTCGCCGTTGTACTCGAAGCGCCACGTTTCTGCCTCCGTGTCGGCCTTCCGGAACGGGTAGCCCGGGACCCAGTCGGAAGCCTTGTCCGAACCGGTCGTGTTGACGACGTACTCGGGCTCCTCGTCCTTCCCGATGTTCTCGAGCAAGTACGTCCGCACCATGTACTCGGTGACGCTACTGTCGAACCGGTCGGTGACCTTGTTCACGGTGAACTGGTCGCCCGGCTCCAGGTCCTCGATGTACTCGACGATTTTATCTCCGATCCGGTCCGAGACCGTCGGGACGATCTTGACGGTCGTGGGATTGCGGTCTCCCAGCGAACCAAGGTACCGGCCCCCAGCTTCCAGAACGTAATCGTCGACGAGGAACTCGTTGACCGCCTCTCGAGCGATGGACTCGGTCTCGTCCGGCGGGAGAAACACGGTCTCGTCGGCCCGGATCTCGCCGATGATCGTGTCGAGGTTCGCATACCCATCCTTTTCGATGCTGTCCTCGATCTGGTCCCGGAGGTACGACGCACCAATTGTGGTCGCACCGCCGACGTCCCGGAGCGCCGCATCGGACTGTGGCTTGTCGAGAATCTCGTTCCCCTTCACGATGACGTACTGGTCCTCGCTGTTGAGCCGACCGATTGCACGCATCACGACGTCGTGACTGTCGCCATCGATCCAGACTTCGCCATCCTCGACGAGTTCCACCTCGAAGTTCCCGATGTCGATCGCAGGCTCCCCGCTTCCGAAGCGCTGCCGCAACTCCTGCTCGACGTCGTCGACGCCCCAGATGTCCACGTCGTCCTTATTGACGAGGACCGTGTCGAGGGAGCTTCCAGTGAGGTCGTCGCGGAACCCACCCGAATCCCTCGCGAGCACCGGCTTGTCCTCCAGCGCCGTGACCGTCGCGTTCAGCACGTCGTTCGAACTCCCCGGAATCGGAAGCTCCGGGTCCCGGAGGAACTGCTCGTAGATGTCCTCGACTGAGATCTCACCGCGACGGTCCAGGAGGTCCTCGACGATCTCCCAGACGTGGGACTGCAGGTCAAACGGATCGGCTGCTGCGGACGCGGCGATATTCGAGGCGTCGAGCTCAGCCTCGTCCATGACATACACGTCCAGGTCCATCGGCGCGACCTTGTCGAAATCGTTGAGGAGGTCGTCGCCATCGAGCACCTCGCCGTAGAGGAGTTGGAGCTCTTCGCGAAGCTCGTTCTCCTCTTGCTCCTTCATCTGTTGGATCGACGTCCGAATCTCCCCGTCCAACGACTCGTCCGCGAGCACCTGCCTCGAGCCCTCGATGTACCGCGCCTTGTCGATGTATCGTGTCCCGGACTCGATTGCTTTGTCACCGGACGGCTGGACGAAGACGAGTGTATTCCGCCACTCACGCCCTCGACCGTCGTTCGTGATGACGCGCTTGACCTCCTCCTGCGTCCATTGGTCGTCCTTCACGACGACAGTGACGTCGCGGTCATCCGGAATCTCCCGGATGTCGTTCGTTCGGAACCCGACCGGGTACGCATTCGACCCAAAGATGTCCGTGATGTAATCCGCGATCTCGGCTTTCGCCGACGTCTCGGAGACATCGACCGCCGCGTTTCGGATGAGTGCGTTCGGGTTCTGTCGATCCCGAATCGCATACTTTCCATTCAGCTTGTGGAGGTGCCACGCGACGCCGTGCAAGCGCTCAAGATTGAGCACGACGTCAGAGACGAGGTCGCCAGTCTCGTACGCACCCATCACGATTTCTGAGACGTCCGCGCCTTCACCCTCGCTCGGTTTCAGCGAGTACAGAAGAATCGTGTTCAGGATCCGTCGACCATGCGGGACCTCGTCAGTATCAATCCGATTCTTGATGTCGCCTGTTGCCGCATTGAGCCGCTCGTAGTTGATCTTCGCGAGCTCGTCCTCGAACTCGATTGCGTCGATGTCCCCGTGCGTGATCAGATCGGTCTGATCCTGCATCTCCAGGAGGACCTTCGAGAAGAGATAGATCATCCCCCGGGTGTTCTGGTTCCCTTCGTCGGCATAGTACCGCGTCTCGAGTGCATCGAGGAGAACCGGGTGGAACGGGTAGAGATCGTGCATCTCCGACAACAGGTCATTGGGAAGGTCGACGTGGTCGGACTGGTCGTACGCGTCGTAGTACCCGTTTACGATGTCGCGGGCTGCGCTCTCTTCGACTGACTCGATCAGCCGGTGCCGAAGGACCTCGCGTTTGTCCACCTGATTGTTCATGTTGACCTCGACTGCTTGCTCGCGATTCAGAATGTCGTGAACCTCCGAGCCCTCTCGCAGGACCGACACGATTGTATAGAGTTCGAGGTCCGAGAGCGCCGTCGATTCCAACAGCGACTGCAGGAAGGCTTTGTTCGCGCTCTTGCGGTCTCCCTGGAGCGTATCGAACCAGTCCTCAAGTTCATCGACGAAGAACGCAACCGTCTCGTCACCGACGGCTTCCTGAATCTTCTGCATGTCAGGGTAGCCACCCGACTCGAACGTCCCAGGGTCGTGGTCGAGAGCTTCGAAAAAGGGCTCCCAGAGGTATTCATACTGCTCGTTCTGCATCGCGACCGTGATCGGGATAGCCGATTCGGGGAGTGATGCATCAAAACCCTCGATCGAATCAGCAGCCCACTCACCCGCCGCCACAGGGTCGTCGAAGCAATGATACAGCGCCACCATCTGGTGGGACTTCCCACTCCCGTACGGCCCGTAGAGGATGTGCGTGCCACGTGGATCGTCCCCGGTGAGAGAGTCCCGAAGAATGGTCAAGGCCTCTCGAAGACCTTGAGTCATCAACGTCCGGTCAAAGAAGAGCTCCGCATCGGACTCAAACTCTCGCTCGTCATCCACGTTGTAGAGTTTTACTTGCCCGTCAATTTGTCCCTCTTCCCGAAGCTCACGACTCAACGTGACTGTGTCCTCCAGGGTATTGGACAAGGCGTCTGATTCAGCCATCTGGATACCTAGACATTTCGGCAGCACCAGATAAGCACTATGGTGGCAGGCAGTAGGAAAGGTACACTTCTTAGCGAATCCCACACAAGAGCACTACTCGATGCACTGCAATTCGCCCAACGTATTTTACCACCTCTTGTCTGAATAGTACCATGAGCAGCTACGACCTCGTCGACATCGAGGTCACGCATGAGTGTGCTGACGAACTTCTTCCAGCGGACTCTCAAGAGTCCAAGGATGGTGAGCACCTCCGGACGATTCAAGCAGTTCGTCTCCAAGCAGGCCAGCCAGATTCAGAACTACGGTCACTGAAACATCTGGACGAAGAGTCGGTGAAGCTACTTGAGCATCAGGTCGACGCTGCATATCGAGCCTTGTTCGAGATGGACGGGAAAGCCCTCCTGGCGGACGAAGTGGGACTGGGGAAGACGATTGAAGTTGGGATGATTCTGAAGGAGATGCATTTCCGTGAGACAGATGATTCCGTTCTGATTCTGACTCCCGCGCAACTGGCCAAACAATGGCAAGCAGAACTCCGTGAGAAGTTTGGCCTCGATTTCGTCTGTAACTACGACGATGAATTCGAGGGATTCAGCGAACACGACTTCATTATATCCAGTATCGACACGGCCAAGAGTGAGAGACACAGGAAGACCGTCCTCGATAGAGATTGGGACGTGCTCGTACTCGACGAGGCTCATTACGTCAAGAACGAAGAGACAGACCGGTACGACCTGATAGACCGACTCTCGTACAACTATGCGTTCTTCCTCACTGCGACACCGATTCAGAACGAGCTAACAGACCTGTATAATGTGGTCTCATTGCTCCGACCCGGCCTCTTCGGAACGCGAGACGTGTTCCACCACTACTTCGTGAACAGCAACCAGGAGACCCTGGTCAATCGAGAAGAGCTGCAGGACCGATTGGGCAAGGTGATGATCCGGAACCGACGAGCCGACACTGACATCGACTTCACTGACCGAACCATCGACACCCGAAAGTTCGACCCAACCCCCCAAGAGCGTGAACTCTACCAAGCGGTGTCGGACTACGTGAAGGGGGCGTATAGCCAGGACCAGGGCCAGAAGCTCGTCTTGATGCTCCTCCAGAAAGAGGTCGTCAGCAGTCCTGCAGCGCTCAAAGGAACCATCGAGAAACGATTGGACGAACAGTCGGAACTGGCCCACGCCGAAGAGCTCGAATCGATCCTCGAGTTGATCGAGAAAACCGAGACGGTCACCAAGCAAGAGCGATTGCTCGATATCGTCGAAGAAGCCCGGGAAAACGTCGAGAAGGGACGCGTGATCGTATTCACTCAGTTCCGGGCGACGCAACGACAGGTGATGGACCGGCTCTCAGACGAGGGCTACACGGTTCACTCGTTCCATGGCGGTCACTCCAGCGAGGAGAAGGAGCAAATCGTCGAGAACTTCGAGGAGGCTGGTGGTGTCCTCGTGTCGACCGACGCGATGAGCGAAGGGCGAAACCTCCAATTCTGCAATATCATGGTGAACTACGACCTCCCGTGGAATCCGATGCGGGTCGAACAACGAATCGGGCGCATCCACCGAATTGGGCAGAAGCGGAACGTCTATATCTTCAACATGGCCCTGAAGGACACCATCGAGGAGTATGTCTTGGAGAAGCTATATCACAAGATAGACCTCTTCCAGCAGAGCGTCGGCGAGCTCAGTTCGATCCTGAGCCGGTTAGAGGAATCCGGCACGAGCTTCGAAGACGAGATCTTCGAGCGGTTGGTCAACGCCGATTCGGAGATTGACCTCGAGAATGACTTCGATGCGATGGCAGTAGACCTCCAGGAACAGCGTGACCTCGCTGAAAAGCTCGAGGAGTTCAATAGCGGAGTCTTCGAGGGATTCGATTTGGGGGCGAGTGATGACTGACGCATCGGTTGCGGTGACGCAGACGAGGGTCGAGCGATTTGCTGAGAAGTATCTGAAGGCAGTCGGCTGCTCGATTGAGAAACGGAACGAGAAGTGGGCCATCACCGTCCCAGACGACGCAGACACAGAATTGCCGACTGGGGAAATCCCGGTAATCTGTGGCGACCCCGACCGAGAATTGGATTCCGACGAGGAGCTGCTCCATCCGGAGAGCTCATTCTTCCACAAGCTTCTCGAGGAAGCCAGCCGCCGATGTCCACGCGGAAGACTCTCGATTGCTTCTGAATCTCCCGAAGTTTCTGTTCCTCATTGGTTAGAGACAGAGGGGGTCAGAATCGACGTAGTCGATTTCACTCCGTATTACGACAGAGTCGCGGTGGTGGTTCTCTTCAGAATTGGCATCGAGACCGTGAGCGAGTATCAGGAGCAACACCTCGAGGCTGTCGCCATTGACTCACAATCCCAGAAAGTCCTGGAGCAATTTGAGGAGACGTTCTTAGCAGCAACTTCGATTGATGATGAAACGGTAGAATCCCAGATTCCCGGTCTTGATCGATCGTCGGTTATGCAGATTATTGAAAGTGCGAGCGAAGCAGCAGTGGACAGGATCAGGCCTCGAATCGGGGAGGTACACGAAGAGGCGTCGCGATCGGCAGATGCCGAACTGGAGGAGTATAGACAAATGAAGGAAGCGGAGTTAGCGGAGTTGGACGAGAAACGCGAGTCGATCACTACAAAAATCGAGGAAGTCAGCGAAGCCATACAGGAGGGCGAACGAGACTCGCGCGTTGACGCGTTGAAGCGGCGAAAAGAACTCAATGAGGAACTTGAGCAGGTCGAGTCGAAACGAGAGGACCTTCGCGAGAAACGGGACAAGGGGTTCCCACAAACGCAGCGAGAAATTCGGGAGAGGCACGCACTAGAGGTCGTTTCAGCCTCGATGACGGTCACAAAAGTCGAGTATGAGAGTGGAGAAGCCCGCTTCAGGATTGCTGGAGACCGCACCTCTGAAATGATTACGGTGGGGTATGGAGCCGGGGTCGGGATTACCGAAGAGATTCACTGCGACAACTGTGGTGAGTCGCTCTCGAATTCAAATCCACTCTCGAAATTCGAGGAAGGTCTGATCTGCGAAGATTGCTCGACGACATCGCGCGAAGAATCGTGACGGTTGGCCGGATTGGGCTGTCTGAACCAGACGTTGGCCAACTTCCTCGAGTATCTGCCAATTCCTCACCAATTCTCCAACCATGTGTTCTCCGGGAAAACACCTATGTCACTGCTTCCGCTTTTGAATCTCAGCGAATCGCACGATGGCATCGACTCCCGTTCGCCGGCTGAACGAAATCAAACGCGCATTCAGCTCTTGCTTTATAAGCGAGTCGGCGCCGTCTGCCAACTCTCCACCGTTCAGAAATGTAACGGACCCGACGGGCGTGCGGTCCAATAATGAACGTCTTTAGTTTCCTCGGTGTCGGTTACAACAATCCCACTAAACACTTCCCCCTAGTCAGCCACCCCTCTATGGATGTGTTCGTACACACGGCTATCGAAATGTAACTGGAAAATTTGTTATGTAGCTTCGAGGGACTGGGAGACCAGATGGACATTTGAAAAGAGGTCAGTCATTAACCAACAAGACAGGTTGTTGGTTAAGTATTGCTGACACGGAGCCCGATTGTTCGCATCCACCTTTTCCAGAATTGTTCGGTAGCAATGACCCCAGTCAAACACACCGGCCTTCAAGTGTTTTGAACCAAGAAAATCCCAGAGTCCCCCACCCTCACACACCACCGTGCGAGTGTTTCATTTCAATTGTTGCTTCGGTACCTGATCTCGGACAACCCATAGGCAAGTTTTTGATCCAGTCATCGACCCGAGACCTTAACTCTACACACCCCCATGCAAGTGATCTATGTGGGCTACGAACCCACACACCACCGTGCAAGTGTTTATCATACAACCCGGTCTCAAGTAGCAGACTCACACACCACCGTGCAAGTGTTTTAGCCCCTCGCCGAAGAGAGGCCTGCCAGTTACGTGAACTGCCAGATTTGTTTCTGTTTTTCGTCATCTGGGTCAGGTGCCTCGAACGACGTCGCTTCGTCTTCCTTGTAGTGTTTTAGAATCCCCCAGACGTTATTTGGAAGCGCCCGGTTGTAATCAGACTTGACAACTGCATTAATGATGTCGACGGGGTCGTCGGTGACTTGGTACACGAACCGTCGCCCACCGCCTCTGCCAAGGTTTTGATCTTCCGACCGGACGAACCCTTGCATCGACAGCTGATCGAGAAACTCGTAGATTTTTCTCTCCGATCGGACCTTGCTATCGGCGGCTTCGGCGATCGAAGAATAGAGGCTATATATTCGCTTCGTCCGAGCGTCGTAATCCGGCTCGATAATCGCCAATGTTGTGGCGATGTAGGTCAGTGCCTGCTGGCGCGTGAGGTCGTTCTCGAAGCTGTCGAGAATTTCGTCTGTCTCGATCGACTCTGTTGCCCGACGCGTGTGTTCTTCTGCCACGGTCCTTGACCCATCCATACGCGCGTACTCGCCTGCCTTCTCGAGAATCTTCAAACCTTGCCGGACATCCCCGCGTTCTTGAGCGGTGAACGCTGCTGCCAATGGGAGTACTTCGCTGCTGAGAACGTCGTCGTGGAACGAGAGATCAGCATAATACCCGAGAATATCGCGGAGTTCGGTCGCATCGTACGGCCCGAACTTGATCTCTCGCTCCCCCAATGTACTCTTGACCTTCGGCTCGAGGGAGTCGACGAACTTCAAATCGTTAGAAATGCCAATGAGGCCGATTCGAGCTTCATCGATTGCTGCGTTCTCACTCGCTTCTGCCCTTGGGAGGTCGTAGAGGAAGTCGTTCCGTGCCTCGGGAGGGATATTATCGATTTCGTCGAGGATTATCAGGACGTTCCCGCCGACTGATTCGATTTCCTCGTAGAGAAACTCAAAGACAGTGTCGGTACTATAGCCACTCTTCGGAAGCTTGTTGTCTGGGAGACGGAACTCGTTGACGAGGCGACTGACGAGTCGATAGGACGATTTGTAGTTACGGCAGTTGACGGGACCGACGATTTTGAGTGGAACGTCTTGCTCTGACGCTTTCTCGATGAGTTTGTCTCGCACCCATTTGGTCACAGCTGTCTTCCCGACGCCCGTCGGACCATACACGAACACGTTGTTGGGATCATGACCAACGACGACATCCTGGAGGGAGTTAACGTAGAGGTTGATCTCCTCATCACGGTGGAAGATCGTATCGGGGTCGAAGCTATCCTTTTTCAGCGGATGCTTCGCTTTGAAGATCGGGTCCTCCCCGTCGAAGGGGTTCTCGTCCGTCCGAACCATCTTAATTTCCTTAATACTCAACAGTATATAAGGTTCCAGACTACCCTGCAAGTGTTTCAATAGTTCTGGGTGATGGAGACGGTTGAGTTGACAGACACACACCACCGTGCAAGTGTTCTCGATGTGAGTTAGAGGGGTGGGTCCTCTTGCCGCTTCACCTCACTGTTTCCGGTTTGGTCGAATCGGGCAGGTTCCCTAGTGGGGTTGCGCCCACACTACCACTACTAAACTCTAATAAATACTTTATCATATATGCAATAATATCCGAGGCTGTAGAGGCCAGTTGTAGACGAGACTCCTTCTAACAGCAGAAACACTGATTGTATGACCTACCGACGTGTTGCTTTATATGCTACAGCTGTCCGACCGCAACCCCCCCACCCCTTCGTTATCGGCAAGAACACTTGCACGGTGGTGTGTGGGTGTCGCGTATCCACGACACCAACCGAGCCTTGCGGCCGGACTGCACTTCAAATAATTGCGGACGTCCCCGGGGGTGGGGGAGCGGTCCAGGTCGACCTCCCTCAACGACCGAAGTCGTGGATTCCGACTACTACCGGCCAAAGTACCACGACGGCCTCTCCGAGGGAGAGGTCCTTTCTCATTGCGCTTTGATAGCTACATTGGACACCGAATCACCACATCGGGAGATTCGTCGAAAACATGCTCAGGCAGATGAAGTCGAGTTTGTAAGAGAGGACCATAGCCGGGCTGGTTAGGACAAGTTCGAATAGAACAGTAGACGATGAAATGCAGGAACTCATGACACGGCGCCAAGCCGTCCTCTAGCGTACCACCAAATTGTTGGTGAACATAGCCAATGGGTACGGTTAGTGAACAAGCGCTATGAATACTCGTTTATTCACCGGGGTAGGACAAGCTTCTATGGTGCTTTAGAAGAGCTACCCAGCACCTCAGCACCGAATACCGAACGTCACGCGAAATTTCAGTACTATGGCCTGACCGCGCGTATTTCTGCTTCAAACCAACTGGGATGGCCGTGTATGCACCCATGATAGATCGACCCCACCCACCCATTTCTCGAGTATATCTCGCACACGGGGTGTTCTTGCTTCGCACCGAAGCGACATTTTCAGATACGAGTAGGCTGATGGAAATTCTTCCACTTCAAACTCGATCAGCCCCGGAACATGAAATATAATTAATATTAAGATGGCCGTGACCTATTTTCAGTAGCACTCTCTGATATCCATCATGAGCGGTTCCATCGAGATCCTGTGCACTGGCGATATTCACCTGGGGCGACACCCCAGTCGTATTCCAGGAGAGTTGGATGGACCCGATTTCTCTCCCAAGGCTGTCTGGTCTGCAATTGTCGGTGAAGCTATCGAACAGGATGTAAACGCAGTGGTGGTTACGGGCGACCTCATCGACCAGGATAACCGCTACTTCGAGGCCTTTGGCGCGTTCGAGGATGGGGTCGCAAAATTAGACGAGGTGGACATTCCCATCGTGGTGGTGTCTGGGAATCACGACTTCGATGCGCTCCCTGATCTGGTTGACAATCTCGATTTTGAAGGCTTGCAGTTCCTCGGACGAGACGGCAACTGGGAGCGGTGGACCCTCGAACAGGACGGCGAGCAGATTGCGCATTTCGACGGCTGGTCGTTCCCGGACGAACACGTCTACGACTCTCCGCTCGACGAGTACGACCTCGAAGAATCCGATGGCACACCCCACTTCGGTGTGCTCCATGGCGACCTCGATTCGCGAGCGAGCGCATACGCACCGGTTCTGTCGAGCGAACTCCGCGACACCGCAGTGGATGCCTGGCTACTCGGTCATATTCATACTCCGGGAATACAGATCGACTCCCGTCCCTTTTCACTGTACCCAGGTTCCCCACAACCCTTGGACCCGGGCGAACGGCGTGCGCACGGGCCGTGGAAGCTAACAATACATCAAAATGGAGACGTGGATGCTGAACAGGTTCCACTGGCCTCCCTTCGGTACGACCACATCGAGGTAGACGTGTCCGGCGTCGACGACCCGCAAGAAGCAACCGCCGTCATCTCGGAGGAGACCAAGGACCACGTTCGATCCGACCTCGATACGAGTTCGCTGGAGCTCAGCCTGGTACGCGTTCAGCTCACCGGACGGACGCCTGCGCACTCGGCGCTCGTCGAACAGCGCCGGTCGATGGAACGAGACATCGGATTCAGGGAGGAGTCGGTCTCAATCCGGATCGAATCGATAGACGTCGATACCCGCCCGGCAATCGATCTCGAGGACCTTGCAAAAGGGGACAATGCAGCTGCGTACCTGGCTGGCCTCCTGCTCGAGATCGAGAACGGTGACCCTCACGACACCCATGGCGACGTGGTCGATGAGTCTGTCGCAGCGGTACGGCAGGCACACAGTGGGAACGCGTACAACCCGCTCCGACACGAAGGCGAACTCGAGAATCGGGACGACGCCGACGCTATCGAGCATCTCGAACAGCAGGCACGGCTACTCCTCGATACCCTCCTCAGCCAAAAGGAGGGGAACGCATGACGAGGGACCCGCTCTGCTTCGAGGAGATCCAGATCGTCAACGCGCCCGGATTCGAAACCGGCGGGTTCGCTGTCGATGACCTGTGCTCCGGCATCAATGTCGTTCATGGGCCGAACGCGGCAGGAAAGACGACGCTCGCTGAGTCGCTCGAATGGCTCTGCTGGCCCGAGACCGCCGACGAACGTGCGTCTCTAGTGGGGCAACTCTCACTGAATGGTGAACCCTGGCGTGTCGAAGTCGACAATGGACGTACGAGCTACCAGCGTGACGGCCAGGAGGCGAACGCTCCCAGCCTGCCGCCGGCCGATCAACGCGACCGCTATCGTCTCTCGCTCCACGACCTGCTCCAGCGGGACAACACCAACGAATCGTTCGCCGAGATAATCGAGCGAGAGTCGGCGGGTGGCTACGATCTCTCTGCGGCATACGACGAACTCGGCTATTCAGATACCCCGAGCCGTGCCAACATCAATGAGGTACAGAACGCGAAGAGAGCGATTCAGCAGTTGCAGGATGCGCGGAACGACGTTGCCGAACTCCGCCAGGAGCAGAACGAGCTCGCTCGGTTACGGAGTGAACTGGAGGCAGCGCGTCGAGCACAAGAGCGATCCGAGCTGCTCGAAAAGGCGATAGACTACGCGGAGGCGAGAAACGATCTGGAGCAGGCAGAGTCGAGGCTCGATGCGTTCCCCGACAGACTCGCCCAGGTCGATGGGGATGAAATCGAGCGTGTCCGATCCTTCGAGGACGACATCGAGGAGTGGACCGTCAAAGAGGACGAGGCCGAGGAAACGAAAACGGACGCTCAGGAACGGCTTGCTGAGGCCGACCTTCCCAAAGAAGGCCTTCCGACAGGCCGTATCGACCATCTGAAAGGGCTTCGCGATGATTTCGATTCTGCAGAGGACAGGAAACGCGAACTCCATGCAGATCTGGCGGATGCCAAACAGCAGCGGGAGAACGCTCGCGAAGATATTCCGTTGGAGGTCGCGACCGAAGATCTCGCTGCGCTCGAACCCGTCACGTGGAAGACCGTCTCGAAATTCGCACGTGGGGCTGAGGAACTCCAGTCCGAACGTGAAACCCGGGAGGCTGTTCACCGACTACTGGAGTACGAGGAGCATCCTGAGCCCGATCTCCATACTCTCCAACGCGCAAGTCAATCGTTGGAGGAGTGGCTGGCTGCCCCCGTTTCCACGGCGACGGACGACGGTTCGGAGGCATTCCGAATCGCCGTTTTCTCGGCCCTCTCCCTCGCCTCGACGGGCATCGCGCTGGGTCTACTGGTGAATCAACTGCTGTTCGCGATTCTGATCGTCGCCGCTGGTATCCTCTGGTACGGCTTACGGGTACAGTCACAGTCCCAAGGCGATACTCAATCACGAGAATCGCACCGCGAGTCGTTCGAAAACACCGGGGTGAAACCGCCGGAGGCGTGGACCGAGGACGCGGTTCGGTCTCGTCTGATCGGCCTGTACGACGCGATTGCGGAGCACAAGTTGGCAGAGCGACGCTCGGAATGGCGTGAAAGCTTGGCCACGGATGCGGAGACGCTCGAACAGAAGGAGCAGGACCTGGAGGACATGCGTGCCAGCCTCCAGGACCGGTTAGGCGCCGCGCCAGATGCCTCTGCTCTCGAACTTGCCGTACTGTCAAAGCGAGTGCTCGACTGGCAGGAAGCCGATGATGAGGTGGAGGGTATCCTCGGGAGCATCGACACCGTCGACGAGCAGATTGAGAACGTCCGTGAACAACTCCAGACGAAACTCGCACCATACGGCTACGAGGATGTCCAGAGTTCCGGTGAAGCCACCGAGACGATCCGAAAGCTCGAGAACCGCGAACACCAACGCGAGAGGGCTCAGCGGGACCTCGACCAGGCGAGGAAGACGATTCAGGAAGCGACGGAGAAGATTGACACACTGGAGGCTGAACGAGACAGTATCTTTGCCGAACTGGACCTCGACCACGACGACCACCGTAGGCTGGAGGAACTCTGCGAGCGGGTCGACGAATACGAGTCGGCTGCGGAGGCTGTACGGGAGGCCGACATCCGTGCGAGCACGGAGGCCGAACAGCTCGAAAGTTACCCAGGCTTCGATGCGGAACTCAAGGAGCGAGAGGTTGCCGACCTCCGAGAAGACCTTCGTGAGGCGGCACGGACTGCGGAAGGGTTCGACGACCTGCAGTCACGGATAGCGGAGATCAAAGCAGAGATCAACCAGGCGAAGTCCGACGATGCGGTTGAAACAGCGCTTGCGGAGCGTGACCGAGCGCTCGATGCCCTCGAAGACCGGCTCGAGGACGACTGTGCTGCCATGGTCGGTGACGTACTTGTGGACCACGTTCAGGAGGCGACGATGGAGACCAGTCGGCCGGAGGTCTTCGAACGTGCTCGTGAACTCCTGTCCACGATCACTCGTGGCCGCTATCGAATGGACTTCGACGAGAACGAAGCCGCGTTCCGGGCGTTCGACGAGACCAAACAGAAGGGACTCGCGCTCGACGAGCTGTCAAGCGGCACTCGGGTGCAGGTCCTGCTCGCCGTCCGAATCGCCTTTGTCGAACAGCAGGAAGAGGGAGTGCAGGTTCCGCTCCTCCTCGACGAGACGCTCGCGAACACCGACGACCGAAGGGCGAAGACCATCATCGAGTCGACGATCGATCTCGCTCGGAACGGTCGGCAGGTCTTCTATTTCACCGCACAGGGCGACGAAGTGGCGAAGTGGACCGCAGCGCTGGAGAGCACGAACGGCGTCGACCACGAGATAATCGACCTCGCGACAGTCCGTGACGTCGACGACTCCGTCCACATCCCTGACCTAGATTCTATCGAATCATTCACTCCGAAGGTCCCCAGTCCCGACGGCCACGACCACGCCACGTACAGGGACGAACTCACGGTGGACACGTTCAATCCGCACCGTGGCGCCGGGACGGCGCACCTGTGGTACCTGGTCGATGATGTCGAGACTCTCCATCAACTCCTGGAGCTCGGAATCGAGCACTGGGGACAGCTGAACATTTTACTCCAGTGGGGCAACGGAGACCTCTCGTCCGTTGATTCCGACCAGATAACGAGAGTAGAGGAGAACGCTGCGGCCCTGAACGAGTTCGTCGACGCCTGGAAGGTCGGTCGTGGCGAACCCGTTGATCGAGAGGTTCTCGAAGCCTCTGGCGCCGTGAGCGGAAACTTCATCGACGAGGTGAGTGAACTAGCTGAGTCAGTCAATGGCGATGGAGGACAGATCGTCGAAGCTCTGCACAATGGCGAGGTAAACCGCTTCCGTAGCGGGAAAGCGAACAAACTCGAGACGTATCTTGAAGAGAACGGATACATTGAACCTCGTGAGACGTTAGATGCTGGGCAGATTCGTGCCCGTGTCATCGAGTGTTACGTCGACGAAGGTATCCCTCGAGAAGCGGCCACCGATAGAACCGAGGAACTGTTGTCTCGAATTTGGTAGCTGGAGAGGGTAGCTGTCTCTCACCCGGTTCGGCAGACCTCGATTTAGTGTCGCCAGAACTGTTATACCATCTGTCTTGAAATACACCACATGGACCGCCGTGACTACCTAGTTAGTCTCTCCCTCCCATTAGCGACATGTATGGCTGGTTGTTCTTCGATTCTCACTGAGGATGGAACCACGGTTGATTCAGACGGGGACGGAGTTCCTGACCAGCACGACTACGCCCCACGCGACCCTGATGTGCAATCAGAGAGTGATGTCGTCGGTCGGACCACCACCAGAGAATTCGAAAACACCTCTGAATTCGAGTTTGGGACGGAGTCAACACCAACAGCATCACCAACACCAACAGCTACTGAGTCAGTGATAATCGACGACGACGAGCCAGTTGCAACAACGGAGCCGACGACGAACAGACCGACCACGACCACCCCAGCGCCGACTGAGACACTCCCGACGAACGAGCTTTCTGGAGACGCAGCGCCGATCTCGGACCGGACCTCTCATTTCACCACCTACTCGATGCAAGACGCTACACTCAGGCTCGTGCCCGAGACGATCAACCGGAGCTATCCTAACGGTGGCCGCTTGCTTGTCGTTGCTGGTGCCTACCCCGACGAGCTGATGGCGGAGGAAGGTGCACACGGCTACGGGCTTAGCGATGCGTTCCTCCCGGACCAAACGACAGCACAGACGGTTCCACTCTCGTACGAACGCGTTCCGGATGCATCGTTCTACCTGCAGGCGTACCTGGTTCCGGGCGACGCGACGATGGAGACGTTGGAGCTTGAAGATGCCGAGTACCTCTGTGAGACAAATCGACTCCGAATCTCGAATGGACGGCTGACCACGGAAGAGCCGCTCCCGAGCGTGGGTGATTTCGAAACAACAGGATTCGCACGGAGCAGTGGCGAGGGATGTTACCTGCTGGAATTTAACGGACGTAGTAGTGGGAGAAACTGGAACGCTAATCTCGTCGCCTACAAATCCACATACGTCCAGGCGTCAGAGGCAGTTCGGTCACGAGATCGCGCCGAGTACGTTCGAATCGCCCAACAGTCCGGTCTCGCAGATACCCTTGCAGAAATTTTGGCGGAGGAAGCGGCGGCCAACGGCTACACAACACAACAGGAGCAGGTGCATTTCGTGATCGATTTCATTCAGGACCTCCCGTACGTTCCAGACGACGTGAGTACGGGCTACGACGACTACACGAAGTCAGTCACGGAAACGCTGGTTGAAGGTGGTGGAGACTGCGAAGATACGGCGATAATGATGGCGGCGGTCCTCCAGGCAGAGACGTTCAACTACGACTGCATCCTCATTCAACCACCACAGCACATGGCAGTGGGAGTCTATGGAAACGATCTTCCTGGAACCTACTGGGAGTACGACGGCCGCCGCTACTACTATCTCGAGACGACGGGCAATGGTTGGGGGGTGGGTGAACTGCCACCTGAGTACGAAGGGGAAGACGCCTACCTGTACGATGTATAGTCGCTGAACTGAATCCGCTCCAGTCGAATACTGATCGGGATACAGTGGCATCGCTGTTGAGCTGGCGATGCAGTGGCACGAGGAGACGTCTGGTAGTACATCGTGCAGAATTCCCCGAGTAATGAACACAGCTAGTGAACATATCTAATGAACAATGTCTTGTTCACTCGTTCCCCTGTACAGTCCTCCTGAGTGCTGAAGCACTGCGAGTCGTCACCTTAGTACCAGCGTATCCCGAATAATCCTCATCCAAGTACTCACACAATGCCTGCTCTATCGCGTAGTCGGGTGACACAGTCGCAACACAGTGTACAGGTCGACCACCACCGCTCTCGCGCATCGCAGATATCGAGCGGGCCCTTACGCGGTGTCACTCCCTTCGACGAGCCAGGCAGGACGGCCGATTCCGATCGCGTTGACCACGGCACCCAGCAGCAGGACGATGCCGCCGAAGTACAGCCAGGTGACCAACAGCAGAATGCTCGCGATGAGATTAGCACCGCCCCCGGTCACCGACACGTACACCTGGAACAATACTTGCAGAATCATCCAGCCGGCGGCCCCGACGACTGTTCCCGGGAGCACATCGTGCGGCTCCATGTCGATGTCCGGAAACAGGTAGTACATCGGGAAGAACGCGGCGACGAGGCCGACGAAAAGGAGCAACGGGACGACGACCCCGATGAGAGGAACCGACGAGAGGTACGCGACGAGGCCGGTGGTTCCGACCATCGCGATGATCCCCAGGGTAAGCGTGAAAAGCATAAGCAGCGCCTTCTTGATCTGCCCGACGAACGATTCCTGCGTGGTCGTCTCGTAGATCTCTGAAAACGCTGTATCGAGCCCGCGGAACACCTTGATCGCTCCCCAGACGAGCGTGAGCACACCGATGAGCGATGCACCAACGGTCGACCCGGCACCGGCGGCTCGCTCTTGTTCGATCATCACCTCGATCACGCCCCCGACCGACGGGGAGACGCTGTTCGTGGCGACCTCGATGATCTGCTCTTGCAGGTCGGGAGCGCCGAACACGGAGACAGCAAGGAGCGCGAACATGACCAGGGGAACGAGTGAGATGAATGCGCTGTAGGCGATACTCCCTGCGAGGAAGGTCACGTTCTTCTCGCTGAAGACAGTCTTGACCATTTTCGCGTGCGAGACCGCCGACTGCCTGTCCATAGTACTACTTGTTCATCGAGCAATTTAATCGAAAGGCTAGCAGAGTCCTGTTTCATGTCTTATAGGTTCGTGATCGGACTCACCACGAGGGCACTACAGTAGTGACTAGACAACAGACTCCGCCGGCCCATCATCTGGGGAACAGATGAAACAGGAACACACTCCCCATGTGTGAGATGCAATCGCGAGGCGGATAGTGATAAGATAAATTGCTGCATCGTAATTGATAACTGGTAGTCTTGCTACGACACTGTGTCACCCTCGCGAACTCACGCTTCGAACCGCTCGAGGTGACCGCGTGTGCACTCACGCAGGATCGACCTCACCCACCCGTTTCTCGATTATATCTTGCCCACGGGGAGCTATTGCTTCGCTACGACGGGGAGAATCAGAGTAATAGTGAAGGTTGCAGAGTCGAGTGAAGAGACCGTGCTAGACGGCTTCTACGACAAGGTGTCGGTGGGCGAAACGGTGGAGACTATCGGGCGGACAGTGACGGAGAGCGACGTCGTGAGTTACGCGAACGCGACCGGCTGCTGGCTGCCGATCCACACCGACCGGGAGTTCGCCGAGGAGACGCAGTACGGCGAGCGCGTCGTTCAGGGGACGTTCCTGCTTGGGCTCGCGGAAGGGTTGCTGTACTCGAACGAGCCGACGGGAATCCGAGCGAACGCCGGGATGGAGGCGATCCAGTTCCATCGGCCCGTCTTCATCGACGATACAGTCCACTTCGAGGTTGAGGTGCTGGAGAAGACGCCACGCGATGACCACAGCGGCGTCGTCACGCTCGGCGTGGTGGGGAAGAACCAGGCGGGCGCGACCGTCGTCGAGTATCGGACGAACCTGCTGATGATCACCGAGGACGCACACGAAACCCATGACTGAGACAGCATACGACCACGAATACGACCGTGAGGAACCGCACACAGGACTCTTCCAGTGGTATCTCGAACAGCGTGCAGCGACGAAGCCGGACACGCAGGCGTACTCGTATTCGCCGCTGGGGCTGGTCGAGGCTACCGAAACGGCGGCGACCTGGGCCGAGTTGAACGAGGCGGCGGGCCGACTCGCGGCACACCTCGCAGCGGATGGCGTGGAGTCTGGCGACTTCGTGGCGACCCTGTTCCCGCCGTCGGCACCGTTCGCCGAGGTGTACTTCGCGGCGGCGAAGCTCGGGGCGACACTCGTTCCACTCGACCTCCGAGGGAAGCCCGGAGACCACCAGCACGTGCTCTCGTCGACGGAGCCAACCGCGTTCGTCGGCGCAGGCCAGTACCGGGACACTGACTTCCAGGCCATCCTCGAGGAGGTGCCTGCATTCGAGGCGATCGAGACAACGTACTGGCTGGGAGACGACTACCGTGCCGACCTTCCAGCAGCCGGGCAGTACGAGTGGACAGCAGCGAGCGCCGATGGGACGCCACAGACAGCGGACTCCGTGGGCTGTACGGATCCGGACACGGGGCTCCTGGTCGTGTTCACGAGCGGGACCACCGGCGATCCGAAGGGTGCGGTGCTCTCCCATCGGAACGTCGTCTTCCAGGGAACCGCGATCTCGTCAGTGTGGGGAATCGACGATTCCGACACGGTACTCGTGCACCTGCCGACCGACCACGTCGGCGGCGCGACGGAGCTCATGGGCAGTGCGGTCGTCGGTGGTGCGGACGTGGTGTTCCTCGACGCGTTCGACCCTGGCGTCGCTCTGCAGTTGATCGAATCACAGTCCATCTCGATGGTCGGGAACGTTCCCGCGATGTGGGGGATGCTGTTCAACCACGACGAGTTCGCCGAGACGGACCTCTCGTCGCTGGAGGTTGCGGTGGTGGCGGGACAGGCGCCCTCGGAAGACATCCTGGCCGGGATGGCACAGGCAGCAACACACGCGGTCACCGGCTGGGGGCTCACGGAGACGGCTGGCTTCGTGACGCTCACCGAACTCGGCACACCGGTCACCGAGATGACCGAGACGGTCGGGAAGCCGTTCCCGGGCTTCGACGTACGTCCCGTCGAGGACGACGAGTTCCTCCCTGAAGACGAGACGGGAGAGCTCGTGGTCCGTGGCGACGGCGTGATGGACCGCTTCCTCACCCCGGAGCAGACGGAGGGTGCGTTCGTCGATGACGAGTGGGTTCGGACCGGCGATCTCGGGTTCGTCGACGAGGACGGGCACGTCCGGTTGCGCGGCCGGAAGAAGAACATGTACATCTCGGGTGGCTACAACGTCTACCCGCCCGAGGTAGAGGAGATGCTGACCGCACACGAGGCGGTCGAGCAGGCGATGGTCATCGGCGTCGCGGACGACACCTGGGGTGAGGCAGGCCACGCGTTCATCCTCCGCACGCCTGGAAGCGGCCTCACTGCAGCCGACCTCGAGGAGTACGCTGCGGACGCGCTCGCGGACTACAAGCAGCCCGTCGAGTACACCGTGGAGGATGAACTACCGCTGACGTCCCTCGGGAAGATCGACCGGCAGGCGCTCATCGACAGCTACGAACTCGACCCGGTCTGACCGCTCCCAGCGGAAGACGGCAGGCGATACCGGGCTGCACAACACCTATGATTTTACCGTGCCAATCTTTAACGTATGTCGGAGCATATCCACGAGACGCTCGAGGTCGACGAGTTCACACTCGGACTCGTCGGGCCAGACCAGGAGTGGGCTGGGACCGTCGCCGACGGCGGAACGGTGAAGACACATACGCCAGCGGGCTGCTGGGGCCCGATGATCACGCCGTCGTTCCGCGGCGGGCACGAGGTGACACGGCCGATCTTCGTCGAGAACGCTGAACCGGGCGACGCACTGGTCGTTCGGATCAAGGACGTCGAGGTGACCAGTGTCGCGACCAGTACGGGCAGCATGGCCGAACGCGAGGGCGCGTTCGGTGACGATCCGTTCGTCGACCACCGGTGTCCGGAGTGTGGCACCGAATGGCCGGAGACGGTCGTCGAGGGAACCGGCGAGGACGCGATCCGCTGTGCCGAGTGTGGCGCGAACGCCTCCTCGTTCGGCTTCGAGTACGGGTACACCGTCGTCTTCGACGACGACCGGACGGTCGGCATCACGGTCGGCTCCGAGGGCGCACACGACCTGGCCGAGCGCGCGGACGAGGCGATGGCGCTCCCGGAGAACTCACGGCAACACCCGATTCTGTTGTACGAGCCCGACGAGATGCCGGGGACGCTGGGCCGTCTCCGGCCGTTCGTCGGCAACATCGGTACGACGCCGTCGGTCGAACTCCCCGACTCGCACAACGCCGGGGACTTCGGGCAGTTCCTCATCGGCGCCGAACACGACTGGGGTCTTCCGGACGAAGAGGCGCTCGAGGCGCGCACGGACGGCCACATGGACTCGAACGAGGTTCGGGCCGGCGCGACGCTGATCTGTCCCGTCCGCGTCGAGGGCGCCGGGCTGTACGTCGGCGACCTCCACGCGAACCAGGGCGACGGCGAACTCTCGCTCCACACGACGGACGTGAGCGGGAAGACCGAGCTCGAGGTCGAGGTCATCAAGGGCCTCGACCTGGACGGCCCGCTGCTCTTGCCGAACGAGGAGGACCTACCCCACATCGCCAAGCCCTACTCCGACGCCGAGCGCGAAGCCGGTCAGGCGCTCGCCGACGAGTACGCGGTGGACACCCTCCACGACGCAGCACCCATCCAGATCATCGGCTCCGGGGCGACGATCAACGATGCGACGGAGAACGCGTTCGCCAGAGCCAGTTCACTGTTCGGCATCACGGAGGGCGAGGTCCGCTCGCGCTGTACGTTCACGGGCGACGTCGAGATCGCACGCCTCCCCGGTGTCGTCCAACTGACGATGCTCGCACCCATGGAACTGCTCGAAGAGGTCGGCCTCGCAGACACGGTGCGGTCGCAGTACGGTCGCTGACCGCTGCGTCTTTCAGCCGCCCCGCATCGCGGGGAAGAGCTTGATCTCGTCGTGCTCGGACACCGGCTGGTCCCGAGCTGCTTTCTCATCACCGACCATGACGCGGACGCTCGGCCGCAGGTCTCCGTCGTCGTCGACGAGCTGCGAGGCAGTGCCGGGATACTCGTCGAGGAAGCGATCGAGCAGGTCACCGACGGTCTCGCCATCGGTCCGGAGGTCGACCGTCTTCTCACCGGTTGCGGTCCGCAGGGGACCGTACACGTGCACCTTCATACGCGATAGTGGGAGCGACAGCGACAAAGATGTGGCTTCTGCAGAACCCGTTGCACCCGATACAGAGCTGGGCTGCTCGTCGTCTGCTGCTGCCTCGGACAATTCTCACACGAATGGGGCCCTCTGGAGCAACGTGTACTCGAACCCGTTGGGCGGAGCCTGTACTCCCACCGACCGGAGTGTTTTCGTCCTCCTCTCCCGAATCACCGGTATGAACGAGGGGAACGTCGAGGTCGAGTGCACGGACTGCGAGTACCGTGAGTCGTTCCGGAACCTCCGGACGGCACGTGTTGCGCTCGACGAGCACGAGTCCGAGTCCGGCCACAGCGTCGACTGGGACATCGAACGCGTGGATAACGGCGTCGAACGCGCCGGGGCCGACGCAGGCGTCTGTGGCATCCCCGGCATGGCGAACCCGGACTCGCCGTTGCTGGACGGGAGACCATCCGACGAGGAGTGACCGCGACCGGCACGGGGGAGGGCAGACGACGGGAGTCGGTTCAGTCGGCCTCCGCTCCGGAGACGGCGTAGACCGACGGGTCCTCGTCCACACCGCTGGTCGTCCACATGGAGACGGAAACCGTCAGGACCAGTCCCAGGAGCATGCCGACGATGGCCGGCGTCCAGCCGACGTAGTCGGCCGGGAGCGCGACGACGGGACGACCGACAAGGAGGTCGAACAGTCGGCGCAGCACGTCGAACGTGCTCACGAGGTAGAACAGCTGCGAGCCGCCGATACCCGCGGAGATGCCCCACTTCGTCGTGCCGTCCCAGTAGAGCGCCACCATCACGGGGAGCGCGAGCTGGGCGAAGCCGCTGAACGCGGTGTCGCCGATCTGGACCAGTGTCCCGGGGGCGTAGAGGCTGGCGACGAACGAGAGCGACGCGAAGACGACGACGCCGAGCCGGGCGACGGTCGCCTCGCCACCGAGCGCGTCGTCGACCGCGTCGGCACGCCCGGTCAGTGGCCGGTAGAGGTCCCTGGTGAGGTAGGACGCACCGGAGAGCAGCATCGAATCGCTCGACGACATCATCGCGGCCATCGCACCGGCGATGACGACGGCCGTGAACCACGGTTCGGTGTACGCTTCGAGAACTGCCGGAACGACGTTGCCGCCCTCGGGAACCTCGACGCCCAGCCCCGCCGCCCATGTCCCGAGCATGAACGCCGGGACGAACAGCAGGAGGACGAGCACGGGCCAGAGCGACAGCGTCCGCTTGAGGACACGCTGTGATCGTGCGACGAAGAACCGCTGGTTGATCTGCGGGAACATCGTCACGCCGAAGGCGATGCTGATCGCCGTCGAGAGCATCCACTGGGGCGTGTAGAGTCCGCCACCGAGCTGCAGGAACTCCGGGTTGGAGGTAGCGACCGCGTCCGTCGCCGCCGACGCCCCGCCCGCTGCCGAGAGGACCCACCCGACGGCCACCCAGACGATACCGAGCATGAACAGCCCCTGGAGCGTGTCCGTCCACGCGACCCCGCGCATCCCCGCGATGGCGACGTACAGTATCATGAACAGGGTGATGCCGCCCGCCCCGACCCAGAACGGCACCGCCCCGTCGGTCAGCCCGACGATCGCCTGGCCGGCACCCTTCTGCTGGAGCATCACGTACGGGAACAGCCAGAAGATGCTGATGGCGGCGACGCCGCCACGGAGCCACGTCGAGCCGAAGCGGTCGCCGAGCATCTCGCCGAGCGTGACGTAGTCGTTCTTCTGCCCGACGAGCCACTGCTTGTACCCCAGCAGGTACCAGAGGATGGCGAAGAGGATGCCGTCCATCAGCCCCATCACGAGGATCCACTCCGGGCCGGCGGAGTACGCGAGGTTCGGGCCGCCGAAGAAGGTGAACGCCGACAGCAGCGTCGCGAACGTCGTGAAGAGCAGGACGACGGTGCCGAAGGTCCGCGACGCGAGGTAGTAGTCCTCGGCCGTCCGGTCCGTCAACCGATAGGCGAGGACGCCGACGGCGAGTGCGACCAGCAGGTAGCCGGTGACGATGCCGAGCTGGAGGGTCGTCTCCGACATCTACGATACCTCCTCCACACCGACGCCCCATGCCCGCCTGACGAAGAGACGGAAGACGACCGACGCCAGTAGCATCCATCCGATGTGCCACCAGAGCCAGACCGGGAGTCCCGCGACGACCGTGCCGTCACGCCAGAGGAACCACGGGATCGCCAGTGCCGCGAGCAGCACGGCGACCACGCCCCAGACCCAGCCGTTCCGCGTTGCGCGTGCCGACATCAGTGAGTGTGGAGTTGGCAGGCCGCGCGTAAATAAACGTTCCTGCTGCGATTCTCGACGGGGTGTGAGTCCGTGAGACCTGGTTCTGTCGGGACGAAGACGCGACCGCCACACAGAAGTATTGGTATCCTGAGACTATAGACGAGGAGTACAGAGAGATCATGCGTTCGAGTCTCGACCGGATGCGGACAGGGCTCTCCGAGCTCCAGGTGTTCGAATCGAGGGAGAGTCGCAGACGGTTCGCCGTCCATCTGCTCCTTCTCGCGGTCGGGGCCGCCGTCGCCTGGGTCTTCATCCGGCGCAACCTGGCGTTCCTGACGAACACACGCGAACTCCGACGATTCATCCGCAGCTACGGCATACTGGCGCCGGTCGTACTCATCGGCCTCCAGGCGTTACAGGTCGTCCTCGCACCGATTCCGGGCCAGGTGCTTGCAGTCGTCGCCGGCTATCTCTTCGGTGCGTGGTGGGGGACACTCTACAACATGATCGGGATCGTCATCGGGAGCACGGTCGCGTTCTGGCTCGCGCGCCGCTTCGGCCGCTCCTACGTGGAGAACATCGTCCACGAGGGGGCCCTCGCACGGTTCGACTCCATCAGCGAGGACTACGCGATACCGGCCCTGTTCCTGCTGTTTCTCATCCCTGGCCTGCCGGACGACGTAATCTGCTTCGCCGGTGGCCTCACCGATGTCCCACTCTGGCAGCTGGTGGCTATCGCCCTGATCGGCCGAGCGCCCGCATTCTTCCTCATCAACGTCTTCGGGACGCTGCTGGAAGCCGAGCGCTTCGGGGCCGCGTTCGGGGTCGCCGTCCTCCTCATGCTGTTCACGCTGCTCGGGTACCGCTATCGCGACCGACTGGTGCACTTGTTCGACGCCCAGTAGTCCCGCCAGACGATTACGACGAACCACCCGCAAGCCTGCTCCCGACCCGACTGTTGGGGCGACTACGCTTCGGACAATGGAACCGTCAGAACCGGGACCGACGAAGTGCGGACGACCTTGTCGGTCGTGCCGCCGAGGAGTGCGTGCTCGAGCCCGGTCCGTCCGTGTGTTCCCATCACCACGAGGTCGATTCCGTTCTCGTCGACGTATCCCCTGATGATCTCGTGGGGCACTCCGATGCGGATCGCCTCTGTCACCGAGATATCCCTGTCCTCGGCGAGTTCCACGACCGGTGTTGTGGGCTTTCCGCTCACCTCCTCGAGCAACCTGAGGACCTCCTCGTGGTCCATCTTGCTGTCGATTGGGCTCATCCTGACGTCGACCACGTAGAGCACGTGCAGCGTCGCATCGTGTCGCTCGGCCATGTCCAGCGCTCGCTCGGCCGCCTGTATCGCTCCCTCGCTACCGTCTGTCGGAACGAGAATCGACTCGTACATCTTGTTTACATTCGGCCGTGCATCGTCAATAGTTTACGTGATTCTCCCACCCGTTGGGGACGTAGCGCGAAACGTCTCGTGGCGAGACGACCGACCGTCAACCGAGGCCATCCCAGCCCCGGCACAGTGCGACACCGAACACGATGTCACCGACGCCAACCCAGCGACTAATCGCCCGGAGAACCACGATTATACCAACTCAATTATAATCCATTAGAGATTTCATATAATTTTCTTACCCGCATTGACTGCAGATCCGCTGGTCACACCTTGGCCAGTGAGAATGATTGAAAGCCAATTCTCCCGCAAAACTCTGTTTTTTCACCAATTTATTGAAGACTGCGATAGTATTTTGAAAAACAGGACACGGCCATTCGTGAGAGCCACCAGCCGATACCAATCAAAGAACCTATGCGATTGCATTACTGGCAGAATATTAATATTAGTTCTGGAGTCTCGCTGTCGTTCGAATCAGCCACTTCCGAGACACCGACAGATTGCGAATGTGCTCGAGCCCGAAATCCAGGCAGACTTCAAATCTCTGTGACGGTTTCCCCCCCGTCGTCGACCGCGCTCGCGTCCTCCGGGAGCAGCGCGACGACGAGATAGTCCGGGTACTCGGCGAAGTAGTCGACGAGCTTCGCGATGCGGTTCGAGTCGATGGCCTCCAGGGAGTCCAGCAGCATCACCGGCACCGTCTCGTGGAGGTCGTGGACCAGATAGCCCGCGAGCGCGACGACGAGGCCGACGACCTCCCGTTCGCTCTCGCTGAGGGTCTCGACGGTGCCCTCGTACGCCTCGCCGGACTCGGACTGCCGGACGATGTGGAGGTCGAACACTGTCTCTCTACCCTGTCTCGTCTCCCGTTCCTGCCGTTCGATCCAGACGCGGGCGACGTTCTCGTACTCGAGGATGTCGAGGATCTCGGCCATGTGGTCGTTGAACGCCGCGACGGCGTTCTCCTCGAGTCTGTCGATCCGGTTCCTGAGCTCCGCCAGCTCGTCCGTGATATCGTCTCTGCGAGCCGCCAGCTCCAGTCTGTCGTCGAGGAGGGATTCGATCTCCTCGATCTCCGCCTCGACCCTGCCGAGCTCGTCCTGTTCCTGTTCGAGCTGCAGCTCCACCCTGTTCGCCTGCTTGTGGAGGCCCAGTATCTCGTCGTAGTCGGACGACTGCTCCTCCTCGACCGCCGATTCGAGCGATTCGACCGACTCGTGGAGGGAGTCACGCTGCTCGGCCAGTTCGTCGACCCGGTCTCGTCTGGACTCGAGCTCGCGGTCGATCTCGGCGATGCGGTCGGCGAGTGACGCGAGTTCGTCCTGGACAGCCTCCAGCTCGGACACCCGCTCTTTCGTCTCGTCGATGCGGTCCTGGACCGACTCGCGTTCCGCGAGTTTCTCCCGCCGGAACGACCGTAACCGGTCGAGGGTCTCCTCGACGGACCCACGGGAGACCTGTGTCCCACACGTCCAGCAGGTCACGGCGTCCTCGTCGAGCAGCTGGTCGGTGACGGCTCCGCCGTCGTGCTCGTGGTCGCCGCCTTCGAGCGCCGCGGCGATCTCGCTGTCGGTGCCTGCGAGCATCTCCTCGTTGAACTGCACGATGCTCTGCAGCTCGTTCATCTGCGTGTTCACCGCACGTTCGCGCTCGCGGAGCCCCTCGAGCTCGTCGCGGAGCGATTCGAGGTCCGCATCGGGACGGTCAGACAGCTCCGCACGGCGCTCCCGTGTCTCCTCGCGCTCGGATTCCAGGGAGGCGATGGTCTCGCGGACGGTCTCCAGTTCGAACCGGATATCCTCCAGCTGCGACCGGTGTTCTTTCAGCTGCGCCAGCTGGTCCTCGACCCCCTCTCTGGACTCCTGTTCCGACGAGAGGTCGCCGTCGGCCCGGTCGATCTCGTCCTCCAGTTCGGCGAGCCGTTCGCGACGGTCCTCGATGGATGCCTCGAGCTCCTGCTTGCGCCGTTCGAGCTCGACCAGCTCGGGCTCCCGGTCCTCGATCGCCGAGACCCGGTCGTCGATATCGCGCTTCTCGGCGCGACGGAGCTCGATCTCCGCCTCTATCTCGTCGGTGTCGATCGGACGCATGAGGAGTTCGTGGAGGTTCTCCCCCCGAGCGACCGCGCGCCGGGCATCGTTCTCCTCGAGCAGGAACGCGAACAGGTCCGCCGTCTCGGTCCCGTCCAGATAGCCGGAACCGGTGGCCGCGACGGTCCCGTTGCGGCGTTCGAACCGTCGTTCGACCACCGTCTCGTCGAGCGTGAGCGCCACTCGACCCGCCGCGGCGTCTCCCTTGAGCGTGTACTGGTCGCTCCCCATCGCCGCCATCAGCGCCTGCAGGAAGGACGTTCGGTTCGTCGCGTTCCGGCCCTCGAGCACGGTGACCCCTTCGGACAGCCGCACCGAGGTCTCGGAGATTCCTCCGACGTTCTCCACCTGTAGAGAGAGACCTCCGGACACGGGTTCGGAGTTGGACATACGTCCGCGTACCGCCGACGGCTCTTAATTCTTGCCGTCAACCGCTCCGGCCCTACTCCGAAGGGCACCCGCAGCCGTCGGTCAGGACCTGTTCGAGGTCCATCGACCGGCCGCAGTCGCGACAGACGATACGGACGTCGACCAGCACGTCCGGATCGCCGAGGTCGGTGACGCCCGCGTTCTGCAGGGAGTCGAGCGTCGACTCCGTCACGAGTGACGTCCGTTGCTGGAGCGCGTAGATGCGGTCTCTGGCCTGTTCTCTCCGTTCCTCGGGTGTCTTCTCCGCAGGACCTGATGCCGCCAGGCAGTTCGTGAGGTGTCGATACACCGTCTGGTGGGAGACGAGGTCGTCGGCGAGTCCATCGACGTCGACACCTGCCCGTTCGAGTTCGCGCCGTATCTGTATCGCCTCGGATTCGGGGAGCTCGTCGGTGTGCAGTGCCTCGTAGACGGGGGTGCGACTCCACTCGAGCCGGCTCCCGTCGACGGCGGTCAGCGCCGCCTCGACGAGCTCCTCGTTGAACCGCCTCGTCAGACTGCGGACGCTCGTGCCGTCCTCCCACGCCGCGGGCAGCCAGTCGTCGACGTCGCCGCGGTCGTAGGCGGCACTGACGCGCCCGACCTTGCAGCCACAGTCCTCGTGTCCGTCCATAGCTGCCCGGTCGTGTTACAGTCGTATAATTGTAACGGGCCCGCCGGACTGACCATCGGTACGTGTTCGTCTATCCGGAGGCCGGAAGGTCGTACAGGCGCGCCCCGCCGAGGTAGGGGCTGCCTGCCATCGTGCAGACGATGTGGCGACCGAATGGTGCGACGCGGTAGACAGTTGCTACCGACCGACGGCACCGGCTCTCGAGCGGAGGTGCCAAGACGTGGGCTCGTCACTACCGGGTCGAAACACCGATGCGGGAGCACGAAGAAGTGGAGCTATGGTCGAGACCCACTGGGACGACCTCCGGGGACGGACAGTCCGGTTCAACGGCGACCGCTGGGAGCTCACCGGGGACGTAGAGCTCCGACAGAGCGGCGCACTGCTCGCCCTCGACGCGCGGAAGCTCGACGACATCCGCCACGAAGCCGCGGTCCTCCACTTCGGCGTGGCGGACACCGCGCAATCGCTCAACCCCGGTTCCCTCGGCGACCACTTCGACAGCATAGAGCAGTCCCCGGACGCGGAACGCCTCGTCGTCACGGAGGGGGCACGGCGGTACCGGTACGAGCTCCAGCGGCTCGAAACGGCGTGACCAGTCGACGTTACGGAAATTCGAGGCGGAAGCCTCGCCCTTCAGGGCGGGGATGAAACCCGGGTCCGCGGGGCTGCAGGTGAGACGCGTTCACGGTTCGAGCTGGCGCGCCAGCACGGCAGCGAGGTCCATCGTCGAGACCATCCCGACGACCTCGTCGCCGTCGACGACCGGGACGTGATGGATCCGGTGTTCGAGCATCGCGTCGACGACCTCGCTCGCTGGTGCGCTCCGTCTCGTCGTGACGACGTCGGTCCGCATGAACTCGGAGACGGGTACGTCGGCCGTATCCGTCCCGGCCCTGACGAGCAGCACGATGTCCGTCGACGTCACCAGTCCTTCGAGCCGGTCGGCGTCGTCGACGACGACCACCGATCCCACGTCGTGTCTGATCAGTGTGTCCGCGACGGTACGGACCTCGGTCGACGGGGTGACGGTCTCGACGGGACGGGACAGTATCTGGTCGACGTAGAGCTCCACCATATCGCCGGGTTCGGCGTCGCGACACTAAGTAGTTCGCGCGATACACTGCTCCGTCCGTGTGAGCGCGGAGACAACCCGTCGCTACTCCGGTTCGGTGTCCTCGTCGAAGCTCTCCTCGGTCCAGATGTCCTCTCTGGTGCCATCCGCACCCCAGTCGACGTACTCCGCCTCGAGCAGTTCGACCACTGTCTGGGCGAGGTCGATGAGTTCTCCTCGCATGCGTGAATCGAACGCCTCGGACCGGGTGCGCCCCGCCTCGACGCTCGGGACCTCGAACCGTAGTTCGTCGGACCCGGGGTGCCAGTAGAAGTCCAGGAGTTCGAAGAGCCCCGCATCCTCGAGCCCCCGGTACTCCGGTTCGCTCAGGTCCGTGTACTCGGCCCACTCCTCGAACGCCTCGTTCCAGGCCCCGTCGAGCAGGTGCTGCTCCAGCTCAGCGCTCCGGAGGTCGCCCACCCGTTCGTCGACGTCATCGGGGTCGATGTCGCTCGGGAGCGGTCGGTTCGTGAGGTCGGGTGGCGTCGGTGTCTCCACGGAGAGTCCCATGTGGGACAGTTCGTCGGTGGGCCAGATAAACACCCGTCTCGGTCGCCAGAACCGCTGGCTCCGTGCCCAGCCTTCACATCGCTTCTGGTCGTCCGCCGGTCACTCCTCGAGCCACCAACCGAAGCGCTTCTCCCAGTACTCCGCGTCCGGGTGTTTCTTCGTCTGCTGGTAGGTCTTGTCGTCGCGGATCCGGCGTTCGAGGACGTCGCGTGCCTCGTGGATAGCATGGCTGGCGCCGTAGCCCTCGCCGGAACCCATCACCAGCCCACGGTCGGTGTAGAGACGGATCCGCGCGAGCAGGAGCGGGGTCCCCCGGTGCGTCTCGTCGTGCTCGTGGAGGTGGATCTTCGCGTCGATGACGTTCAACTCGCGGTCCATCGAGTCGAACTTGTCGATCATCGACACCACCTCGTCGTAGGAGATGTCGTCGAGGAGCGAGGCCCCGAGTATCTGGACCGCCCGGTTCCCCTCGGCCTCCCACGTGAGCGACCGGAGGACGTCGGTCTTCGTGACGATGCCGAGCGGGTCGTCGGTGTCCGAGACGACGACCAGCGACGAGCCACCGACGTCGAACATCGTGGCCACCGCGTCCTCGAGGGTCTGAGAGGGGCGGACCGTCCTGACCGGTGCGATCATCAGGTCGCGGACGGGCAGGTCGAGCATCCGGGCCCGTTCGCCCTCCCGTGCGCCGAAACCGCCGTGTGAACGGTAGCCGCCACTCGACCCGGCGCCCCCGTGGCCGTCGAACCCCGGCGCGTCGCCGCCCTTGCTCTGCCGCATCTCCCTGGTCGTGAGCTCGGTCAGGTCGTGGAGACTGAGGATGCCGACGACGTCCCTGTCCTCGACGACCGGGAGGTGCGTGAACCGGTTCTCGCGAAGGGTGTTGAGTGCCTCGCCGAACGTCGTCTCTGGACCGACGACGACGAGGTCGGAGCTGTACACCTGCTCGACGGTGGCCGCATCGAGATGGGGCAGGACCGCCTGGAGCAGGTCGTCGACCGTGACGACACCGACGATGTCGTCCCCCTCGAACACGGGGAGCAGCTTCGAGTCGCTGTCGAGCATCAGCTGGGCGGCCGTCCTGACGTCCTCGTTCGGGGCGAGTCTGGGCACGTGCCAGACGAGCGAACCGACCTTCTCGTCCGGCGGGCGATGCGATGCGGCGAGCTGTCGTCTGGTGACGACACCTTTGAACTCACCGTCGTTGTGGACGAGGACGCCCTTGACGCTGGAGTCGTCGAACGCGCCCACGAGCTTCGAGACGGGCTCGTCGTGTGAGAACTCCCGGTACTCCGTCGAGACGATGTCCGTGATATCCATGGGTGTGACCCTCGGGTTCGTGTCGCGGTTTCCCACTGCCGGGCAGCGAATCACCGGTGGACGGCACTCCACTGGCAGCACCAGCGACTGACGCCACGCTGCGCCCGGTCCGCCGGTTGCTGCAGGGGTTGTCCGTCCGGATGGTACGTCGTACGACCAAATAACGATGTGGCAAAGTGTGGTATTCCGGAGACATCCGCGACCGCCAACAGACGGGAGTCGTGTCGAATATGGCTCGGGCCGCCCGCAGCAACCGACTCTCTATCGCCGCGGTCCTGAGGCGAGCTCGCCGCCCACGATGACGCCACCGTGCTCCAGCAGCGCCGGTGCGTGTTCCCAGCAGCTGTACCAGTGGCGGTGCCCGCGGGCGACGACGACCGCGGCACGACCACGGCATCGATAGCAGGGTTGGGTCTGGGGAGCGCGCAGGGTTCGCATCGTGGATCTGGCTCGAGGTGACACCGAGCCTCGGTGTACAGGTCGTGTGCCAGCGTGATAGTCCTGCCCCACAGTCCCGGGGGAGTGCAACCGACCGTCGCCCGGGGATCCGCTGGGGAGCGCAGGCAGCGCCGGGTGGCGTCTCGACTCGACCGGGTGGCAGGCCCAGAATCAAGGGGCTCGGCGACGTAGCAGAGGTATGGGAACACGGAGTCCGGACCGCCGGTGTGGTGTCGCCGCCGCCGCGACCGTCCTCCTCCTCCTGGCGTCCGTCGTCCCTTCGCCGTTCGACCGACACCCCGAATGGCGGTGGGTCGGCCCCGACAAGCTCCTGCATCTAGTCGGTCACGCGGGCTACGCGGTGGCACTCGCCGAGGCGTTCGGAGCGAACCGGTGGAGCGAGCGGGAGGCAGCCATCCTCGCGGTCTGCGTGTCGACCCTCCACAGTCTCGTTGCGGGTCGGCTCCAGCGCCACGTCTCCGGGCGGGCGTTCGAAGCAGCGGACGTCGTCGCCGGTCTCCTCGGTGCGGCAGTCGCGGCCTGGGGCTGGTACACCCGGGACGCATCGGGAGCGGAACCAGTCGGCGACGAGGGACGGTCGGAGCCGCTATCGAGCTGAGGGTTGTGGACGCAGTCGTGTCCCGCGGCACTCACCACGGGACGTCCTTCAACCCGAGGTAGTAGGCGAGCCCGTTCGTCCCACGGTGGAGCAGCGGCGTGAGGGCGAGCGCCACGAGCAGGACCGGCGGTGTGAACGTCTCGAAAGTCCACGATGGGGCCAACAGGACCGAGAGGAGGAGGGCACCGCAGACGAAGCTGAACTGGTCGACGAGTGGGAAGCGGGCACCGCGTTCGCGACCAGTGCGTCGCTTGACGAACGAGCCAGCGGCGTCCCCGAGCATCGCCCCCAGCGGGAGCGCGATGACGACCGACACAGGGAAGGACGGCAGCGCCGCCGAGACGGACGGTCGGAGCACGTTCAGGCCGACCGCGACCCCGGCGCCGGCCACGGTCCCACCGAGGAACCCCCGCCACGTCTTCCCATCGCCGAGGAGTCGGGTGCCGTGCCACAGCCGACCGCCGTCGATGGGTGGGCCACCACCGACGACGACGGCGACGCTGTTCGGGACGTACGCCGGGAGCATCACCCAGACCCCTGTGAGCACGACCGTCGGGATGTCCGGTGCCACGGTATCCGTACCAACGACCGCAGCTTCCTTCAGACTAGCTGCTGTCGGCTGCCCCTGCCCGTGGACTCAAACGTGCCGACACCGTAGAACGGTGCATGTCACGTCGAGCGGCCGGTGGGTGCCTGCGATGGATGTTCGTCACGGCCAGTGCCCTCCTGCTGCTCGTTGGGTCGCTGCTCCCCCTTCCCAACAGATTCAACCCCGATTTCGGACCATACGGCCCCGACAAGGCCCTCCACCTGCTGGGTCACCTCGGGCTCGCAGCAGCACTCGCCGCAACACTCGAGGACGACGGACCGTCGCACCGTCCGGCCCTCGCCGCGGTCGTGATCTCGACCGTCTTCGGCGTCAGCACCGAACTGCTCCAGGAGGCGGTTCCGGGGAGGCAGTTCGAACGCGGTGACGTGACCGCCGGGCTCGTCGGCTCACTCGCCGGTGTCCTCGCCTGGGGGCTGTTCCGTCGTGGACGGCGAGCAGACTCGGGGGGATAGCCCGGTCGGCGTCCCGGCCGAGACGAACCGAGGACAAACAGTTAATCCGGAGGCCGTCGAACCTGTACCCACCATGAGCAGTATCCTGTTAGCCACCGATGGGAGCGAGTACGCCCGACACGCGGCCGAACAGGCCATCGAACTGGCTGTGGAGCGGGATGCCGACCTGCACGTCCTCTGTGTCGTCGACAGGCGCCGGTTCGACGACCCGGCACTCAGCTCCGCCGAACTCGCCACCATCTACGCGGACGACCACGCGGCCGTCTGCGTCAACGAGGTGGCCGAGATGGCCCAGCAGCGAAAGGTCCGGGTCGAGGGCGACACCAGGCACGGCATCCCCCACGAGGTCATCAACGAGTACGCCGCCGACATCGACGCCGACATCATCCTCGTCGGGGAACACGGCGACCACGAGGAGCACTTCTCGGGGGTCGGCCGGAAGGTCCTCGAGACGTCCGACCGGGAGGTCCGCGTCGTCGAGGCCGAGGGGTGACAGGACAGAGAGTCGGCGGTAGTTCGGGCGGCGACAGACCGAACCGGCGGCCACTCACGGTGCAGACCACCGAACGGGACGAGACACCACGATGACGACAGACGACCGACGAGAACCCACGAGCCCCGCCGACCTCGCGCTGACGGTACAGCGGCGCGCCAGCGACGTCGCGACCGACGCGGCCCGGAGGACCTCGCTGCTCCCGGACCGCCTCGCGGACACCGTCGACGTCGAGGTCGGCCAGACCCCGGCCGAGGTCGTCTACACGGAGAACAAGCTCGAACTGCTGCACTACGAACCGCTGACGGCACACCAGAGCAGGGTGCCGATACTCGTCGTCTACGCGCTCATCAACCGGCCGTACATCCTCGACCTCCAGCCCGACCGGTCCATCGTCAGGCGGTTCCTCGAGGCCGGTCACGACGTCTACCTCATCGACTGGCACGAACCGTCGCCACTGGACCGTCGGCTCGGGCTGGCTGACTACGTCTGCCGCTACATCGACAACTGCGTGGACGTGCTCCGAGAGCGCAGCGGTCGGGACGCGGTCAACGTCCTCGGCTACTGCATGGGCGGCACCCTGTCGGTGATCTACACGGCGCTGTGGCCCGAGAAGGTCAACGCCCTCGGGCTCCTCGCGACCGGGCTGTGCTTCGAAGACACGGGCGGCATCCTCGAACAGTGGGGCGACGAGGACCACTTCGACCCGTGGGCCCTCGTGGACGCGTACGGGAACGTCCCCGGCGAGTTCCTGACCGTCGGCTTCGACGTGATGGACCCGGTCGCGAACAACCTCACGAAGTACGTCGGCCTGGCCGACCGGCTGGAGAACGAGGACTTCGTCAGGAACTTCGCCAGGATGGAGCGGTGGCTATCCGACAGTGTCGACCTGGCCGGGACCGTCTACGCCGAGTTCGTCGAGGAGATCTACCAGCGGAACCGCCTCTGTCGGAACGAACTGACCGTGGATGGCCGGCACGTCGACGTCACTGCTATCGACGTGCCGTTGCTCCAGATCGTCGGCCAGCGCGACCACCTGGTCCCACCGACGGCGAGCATCCCGTTCAACGACGTCGTCGGCTCCGACGACGTGACCACGATATCGTACCCCAGTGGTCACGTCGGGCTCGCGATGTCGAACCGTGCCCACCGGGACCTCTGGCCCGAGGTCGCGGAGTGGTTCCTCGAACAGTCGGACCGCCCGACGCTCGCCGACGTGTTCGGCGAAGGGGTCGAGGAGGCACTCGGCGTCGACGTGGAGACGGACGTCACGGTGGGCGACGTCGACGAGATGGCGGTCGGACTCGGGGACGACCGTGGTGAGATCGCTCGCGCCGTCGTCGAACGCGACGCCGCTGCCCTCAAGTCCTTCCTCGAGGACGCACTCGACGTCCAGATCCGACTGGACAGTGGCCCTGCGGGCATCGCCGTCGCGGTCGAGACGGACGATGGCGTCGTGACGACGACCATCGGGAACGTCGGCGAGGCGATCCGAACCGAGGTCGAGGAATCTATCGCGCGGACGGACGTCGCGGCGGCCTACGACCTCGAGGAGCTCGAGGGGATCGGCAACACGTACGCCGGACGGCTCCGGGATGCGGGGATCGAATCGGTCGCCCAACTCGCGGTCGCCGACCCAGCGGACGTCGCGGCGGCCGCAGAGACCGGGAAGCAGCTGGCGAGGAACTGGGTCGAACGAGCCCGAACCCTGGTCGGCGACGTGGAACACGGGGGCTAGGACGAGGGCCACTGTAGGGGTGCCGGTCCCGAAATGACAGCCATCCTTCGGTTCCCAGAACGACTATGTCAACTCTTGGCAAACCTCTAGAGGGAGACGGAAACCGTCGAACACGAGGTGAGACAGATGGGCTCCACCCCCACAGAGCACGACAGACGTGAGCGGCCCCGGTCAGCGGACGAGGAGCCGTTCGTGGCGACCGTCACCGAACGGACCAACGACGTGACGGTCTGCTCGATATCGCCCATCCCGCGGAGCCAGCACTGCATCGAGTCCGAGTGGATCGCGGCCACGGGGGACTCCTTCGTCGCACTCGACCGGATGCGGTGACGCCGTTCCGTGAACCCTCCGTCGTCAGGTTCTCACGAGACGCTGGCCGGCGGAGCGGTCATCTGCCACTCTCGTCCTCCAGCCCGTAATCGCCGCCATACTTCAGGAAGACGTACGCGAGCGCGATGACGGCGAGTAAGGCGGTGGTCGCTGCAACGACGAGGTTCCACGCCGCATCGGGAAGGACGGGGACCGTCGGTCCCTCACCATCTGCCTGCCCACCGCCCGGTGTCACGGAGATGCTTGCGACCATCCCCACGCCCTCGTGTGGGATGCAGAAGTACTCGTAGTCGCCCTCGACGTCGAACGTGTGCCGGAACGACTCGCCGCCGGGGATGTCCCCGCTCGCGGTACTGCCGGCCGAGTACGCGTTCCGGGCGGCCCCTTCCGAGTCGAACCCGCCCGACGCGAAGTACGCCGCGTCCGCCGGGATGTCGTCCTCGTAGGCCGTGACCGAGTGCCCGACGTTGCCGACGTTCACCCAGGCGACGGTGTCCCCCGGTGCGATCGTGATCTCGTCAGGGTCGAACACCAGCGAGTCGGTCATCTCGATGGTGTGCCGCTCGCCTTCCTGTGCCGCCGCCGTCCCAGTCGCACTGGCTAGCGCACTCGCAGCTGCCGCTGTCGTCAGGAGGTCTCGCCGGCTCATTCGGGTTGACATACCGTCTCTAAAGATTCGTCAGCGAACCCCAAAACAGCATCGTGAAAACCCAGAAAGTTGTTCAGTCCAGCTGGACGACAGCTCCGCACTCGATCCGGGTTCCCACCGCCTACAGCGGTGGATCCGGCGCTCGACCGGCCGCACCGACGCTGCGCCATCGCTCGTCCAGCCCGTCCCAGTTCATCTCACCGGTCCGGCGTTCGGAGCTAGCGGCCCACCAGACGACCGGTCCCACGGCCGAGCGGGACAGGTTCCTGCTGCATCGAAGTGGCTCGTCTGGCAGAGTTATGATGCCACAGGATGAATCTAGCGCCATGCTGTCAGGGAAGGTAGCCATCGTCACCGGCGGTGCCACAGGTATCGGGAGGGCAATCGCGGCCGAGTACGTCGAGCAGGGGGCGACGGTCGTCATCTGTGGTCGGACCGAATCGGCGGGGACGGCCACCGCCGAGGAGCTCGGGTGCGAGTTCCGGCAGTGCGACGTCCGGGCGTTCGACCAGGTCGAGGCACTCGTCGAGGCGGTCGTCGACGACCACGACCGCCTGGACATCATGGTCAACAACGCCGGCATCGGGAGCGAGACGAGCCTCGACCAGATGAGCCTCGACGAGTGGGAGAACGTCGTCTCGACCAACCTCGACGGCGTCATGCACGGGTCGAAGGCCGCGTTGCCCCATCTCCTGCGCACCGGAGGCTGCATCGTCAACATCGAGTCCATCTACGGCCTCCGCGGGGGGAAGGGGGCGGCGGCCTACTCGGCCGCGAAGGGCGGCGTCGTGAACTTCACGCAGCAACTCGCCGTCGACTTCGCCGAGGACGGCGTCCGTGTCAACGGAATCTGCCCGGGGTTCGTCAGGACGCCGATGACCGACGACCTGCTCCACGAGGAGCGGTTCTACGAGTTCATCAGGGCCCACACTCCGATGAACAGGGCCGCCGACCCGGAGGAGATCGCACCGTTGGCCGCATTCCTCGCCTCCGACGGCGCGTCGTACATCACGGGTGCGAACATCCCCGTGGACGGGGGCTGGACCGCATTCTAGCTGCTCTCCCACCACTCCGAGAAATCGGTGGGCATCGCATCGGATCGCTTCCCGGTACCGTCGAGTCGGTCGACCATCTCGGCTCCTGGCTCCGACGCTCGACCCACTCTCTTCAGCCGACAACCGTTTATATGTGGGATGCTAACTAGTAGCAATCGAGGATTCTACCATGTCGATGGGAAAGTTTGACGAGCAGGAGTACGAGCGCCGCGAGAAGCAGATCAGTTCGGTGAACACCGACTCCGACGACCAGCGCACGGTCTTCGAGGGTCGCATCGAGTACATCGGCGATGAGTCGGTCGACGACCTCCTCGCTCGGCTGAGAGAGATGAAATCCGAGGCATCAAAACGTTCTCCTGTGAGTCCGAAGTAGTACCAGTGATGGTGTACGACTACTCGCGGGACCACGAACACGAGTTGGAAGCAGTGTACCTCTCACGCCAGGATGTCCGTTCTGGAGCTCTCAGAGGAGGGCGACTCCCTGGCGATCGATATCGTCGTCCCCTGTCCCACCTGCAGTCGGGCACTGCGAATCTCGACTCGCGCTCAGGCGGTCGTCGAGACTGCCCTCGAGCTGCCGCTCGACGACGTCGATGAACTCTACGACTGAGACCATCCTCGACCGGTGATCGGTGGTGATTCACGGGGAGACTGCGGCTCTGTTGAAATCGGACCGATCGGGGACAACCCACAACTCAATAGTGCGTGTCCCGAACTGTGTGTTATGGTGACGAAGCGCCATAACCGGTGTAACCTCTGTGGCAAAGACTTCGAAACCCCCGACAACCTCAGTGACCACGTCGAGCGTCGCCATCCCAAGGCGGACGTCCACTGGTGGGTCGTCGCCGAGGACCCCAGTCGGGACCTCCGGTTCGAACGGTGAGACATGGGGCAGTGGCCGTGGAACGAGGACGCGACCAGGCACCTGTCTCCGCCGGCCGAAACGCGGGCCCGACGGGCTGGCCGTCGCTTGTGTCGGCCGCTCTCGACACGTACGCTGCCGTCAGGGGATACCGTGCCGGGTCCGGACGGTCGTAGTCGCCCGTTACCGGCTGTAGTCAGCGCCTGAACGCCTTCTGGTCGCAGGGAGCAGCGCGAGCGGTGGCGGTCGTCGTGCCCTGGTCCGTCGCTGGCTGTGCATCACTGCCGCGACCGGTTCGGTCGCAGTATGCAGTGGCTTCGGACACCACCGCCTTCAGGCACCATCAGCACCGTCGACGATAGCCCGTTACAAGTGTATGTTTGTAACAATAAGAGTTTCCAAGTAGTTCGGATTTTTGTCTCCGCAGAGACCGTTCGATTCCCCGTCGACGGCTGGTGGGTTCGACACCCACACAGGCACGTGCCAGCAGGGCCGGTGGTTCCGGGTGCTATCCCGTACCCAACGGCCCGGGGTCGGCCACTGTCCACGTCCTCCTCGAGCACTCTCCAGGGAATATTCGCAGGAGTCCGGTCGTCGGTCGTCCACGAAAATCCAAATGACTCGGATGGATTTGGGGCCGGTAATCCGGGCTTGACCACCCACCGTTCGACGACCTCGAACAGCGACGCCGCCGACCATCCCTGTCGCCACACACGTGCCCGAGCCCACACCCATACCCACACCCGACCCAGGCATCGGACCGACATGGACGGGTAGTCAGACCAGCCCGTTCTTCACCATCGTCGTCACTATGCGACGGACGCAGCGATGGCACGCCAAGCCCCCGAAGAGCCGACTATCTGGGACCAGCCGTCGGTGTCGGTCCTGGAACAGTGCCCGCCCATCGTCGAGCTCGTCGCGAAGGTGCTCGACGCCGAGGGGGAGTCGAGTCGACAGGGCATCGTCGGCGAGTGCTCCTCCCTGCCCGGAAGCGACTGTAGACACTCGACCTTGCCATCCTGGCGACGATGGGATGACGACGTGGTCCTCGCGCCCAGATCCTCCGAGAGCCATTCCGTCCCAGCTACTCGGATTGACGCCCAAGAATTAACTTGTCCCGTTCCGTACGCCGGAGCATGACTCCCACCGATTCCGTCAATCGCCCGGTGAAGACGACGGAATACTCCATCCACATCCTCGAGTCCCTGAAGGCGAACCCCGGACAATCGCTGGCCGACCTGACAGCGGAGTTCGACATCGCCCGCAGCACCATCCACCGGCACCTCCTCACACTCGAGGCCAACGACCTCGTCGTCCGCGACGACGACGGCCGGTTCTCGCTCGGGCTCAGGCTCCTGGACTTCGGCCGTCGGGCGCGTGAGTACGTCGATTTCTTCGAGGTCGGACGCCACCACGTCGACCGACTCGCCGAGACCACCGGCGAGAAGGTCTGGCTCGTCGCCAAGGAGGACGACCACAGCGCCCACCTCTACAAGGCACACGGCGACAACCCGCTGGAGACCTCGGCCCAGGTCGGACAGCGGCGCAACCTCCACCAGCTCGCCGCCGGGAAGTCGATACTGGCGTTCCTCCCCGACGACGAGCTCGACGAGATCCTCGAGCGTCGCGGACTCGAGGAGCAGACTGACAGCACCATCACCACCGAGCCAGAGCTGCGCGAGGAGCTGGCGGCGATCCGCGACCGGGGCTACGCGTTCAACAAGGGCGAGTCGGTGACCGGTCTCAACGCCATCGGGGCACCCATCCGCGACGAGGACGGCTACCCCGTCGGCGCCATCAGCATCTCCGGTCCCGCACACCGGGTCAAGGGTTCGTTCCTCACCGAGGAGCTCCCGGACACGTTGCTCGCCGCCATCGACGAGATCCACATCAGTCTCCGCTACGGCACGGACGCCTGAACCGAGCGCGCTCCCGTACCCCCGACACGGCCCGTCGCTGGCAGCTGTCGGCGGTGCTGGCCACCGAGATGCCATGTTTTATGTGCATATCCCGTGATTCCTCAGTCGCATGTTCAAGCACGTAGCGCTGCTCGTCCGCAAGGACGGGATGAGCCACGAGGAGTTCCGCGACTACTGGGAGAACAACCACTCGCCGCTGGCGAAGGACATCGAGGGCGTCGTCCGCTACCAGACCGTCTATCCCACCGAGCCGGAGCACGCCGAGTTCGACGGCCTCGCCGAGCTCTACTTCGAGACGCTCGACGACCTGCACGAGGCACTCGGCAGCGAAGGTAGCCGCGACTACGACCCCACGCGTGAGGTCGCCGCGAAGGCCCGCGAGGACGTGAACAACTTCCTCGACGTCGAGCGCCGCCCCCGCTTCATCGGCGAGGAGAAGGTCTGGAAGGACGAGGTCGACGGCGATACCGAGGGTCTCTACAAGCACAGCGCGTTCCTCGTCCGCAAGGACGGGATGAGCCACGAGGAGTTCCGCGACTACTGGGAGAACAACCACTCCCCCCTCGCCAAGGACATCGAGGGCGTCGTCCGCTACCAGACCGTCTATCCCACCGACCCCGAGAACGCAGAGTTCGACGGCGTCGCCGAGCTCTACTTCGAGGACCTCGACGACCTCTACGAGGCACTCGGCAGTGAAGGCAGTCGCGACTACGACCCCACGCGAGAGGTCGCCGCGAAGGCCCGCGAGGACGTGAACAACTTCCTTGCCGTCGAGGACCGCCCCCGGTTCATCGGTCAGGAGAAGCTCTGGAAGAACGAGATCGACGATGTCGACGGATACTGACGTCGACGGACCGGACTACGAGACCCAGGTCCGGGAGGCCTACCCGGAACTGCAGCGCATCGAGGACGACGGCCTCCGCGAGCAGGTCGTCGAAGCGTGGACTCTCGGGCTCGAACGCGGCGGCTGGCAGGACATCGCCGACATCCCCTACGCCTGGAACATCCACGAGGTCACCAACGTCGAGCACGTCCGCGGCGTCACGAAGATCGCCATCGAGTCCGCCGAGATACAGCGCGAGTTCCACGGCGCCGACCCCGACCTGGACGTCATCGTGGCGGCGTGCCTGCTCCACGACGTCGGCAAGTGCTACGAGTACGTCGACTTCGTCGACGCCGAGATCCTCGACGAGCCCGACCGCGAGCACTACGCCAGCGAGGAGATCCCCCACTCCATCTCCGGCTACGCCCTCGCCCACGAGGTCGGGGCACCCCTCGCCGTCCAGCGGGCAATCCCCCACTTCCTCGGCGAGGTCCCCACCCGGACGATGGAGGCAGAGCTGGTCAAGAGCGCGAACTCGGCGTCCTCGAACGCCATCACCCAGTCCGCCATGGGCATCACCCTCAAGGAGTGGGTCGACAAGTACAGCCAGACTCAGAACTGAGACCGGCGTCGGGGCCCGCCGCTGGGCTCTCTCGCTCGTTTTCCGCCACGGTTAACGATAAGTCAGAAACGGCCGAACCCTGTTCCGAGGAAGGTGACTGGTTGACGGGTCCCTTTCAACCAGTTCCGTGCCTACGGACCCACCTTCCTCACGTTTTCGTACGGACGAGCTCGCGGAGGAACTCGGCTACAGCGGTTCGAGGCCTGCCTCCTCGCGGAGCACGTCGATGTACTTCCGGAAGCCGGATTCGAGGTCGTACTGCACCTCGTAGCCCGTATCCTCCTGGAACGCCGTCATGTCCAGCCGCTGGGTCCACGGCAGCTCGCCCTCGTCACTGACCTCGATGTCGGCGTCGGGCATGATGCGCTCGACCGTCTCCGCGGCCTCACGGATGGACGCGAGTTCGCCGCGGACGTTGTAGACGCGCTGGCTGAGGTCGTCCTCGGGCGTGAAGGCGGCGAGACGGAACGCCTGCGCGATGTCCTCGACGTGCTGCCAGTCGATCTCCTGGTCGCCGTACTCGACGCTGAAGGACTCCCCGACCGCGGGCTTCTCGATGATGTTCGCCAGGAACGCCGACCCGCCAGTCTCGCGGTACGGGCCGTACGCCACGGTCGGCCGGATGGCGACGTGGTCCACGTCGAACTCCTCGTTGTAGACGCGAGCCTGGTGCTCGTTGTACTCCTTCGTCGCTCCATAGAGCGTATCCGGGTAGACGAGGTCGTCCTCGGTGACCCACCAGTCCCCACCGTCGTCGTAGTTGTGCGGCGGCGCGTACACTGCGGCGGAGGACGCCCAGGCGACGCGCTCGACCTGGTCGTCGAGGGTGCGCGCGGCCTCGAAGATGTTGTTCGTCCCCTCGATGTTCACCTGCATCGCCGCCCGCGGGTTCGACTCCGCCGTGTTCGTCAACAGCGCCGCCAGATGCACGATGTGGGTCGTGTCCGTCTCGGCGACCGCGTTCACCACGTCCGTCGGGTCGCTCACGTCGCCCCGGCGGATCGCCACGTCGTCGGCGATGCCGAGCTTCTCCAGGATGCGCGGGTCCGTCGACAGGTCGTAGGCCACGACGTCGTGCCCGTGGTCGACCAGGTCCTTCGCGACGTACGACCCGATGAAACCGGTGCCACCAGTGACTAGGACGGTGTTGCTTGCTGCCATCCCTTCGACCGACACACGAGGTCGCAAAAAGCGTTGCGCTGCCGTCGGGGCGCCGGCTACTCGTGCAGGCCGCCGACCTCGGCGTAGAACGACGACTGGAGGCTCTCGACCATGTCGGGCTCGCGGTCGATGCGCACGTCGACGACCGTCGGGACGTCGTTCGCCTTCGCCTCGGCGAGCCGGTCGTCCAGGTCCGCGGGGTCGTCGACCCGCATCGCGTCGGCACCGAAGCCGGAGACGACGGTGGTGAAGTCGGTGTCGTGGAACTCGACGCCCGGAATCTGGTCGTCCATCTGGCGGACCATCCCGAGGCTCGTGTCGTTGAGCACGACGAACGTCGGCGCGACGCCGTACTCGACGGCGGTCTCGACACAGGTCATGGTCATCGTGAAGCCGCCGTCGCCGGCCACCGAGACCACGTCCTTGTCGGTCGTGATGGCCGCCGAGACGCCGGCCGGGCCGGCCCAGCCCATGCCACCGACGCCGCCGCTGCCGAAGTACGTCCGGACGGCAGGGGTCTGGAGGTAGTTGAGCAGCCAGAACCGGTTGTTCCCCGAGTCCGCGGTGACGATGGTGTCCTCGTCGACGATGCGGTCGATGGCGGCGACCGCGCGCTGTGGCATGATCGGGGTCGCGTCGGAGTCGCACTCGGGCACCGAGAAGTCCTCCCGGGCCTCTGCCGCGCGGTCGAGCGCCCAGCCCGTGCCGCCGCCGGAGGCGACCGCGAGCGACGCCAGACTCTTGCCGGCGTCACCGATGAGCCCCACGTCCGCCGGGTACACCCAGCCGGCGTTGCGCGTGTCGATGTCCGCGTGGATGATAGTCTGCTCGTCGGGCCGGATGAACGAGGCCGCCTGCCAGTTGGTGTCCATCGGGTTCATCCGACAGCCCACGACCAGCAGCGTGTCCGCCTCGCTCACCACCTGGTTCGCACCCTCGTGACCGAAGGACCCGATGACCCCGGCGGCGCGCTCGTGCGTCTCCGGAATCGTCGACTTCCCGAGGTACGAGGTGACGACCACGGCGTCGTACGCCTCGGCCACCGCCTCGAGTTCGTCGTAACACTGCGAGGCGTGGACCCCGTTGCCCGCGACGATGACGGGGCGGTCCGCGTTCGAGAGGGCGTCGGCCGCCGCCCGCACGTCGGTATCGGTCGGTGCGGACTGCCAGTTCCGGGTCTGGCGCTCCGGCGACCAGACCGGCGGGACGTCGTCCTCGGGGACCTCGCTGGTGACGGCGTCGCCGTCGAGGATGACCGCCGTCGGACCGGGTCGACCGGCGGTCGCGTGCTTGAACGAGAGCTGCAGGCTCCGCAGCGTCTCGTTCGGCGTCCGGGGGAACCACCACTCCTTGGTGATGCCGTCGAGGATCTTCGGGAGCGAGAACCCGCCGTAGTCGCCGCGGGCCTGCTGGTACGGCGCGAGCGTGGAGTAGTCGCCGCGCTCGCTGGCCTCCGTGATGGCGACCATCGGCGAGGAGCCGAGCGTCGCCTCCATCTGTCCGATGGCGCCGATACTCCCGACCCACGGACCCTGACCGGTGAAGACACCGGGCTCCTGGTGGTAGCGGCCGTAGAACTCGGCCATCACGCTCGCCTCGCGTTCGTCGCGAGGGCGGACCACGTCGATGTCCGAGTCGATGAGGGCTTCGAGCAGTTCGATAGCTCGGCCGCCGGGGTAGCCGAAGAGGTACTCTACGTCGAGGTCTTCCAGCGTCTGCACGATCTGGTGGCTTACTGTCGTCATGTCGATGGGCTCCGCCCGGACACCCGGGGAAGCCGCTCGAGGCTCCGGCACGCCCGCGCCGCTGGGCGGACCGCGGACTGTCGACCGGCTCGTCCGGATGTTCGGCAGTGACTGCGGCTTCCGGTGCCTCCGCCTTGGTTCTATCGGTGGGCGACACGTGGTAGCACGCGGAGTCGTGACCTACTGGACCCAGAGCGTCTTCCGGTTGACGAACTCGCGGATGCCCTGCTTCGAGAGCTCGCGCCCGTAGCCGGAGGCCTTGATGCCGCCGAACGGGACGCGGGGGTCGGACTTGACGAGCTCGTTGACGAAGACGGCGCCCGTCTCGAGCTGGCGACCGACGCGTTCGCCACGGTCGCGGTCCTGCGTCCAGACGCTGGCTCCGAGACCGAACCGGGAGTCGTTCGCGAGTTCGACGGCATCGGCCTCGTCGTCGACCCGGAAGACGGTCGCGACGGGGCCGAACGTCTCCTCGCACGCCGCTGGCGCACTCCGGGGCACGTCGGTGAGGACGGTTGGCGCGTAGTAGTGGCCAGGCCGGTCGAGCGGTTCGCCCCCCAGCTCGAGCGACGCACCCGACTCGACGCTCCCTTCGACCTGTTCGTGGAGTTCGTCGACGAATTTGGCCTTCGCGAGCGGGCCGATGTCCGTCTCGTCGGCCGACGGGTCCCCGACGGTGAGCTCGGCGACGGCGCTCGTGAACCGGTCGACGAACTCGTCGTACACCTCGTCGACGACGACGAAGCGCTTGGCCGCGATGCAGGACTGGCCGGTGTTCATGAAGCGGGCGGTCACGGCCGTCTCGACGGCGGCGTCGAGGTCGGCGTCGTCGAGGACGAGGAACGGGCCGCTCCCACCGAGTTCGAGGACGGTCTTCTTGAGGTGGTAGCCGGCGGTCTCGGCAACCTTGCGGCCGGCGTACTCGCTGCCGGTGAGCGTGGCGGCCTGGACCCGGTCGTCGGCGAGGACCCGTTCGACGTCCCCGGAGCCGACCAGCAGCGTCGTGAACACGCCCTCCGGATAGCCTGCTGCCTCGAAGATCTCCTCGATGGCGAGGGCACACCCGGGGACGTTCGACGCGTGCTTGAGTAGACCGACGTTACCGGCGGTGAGGGTCGGCGCGGCGAACCGGAACACCTGCCAGAAGGGGTAGTTCCACGGCATCACGGCGAGGACGGCGCCGAGCGGCTCGTAGACGACCTTCGTGTTCGCCTCGGGGACCGTCGCGAGCCGGTCGTCGGCGAGGTGCGCCCCGGCGTGTTCGGCGTAGTACTCGCAGACCCAGGCGCACTTCTCGACCTCGCTCCGGGATTCGGTGATCGGCTTGCCCATCTCGGTCGTGATGAGCTGGGCGTACTGCTCGACGTTCTCGCGGAGGACGGTCGCGACGTCGGCGAGCAGCATCTGTCGCTCCTCGATGGGGCGGGCACGCCAGTCGTCGTACGCCGTGGTCGCCCGTTCGAGGGCGTGGTCGATGTCGTCGTCCGAGTCCGAGTCGTACTCGCGGACGGGTCGCTCTGTCGCCGGGTTCTGGCTCTGCATGTCCGACGAGTTCCGGGGACCACCAGTTAGGTGTTTCTGCGGAGGCAGTCCCCGCAGTGGAGATTCCGAAGTGGTGACGAACCGCAGCCGGCGCGGTCCGTTCCACCGTTCTGTGCGCGCAGTCTAGATTTAGAAAAACAACGCCGTGATGCCCAAAACCCCGAACGAGTCGACGTGTCAGGAAGGTCGACCAAGAATTTATAACGAATGAATGGGACAGTGGTGGTATGCCTGAAATTGACAGGCGGCGCTTACTCAAGGCAGCATCGGCGACCGGCGTTGCGGGACTCACCGGACTCGCAGGGTGTCTCGGCGGTGGTGGTGGCGGTGCGGACAGCCTCTCGATCGGGGTCGTCACAGACACCTCGGGGCCGTACGCCCACCTCGGGAACTCGGTCATCCGCGGCCTGAAGCTCGGGCTGGCGCAGTCCCTGGACGCGGACACGGGGAGCCTCGCCGACTCGGACACCGTCGAAGGGAGCGGTATCACCGTCGAGATAATCGCTGAGGACTCCGGCCTCGCGGCGGACACGGGTCGACAGAAGGCACGGAAGCTCGTCCAGAGCGACGAGGTCGACATCCTCCAGGGCAGCGTGTCGTCCTCGGTCGCGGCGGCCGTTCAGGACGTGGCGACGGACGCCAGCACACCGATGTTCGTGGACACCGCAGCCGCGACGTCGCTGACGGGCGAGAACTGCAACAAGTACACCTTCCGGACCTCCCAGACCACGTACCAGGACGCACTGGCGGGCGGCAAGTACGCGGCGGAGAACCTCGGGTCGAACTTCTACTTCATCGGGGCCGACTACTCGTGGGGACACGACTCGGTCGCCCAGTGGAAGTCCGTCATCGAGGAGAACGGTGGCTCGGCGGCAGGCGAGTCCTTCGCCTCGCCCGGCACCTCCAACTACACGCCGTACCTCCAGAGTGCAGAGGAGAGCGGCGCCGACGGCATCGTCGTGGCGCTCACGGGCACGGACGGCATCAGGTTCAGCCGCGACCTCGCCGACTTCGGGACCGACTTCGGCGTCACCGCGACCGGCGTGACGACCGTCCCGTGGATGCAGCAGGTCGGCACGGCCGCGACCGGGTTCAGCGGCATCCCGAAGTACTTCTGGACGTTCCCGGACAACTCGACGAACGACTGGATCATCGAGCAGTACGCCGACCAGTGGGACACCGTGCCGTCCATCTTCACGGCGGGTGCCCACGCCGCGGGCTACGCCATCGCACAGGGTATGCAGGCGTCGGGCTCGAACGACGCGGACCCGCTCATCGAGGAGTGGCACGGCATGACCATCGAGAAGACCGCGCGGGGCGACGGCTCCTACACCATCCGCGAGTGTGACCACCAGGCGGAGTTCCCGATGTACCTCGGGCACTTCGAGGAGACCTCCGGCGGCTCGATGGACGTCGAACCCGTCCTCGACGACACCTTCGAGGCCCAGTCGAGCATCCGCCCCTGCGGCGAGACCGGGTGTTCGGGCATCGAGCTGTGAGTCCAATGACGCCGCTGTCCGTGGGTCTCGGCGACCTCGCGACAACGTTCGTCAACGGCGTTTCGTACGGGATGATCCTCGTACTGGTCGCCCTCGGCCTGTCGCTCGTGTTCGGCCTGATGGGCGTGCTCAACTTCGCCCACGGGGCGCTGTTCATGCTCGGTGGCTACATCGGGCTCGCGGTGATGAAGCTCGTCGGCGGCGGTCTCGAGGGGTTCGTGCTCGCGCTCGTTGTCGCCCCGGTGGTCGTGGCGGCCATCGGTGCCGGCCTCGAGCGGACGGTGTACAAACCGCTGTACGAGACCGAGCCGATCTACCAGCTGTTGCTGACCTTCGGACTCGCGGTCGTCATCGAGGAGGCGGTGAAGTACATCTGGGGGGCGGCACCGCCAGGTGTGCCACAGCGTCCGGCGGTGTTCGACGGCGCGGTGGTCTTCATGGGCATCAGCCTGCCCTACTACCGGCTGTTCACCATCCTGCTCGGCGTCGCCGTCGTCGCGGGAACGGCACTGTTCCTCTCCCGCACCCGGTTCGGCCTCATCGTCCGGGCGGGGGTCTACAACACGGACCGGACGGCGACACTCGGGTTGAACGTGGAACGCGCGTTCACCGCCGTGTTCGGTCTCGGTGCGTTCATCGCCGCGCTCGGCGGCGTCGTGTACATCTACCGGGCCATCGAACCGAGCGTGGGCGCGTCGATCATCCTGCCGGCGTTCATCGTCGTCATCGTCGGTGGGCTCGGCTCCTTCTGGGGGTCGGTCATCGCCGGGCTGCTCATCGGCATCATCTGGCAGTTCGCGGCGGTGTACGCCCCGGTGCCGGCAGGGACGGTCATCTTCCTCGTGATGATCGCCGTCCTCCTGCTCCGGCCGCAGGGCCTCCTCGGTGAGGCGGAGGTGGAGGTGTGAGCTACTTCGAGCGCTCGAACGAGCTGTTCGAGTCCGTCCGCACGCAGTCAGTCGGGATGGTGGTGCTCGCGGTCGTCGCCGTGTTCCCGTTCGTGGCGAACGCCATCGGCGGGCTTCCGTTCATCACGAGCATCGCCATCGAGATGATGATCTTCGCGGTGTTCGCGATGAGCTTCAACCTGCTCGTCGGCTACACCGGCTACGTCAGCTTCGGCCACACGGTGTTCCTGGGGTCCGGAGCGTACATGACGGCCATCCTGATGAAGAAGTTCAGCGTCCCGTTCATCGCGGCAGCGCCTGCCGCGGTGGTCGGAACCGCTCTGTTCGCCCTGGTGGTGGGCGCCATCGCCTTCCGGCGCTCGGGCGTCTACTTCGCGATGATCACGCTGGGCGTCGCCCAGGTGTTCTACACGCTCTTCCAGAGCTGGAACTACGTGGGCGGCGACACCGGCATCATCATCGACCCACCGGTGGTGTTCGGGTACGAGTTCAACCCGTTCGAGCCGATGGGCTACTACTACCTCGCGCTGGTGACCGTCGTGGGCACCTACCTGCTCACCCGCTACGTGGTCCGGTCGCCGTTCGGCCACGTGCTGCAGGCCATCCGCGAGAACGAGGAGCGCGCCCGTGCCGTCGGCTACCGGGTCCGGGCGTTCAAGCTCGCGGTCTTCTCGCTGTCGGGGGCACTCGCGGCCGTCTCCGGCGCGCTCTACGCCGCGTACTTCACCCAGGTCGCACCGGGGAGCACGCTCTACTGGACGACCACCGGGGACGGCCTGTTCATGATACTCATCGGCGGGATGGGGACCCTGATCGGGCCGATCATCGGCTCCGTGTTCGTCATCGGGACCCAGTACACGCTGTCGACGTACCTCGTGGACGTCATCCCCGAGGGGGCGCCGGCGCTCATCGCACGGCTCCCCGAACGGTGGCCACTCCTGCTGGGGCTGCTGTTCATGCTGACGGTGCTGCGGTTCCGGAGCGGCATCGCCGGTGGGCTGGGCTTCTCACGGATCCGGTCCATCGAGGGCGTCCTCGACCGGAGCGACGGACGTTCGGACCCGACCGACTCGACCGTGAAGAGCGATGGAGGTGAGGAACGATGAGCAACGACCCGATCGTCCGCTGTACAGACCTCAGAAAGGACTTCGCGGCCGTCACGGCGGTCGACGACCTGACGTTCGACATCCACGACGAGTTCACGAGCGTCATCGGCCCGAACGGTGCCGGCAAGACGACCACGTTCAACCTGCTCGCAGGGGAGCTGTCCCCGACGGCAGGGCGCATCGAGCTCAATGGGACCGACGTGACGGGGGAGGGCCCGGAGACCCGGGTCCACCACGGCCTCTCGCGGACGTACCAGATCACGAACCTCTTCGACGAGCTCCCGGCGTTCGAGAACGTGCGCCTCGCGGTGCAGGCCGTGAGCGACGTTCCCTACGCGAACGTCTTCTCCGACGCGCTCTCCGACCGGGAGATGAACCGGCGGACGACGGAGATACTGGACCTCGTGGGGTTCGAGGAGGACCGGACGACGGCCGCCGAGAACCTCTCGCAGGGGTACAAGCGGCTGCTCGAGATCGCCATCGCGCTCGCCCCCGAGCCGGACATCCTGCTGCTCGACGAGCCGACGGCGGGGCTGGCGGTCGACAAGAAGGAGCTCGTCTTCGACGTCGTCGGCGACCTCGCCGACGAGTACGCCGTCCTGCTCATCGAGCACAAGCTCGACGTCGTCAAGGACATGTCGGACAGGCTCGTCGTGATGCACAACGGGCAGCTGCTCGCCTCCGGCCCGCCAGAGGAGACGCTGTCCGACCCGAGGGTCCAGGAGGCGTACCTCCGGGGGGTGACCTCGTGATGCCCGACGACGCACTGCTCCAGCTCGACGGCGTGCACGCCTACTACGGGGACCACCACGTCCTCGACGGCATCACGTTCGACGTCGACACGGACGAGGTCGTCGCCTACCTCGGTCGCAACGGCACCGGGAAGACGACGACGTACAAGCTCATCAGCGGGCTCCTCGAGCCTCGAGAGGGGACGATCACGTACAAGGACGAGGTCATCAACGGCCAGCCGCCACACGAAATCGGTCGGAAGGGCGTCTCCTTCGTCACTGCCGACGAGAAGGTGTTCCCCCATCTCACCGTGCGGGAGAACATCCGGCTGCCGACGCTCGAACGCGACGCAGAGCCGGACTTCGAGTACCTGTACGAGCTGTTCCCGGACCTGCAGGAGTACGAGCACTCCCGCGCCGCGAACCTCTCCGGTGGCCAGCAGCAGATGGTTGCCATCGCACAGGCGCTCGCGGCCGACCCGGACCTGCTCCTGCTCGACGAGCCGGTGCAGGGGCTCGCGGTGCAGTTCGTCGAGATGGTGTCGTCGCTGCTCGACCGGCTGACGTCCGAGCAGGACCTCGCCGTGATGATAATCGAGCACGACATCGACCTGGCACTGGCGGTCGCCGACAGGGTGCTGGTCCTCGACGAGGGCCAGATCGTCTGGCAGGGGACGAGCGACGAACTGGCGGCGAACGACGAGATCATCGACCGGTACATCGGTGTGCAGGGGTTCGCCTGACCGGGGCGACCCCCGACAGCACGACAGCGGTCCGGTCACACAACCAATGGAGGCAAGACACATGAGACGAGACGGAACACGAACGGCCCGCCCGGAGCAGGGTGAGACGGATGCCGAGTAGCTACGACGCGCTGTTCGAGCCGATCGAGCTCGGTCCGGTGGAGATACCGAACCGCGTCTACCAGCCACCCCACGGCAACGCCTACGGTCTCGGTGACCAGCAGACGGCGTTCCGTGCCGAGAAGGCAAAGGGCGGGTTCGGGCTCATCATCCAGGAGTACAGCCAGATACACGAGTCGACCGACGTCACGCCCGTCGACCCGGGGTTCCTCCACACGGACGAGACCATCGAACCCCAGCGCGAGATGGTGGAGGCGGTCCACGACCAGGGCTCGAAGCTGTTCGTCGAGCTCTGGCACGGTGGGCTCACCGCGTCGAACTACGACAGCCGCCACCCGCCGCTGTCGTCCTCGCAGACCCCCAGCGGCAACTACTACACGCCGAAGGAGATGGAACACGAGGACATCGCGGAGATCGTCGAGGCGTTCGGCACCGCCGCAGACCGCGCCCGGCGGGCCGGCTACGACGGCGTCGAACTCCACGCCGCTCACGGCTACCTCATCTCCCAGTTCCTCTCCCCGTTCTACAACGACCGCGACGACGAGTACGGCGGCTCGCTGGAGAACCGGATGCGCTTCTTCGAGGAGGTCATCGAGCGCGTCGACGACGCCATCAGCGACGACATGGCGTTCGGCGCCCGCTTCACCATCGACGAGCGCGTCGAGGGCGGGCTGCGTGCCGACGGCGAGGGCCTGGAGATCGTCGAGCGAATCGGCGACGACATGGACTTCTGGGACCTCGACATCGGCGTCAAGCAGTCCATCGACGACATGATCGGGCCGAGCCGCCGCCACGAGAAGAACTACCAGATGGAGTTCATCGAGGAGGCCACCGAGGTCCTCGACGTGCCCGTCGGCGGGACCGGGCGCATCACCGACCCCCGGGACGCGGAGCGGTTGCTCGAGAGCGGGAAGATCGACATGGTCGGGATGGCGAGACAGTCCATCGCGGACCCGCACTGGCCGAAGAAGGCCAGAGAGGGCCGCGTCGACGAGATCCGCGAGTGCATCGGCTGCAACATCTGCGTCTCGCAGTCCCGGCAGGGCATCCCGCTCATCTGCACGCAGAACCCGACCGTCGGCGAGGAGCAGCGCTGGGCACCCGAGGAGTACGACGAGGCCGAGGAACCGAAGGGCGTCCTCGTCGTCGGCGGCGGGCCGGCCGGAACCGAGTTCGCGCGGGTCGCCGCCGAGCGCGGCCACTGGGTCCACCTCAACGAGAAGGAGCGCGAGCTCGGCGGCCGGGTCAACTTCGAGGGGAGCCTCCCGGGCCTGGGCGAGTGGAAGCGCGTCCGCGACTGGCGCGAGACGGAGCTCGACCGGCTCGACGTCGCCGTCCACACGGGCAGCCGTGCGGAGATGGACTACGACGACGTCAGAACGTACGGCGCGGAGATCGTCGTCATCGCGACGGGTGGTCACTGGTCCGAGAAGGGGGTCACCTCGGGCACCCACCAGCCGGTCCCGGGCTGGGACCAGGACCACGTCCTGACCCCCGAGGAGGCGGTGAACGCGGACCTCTCGGACGAACGTGTCGTCATCTTCGACGAGGAGGGTTACAACGTCAGCGCCGGCGTCGCGCAGACGCTGGCCGACGACAACGACCTCACCTTCGTGACGCCGCGGACGAGCGCGTTCCAGGAGACGCTCCACACGTTCGAGCGCAAGACCATCTACTCGGACCTGTACTCGGCCGGCGTCGAGTTCGTCCCCGACCACGCCCTCACGGGGATCGACGCGGACACCGTCTCCGCGAAGAACGTCTACTCCGGCGAGTCGTCGACGTTCGACGCCGACTACGTCGTGTTCACCACGATGCGGAAGTCGAACGACGACCTCTACCGCGAGCTGAAGGCCGACGAGGAGACGCTCACGGCGGAGACCGAGATCGAGGAGATACACGCGATCGGCGACTGCGTCTCCCCCCGGCGCATCGCCGACGCGGTCTATCACGGACACGAACTCGGGCGGCAGACGTAGGGGACGGTAACCGCCGGCTAGTTCACACCACCGGTGTTCGAGAGTCCCCCATCGACCACCAGCGAGGAGCCGGTGACGAACTCAGACAGCTCGCTGGCGAGGTAGACGGCGGCGTTGCCGACGTCGTCAGGAGCGCCGAACTGCTGGAGGGGGATGGACTCCCGGTAGTCGTCCGCCCGGTCGCTGCCGACGATGGAGATGTCCTCCGAGATCATCTTCGTCTCGATCGGACCGGGATGGATGGCGTTGACTCGGATGCCCTGCGGCCCGAGCTCCGCTGCCAGGGAGTAGGTGAGCAGCCGGATCGCACCCTTCGACGCACAGTAGATGCTGTTCTCGCTGCCGCCGACCAGTCCAGCCATGCTCGAGATGTTGATGATGGAGCCACCGTCGCCGTCCAGCATCGCCTCGGCGGCGGCCTTCGAACCGAGGAAGGTCCCCTTGACGTTGACGTCCATCACGAGGTCGAACTCGTCCTCGGTGAGCTCGGTCACCGGTCCACTCCGGAGAATACCTGCATTGTTGACCATTATATCGAGTCCGCCGAGGTCCGCCGCGCGTTCGACTGCCGACACGAGGTCCGCCCACCGGGTCACGTCGCAGTCGACGAACACCGCTCGGGCGTCCGTCTCGGCGGTGATCCGCTCGTGGGTCGGGACGCCGCCTTCGCGAGGGTCCTCGCGGATGTCCGCGACGACGACGTCGGCGCCGTATTCGGCCAGTTTCGTCGCGATCGCTCGACCGTTCCCACTGGCAGCACCGGTGACGACCGCCGTCCTGCCATCGAGTAGTTCGGGCATAGAGTCCTGTTCAGAGAACAGGGCTATAGGGGTTTGGACGCGACAGTCGTCGATGACCGTCTGGCCGGTCGTCCGTGCAGCCGAGGACGTTACTGATTATCGAAATGAGTCTATATACCCACGTATCTCGATATAATTTATCGGGGCGTGCCGTGTATCCTCGCTGCCTCCTCCGTGGTGACCAGGAGGCGGGTCGCGACCCCGACTCAACCCGTACTCCAGACCCCACCCGCCGGCTCTCTGGCGAGGGCCGGACAGATGGCGACCGGGGCTAGTCGTCGAGGGCAGTCCGGGAAAGCACCGACTCGATGGGGTCGAGCGTCCCATCGGGCACGTCGGTCATCTCGAACCAGTCATACTCGACGACACCCTCCTTCGGGTCCGGAACGGGGTCGCCGTCGAGGGTCGCCTCGAACACCGAGTAGACGGTCGTCGTGTCCGGGCGGGTCGTGTGGTCGTAGCGACAGCGGCCGACGATGGCGCCGAGCGAGCAGCGACAGCAGATCTCCTCCCAGACCTCCCGCTCGAGCGATGCCCGGATCGTCTCTCCCGGCTCGATGCCGCCGCCGGGGAGCGTCCAGAACGAGGACCCGTCGGGGCGACGTTCCCTGACGAGGAGCACACGGCCGCGGGAGCGGACGAGGGCCTTGGCGCCGAACCGGAGGGTTCGACCCGTAAAGCGCCCCATCTCGCGCGGGGTGGGGTGGTGGACGATGTGGTCCTGGTGCGGGGGGGTCGACGGGAAGTCGGTCGATGGATGAGGTGCGTCACTCATTTTCTCCGCCAACGGGAGGGCATGGCTTTGCTATGGACGCGTTAAGCTGCGGTTCCCAGAAGATACAGACGCATTAAATCAGGCGCGACCTACGCCACGTCGCCGTCGCTGCAGAGCAGTACGTTCCCGTTAGTGTAGAGTCGGCTCCGGGACGGACTGCAGATCCGGTCCTTCGAGACCTGGCTGAGCTTCGTGGAGTTGTTCACGCCGCCGACGAGTGGCGCACCCTCGGTCTGATACCCCCGATAGACGACGAGCCCGTGTGATGCCCGGGAGTCCCGTGGGACGTCCACGAGCCCGGCGAGGTGACTGTCAGTCCGTCTGAACACGGCGGTGTACGGTGCGTCGGTGTAGACGGGTGGCAGCCGACCGCCGATCATGTTCCCGACGCTCCGCGCGCCGTCGACCTCCGATTCGGTGAACGCGTAGCGCTGCTGTTTGGACTCGAACACCGGACTGTCGAGCGTGGCGGCACCGGAGACGAGCATGATGCTCGGGTAGGAGACGACGAGGAGCAGGAGCCCGACGACGACGAGCCGCCGGTCGAGGTGGCCGACGAGGTGGCGCAGCCCGAACACCCCGAGGAACACCATCGGGACGTACATGAACGCGTACCAGCGGCCGGGGAGGAACAGGCTGACCCCGAGGATGGGGAGGGCCATCACGAAGACGGACATGACCGAGACGAGACCCACGTCGAGGAGCCGGCCGTGGGTGCGGTGGCCGTACTTGAGCACGCAGAGGGCCCCGATACCGGTCAGCAGCAGGAGGACGAGGAAGCCGTAGACGTTGATGTAGGCGATGAGCTTCACGAGCATCGAGGTGCCGGCGTCACCGGCTGTCGAGGCGACGTTCTTCGAACTGGAGACCTGGAGCAGCCCGACCTCCTGGAAGATGGTGGTCCGCAGCCGGTCCAGCATCACCTGGACGAAGGAGCCGCCCGAGTAGGGGGTCAGGCTCCAGTCGAGCGCGACGAAGCCGACGGAGAAGCCCAGGATACCCCTGACAGAGGTGGGTTCGTCGCCGGTCTCGATGGGGAGCAGTGGCATCATGACCTGGACGGCGAACGCCAGCCCGAGCACCACGATGACGACGAACGCGGACACCTGATGTGTGAGGGTGATCGCGACGACGAACAGCGAGAGCATCCCCACGTCTCGGGGACGGTACTCCTCGAGGAAGCGGACGAGGTAGGCCATGAGCGGGACGAAGAAGGCGATGCCGAGGCTCGTCGGGATGACGTGCAGCCCCCAGCGGATCACCTGCGAGCTCATCAACCAGAGGCCCATCGCGAAGAGCGCCCACCGGGGCTCGATGAACTGTCTGGCCCCGTAGTACACCATGGCTCCGGAGAGCGTGAGCGCGACACCGACCGAGAGATAGAGCGCGTTCCGGGGCGCGAGGCCGCTCACGTCGGTCACCACCGCGACGAGCAGGTGGTACAGCGGCGCGGCGATGTACTTCGACTCCATGGCGACGAGCGAGTTCTGGACCCGGATCCCGTTCACGAAGCTCATGTGCGTCCAGACGTCGATGCCGATGTAGCCGGCCACCGAGTAGAGGCCGACGAATCTGACTGCGAACGCGAACGCGAGCAGCTCGACGAGCAGTACGCCCGGTCGCAGGTCGGCCTCGTCGACGAACAGCAGCTGGAACAGCAGGACCGTCCCTGTCGCCCCGGCCACGTTCAGGAAGAGGATGGTCCGCTGCCCGAGGAGGCCCCCGAGGACGAACAGGAGACTCACAGAGAGCAGTACGACCAACTCGAGAAGCCTGGCACCGACCGTCGAGAAGGTCGGTAACGGATAGCTGTCGTACGACTCGCCGCGCGTCGAGAGGAGGTAGAGGAGCGACGCCAGCCCAAGCACGACGGGGAGGGTGGTCGCGTAGATGTGCGAGACGAGAGTCCGCATCGGGAGGAGCGCGAGCGCGAACACCAGTCCGAACAGCGCGAGAGTACGGTCGAGACGTCTCCGGTCGATCCACTTCGAGAGGCTACTTTGGCCCAATCGTCCCATCGTCCGAGACGTTGGTCAGTCGGTTGGATTACTATACGGTCTGTAAACCGGTTCGGTCACGAGGCCACCGGGGAGGACCGACGATTACTGTCGGGATAAACATCTGAACAGCAAATTTCATTCTGCATTTCCGATGGATATATCCACCCCAGTAGAATTGTGCATCCCATGCCACAGTGGAAGGCATTGAGCAGACGCAGGGCACTGGAACTGGTGGGCACATCTGTCGGTATCGGGGCTGGGGCCACGATGACCGGCGGTGCCGAACAGACGACGACCAGGCAGTACGAGACCGAGGTGAACATCGTGGATGCCGGTGCGGACCCGACCGGAAGCGAACCGATCGACGACGTCCTCGCGGAGTACAACCAGGACGATACGGCGATCTACTTCCCCGACGGGGAGTACCTCATCGACGAGCTCATCCTCTACGGCAGGTCGAACTTCGCCATGGTGGGCGACGGTGACGCGACACTGGTCCCCGGGCCGGACCACTCGACAGACGTCTGGATCGGTGGTGCAGACGTGGAGAACCTCGTCTTCGAGGGCTTCACGCTCGATCACACGGGCGACGACGTCCACCCGACGGTCGGCTTCACGGCCATCGACGACCTCGTCGTCAGGGACGTGACGAAGGTCGGCTACCACGACGGGTCGAACACTGCGTTCGGCTTCGATATCTCCGACCCGGACGGCAGCGGCCTCATCGAGAACGTCACGATGGCCGACGGGAGCATCCCCGAGGCGGTCGCGACGTACGTCGCCACGGACGGCGAACTCACGTTCAGGAACTGCCACATCGAGGGGTTCGGGAACAACGGCCTCTACGCCTCGCTCTCGAACGGCCCCGTGCACGTGGATGGCGGTATCTACCGGAACAACGACATCGCACAGGTTCGACTCGGGAGCCCCGGGAGCACGGTCAGCAACGCGATAATCGCGGTCGACGACCCGCGTCCGACCGACAAGAACATGCGTGGCATCCGGATCTCCGACGGTCCGGGGCCGGTGTACATCGACAACTGCGACATCCACATGGAGCGCGGCCCGGGTGGTGGTGGCGTCGTCAACGCCTACTCGGGCGGTTCGTTCGTGCTGCAGAACTCCCGCATCTTCGTCGGCCCGGAGTACTACGTCATCGGCTCCGACGGGACCGCGACGAGCTTCGCGATCTACGTCGACGAACCCACCGGCATCGACGACCCGGGCTCGCGGACCATCGAACGCGTCGCCATCACCGGCGGCGGGACCTACCGGGGGGCCGCGATCTTCATGCGCGACCACAACACCATCGAGGACGTGTGCATCCACCAGTCCGGACGCGAACGGAACGGACTGGTGTTCGACGACTCCGCCGACAACGCGGTGGTGAACGCGAACATCGACGTCCCCGAGCTCGCCATCACGGGCACCGGGAGCGTCGACACGAGCGACATCGGCCGGCACGGGACCTGCGCCTCCCCCAACGACGGGGAATACGACGGGGCGACCATCGCAAGCGACGGCGCGCCGCCGCTCCCGCCGGGACTGGGCTCGATGTCGTACGGCACCATGGGGACCGACGCCGACAACCCGACGTTGACCGTCTACGGCAACTTCAAGTGTCCCTACACCCGGGACTTCCTGGCCCGACACGTCGAGACGTTGCGGAGCTCGTTCGTCGACGAGGGGCTGCTCAACGTCCGCTACCGGGACGTCCCGTACGAGCCCTGGAACCCCGGCGAGCCGTACATCCTGGACGACGGCCCGAGCGGCCTCGTCTCGCAGTACGGTCTCGGCGTCTGGGACGTCGAGCCGGAGAACTACTGGTCGTTCGTCGAGTACCTGCTCGCGAACCGCGACGGCCTCGACTGGACGTCGTCCGACGCGTTGACCGGCCTGCTCCAGGACGCGGGCATCCGTAACTGGGGGAAGGTCAGCGTCTACGTCGACGAGGGCTACTACGAGGCGCCGATGCAGGAGAGCGTCGCGGCGGCCGCGGACCTCGACGTCACGTACCTCCCGCGACTGGAGCTCGCTGGCGACTCGACGGGGCCACGGAACGTCCGGGGCTCGCTCGAGTCCTGGGTCGCCGCCCGGCTGTAGCACCGACGAACGGCAACGGTCACGACGACGCGAGGACGTCGGCGTAGAGGTCGGCGAGCCGTTCACCCATGCGGTCGGGGGTGAGGAACGCCGTCTCGGTGCGCCCGTCCGAGCGTCCGTCCGACCGGAGTGCCGAGGCGAGTGCGTCGACGAGCCCGGCATCGGTCCCGGCGACGTGTGAGTTCTCGACGCCGTCGAGTGCCGCGTCGACGAACCCGACGTCCGTCGAGACCACGGGAACGTTGCACGCCGCGGCCTCCTTGACGACCATGGGCCCGCTCTCGCGACGCGAGGTGACGAGGACGGCGTCGCTCGCGTTCATGTAGAGCGGGACGCGGTCGTGGTCGACGCCCCATATCCACCGCAGGTCGACCGGCTCGTCGATGAGCTCCTCGACCTGGGTGACGACCCGTTCCGCCCGCTCGTGGTCCTTCACGTCGCGGTCCGGGTGGTACGGGAAGAGGACGACGTGGCCGTCGGGGTCCCAGTCGACCGCCTCCCGCGCCCGCTCTCTGTCGACCGGGCGGAACCGCTCGGTGTCGAGCGCGAACGGCACGACCTCGTGCGGGACCGACATCGACTCCGAGATGGCCTCCGAGGGTGCGACGACGGCGTCGCTCCCCCTGGCTGCCAGCTCGGTCGTCGCGGTCAGCGCCGTCGAGTCGCTCATCACGTCCGACCCCCAGACCGAGAGGACCACGGGCCGGGTCGGCTGTGCCAGCGCGAACGGGCCTGTCAGCCCGTAGTTGGCGTGGACCAGGTCGTACGAGTCGAGGCCACGGGAGAGGACCCGCTGGTAGAACCGACGGTACGCGTCGGCGGACTCGACCAGCGACCCCGTCTCCGGCACCGTCACCGTCGTGCACTCCACCCCGTGCGCTTCGAGCGCCTCGACCTGTTGCTCGAAGAAGGGTGACGCGGTGGTGACGACCTGCAGCACGTGCATCCTACGCGGTCACCCCGAGACGGTCGAGGACGACAGAGAGCGTGTCCTCCTTCTCGGTGAGCAGTTCGACGCGTCGCCGCTCCCAGTCGACGTCGTCCTCCCGTTCGAGTATCTCGACGGCGCGGTCGATGGCCTCGAGCTGGCGGTCCGGGCCGTGACAGCAGAACAGCAGCCCGTACTCCTCGGCGAGCTCGTCCGTGACACCGGTCTCGAGGGAGTTCACGTAGACGGCGGGCGTCCCGAGCACGGCGCTCTCGATCGCCATGGTCGCGCCCTCGCCGATGACGCAGTCGGCGTAGTAGAGCAGGTCGTGCATCCGGTGCGGGGCGATGTCGACGCGGTGCTCGGCGAGCGCCCGCGGGAGCGCCCCCTCGGCGGAGACGAGCACCTCGACGCCGGTCGCCTCCAGGCGCTCGACCACGTCGGCGACGTCGTCGAAGCCACCCTCGCCAGCGTCGTGGGCGGCGGCCCAGTCGACCGACCGGAGGACGACGTAGCCGTCGTCCGGTGCGAGGTCGAGTCTCGCCAGCACGGACGGGTCGGCAGTGAACCGGGACGGATGCAGGTACGACAGCTCGTGATAGCCGTCGTACTCGAACTGCTTCGACCCGATGTCGTCACGGTAGCACGAGGGCGTGCAGATGGTGTCCGCGAACGGGAACGCGAGGCGGTTCGAGAGCGTTGCGTGTTCCGTGTCGGTGAACACGACGCTGCGCGCCCCGACGACCGACGCGACGTGTGCCGCGGCGACGCCCCCAATGGCGGCGATGACGTCGGGGTCGAGCTCCCGGGCACGCTGGAGGAGCCGCCACTCGTACCGGGCCTGCATCACGGCCTGCCCGCCACGGTGCTCCCGCGGGGTGACCAGCGTCTCGTGGGGGATGTCGTAGCGGTCCAGCAGTGCCGTGATGATCGGCACCCTGCGGGCGAACACCGACACGTCGTGGCCCGCATCGACGAGGCGCTCGTGGACGTGCCGGAAGAAGTGGACGTGAGCCGGATGCTGGACGGTCAGGACGATGGTCTTCGGCGGCGCCTGCTCGAGGTCGACACCGTCGGCCGTCCGGTCCCATGTGTCTGTCATAGTTTGTCGTAGACGAACCCCTGGCTGCTGGCGACGTCGCCGTCGTAGATACCGGGGAGGTCGAGCAGTATCGGCTCCGACGCGAGCTGGTCGGCGAGCGTTGCGAGTTCGACGTCGGCGAACTCGTCGTGGGCCGTCGCGACGAGGACGCCGTCGTAGCCCGCGGGGTCGAACTCGGCCGCGACGTCGACGTCGAGGTGGGTCCGTTCCGTTCCCGTGTCCGTATGCGGGTCGAAACAGGTGACGTCGATGTCGTAGGAACGGATCTCCTCGACGAGCGCCTTCGTCTCCGAGGAGGTCACGTCGCTGACGTTCGCCTTGTACGACGTGCCGAGGACGAGTATCTCGCTGTCCTGGAGCACGCGACCGGACTCGTTGAGCGCCCGGACCAGTCGCCGGGTGACGTGCCGGGGGACGTGCTCGTTGATCTCCCGTCCCTGGTGGATGAGCTTCGGGGAGAAGCCGGACTTCTCCGACCGATGGGCCAGGTACAGCGGGTCGACCGGGATACAGTGACCGCCGACCAGTCCCGGCTCGTACTCGTCGTGGAAGTTCCACTTCGTGCCGGCGGCGTCGAGCACCTCCTCGGTCTCGAGGTCCATGTGGTCACAGGCCATCGCGAGCTCGTTGATGAGGGCGATGTTGATGTCGCGCTGGACGTTCTCGATGACCTTCGACGCCTCCGCCGTCTCGACGTCCGGGGCGCGATAGACGCCGGCGTCGACGACCTCCTCGTAGAGCGATGCGACGTCGTCGCGGACGGAGTCCGAGCCCGCGCCGACCACCTTCGTGACGGCCTCCAGGGTCCGGCCGCCGATCCCCGGCGAGAGCCGCTCCGGAGAGTAGGCCACCTCGAACTCCTCCCCCGCAGTCAGGTCGCCGGCCGCCTCGATGGTCGGCACCATGACGGTCCGGGTGACACCGGGGTAGACCGTCGACTCCAGCACGACCGTCGTGTCCGGGTTGAGGTTCCGGCCGACGGTCCTGCTCGCCGACTCGACGGCGTCGAGGTCGGGCGTGCCGAGGTCGTCGACCGGGGTCGGGACCGTGATGAGGACGTAGTCCGCATCGCCGATGCTGGTGGGGTCGTCGGTGTAGTGGACGTCCGAGGTGGCGACGCGGTGGTCGCCGACCTCGTCGATCGGGTCCGTCCCGTCCGCGAGCTTGTTCACCTTCTGGGTGTCGATGTCGTAGCCGACGACCCCCTTCCCGGCCTCGTCGAACGCGACCGCGAGTTCGAGCCCGACGAAGCCGAGCCCGACCACGCAGACGACGTCGTCGGCCGGGCTAGTCATCGAGGCCCACCCCGCAGTACTCGATCTCGATGTCGTCCCGGAGGTGGGTGAGCGCCTGCCGGCCGTCGACCACGGCGAGTCGACTGCCGGGTGGGCGGAGCTCGTGGACGTCGAGCGCCTCGAACTCGGGCTGAGAGGTGACGAGGACGACGCCGTCGTAGACGTCGGACTCGAGATCCGAGAGCTGTTCTATCGTGGCCCCGGCGGCCTCGAACTCGTCGTACTCGTCGAGCACCGGGTCGACGGCGTGCACGTCGACACCGGTGTCGTCGAGGTGGTCGATGATGGGGAGCGCGGGAGTCGCGCGGGTCTCTGCGACGCCCGGCCGGTAGGTCAGTCCGAGCACCAGCACCGACGACTCCGCCGGTGCCTTCCCGACGGTCCGGAGCCCGTTCAGGACGAACTCCATCGTGTACAGCGGCATCATCTCGTTCACGCTCCGGGAGGTCTCGAGCAGCTGCGTCGAGGACTCGAGCTCCCCGATGAGGAAGTACGGGTAGTACGGGATGCAGTGCCCGCCGACACCGGCCCCCGGCGTGTGGATGTCACAGAACGGCTGGGTGTTGGCCGCGTCGATGGCGTCCACGACGTCGATCCCCAGCTCGTCAGCCATCATGCCCAGCTCGTTCGCGAGGGCGATGTTGACGTCGCGGTAGACCCCCTCGAACACCTTCACGGCCTCGGCGGCCGTCATGCTCTCCATCTGGATCACGTCGTTCTGGGTGATCTCCTCGTAGATGAGCGAGGCGACCCGGGTGCTCTCGTGGTCGGCACCGCCGACGATCTTCGGGTAGGCGCCCCGGATGTCAGTCAGCGCACGGCCGCTCGAGGTCCGCTCCGGGCAGAACGCGAACCCGAACTGGGAGCGCTCGAGACCGCTCTCCGCCTCGACGAGGGGGAGGAGCACGTCGCGACAGCTCCGGGGCGGGAGCGTCGACTCGAAGATGACCATGTCGCCGGGGTCGAGGCCGCTCGCGATGTCGCTCGCGACCGACCGGACCAGGGCGAGGTCGGGGTCGTCTTCCTCGTCGATGAGCGTCGGCACGATGACGACGTGGACGGCCGCCTCCGCAGCCACTGCCGCGCCGTCGGTGAACGCCCGGAACTCGCCCTCGGCGACCGTCTGGTGGACGAGTTCGTCGAGGCCGGGTTCGTCCTCGACGTGGGACTCGCCGGCGTTGATGGTGTCGACGACCTCGGGGTCGACGTCGACGCCGAGTACGTTGCCCGTCGTCTTCGCGTAGACGGCGGCGAGCGGAAGCCCCATCTTGCCGAGTCCGTACACGGCGACCGGCACCTCTCCCGAGCGGAACGCGGACTGCTGACTGTCGCTCGCGAGCTCCGACCGGTAGAGACCGACCGGCGAGGCGACGTCGTTCATCGGCCGTTCCCTCCCCGGAGCTCCGGGGGCAGTTCCCTGAACCGGGCAGGTGAACCGACGGCCAGGCAGTCCGGTGGCACGTCCTCCGTGACGACCGCGCCGGCGGCGACGAACGAGCGCGCGCCGACGGTCACGTCGGGCAGTATCGTCGTGTTCGCGCCCAGCGAGACGCCGTCCTCGATGGTCGGCCCGACAACGTCGTGGTCAGTCCGGAGGGGATACGGGTCGTTCGTGAGGACTGCGTGGGGCCCGAGGAACACGTCGTCGCCGATGGTGGTCTCGGTGGGCACGTAGACGCCGGTCTGCATGCTCACGTCGTCGCCGATCTCCGACCGGCCGTCGATGACGGTCTTGGTGCCGACGAGCACGTCGTCGCCGATCGTCGTGTGTTCGCGGACGATGGCGTCGTGGCCGGTGACGAAGCCGTCGCCGATGCTGACGTCGCCGTAGATGATGGTGCCGTGCCTGACGACCGCGTCGTCGCCGATCCGCGTCCTGCCTCCGTCGCTGGCGTACTCGTAGCTGATTGTCGCTCCCGCGTCGATCTCGCACCGCTCCCCGGCTCGAAGCCCCGTCATGGTACCGTCGTCGAGGGCGGTGCGTCGGTTCGTCGGCCCCGGTCACCCGGTCCGACGGTCGGTGACGTCTCTGCTCGGAGTGAACGCTCCACCGAGCTATCGTTCAGGTTTGTCATCGTCTGGTCGGACAACGGACCCCAACGCGGATTACTATAGTTCGGGTAAGCGTCGTCTTATGGGACTGATAAGCACGAAATCGGACGAACAGAGGGAGAATCGACTGGCGTTCAGTCGGAGTGGGGCGCGAGCGGCTCGGTGTCGACGCCGTCCGTCGACTCCTCGATGGCGCGTGTCATCTCCAGCACACGAAGCCCGTCCTCCCCACTGACGGTGGGCGTGCCGTCCTCGTCGACGGTCCGTGCGAACGAGCGGAGCTCGCGTTCGAGCGGCTCGCCGTCGGCCACCGAGACGTGCTCGACCACGTCCCCACCGCGGCAGTCGGACTCGTCGCGGGCCGCGTACTTCGGGTCGCTCTTCCGGTGCACCTCCACCCGCTGTTCGAGGAGGTCGGCCTTGACCCGGCAGTCCTGCGCCGACACGCTGAGCGTCCTGACCTGCTCGCGAGAGACGCGGCTCGCGGTCAACGTACACAGTGCGTCGGTGTCGAACTCCAGGGTCCCGACCGCGTACCGGCCGTCGGCGGTCTCGTACCCGCTGCAGCTCTCGACCGAACCGTCGAGGAGGCTCCACACGAGGTCCACGTCGTGGATCATGAGGTCCATGACCGCCGAGTCGGGGATGTTCCGCTCCGGTGGTGGCCCCAGTCGCTCGGCCTCGATGGCGATGACGTCGAGGTCCTCGACGACCTGACTGAGCACCGAGACGGTCGGGTTGAACCGCTCGACGTGGCCGATCTGGATGGTGACGTCGTGCCGGTCGGCCATCCGCACCAGTGCGCGCCCGCGGTCGAGGTCCTGGACGAACGGCTTCTCCACGAGGATGTCGACGCCGGCCTGTATCGCACGCCGGGCCAGTTCGAAGTGGTACTCCGTCGGGACCGCGATGGAGACGAGGTCGACGACGTCGAGGAGCGCGTCTATCTCGCGGGCGGAGGTGTCGAACTCCTCGGCAACCGCCTCGCTCCGCTCCCGGTCGGCGTCGTAGATGCCGGCGAGGCGCGTCTCCGCGAGGTCGTCGTACACCCTGGCGTGGTTCCGGCCCATGCTCCCGACGCCGATGACGCCGGCGGCGAGTCGCGCCTGCGGGTCCTGGACGACGTCAGACATGGTCGATCGACACCTCCTCGCGAAGCACTCGTCCGACGTAGTCGATCTCGCGACGGGAGACGCCGGGATGGACCGGGAGCGAGAGCACCTCGTCGGCGACCCGCTCCGCGACGGGCGACCGCGATTCGAACCCGTCGAACGCCTCCAGTTCGTGGATGGTGGACGGGTAGTAGACGCCCGCGTCGATACCGTGGTCGTCGAGCGCCGATATCACCTCGTCTCGGTTGCCACACCGGACCGTGTACTGGTGGTAGACGTGGCGACGGTCCGACGGTTCCGTCGGCGTGACGAGCGGCGTGTCCTCGAGTGCCTCGTCCAGTCTGGCGGCGTTCCGCCGACGGGCCTCGTTGTACGACGGCAGCTCCCCCAGCTGGGCACGACCCAGGGCCGCGTTCATATCCGTCATCCGGAAGTTGTGACCGAGCTCGACGTGCTCGTAGCCCGCCGTCTCGCGACCGTGGTTGATGAACCGGCGCACGGCGTCTGCGATCTCCGGATCGTCCGTCGTGACCATGCCGCCCTCGCCCGTGGTCATGTTCTTCGTGGGATAGAACGAGAAGCAACTCACGTCGCCGTGGGTGCCGACCGGTTCGCCGTCGTACGCCCCGCCGTGGGCCTGCGCCGCGTCCATGACGAGCGGGATGTCGAGCTCGTCGGCGATCGACTGCAGGCCCTCGACGTCGACCGGCAGCCCGTAGAGGTGGACGGCGACGATGGCGTCGACCGCCCGCGGCGACTCCTTGATCGTCTCCCGGACCGATTCAGCCGAGAGCGTGTACGTCTCCGGGTCGATGTCGGCGAAGACGGGGATGCCGCCGGCGAACCGGATCGCGTTCGCGCTGGCGACGAAGGAGAGCGGCGTCGTCACGACGAGACTGCCGGCCTCGATGTCGACCGCCTCCAGCGCGGCGTGGAGTGCCGCGGTGCCGTTCGCGGCGGCGACCGCGTGGTCGGCACCGCAGTAGTCGGCGAACGCCGACTCGAAGCCATCGACCTCGGCACCGGACGCGAGCTGTCCGGATTCGAGGACGTCGACGACGCGGTCGATCTCTGCGTCGCCGACGTCGGGGTCCGCGATCGGGACCCGTTCGCTGGGTGGCGCGGGTTCGCTCATCGTGCGACCACCCCGGAGTCTCTCGTCCGGTGATTACGACGCAGTACAGGAGATTCGAGCCGCTCGCGGCCCGGTCGCGGGCCGGCAGGCCGGGGACGTTCCCCAGTCGACGACACGGGAGCGACCTCGCTCTCGTTCGAGACTGTCGCGAGTTGTGCAGCGCCGGGGCCGCTGTCCGGACGTGACACACTCCGCTGGTTCCAGACCATCTGTACCGCCCACTCGCGACGGTGAGGCCTTTATTATAGATTTCATAGACCCCTCGAACGGAGGACAGGCCCTCACCGTGCGGCCCCGTGCGCGACGATGGCGGCGACGAGGACCGCTCCGACGAGGATCGAGGCGCTGCTGTTGCCGTTCGAGAGCTGCGGGGCAGCCACGACCAGGCTCGCCATCGTCAGGAGCGTCATCCCCGCGCCGGCGTGTCGCTCCTGCAGGCTCCGACCGGTCGTTCGCTGTGCGCTCATGACCGGGGGCTCGGGGTCGGAATCGCTGTCGACCGAATCGGGGGACGACGCGTCGCCCCTGTACGAGCCAAGGAGTCCCTCCTCGCGGTTGTACGTGATGAGGCCATCGTCGGCCAGCCCCGGCAGGTCGACCTCGTACAGCTCCTCCCGTACCGTCCGTCGGTCGCGCTCTGTCGGCCCAGCAGTTCCCTCCTCGTGCTCCCAGGCGACGACGGCGTCTGTGAGTTCGTCGAGGGTCACCGGCGTCTCTACGTCGTCGAGATAGGAGATGATGAACTGGCGGCGGCGGGTGGGGCCACGGCTATCGTCCGTCGACCGCGGACCGATGGACCCTGTCATCGTCCGAACACCGGGTGGAGCACGAGATACGTTCCCACTCGGGGTGTCGTGCTTGCGCCTTTTCAAAGCAGCGGCGGTTCAAACCGCCAGCCGGGTCAGGAACGCCTCGCCCGGCCTCCGAAGAGGGAGGTTACCGTCCCGGTCGCCATCGAGTAGAACAGGCCGGGGTACTGGCGCGTCTCCGGCCAGCAGGCGTCACGGAGGTGGCGGAACCCCTCGGTGAGCTCGCCCTCCTGGAAGTAGAACTTCGCGAGGAAGTAGTCGTGCGTCCCCCTGATGTCGTACCCCTGGCGTTCGAGCCGGTCGACGGTGTCCGAGAACTTCTCGAGGTACGCCTCGTCGGCGGCTTCGATGGACTCGGCCGACGGACGACCCGTGTCGTACCGGGAGACGAGGGTATCGTCCACGTATGCGAGCTGCCCCTGACGGAGCACGCGGATGAGGAACTCCGAGTCCTGGAACCGGTCGAACGACTCGTCGAACCCGTCGATGGCTTCGACGACCTCGCGCCTAACCAGCAGCGTCGAGCCGGCGCTCGTGTGGAGCCTGTCCAGCAGCACGTCCTTCACGAGTGACTCGCCGCCCTCCGCACCCTCGGTCTCGTCGATCCGCGTGAAGCGCCGCGGGAGGATGCTGTCGAGCGGGCCGTCGTCGTCGTCGGTGACGAGTTCGACGCCGCAGTAGACGGCGACCCAGGACGCCGGTCGGGTCGAGAGCTCCGCGACCTGTCGCTCCAGCTTCTCGGGGTGCCACTCGTCGTCGGCGTCGAGGAACGCGACGTACTCGCCCGACGCCGCCTCGATGCCCGTGTTCCGGGCCGCACTGGCACCGCGGTTCGTCCCGTGTGCGAGGTACGCGATACGGTCGTCCTCGTAGGACCGCACCACGGAGGCCGTGGTGTCCGTCGATCCGTCGTCGACGACCAGGAGCTCGAAGTCGTCGTACGTCTGGTCAAGAACGCTGTCGATACTCCGGTGCAGCACACCGGCCTCGTTGTACGTCGGAACCACGATACTGACGGTTGTCATCCTTGTCCAGTACGTGGGGATGTCGACGGTTTACTATGCGGTTGGTAACGCTCCGGCGCGCTCGCCAGGCACCGCTCGCCGAACCGAGCCACTCGGTGATGCGAGCTTAGACGGGTGTTAAACCCGGGTTTACCGACTCAGTAGTAAACAACACCACTCCCCTCGGAACAGATGATGTTCGACGAACTTGACGCGTCGAGACGGTACGTGTTGATACTCGGTGTGGTTGCCCTGATCGCACTGGCCGGCTGTTCGAGCCCCTCCGGCGACGAAGACCCGGCAGCGAACAACTCGACAGACGAGCTGACGACGACCGGGCCCACCGACGGACCGACGACGAACGGAACGACCAGCGATGGGTCGATGAACGGCACCGAGACCACCACGGACGACTCGGATAGCACGACGACCGACGGGACGACGACCGACGGAACCACCACGAACGGCACCACCACGAACGGCACCACCGCAACGACGGAATAGACGACGACTGCGGGCTTCCGTGCCCCTCCCATTTCTCGCGAAGCCGGGTCGAACAGTCCGGGCAGTGAGTACTAGGAGACCGATAATAAACACCGTGGCCTCCCGAGCTAGCCGTGATGTTCGACGACACAAGCATCACGAAACGAGTCACGCTCGCCCTCGGAATCGTCTTCCTCGTCGCTCTCGCCCGCCGTGTCTGGCGCGCCGACGGCGGGACGGAGACGGACACCGTCGAAGCGACCGAGGACTCGACCGAGACGACGGTCGAAGAGCCAGCGAGCGCGTAGGCTCGGCCCCGCTGACCGAGGCCTCCAGGGACCGACTCGTCCGACGACGGACAGCATCGACCGTACTCGACACCGACCACGATGAACCACCGACTCCTCTCGCTTGCAGTCTTGGGCTGCTGTCTGCTTGCCCTGGCCACGTCCGCCGGCTCCGTCGACTCGGCCATCTCCACGAAACCGGACGACGCAGTCGACATCGACTCCGGACTCCTCCCGATCGGTGCGGACGCGACCGAGGGCATCAAGCGGCAGCTCCAGGGAAGGGAACCGACCGAGAACACCGACAGCGGCGACGCGGACAGTGGGGAGTCCACGGTGGACTCCTCGCAGCAGTCCCCGAACGAACCAGCCGACTCGTCGGACCTGGCCGACTCCCAGACCGACGAGTCGAAACAACTGGCGCCCGGCGAGGGCGACGACAGCGTGACAGTCCCCGCAGAGCCGTCGACCGGGCTGCTGGAACGGTTGCTGGCGCTCCTCCGAACTGCACTGGGCGTCGTGTTCGCGCTCGGCCTGCTCGCCGTCGGCGCGCTGGCGGCGTACCGCAACCGTGGCCGGTTGCTGGCGCGGCTGGCCGCGCTCCTCGACGGACCCGGCGAGGGTCAGCCGGTCCGGGACGAGGACGACACCGTCCCACCGGAGACACCAGGGAACGCCGTCGAAGAGGCCTGGTACCGGACGATGGAGGAGTTCGGGCTCGCCTCGGCGCGGTCGAAGACACCGGCAGAGTGTGCACGACGAGCCATCGAGCGCGGGGGCAAGCGAGCCGCCATCGAACCACTGACCGAGGTGTTCACCGAGGTTCGGTACGGCGACGAACCGGTGACCGAGAGCCGACGGCAGCGGGCCTCCGAGTCCCGCCGGATCTGCACCGACTCCCACACCCGGAACGGGGGCCGCTGATGCGGCGGCTGCTCGCAGCCGGGGGGATACTCGCGATGCTCCTCGGCGTGGTGACCAGTGGCACCGGCGCTGGCGGTCCGGTCTCGTCGGTCGTCCAGACCCTCGGGAACGACTACTTCCTGCTCGTCGCGGTCGGCGGCGTCGCCGCCGCGGGCGCCATGCTCGCGACGGCCTCCGGGAGCGCCGAGACGATGAACCAGGTGTCGACTCCCGACCCCGAGGGGCCGGTCACGGTGCCGGCAGCGGGCGACCGACTCGACCAGCGGCTGTCGACGTGGCAGCTCCGCCTCCCGCTGTTCGGCGCCGAGTCGCGCGAAGCGGTCCGTGACCGCCTCCGGTCGGCTGCGGTCGGCACCGTCAGACGCACCGACAGCTGCAGCCGGACGGACGCCGCCGAGCAGGTCGCGGCTGGCGAGTGGACCGACGACGAGCGCGCGGCCGCGTTCGTGGCGGACGGACACCTCACGCTCGGAGCGACGGTGCGTGCACCCCGGTACGCCAGACACACCGTCGACGCCATCGAGGCCCTCGACGCCGGGGACGCCACCGGAGGGGGCGAGACGTGACCGAACGCAGGACGAAGCGGTGGCGCGGCGTCGTCGGCGTGGCACTGTTCGTCGGCGCAGTCGGGCTCGTCGCGAAGCGCCCCCCACTGCTGCTGCTCGCCGGCGTCGGCGTCGTCTTCGCCGCCTATCCGGACCTGGCACCGCGTGCCGAACCGGAGCTCCACCTCGAGCGGGCCGTGAGCGAATCCTCCCCCGAGCCCGACGACGAGGTCGACGTGACGGTCACGGTCACGAACCGTGGCGACGGGACCCTCGCCGACCTCAGGATACTCGACGGCGTCCCACCGGCACTCTCCGTCGTCGACGCGCTCCCCAGACGCGGGACCGCGCTCCGACCGGGCGAGTCCGACTCGTTCACCTACACGGTCCGGGCCGAACGCGGAACCCACGGGTTCGAGCCCGCGACGGTCGTGGCCCGCGACGTGGCCGGCGCCGTCGAGGTCGAGACGACGGTCGGGGCTGACGACCGGACGGAGCTCGACTGCACGGCAGACCTCTCGGCCGCGCCGGTCCGACCGGAGGCCCTCCAGCAGGTGGGCCGTATCTCGGCGGACTCCGGCGGCACCGGGACCGAGTTCTACCGGACCCGCGAGTACCGTCCGGGTGACTCGCTCGGCCGCATCGACTGGAACCGCTACGCGGCGACCGGCGAGCTGACGACCACCGAGTACCGCGAGGAGCGCGCGACGAGTGTCCTGGTCGCCGTCGACGCCCGGCGGACCGCGTACCGCGGCCCTGAAGGCGAGACCCACGCCGTCGTCAGATGCGTCGCCGGAGCCCGACGCCTGGTGGACGTCCTCGATGGGACGCGGAACCCGGTCGGAATCGTCGGATTCGGTCGGTCCTACTGCCTGCTGGAACCGGACACCGGCAGGGAACACACGCGCCGCGCGCACCGGATCCTCGCGACCCACGAGACCTTCGACTCGCGCCGCCCGACGGACTCCGTCGACTTCGAGGCGCAGGCGACCCAGCTCCGCTCGACGTTGAATGAACGCACACAGCTCGTCCTGCTGTCGCCGCTCTGTGACGACGACATCGTCCGCTTCGCCCGGCGGCTCCAGGTCGCCGGCCACGGGGTCACGGTCATCACGCCCGACCCGACGGACGAGGGGAGCGACGGGAGACGCCTCGCCCGGGTCGAACGACGCAACCGGGAGATGGAGCTCCGCGATGCGGGCGTTCGCGTCGTGCTGTGGAGCGACGACCAGGCACTCGAGACCGCGCTCGACCGCGCGGCCAGACGGTGGAGCCGATGACCGACCAGCCTACCGACCACGTCACGGTCAGCCACCGGCCGACGTGGCTCAGTGGCACCGTGGCCGTCCTGGTCGCCGTCGCGACCCTCGCGCTGGTCGGGCCTTCGACGCTGGTCGCACCGCTTGGGGTGGAGTTCGTCGGACTCGCGACGGCGGTCGGTGGACTCACGCTCGCCAGGCGCGGCCGCCGACTCCCGGGGCTGGTCCTCGCCGGGGTCGGAGTCACGATCGCCGTACTGTCGGTGGCGTACGGTGCGTCACTGGCCGGTGGACTCTCCCGAACTGTCGCCGTCCTTCCCGGCATGTTCGGCGTCGCCGTCGTCGCTGCCGCGGTCGCACCGCTCCGTGGAAGTGGCTCCAGGGGACTCCTCAAAGCAGGAGCGACCGGTCTCCTCCTGACGGTGCTCGTGCTCGGGCTGCTCCACGAGGCGTCGTTCCCGGTCCTGCTCGTCGGGACGGCCGGGACCGTGCTGACGTGGGACGCCGGAGAACACGCGACGAACGTGGGCGAACAGCTCGGCCGGGACGTCGCCACGTACAGAAGTGAACTCGTCCATCTCGCCGGCAGCGTGGCCGTCGCAGCCGTCGCCGTCGGCCTCAGCTACGGCCTGCAGACCGTCTCGCTTCCGTCGCTCTCGCTCACGTCGTTCACCCTCGTGCTCGTCGGCGCGTTGCTGTTCACGGCTGCCCTCCACGACTGAGCCGGGGGACGGGCTCGTCGGAGAGGATGTCCTCGATCACGTCAGTCTTGCTCACGTCGTCGACCATCGCGTCGGTCTCGAGGACGAGCCGGTGGGCGAGGACCGCCTCGGCGAGCGTCTTCACGTCCGACGGCCGGACGAAGTCGCGACCGTGGAGTGCGGCCCTCGCCCGGACGGTCTCGAAGAGTCGCTGTGTCCCGCGTGGCGACACGCCGACCTCGACGCGGTCGTCGGCCCGCGTCGCCCTGGTGACGCGGAGGATGTACTCCTTGAGGTCGCCGTGTACGTCGACGTGCTCCGGCGCCGCCTGGAGGTCGCGGACCATCTCGGGCGAGAGGATGCGCTGGGCAGCGGGCAGCGGGTCGGTCCGACGTTCGCGTCGGTCCAGCAGTGTCCGCTCGCCGTCCATGTCGGGGTAGCCGAAGCTCTCCTTGAGCAGGAAGCGGTCCTGCTGGGCCTCCGGCAGCGGGAACGTCCCCTCGCCGGACTCGACGGGGTTCTGCGTCGCGATGACGACGAACGGCGTGGGGAGTTCGTAGGTCTCGCCGTCGACGGTGACCTGCTTCTCCTCCATCGCCTCGAGCAACGCCGCCTGCGTCTTCGGCGACGCTCGGTTGAGCTCGTCCGCCAGCACGATGTTCGCGAACACCGGGCCCGGAGTGAACTCGAACTCGCCGGTGTCCTCCTTGAACGTCTTCGTGCCGGTGATGTCGGCCGGCAGAAGGTCAGGGGTGAACTGGACACGCGAGAACGACAGTCCGAGCGTCGTCGCCACGGTCCGCGCCGTGAGCGTCTTCCCCGTCCCGGGGACGTCCTCCAGCAGTACGTGGCCTCGTGCGTAGAGTGCGGTGAGAACGTTCTCGAGCACCTGATCGTCGGCGATGACGACGCTCGACACCTCGTCGAGCACCTCTCCTCCGAGTTCGTTCGCGGTCGCGACGTCCATGCCGAAGGGCAGAACCGGCAGGCGATTTACTATACTGTCACTAAAGGGTCCGACGGCCCGGGACCGGGGTGGGTGGGTCCCGGGGGAGCCTGACGAAGTAGTTCTCCGTCCCCAGCACGTGGCCGAGGTCAGGCTCGTCCCGGACGCGGTCCCGCCAGACGGCGAACGTCAGCAGCGCCCAGGTGAGCGGCCCGTAGGAGTCGACGTGGCGGGAACGGGCCACCCGGTGCAGGAAGCTCGGTGGCGGGTACTCCTCGAACACCGTCGCGAGCGGCCCGGACTCGACGTAGCGACGGATGGGGAGCGAGCCGGCCCCCTTCCGACTGTCGACCGGATACGCGGGCAGCCGCGAGGACAACAGCGACTTCAGCAGGTACTTCGGCCGGAGGTCCGGGACGTCGTCGAACCCCCTGACGTACCGCCGTTCAGGCGGGACCGAGAGGGCACACCGGGCGAGCCGTCTCGTCCGGAAGGGCGCGACGAGCCTCTGGTCGCGTGCGTAGCCGAGCTGGCGCCACTGGCCGACCCCGTCGTCGGCGAGGAAGTCGACGAGGTGTCCGGACTCGACCTGCCGCCCGAACGTGGTGTCGGCGGTCAACTCGGCACGGCGATGACCGTACTCGCTCCGACGGGCGACCCGTTCGGAGACGGTTCTGTCGTCGAGTATATCGCCGACTGCATCGGGATGGATGTCCGAGGCGAGGTCCTGGGCGAGCGAGTGCGGCGTCGACGCCGGCACCTGCAGTTGCGCCCGTCGCTCGCGCAGGGCCCGCACCGAGTCCGGTTCCCGACCCGGGAGCGAGTCGACGAGCGGCCCGAGCATCGAGATCGACGGCCCGAGCCAGTCCGCGATCCGGGCCGCCTTCAGTCCCTGCAGCCCGAACAGCGCGTCCGCCCCGTGCCCGTTCACGAAGCGGCCGGCGTCCAGCGACCGGAACGCGGCGTCGGTGAACACCGTCTGGTTGTACCGGGGCGGCAGTCCGAGCGCGTCGACCGTTCGCTCCAGATGCTCGAGGAACGCCGTCTCGGCGACGGTGACCTCGTCCGGCTCGACGTCGAGGAGGCTCGCTGCCTCGTCCAGCGCCCCCGTCTCCCGTTCGAACTCGGGTGATTCGACGGCGACGTGCATCGCGGGTGCGTCGTCCCGGTACGTGTGCAACAGCGTGGAGTCGACACCGCCGGAGAACATGGTCGCCGTGGTCGCCGAGGCACCGTCGTCAAGCACCGCCGAGAGCGCGTCGTCGACCCGGTCGCGTGCCGTCTCGGGCCGACACTCCGCCTCGACGGCCAGCCTGTCGACGAGGTCGCGCGACCAGCCGTCGCTGTTCCCGTTCCAGCTGAGCAGCTCGCCGCGTCCGAGCTGTCGGACCGATTCGACGTACGTCGTCGGGGCGACCGGCGACCGGAACAGCAGGTGGTCGGCGATCGCCTCGCGAGAGGTCCGGCGCTCCGACACGTCCAGCTGCGCGAGCGCGTTCCGGAAGTGATCCGCGATGACGACGAGGCCGTCGGAGCCCGTGAGGTAGTACAGCGGCCGGGAGCTGGTGACGCTTCGGTAGGCCTCGACCGTACCCCCGTTGGCGGTCCGGGAGACGTGGATCACGACGGCGTCGTCGGTCACTGCTGCGAGGTCGTCGGCGACCGCGCGCAGGCTCTCGGCGTCCGCGAGGAGGCGTCGAATCGCCTCGGTCCGGAGACCGGAGACGAACCAGGTCCCCTCCGCCCCCTCGAAGCGTCTCGCTTCCGGGTCGGCGAGGAGCAGTCGAAGGTGCGCCATGCTCAGTCCTGGGCGGTCTGCAGACCGCTCCGGCCCGCCAGGCCAGCAAGCGCGACGTAGGAGTTCTGCCAGCGACACCGGTATCCCAGCCAGGAGCGTCCCGTCTCGGTGAGCCGGTACTCGTTGGAGCGACCGTTCCGCCGGGACTTCTCCAGCAACCCGGCCGTCACGAGCTCCTCGAAGACGGTGTAGACGTGTCCGGAGACGAACTCCCGGTCCTGCGTCCGTTCGAGTTCCCGCTGGACCTCGCGGCCGTTCGGCGAGTCGAGTCCAGCGACGGCGAACATCATGTCACGTTGCAGTGCGGTCAACTGATCCATCGTCGTGGAAGTGCACCGCCGCCACCGTAAGGCCCGACCATCGTTCAGGCACTTAGCAAGCCTCTAAGGCCCGAAAACAGACGAATTCGTGATTCGAGATGCGTTCCGACGGCCAACAGCAACCAGGGACGACGGCGACGTGTGCACTCCCGACGTGTGAAAAAACCGATTCGGTGCTTACCTGCTCTATAATAAAACCACACGACTGCGTATGGTTCGATACTGATGCAAGCCGTAGTTCTCGCTGCCGGTCGCGGTACCAGGATGCGCCCGCTGTCGGCAGAGCGACCGAAACCGATGTTGCCGGTCGACGACCGACCACTCGCGGCACACGCCGCGGACGCCGCCGTCTCGGCGGGTGTCGACGAGCTCGTCTTCGTCGTCGGGTACGAACCCGAGACGTTGACGGAGTACTTCGGGGAGACCTACCGTGGGGTGCCGGTCGAGTACGCCGAACAGGCGTCGACGGACGGCACCGCAGATGCCGTCGCCTCGGCCGCCCACCACATCGACGGACAGTTCCTCGTCCTCAACGGGGACAGCATCTACGACGACGACTCGGTGGCCGACCTCGTCGAAGCCGGACCGAGTCTCGGCGTGTACGAGGTCGACGACGCCTCTAACTACGGCGTGGTCACTCTCGCGGACGGCGCGGTCGAGAGCATCGTCGAGAAGCCCGACGACCCGCCCTCCTCGCACGTCAACGCCGGTGTCTACGTCTTCCCGGCGGCCGCCAGCGACTGGCTCTCGGTCCCGGAGAGCGAGCGGGGCGAACGGGAGCTGACGGACGTCCTGGCGACGACGATCGAACGGACGGACGTCACGCCGGTCGAGCTGGACGAGTGGCTCGACGTGGGGCGGCCGTGGGAGCTGCTCGAGGCGAACGAGCGACGGATCGGACGGTCGGGCCGACGGCTCGACGGCGACGTGAGCGACGACGCCCGCATCGAGGGTGACGTCGTCGTCGAGGCGGGCGCGACCGTCGCCGACGGCGTGGTGATCGAAGGGCCGGCGCGCATCCGTTCCGGGGCGACGCTGGGTCCGAACGCCTACGTCCGCGGGTCGACCCTGATCGGCCGGGACGCGACGGTCGGCCACGCCGTGGAGGTGAAGAACAGCCTGCTGATGGCGGGCGCGAGCGTCGAACACCTCTCGTACATCGGCGACAGCGTGCTCGGCCGCGACGTGAACGTCGGTGCCGGCATGACCGTGGCGAACCTGCGACACGACGAGGAGCCGGTCCGGGTCGACGTGAAGGGCGAGTCCGTGTCGACGGGTCGCCGCAAGTTCGGTGTCGTCGTCGGCGACCGCGCGAAGACGGGTATCGACACGAACCTGAACGCCGGGGTGAAGCTCTCGACCGGTGCCACCACCGCCCCGGGAGAGACGGTGGTAACCGACCGATGACGTCGACAGCAGCACGGCGGTCGGACAGCGACGAGACGACCGCTGCGGTGGACCACCACGGGCCGTTCCGGGGTGAGCGCTAGTGTGGCGAGGGAACTCGCAACCGGCTTCACGTTCGTGGTCGGCGCGAAGGTGCTCGTCCTCGTCCTCGGGATCGCGGTGTCTCCGTTCCTCGTCCACCTCCTGGGGTCGAAGCCCTACGGGAGCTACGTCTTCCTGTTCTCCCTGTTCAGCCTCTACATGACCCTCGTGAGCTCCGGCGTCAGTGACGGTGTCCGGAAGTACCTGGGTGAGGACAGGAACACGACCGAGTGGGACGAGCGCGTCCTCGGCTTCTACCTGCGGTACGCCACGGTCGCGGCACTGCTCGGTGCGGCCGTGCTCTGGGCCATCGCGAACGTCGGCATCCTCGGTCGCTACCTGCAGAGCGACCAGCTCGTCCTGCACCTCAACCTGCTCGTCGTCCTCGTGGTGACCTCGCAGTTCCGGGCGTACGTCCAGCGCGGGCTGCTCGGGTTCGAACTGGAGCACTACTCGGAGTCGCTCAGGGTCATCTACAAGGTCGGGTTCCTGACCGGCGCCATCGTCCTCGTCGCACTCGGGTACGGCGTCACCGGCGTCCTGGTGAGCCACATCCTGACCAGCGTGGTCGTGACACTCGTCGGACTCGTGTTGCTCTCGACGCAGGTCGAACTCGGGGCCGTCCTGTGGTCGTCGAGCGAAGGGCTCCCCCGACGGGAGATGCTCACGTTCAACAACCTGAGCGTCGTGCTCATCGTCCTCCTGACCTCGCTCTACCACGTCGACGTCATACTGCTCCGCTTCTACAGCGGCGAGGCCGTCACGGCGTACTACCGGGTCTCGCTGCTGTTCGCCGAGTTCCTCTGGTTCGTCCCGCTGGCGCTCCAGACGGTGCTGCTCCAGTCGACCTCCCGGCTGTTCGAACGCGACCGGTACGCCCACATCAAGGCAATCTCGGCCAGGATCACGCGCTACACCGTGCTGCTGACCGCGCTCCTCGGGCTCGGCATCGCCGGCCTGTCACCCACCGTGGTTCCGATGCTGTACTCACAGGAGTTCACCTCGAGCATCCTGCCGCTGCTGATACTCCTCCCCGGCGCGTTCGGCTTCGCGGTCGCGCGACCGATACTCGCCATCGGACAGAGCAGCGGCCGGCTCCGGTCGCTCGTCGTCTCGGTCGCGGTCGCGGCCGGGCTGAACCTCGTCCTCAACGTCCTGCTCATCCCGCGGTTCGGGGCGACCGGCGCCGCGGTCGCGACGAGTACGGCCTACGGGTCGATGCTGCTGTTGCACGTCTGGAGCGCCCGACGCATCGGGTTCGACCCGCTGGCGGACATCCGCCCGGTTCGGACCTCCGTGACGGTCCTCGTCTCCGCGGTCCCGATCCTCTGGCTCTCCCAGACGGTGTCGCCGGACCTGCTCGCGCTCGTCGTCGTCCCCCCGGTGGGGCTGCTGACCTACACGACGGTCGCCTTCCTCACGGGGGCGCTCGACGTCGCCGAGCTGACCCACTTCCTCCGGTCGCTGACGGACCCGCTCGGGGAGTGGTCCGACGCCGTCATCGAACGGCTCTCTACCAGTAGTCCGGAGGGCTCGCAGCTCCAGCGGTGGCTGTTCGGCATCGGCATCGTGCTGTTCGTCGTCGGCATCGGCATCTCCGCCGGCGGCGCGGCGATGGTCGGGGTCCCGCTGCTCGACTCGGACGACGGCGACGGTTCGGCGACGCCCACCGGCCAGGGGACCACCGTCGAGACCGCGACGACACCGGCCGCCACCACGGCACCGACCGACGGGGGTACCGGGACCCAGGCGGTGACCAGCACGCAGTCACCCACGGACACGGCGACAGGGACGAGCAGCCCGACCCAGTCGCCGACGGACACCGAGACGCCGACGGACACCGAGACGCCGACCCGGACCGCGACTGCCACCCCCACGTCGACCAGCACGCCGACCGCAACTCGGACACCGACGCAGACCAGCACGTCGACCGCAACCCAGACGCCGACGCAGACCAGCACGCCGACCGCAACCCAGACACCGACGCAGACCGCAACCCAGACGCCGACGCAGACCAGCACGCCGACCGCAACCCGGACGTCGACGCCGACGACGACCGCCAGCTCGACGTCGACACCGACCACCACGCAGTCGAGCACCGCCACCGCGACCAACTCGACGACCGACTCGAACGCTGTCGAGATGCGACTCCACAGCACGATCGGCTCGTGGGGAATCGGCCCGACGATGCTGACCCTCGGCCCGACGCTCGCTCTCGGTGCAGTCTGGCGAGGCCGTCGGGAGGAGTAGGGGACCACGGCGTCGGCATCGATGCATCCGACGTGGACTCCCGCGCGGCCCCTTCCAAGCAGTAGACGGACACTCGTCGTTCACGGCCATCCTCCCGCTGTTCAGACGCGCCCCGACAGGTGCGGCTCCGCACCCGCACGGTTGCTGCTGGTGTGAGTCGTCCCACCCGGTATACCTCGTCGCGAGGACAGCCTCCCGCCCGCCAGGCACGCGTACCCGTGTTGCCCACCGGTGGTGGGGGGAGCTACTTCGTCGTGAGTCACCCCGACTGGGGACGGTGATACAGGCAGCTCCGGCGGTCGACCTCGTTCTTCGAAGAAGTAGCGATGAACACGACGTCCCGTGTCCCGCCCCTCACCCGAGCAGGGTGACGGGGTTCGAGACGCTGCTGTCCGAGAGGTCGTTGAGCCAGCAGCGGACGTCCATGAACCGGAGCTTCACGCGTGGCGGGAGGTCGTGGACCGACGGCGCGTCGGCGAGGAACCGCTCGTCGACGCGCTCCCTGCGGTAGTGCTCCTTGCGGTCCGGCCAGGGGGTCTCGAACGACTTCACCCCGGGTACCGCGCGGCGGATGGTCTTCTCGATCTGGTTGCGGCGGAACGTCTTCCGTGGTCTGTCCGGCGGCCTGTGCCTGAGCAGGTCGTCGTCGACGCGTTCGAGCGCGTCCAGGTACGTCTGACGGCTCCGGTGCTCCGGCGGCGTCTGGAGATGCCAGGCCAGCAGCTCGCTGTCGGCCGCGACGAACGACTCCACGTACTGGTCCGCCAGGTGGTTCCGGAACGACAGGGTCGGCTGGTTCTGGATGCCGACCATCGGGATGGCGTTGTACTCTGAGTCGAAGCGATGCGCGTGCCTGTCGCGCTGTTCCTCCAGGGCCTCCCGACAGAACGAGACGCTGTCCTCCGGGAGCGTCATCTCGACCGACTCGAGCAGCTCGTCGAGCTGCCAGAAACCGAACTTCTCGAACAGCAGCGTCTCCGCGAGGTCCGGGTCCGGGTCGAGCCCGCGGCGCGGGATGGAGAGACCGAACACGTCCGTCGACCGCTCGGGGCGGAAGTGCGCAGAGAGGAAGGTGTCGAACAGCAGTCCGTGGTAGACCGAATCCACCGCCATCCCGTCGTCGCCGTTCTCGTGGTGGACGTGCAGCGCCTCCCGGATGCTCCCTCCGTACTGGATGGTGTCGCCGTCGGTGTTCATGTACCCGCCGTCCGGGTCGATGACCGAGTGCGGGACACCGTACTGGTCGGCGATCCGGCTGGATATCCGGACCTCGTCGCTCTCCGGCCGGCCGACCGTGTAGCATCGCTCCAGGTCGTCGAGCTCGGAGAGGAACAGTCGGGAGTCGTAACCCGCACTCAGGAGGACGCCCGACCGGCCGGGCTGGGACCGCCGCCGGTCGATAGCCCGTTCGAGTCGGTCGGCCAGCGAGTCGACGTAGTCGAAGCGGCGTGGTTCGTAGACGAACCGGTCGAGGAGCCCGCTCGCGTCGGCGGTGAGGTAGCCGTCGAACGGGACCCGGTCCACCGATTCGTACAGCGTCCGGTCGCCGAGGACGACCCCCATGTGGAGGAACTCCAGCAGGGACTGCCGGTGGACCGTCGGGTCCGGGTCGGTGGCGACGACCTCGGTCGGGTCGGTCCCGAAGACGCGCGTGCCCCCCACGTCCGTGTGGAAGCACTCCCAGGAGCGGACCGGGTCCGAGACGACGATGGGCTGCTCGTCGACGTCGATGGTGACGACGTACGAGCCGTTCAGTTCGCCGACGGCGTCGGCCCCGTCGGTCTGGTATCGCTCGAGGAGCCACGCCGCCGGGTTCTCGGCGTCCTGTTCGGGCAGGTACGCCTCACCCCAGACGACACAGCAGCCGCTGTCGGTCTGGTGGACCCGTGTCCGGCCGTGGTGTCCGAGCGCCTCGTCGCTGACACCGACGGCGAGTCGCGGGCCCGCGAGGACGCGGTCGAACGTGTCCGTGTCACGGATCGAACGGAGGTCCGTCGCGTCACCGAACACTCCGAACAGTTCAGTGTTCACTGCTGTCGACGGTCACTCGACCGTGACACTCTTCGCGAGGTTCCGTGGCTTGTCGATCTCGCGGTCGAGGCGGTTCGCGGCGTAGTACGAGACGAGCTGGAGCTGGACGTTCGCGAGCAGTCCCTCGAGCAGCTCGTGGGTCTCCGGTATCTCGAGGTGGTAGTCCCCGAGGTCTGCGTTGGCATCGCAGTCGTCGGTGACGAGGACGATGGGCGCGCCGCGGCTCTTCGCCTCGGTCGCGTTCGTCAGCGTCTTGCTGCGCACCTCGCCCGTGGCCACCGCGAAGATGGGCGTCGAGGGCGTCACGAGTGCGAGGGGGCCGTGCTTGAGACGGCCGCTCGTGAAGCTCTCGGCGTGCTCGTAGGTGATCTCCTTGAACTTGAGTGCGCCCTCCTTGGCGACCGGGAAGGCGAGGTGCCGGCCGATGAACAGGAACGCGTCGCTGTCGATGTGTTTGTGGGCGACCGACCGCGCGTCGGAGGACTCGAGCACGTGCTGGATGTCGTCCGGGAGTCGGTCGAGGGCCGCGAGGACCTCGTCGAAGTCCTCCCGTGGCTCTCCGTCGTCCATGTCCTCGGCGAGCCGTCGGGCCAGCAGCAGGAGCGTCACGACCTGCGAGGAGAACGTCTTCGTCGCGGCGACGCCGATCTCGGGCCCCGCACGGATGAACACCGTCTCGTCGGCCTGCCGCGCCACCGTCGATCCCATCACGTTCGTCACCGCGACGGTCGTCGCACCCGCCTCGGCCGCGTCGGCCATCGCCGACAGCGTGTCGGCCGTCTCCCCGCTCTGTGTCACGGGGATGGCGAGCGTCGACTCGGAGACGAGTTGCGACGAGGTGCCGTACTCGCTGGCACGGTGTGCCTGGGCCTCGATACCGGCCTCTTGCAGTATCTTCGCGCCGTAGAGGGCAGCGTGGTACGAGGTCCCGCAGGCGACGAGGTCGACCTGCTCGAACTCCTCGAAGTGCCCGGGGTCGAGCCCGTCGAGCGAGACGGTGCCGGTCTCGGGCTCGATGCGACCCTCGAGCGTCTTCTTGAGGGCCGTCGGCTGCGTGTCGATCTCCTTGAGCATGTAGTGGTCGTAGGCACCCTTGCCGGTGTCCTTGGGGTCCCAGTCGATGTGCTCGATCTCCGTCTCGATGGGGTCGCCGTGGACGTCCATCATGGAGAAGCCGTCCGGTTCGATTCGGGCGATCTCGCCGTCCTCGAGGTAGACGACCTCGCTGGTTCGCTCGAGGAACGCCGGCACGTCGCTCGCCAGGAAGTACGACCCGTCCCCGATGCCGACGACGAGCGGCGTCCCGTGACGCGCACAGTAGATGGTGTCGTCACCGTCGATGATGGCGGCGACGGCGTAGCTCCCGTCGAGCCGGTCGAGGGTGCGGCGGAACGCCGTCTCGTGGTCGTCCCCCTGATCGAGGTAGTGGGCGACGAGGTGCGGGATGACCTCCGTGTCGGTGTCGCTGACGAACGTGTTGCCCGTGGCCTCGAGCTCGGCCCGGAGCGTGTCGTAGTTCTCGATGACACCGTTGTGAACGACGGCGACGCGACTCTCGGGGTCGGTGTGCGGGTGTGCGTTCTGGTCGGTCGGCGGCCCGTGGGTGCTCCAGCGGGTGTGTCCGATGCCGACCGTTCCGCTGGGCGGCGACTCCGGAAGCGCCTTGCGCACCTCGGCGACCTTCCCGGACCGTTTGAACGTCGCGATCCCCTTCCCGTTCTGGACGGCGACGCCGGCGGAGTCGTAGCCGCGGTACTCGAGGTTGCTGAGCCCGTCCATGAGCGTCGGCACGGTCTCGTCGGTGCCGACGCACCCGATGATGCCACACATCTCAGCGTAACACCTCGCGTTCGCGGTGGGCTGGTTCGGTCGGTCGGTGCTGGTCGACGAGCAGACGTGATTCGATGGTTGTGGTGTCTATCATACGTGTTCGGGTGCCGCACGCTGTCGCCCCGATGGGCTTGACGCGGGTATGACCAGACCAACACACGAGCGGTCCATTACTATATTCGGGATAAGAAGCACATAGAGATGTATTAGAGACGGTCTCTGGTCCGCAGATGGACGGCTGGCCGAGCATCCGGTGGGGCCGATGGTCGCCGTCTGGCCGGCTGCTACGGTTTACCCGACCGGTAATAATGCACCTGTGGCTCCTCGTTCGACCGATGTCAGACTCGACACGACGGAGGCTGCTCCGGCTCGGTGGAATCGGCCTGACGGCGTCACTCGCTGGCTGTGCGAGCGTCGTCGACAGCGTCTCCGAGGCGGAGCGTACCGATCCGACAGCTGCACGGACCAGTACTGCGGGAGAACGGCGGACCGACACGGAGACGACAGGCGACCCGGAGCCCACGACGGAGGAGCCGACGGAGACACAGACCGAGTCGGTCCAGCGCGCCGACCCCGGGGTGTTCGAGGAGTCCGTTCCGCTTCCGTCGAACCCCTCGTCGTACGACTACGCCGTCATGGGCGACCCGTCCGGGGCACCGACGGCGACCGTGTACGGGAACTGGAAGTGTCCGTTCACCGCCGAGTTCGTCGTGGAGCGCCTGCCGACACTCGTGGAGGAGTACGTCCGCACGGGAGACGTGGCCATCGAGTTCCGCTCGCTGGCCTACCACGAGGGCGAGCCCTTCCTGGGGGCCGACGCACCGCGGGCGACACGGTTCGGGCTGGGAGTCTGGGAGATCGACCCGGACGCGTTCTGGCAGTTCTTCGCGACGGTGTTCGCCAGACAACCCCCGGAGCGACAGGAGTGGGCCCAGACGGACAGGCTGGTCGAGTTCGCTCGCGCTGCCGGCGTCGACTCCGCCGAGAATCTCGGGGAGTCGGTCGAGAACGGCGCGTACAGCGGGCCACTCCGCGAGACGGTTCGCAGTGTCCAGCGTCTGGACCTCTCGGCGGTCCCGCGGGTCGTCATAGACTCGACGGTGACCGCGCCGACGGTCGACTTCGAGGCGACCAGGCGGCAGTTCGATGCGGCCGCGAACGACAGCTAGTCGGGGCCGGTCTGGAACACGTCCGGCTCCTCGTCGTAGAGGGTGACGATCTTCTCGCGGCCGATCTCGATGCGGCTGATCTGCTTGTCCTCTTCCATCTGAGAGAGGGTGCGACTCACCTTCGACTCGGACCAGTCGACCTGCTCGACGATCTCCCGCTGCTTGACGCGACCGTCGTTCTCCTGGATGAGCGAGAGCACCTCGTCGCGGTCGGTCCAGATCCGGTCGTCCGGCGTGGTACGCTCCTCTGGCGAGTCACCGTCCTCCGTCGTGGGCTGGTCGTCGGCCGCCGATGGCTGAGCCGGCGACTGCTCGGTCGTCTCGCCGGTCGCTTCCGCGTCGGGAACGGGCTCCCGGCGGACCGACATGTTCTTCCTGACCCACGCCGGGAGCGCGAACAGCTGTTCCCCGCGGGTCCACAGGAAGCCCGCCTTCCAGCCCCGTCTCCGGAGCACGAGACCGACCACCCCCAGCAGGACGAGTCCACCGACACCGAAGTACACCGGGGTCAGCGCGCTCTTCGGGTTCGTCCCCAGCATGCGTTCGGTGTCGTCGTCCAGCATATCACCGTCGGAGTCGATGTTCGTCGGGTCGAGGCCGAGTTCGACCTCGCGCCCGTCCGGGATGCCGTCGTCGTCGCTGTTGGCGACCAGCGGGTTCGAACCCATGGCGACCTCCATGCCGTCATTCAGGCCGTCGCCGTCGGTGTCTGCCTTGAGCGGGTCGGTCCCGTTGCTCACCTCGGGGCCGTCCCGCAGACCGTCGCTGTCCGTGTCCGGCTCTCTGGGGTCTGTGTTGCGGTCCACCTCGGCGGCGTCGGGGAGTCCGTCGGCGTCGGTGTCCTCGAGCAGCGGGTCGGTGTCGTGGGAGTCGACCTCGGCTCCATCCTGGAGGCCATCGCCGTCCGTATCGGCCTCGAAGGGGCTCGTCCCCCGCAGGACCTCCTCGTCGTTGTCGAGCCCGTCCTCGTCGGCGTCGCTGGCGGGCTGCATCACGGTGAACGGTATCCGGCGCTGGTCGAGGACGGTGGTCCCCTCGAGGAGCTCGACGGTGAAGTTGGACCGCATCGCTCGATCGACCTGCCAGCCGTCGAGATAGAAGACGTTACTGACGGTCGATTCGTTCTGGGCGTCGAACTGTTCGCACCCCAGCTCCTGGTCGGAGCCGTCGCTGCTGACACAGACCCTGAACACGGTCCCGTTCGGGGGCGCGACCGTCACGTTCAGCCGGGCCTGCTGTCCACTCCAGTAGACGAACCGGGTCGACGAGACGTTGGGGTGGGCCTCGCCCGTCGTGGTGACGTTGAGTATCGACGGCCCGTCCTGGGACGGTGCAGCGTCGGCCGCGGGGTTCGAACCGCCGTTCGCGCCGAGCTGCGGGAACTCGGTTCCCCCAACAGGCGCGGCGGCGCCGAAGATCGCTAGCGAGAGGAGACAGACGAGGAACAGCGACACCGAGACGTTGGAGCGTGGCATATTGGTTGCGAGATTTATAAGGAACTTCTTGAACTGTGAATACTAAACCGACGGGGTATCAACTTTGGGTATCGGGAGGAAGTGGAACGCAGGCCGTTCCGGTGGAGACGGTGGCCGCGAGAGACGAACCCCGGTACTGTCCGCCGGAACCCGGATTTCGCCCTGTCACCTGATCGAGGGCAGCGGCGTGTTCCGGAGCAGTTCCGCACCCATGAACACGAGGAGTATCAGGGTGCCGAAGAACAGGTCGGGGGGCGAGGAGACGACGGGGATCCCGAGCGCGGCCGTGAGGAGGAGCATGGCCGAGACACCGGATGCGGCGAGCGTGATGTTCTGCGTCGACATCTCCTCCTGCTCGTCCGCCTGGTCGTCGGCATCCGTCTCGTCCTCGGACTCGCGCTCGTACAGGTGCGTCTCGAGCTGGTCCGCGAGCGGGGTCCGCTCGACGGTCCCGCGGCTCTGGTTGTACTCGATGACGCCCTCCTCGTCGAGCTTCGGGAGGTGGTTCTGGTAGAGCGGGATGTACACGCGCTGGCGCTCGTCGGACGAGAGCGTGCGGACGGTCTTGTCGTGCTCCCAGGCGGCGACGGCCTCGGCGATGTCGCGCATGTCCGTCTTGCCCTCCTTGTCGCTGATGTACCTGATGACGCGGCGACGTCGCTCGTTCTGTAGCAGGTGGAACACCTTGTCGTGGCTCAGCCGTGTCTGCGCGGGGCCTGATTTGCAGTCCGTCGACATGTCCGTGGGTTCGTCGGGTTGGTCTGCGATCATGCTTCTGTTCCCCCCAAGAGCCGGGGGATAAATAAAGGGGAGAAGTCGTTGCAGACTCTTTCACACTCTTGAACGGGTTTAGAGCCGTTCTATGGCCGGTTTATACTGAACAGACCGAGTGCTCGGCACCCGGGACTGTCAGGCCCCTCGGACGCTGAAATCAACTGTTGCACGTCGCTGCAACGATAGTGAACGCCCGAACTAGATATTGCGCTGTCATTATACGGATGCTCGTGACCCCCCGGCTGCAGGCGGTGTCCAGCCGGTCGCAGGAGTGCCGCGACTACCCCTTCCATAATCGTCGCCTGCCGGGCCCGCGCGCGCCTACCAGCCGTGTAACTATGCAGCGACCGGCCGAACGCCGACACGATGGCAGTACGCTCTCTCGAATGGACAGTCGATCTCGTCTTCGCTGTCGCGCTGGCACTCCTCGTCCCGGCCGCGGTCCTCGTGGTCGGACTGCAGGGACTCCCACGCGCGGCCATCACGCTGCCGTTCCTGCTGTTCGTCCCCGGATACGTGTTCCTGGCGGCGGTCTACCCGGAGCGGTACGAGGAGTCGACGACGAGTCGGGACGCGGCGCATCCACTCGCTGCCCGACGTGCACAGGCCGGCATCCCCCTCGGGGAACGGCTCGTGCTCTCGATGCTCATCAGTGCCGTGCTCACACCGCTCGTCGCGCTCGTCCTCAACTTCACGCCGCTCGGGGTCCGCGCCCGTCCGGTCCTGCTGGGAATCGCCGGACTCTCGCTGTTCCTGGCCGTGATCGGGCTCGCCAGACGGGCGATGCTCGAACAGGAACGCCGCGGTGGCGTCCCGCTGTCGGGGCGTGGGAACCGTGGCGCACGCGACTCGCGTCGTGGTGGGACACTCGCCAGCCAGAGCTCCAGACGGTCGGGCACCACCGAGAAGCTCCTGCGAGGGCTCGTCGTCGTGGCGCTCCTCCTGCTCCCCGCGACTGCGGCGTTCGCGTACGCGGCACCGGCCGACGGGCAGGATTTCACCGAGCTCTCCATCACCGCGGAGAACGCGTCGGGCAACCATACCGTCGAGGCGCTGCCGACCACGATCCAGTCCGGGACGGAGGAGCCGGTTTCCGTATCCATTACCAACCAGGAGGGTCAACAGCAGACGTACACCGTGGTCACGATGCTCCAGCGCGCCGAACGGGCCGACGGCGGGGTCCGCGTCGAGTCGAGCCAGCGACTGGACCGGTTCGAACGAACGGTCGCGCCGGGCGAACAGGTCCGGTTCGACCACTCGCTCGGCCCCATCGACTCCGGCGGGGAGTACCGGGTCGTCTACCTGCTCTACCGGGGCGAACCCCCGAACAACCCGACGCGCGAGAACGCGTATCGGTCGGTCCGCCTCTGGGTGACCGTCACCGAATCGAGCGTCGAGACCGAGATCGAGGCCCCGAGCTGACGATGTGGCCCTGGGGACACCTCGCCTTCGGCTACCTCTGTTACTCGGTCCTCGCGCGCCTCCGTCGCGGGCGGGCACCGGCCGCCCTCCCGGTGGTGGTGCTCGCGCTGGCGACGCAGCTCCCGGACCTGGTCGACAAACCGCTCGCGTGGTCGTTCGAGGTGTTCACCACCGGCTACGGGGTGGCGCACTCGCTGTTCCTCGCGGTGCCGCTGGTACTGGTCGCCGGGCTGGTCGCCGCGGCCGTCGACCACGACGAACTCGGGTGGGCCTTCGGCGTGGGCTACCTCTCGCACCTCCTCGGCGACGTGCTCTTCGGGCTGGCCTTCGGCGTCGAGGACCCGTTCGGTCGCGTGGTCTGGCCGCTGTCGGACCCGTCGGGCTACTCCCGGGACTACGGCTTCGTCGAGCGCGTCGCCTACTACCTCGAGGCGTTCCTCGTGCAGCTGGCGGACGGCGACCTCGGCGTCTACGTCCCCCTCTACCTCGTCCTGTTCACCGTCGTGTTCGGACTCTGGATCGCCGACGGTGTCCCCCCGCTGGGCGCACTGTACGAGCGGTTGGTCACGTCAGAAGAGAACTGACCGCCGTTCGAACGCGGGTAGCCGGCCCGCGACGCGTCGCTACCGTTCCTCGGTCCGGACCGTGAGGTCGCGGTTCTCCTCGAAGTCCAGGACCGCCGCCGCGAGCATGCCGAAGACACCGAGGACGATGAGCGCCAGCGGCGCGACGACACCGCCCTCGTCACCGTCGAGTGCGCGCTTTGCCAGGGCGAGGAGCCCGGCCGCGGAGCCGGCCGCACCGAACAGGTAGAACAGCGGCAGTGGGTGGAACTCCCGACCCATGTACTTCGAGCGCAGTCGACCGACGAAGTTCCGGAGCAACAGCGACGAGACCCGTGGCACGTAGGTCCGGTACTGGATGTGGCTCTCCTCGTCGTCGTAGACGGCCCGATGGGGGACGTCGGCGACGGTCACGTTCTCGGCGTTGAGCATCGCCAGGAGGTGGTTGCAGTAGCCGTAGTCCTCGTACATCTCCTCGATGTCGACGGTGGAGAGTGCCTCCTGCGAGATGGCGGTCGACCCGTTCTGTGGGTCCATCGACCGCCAGTAGCCACTCGAGATCTTGGTCAGGAACGTCAGGGCGAAGTTGCCGACGCGGCGGAACCGCGGCATCGCCTCGCGGTCCTCCCCGCGCAGTCGGTTGCCCTTCGCGTAGCCGGCCTCTCCATCGACGACCGGCTGGAGGACGCGCTCGACGATGTCCGGTTCCGACTGCCCGTCGCCACTGACGACGACAGTCACGTCCATGTCGTCGTCGAGCGCGCGCTGGTAGCCGGTCTTGATGGCACCACCGACGCCGCGGTTCTGGTCGTGCTGTATCGGTACGACCTGTGTCCCCCGGTCGGTTCCGCCGTCGGGGAGCGGTGCCTGTGGTGGGTCTCCGCCGTTGACCGCCGACGCGTGCTGGGTTATCTCCTCCCAGGTGTCGTCTGTCGAACAGTCATCGACGACGTAGGCTCGGTCGACGAACGACGGGAGGGTCTCGATGACCTCGCCGACGAACGATTCCTCGTTGTACGCTGGAATAACCGCAGCGATGGTGTCGCCCTGGTACATGGGCTCTGTGATCGTCCTAGCCCAGGGCAGGGGCGGCCCTTATTATACGGACGGTAAGTGATCGAGCGGTACCGGGCTGGCATCCGCCTGGATGCGACGGAGCTGCCAGCGACAGAGCTCGGCCAGGACCGTCGAGCCGTCCGCCGTCAGGTCGTAGGCGCTCGTCCGTCCGTCCCTGGCGTACTTCTCGACGAGATCCCGGTCAGTGAGGTCGGCGAGGTTCGGGTAGAGCTGCCCCGGCAGGACCATGTCCATCGTCGTCGCCTCCAGCTCTCGCTTGATCTCCTGTCCGCTGGGGGACTCTGCACCGGCGACGACGAAGAGCACGTCGCGCTGGAAGCTGCTGAGCTCGCGGATCGCATCCGGTGGGTGGTCGTCCGTCCGCTCGATGCTCGGTCTGTGCTTGTCGACGGCGAGGACGCCGTCGGGGTCGATGTCGAGGTCGGTCATGTTCGAAGGTGGGAAGGTGGGATGACAGTCGGTCGGTCGAAGACGGTGCAACTCGCGGGACGGGCTCGCGCGCTAGTCCTTCGGCGTCCTCGCCTGGAGCCGGTTCTTGACGGTCGACGGCGTGATGACCTCGAGGTTGCTGTCGTCGAGGTAGTCGACGAACTCCTCGAAGTCGGACGTCGACATCTGCAGCCCCTGGCTCTGGCCACCGATCTCGTGGAACGTGAACAGCTCCAGGTCGGAGTAGAGGTTTCCGAGGTCGACCATCTTCTTCGCGGTGTCGAGGTCGCTGGCGTCGCCACGGGAGGCGGTCATGTTCCCTGTCACGCGGCCGGAGCCGATGCTGAGGGTGTCCATGTAGCGGAACCCGAGGTCGTGGTACTGGCTCGCGAAGGTGGCAGAGGCGTTGTTGAACCCACCGTACGGGTAGACGATGGACTGCGCACCGGTCTCGAAGCCGTTGTCGACGAGCCACTCCTTTGCGTTGACGATCTCGCGTTCGGCCTCGACGCGGGAGATCCCCTGGAGGTTCTGGTGGGAGTGCGTGTGCGACACCATCTCCCAGCCGCTGGACTGCAGCTCCTCGAGCTCTTCGAGCGTCATGTGGTTCTCGGCACCGACCTGTCCGGTGACGACCGACGCAGCGGCGGGCATGTCGCGCTCGTCGAGGATGGGGTACGCGTTCTCGTACGCCGAGCTGAGACCGTCGTCGAAGAACAGCAACGCGTAGCCCTGGTCGGGAGACGGGGTGGTCCGGAGGTCGTCGACCCAGAACCGGGTGTCCCGTCCGCCGCCACGGATGCGGATCTCGAGACGCTCGACGGATTCGAGGTTGGGGAGGCCCTCGACGCGGCGGGCGCCGAGGTCGAGGCGGAACCAGTTGCCGCTGGAGCCCTCGCGGATGCCCTCGCCGACGACGAGCGAGTTCGCCTCGTCGGGGGCGTACAGCTTCACCTGCGGCACCGCGTTGCCGGACGACTCCATCCGGAAGGCCAGCGAGAGGTCCTTCGCGGACGCGTCGATGTCGACCGGTCGGGAGACCACGACCGGCCCGTCGTCGCGTTCCAGACGGGCCGACTGCGAACCCGTGTACGTCTGTGCGCTGTCGGGATGCATCGAGCCGCTCTCGACCTCCCACCTCGAGATGTCCTCGAAGTCGTCGACGAGCGTCGACTCCGCGATCTCCGGCGACTCCTGCTGGTCGTTCTCGGTGGTGGAGGAGTTGTCGGTGGTGTTCGCCGTCGTGGGCTGGCCCGTCGTATCGACGGGGGTGTCCGTGGGCTGGTCCGTGGTGTCCGATCCGCCGAGACAACCGGCGATCCCCAGTAGACTCGCGGATGCGAGTGACTTGAGAGCGGTACGTCTCGTTCGGGACGTCGATTCAGGTGGTTTCACGCTATCGGTGAGAGGTCCGCTACCCGCTTTATTATCGGGCTGGTAAGGTGTTCTTCGCGGGGTCGACGACTGCGCTCGACGGTCGGACCACTCGCTTCGGAGAGAGGACCGGGTCGGAGCCGAGTTTTCAGATGGTTGAACCCGCTCTGACACCGGTTTCCGGAAGTCACGGCGCCGTCACCGCCCGACAGTTTAGAGACTTAACAAGCCTATAGCAATCCGTTAAACGCCGATAGTAGGGTGCATGGAAGACGACCACGACATGAACAGACGGGAGTACCTACAGTCGAGTGGCTTCCTGGCAGCACTCGGCGGCTGCCTCGGCGACCCGACCGACCGGTCGACGCCGACCACTCGCGACGACCCGACGAACGTCGAGACGGAGCGCGGGACGGGAAGCGAGAGCACCCCGGGTGTCGTCGACGTCGAGACCGTCCGAACTGACCACCTCCTCACCGAGTCGCGCAACGCGAGCGCCGTGGTGTGGAAGGACGACGACGGGACGATATACGCCGACGCCGAGGAACAGCCGGTGGCGAGCGGGACCGACTTCTCGCGTGTCGTCCAGGAGGCCGTCGACGCCGGGCTCTCGAAACTGGTCATCCAGGGCGGTGAGTTCGTCGCGGAGGAACCCATCGAGCTCAAGTCGGACACGGTCGTCACCGGGATGGGTCGCGGCACGACCATCGAGGTCGCCGGGAGCGCCGCCTTCAACGTCGAGGGTGAGCGGACGGGCAGCGCGGACATCACGACGCGGGTCGGCGGGGATACCATCCCCGTCGACGACACGTCACCCTTCGAGGAGGGGGAGCACGTCCTCATCACCACTGACCGGACGACGTCGTACCGGGACCAGCCGTACGGGGAGATCCACACGGTCCTCTCCGTCGACGCCGCCAACGGTCAGATCGCGATCTCGGACGGCGGGCTGTTCGAGAACTACCGCCCCGAGAACGGTGCGACCGCGGTGGGACTCGACATGGTCGAGGGAGTGACCGTCAGGAACCTCGAGATCGTCGGCAGCGACCGGTCGGTGTTCCGTGCAGGGGTCACCGCGACCTACGCCAAGGGCCTGCTCGTCTCCCAGGCCGAGATGCACGACCTGCCCCACTCCGGGGTCCTCATGTCGTCGTCCATCTTCTCGGCCGTCAACGAGTGCGAGCTGTACGACATCGCCTACGACGGCCGCGGCGTGGGCTACGGGGTCACGCTCTCGGACGCCGTCCGCAACATCAACATCAGGAACAACGTCATCTACGACACGAAGAACCACTGCACGACCGTCGGCGGCTCCGGGAACGACGGCCTCCCACGGCTGCTGACGTTCCGGGCGAACGAGTACTACCACGACGACGCGGACGTCCACTTCGCCGGTGTCGTCCAGTTCGTGAACAACCGCTTCGCGAACGGGAGCGGTGGCATCATCACCGGCGCGAACGAGACGTACGTCGACGGCTGCGACTTCAGAAACCTCGCCGGGGACGCCATCAAGAACCGGGGGCAGCCCCGGGAGTTGGTCGTGCGGAACTCCCAGTTCGAGGCGATCAACGGGATGGCGATCAACCTCTACAGCAACCCGACGGGGCTGGAGAAGCTCGCCGTGGCCGGCAACGACTTCCAGCGGGTCAACGGGAACGTGATGCGGTTCCGGACGCCCGACGGCTACACCTCCCAGCTCGTCAGCATCACGGAGAACATCGTCCGGACCTGCGGGAGCACCGCGTTCAGTCTCTCGGAGATCGGTGATTCGAGCATCGAGGACGTGACCATCTCTGGCAACCAGATCGAGGACGTCAGCAACTACGGCGTCTCGGCCGGGTCGGTGACCGGGCCGGTCCGGTTCCTCGACAACTCCATCTCCGAGGTCAGTGGCTCCTACGCGGCCATCCTCGGCGGCTCCCCGAACCTCATCGGCACGAACGACTTCAACCGGTACACCAGCCGCGGGCTGTTGCTCCGTGCCGGTGGGCTGGTCACCGGGAACAGCTTCTCCCGGGGGAGCAACGACGCCATCCTCGTCTACGAGGCCGACGACGTCTGCATCACGAACAACAACTTCACGCAGACGGGCGGGTCTGACGTCAACGAGATCGACTCCACCAACTGCATGATCGCCCAGAACGACATCGAGCGGGGGATCGAGACGTCAGACGACTCCACCGTCGTCAGGCACAACTTCGGCTATCGGACCGAGTCGAGCGGGACCCACACCGCGAGCGGGAGCGGCGGCCGGTCGTTCGACATCCCGCACGACCTGGTCGAGACGCCGGAGGTGGCGAACGTCTGGGCCGAGAGCGCCGACGCCGCGGGGGCCCACTACGTCTCGTCCAAGGACGCCGACTCCGTCACCGTCACCTACCGGTCCGCACCCCCGACCGGCTCCGGAAATCTCTCGTGGGGGTACGAACTCTCGACCCACTTCGAGTGAGCGTCGTCGGGAGCGACCGCCAGCCCGTGGTGGGTTTTTCCGTCTCGCCGTCCTCTCCGGGGACATGAACACGAGACAGCGCTTCGTCATCGCAGCCGCCTTCGTCGCGCTCTCGGCCGTGGTGAGCCTCCTCGCCGCACCCGAGCTCCCGGACCAGCTGGTGACCAACTGGGGCCCGGGCGGTGAACCCAACGGGACGATGGGACAGACGGCCGCCCTCGCGCTCGTCCCCGGTCTGGGAGCGGTTCTGCTCGGCCTGTTCGCGCTCGTTCCACGCATCGACCCGCTCCGTGAGAACATCGCGTCCTTCCGGCGGTACTACGACTGGTTCGTCGTCGTGTTCGCTGCGTACCTCGCGGTCCTGCACACCGGCATCGTCGCGTTCAACCTCGGCTACGCGTTCGACATGACGCTGTTCGTCCTCGCCGGCGTGGCGGGGCTGTTCTACTATCTCAGCATCCTGCTGGAGAACGCGGAGCGAAACTGGTTCGTCGGCATCCGGACGCCCTGGACGATGAGCAGCGACGAGGTGTGGCGGCGGACCCATGCGCTCGGCGCGCGGCTGTTCAAACTGACCGCCGTCCTCGCGGTCGTCGGGCTTGCGTTCGGCGAGTACGCCGTGCTCTTTCTGGTCGTGCCCGCGCTGTCGACGGCGGTCGTGACCGTCGTGTACTCCTACTACCTGTACGAGCAGCTCGACGGTGGGGACCCGGCGAGCGATGTCTGAAACCGGTGCGCGGGTCGGGTGGGTCGGGTGGGTCGGGTGGGTCGGGCGAATCCGATTCGCCGGTCCAGCGCAGACCCCACCCGAACGGCAGGGTGAGTGGTAATGGTGGCTTGTGCGGGTTGTCGGCTCCTACCGCGGCTGGTACTCTCCGCTTCGGGACGGGGACCGTCGCATTCGCTCGCCCGGTCCGTCGCGCTCGGGAGGTCCCCCGACTGACGAGCACCTGCGCCCTCTGGCCGCACGAAAGCGGTTCGTAACAACAGTGATCCGTGGCATCTGACCGACCATGGAGGACAGACGGACGTATCTCCAGCGCCTCGCTGTCGTGGGGGCGGTGGCGCAGGCCGGCTGCATCGGGGAGAGTGGCACCGGAGAACCTACTGGTGCGCCGACGACCTCGCCGGCGTCCACACCGACAGCGACGGCCGAACCGACCGAGACGCCGACGGGAGCCGGAATCGTCGACGTGGCGGCCGGCCCGGAGGGCCGCCTCCGGTTCGTGCCCGAGACGGTCGAGATACTCGTCGGGGAGACGGTCCGGTGGACGTTCGAGAGCGCCGGACACAACGTCACGTCCCTGCCGGGGGCGTCGGAGAAGGTCAGGAATCCGGAGGGAGCCGAGCCGTTCGCCTCCTACGAGGGGACACAGCACTTCGCTATCAACGATGTCGGCACGACGTTCGAGCACACGTTCGACGTGCCTGGCGAGTACGTCTATGTCTGTGCACCCCACGCGGGCCAGGGGATGGTCGGCACTGTGATCGTCTCGGAGGACGACGAGGAGTGAACGTGGCAGTCCCCGGCCCGGACGACCGTTCTGTCCACCGGCTGTCGGTCTTCCCGCCGGTGTGAATCGAGGGTGTTCTCGCTCGACCACGATAAGGCGACCATACGCCGGGATAGCTGGCTATAACAAAACAGACGGAGTGACGATATCGCCAGTCATGGGAGAGCAATCCGACGCGGAGCCATCGTTACGGGACCGGTATCTGGAGCGCCGACGGTTCCTGAGAGCGGCCGGCGCGGTCGGGGGAACTGCCCTGCTCGCTGGCTGTGGAGGGAACCAGGGAGCTGAGACGGGGACGCCAACTGGGACCGAACCCACGACTGCCCCCGCGACCGAACCGCCCACCGAGACGGCGACCGAGACACAGCAGACGGAGGAGCCGGGCCAGTCGCTCGAGGAGCGATATCCGGGGTTACGCATCCTCTCGCCCGAACCCGAGAACGCCGAGGCCGCCGCGCGGGCGACCTACACGACGCTCATCACGCCCCTCGAGGAGTTCTACATCCGGAACCACTACCCGACGCCGGACATCGAGGAGAGCGAGTGGACCGTCTCGCTGACCGGGATGCTCGACGAGGAGGTCGAGCTGTCGATGGCGGAGCTGAAGCGCGAGTTCCCGACCGAGACGGTGTTCCACGTCATGCAGTGCTCCGGGAACGGCAGAGCGTACTTCGACCCGCAGGTCGGCGGTAACCAGTGGACGTTCGGCGCGGTCGGGAACGCCGAGTGGACGGGCACGCCGGTGAGCGCCATCCTGGAGCGATACGGCGCCGACACGAGCGACGGGATGTGGGTGTCGTTCATGGGCGGCGAGGCCCCCGAGGGCGAGGACATCTTCACGCGGTCGCTCCCCATGGGGAAGGTGATGGACGACTGCCTCCTCGCGTACGAGATGAACGGCCAGGCCCTCGCGGGCGACCACGGCTTCCCGGTCCGGCTGGTCGTCCCGGGCTGGTACGGCAACAACAACGTCAAGTGGGTGAACCGGATGCACGTGATGGACATGATGGTGTTTGGCGACGAGTGGGAGACCGAGGACCAGCGGTTGTACACGCACTGGCAGCAGTACTCCTACCGCATCATCCCCGTGCAGGACGAGGCGGCCGAGCAGTACCGCACCATCGACACCTACGACACGTACGAGCAGATGCAGAACCCGGACCAGATCCGGAACGCCTACGTCTTCGACCAGCTGGTGAAGTCGATGATCGGGTTCCCCGGCGAGGACAGCACCGTCACCCGGCGGGCCGACGGCAGCGTGGAGGTCATCGGGGTCGCCTGGGCCGGGGACAACGCCGTCGAGAGCGTCGAGATCTCGGACGACGGCGGCGAGACGTGGAACCAGGCCGAGTTCTTCCGGCCCGACCTCGGACCGTTCTCCTGGCGGCTCTTCCGCTACGTCTGGTCGCCCGAGCCGGGCGAGTACACGCTCGTCTCGCGAGCGACGGACGCGCTGGACCGGACCCAGCCGGCCACCATCTCCAGCCCGGACCAGAACCTCCGCGGTATCCAGAACGACCAGTTCCCGTGGAACCAGGACGGCTACATCAACAACGCCTACATGCCCCACGCGGTGAGCGTGACCGTCGAGTGATCCGACATGGTCGAACCAGGTGACGTCGCGGTCGTCCACTACGTCGGTCGATTCGCGACGGGCGAGGAGTCCCGGGAGGTGTTCGACACGTCCGACGTCGACGTCGCCCTCTCGGAAGGCATCTACCACGGGCATCGCGACTACAGACCCATCTCGTTCGAGGTCGGTGCCGGGGAGGTCTTCCCCGGAATCGATGCGGCGGTCAGAGCGATGGAAGTCGGGGACGAGCGGACGGTCACGGTCGACCCGGAGGACGGGTACGGCGACCGGAGCGACGACCGGGTCGTCGAGGTCTCCCGAGGAGAGCTGGAGACACGGAGTGGACGTGACGCCCGGCCGTGGCGGCTCGTCCAGAGCGCGACGGGCGAGATCGGCTGGATCACCGACGTGACCGAGGAGACCGTGACGGTCGATTTCAACCACGAACTCGCGGGCGAGCGACTCGAGGTCGAACTGCGGCTCCTCGAGGTGCGAGATTCGGCCGAGGACCAGCGATCCGGCGCCACCTGAGCCTCAGCGGCGAAGCCGCACCCGTCGTCCGTTTCGGGGCGCCGTTGGGGGCAACTCCTTTCCCTTCTGCCATAGAGTTCCAGATGGAAATCGATGAGCCAACGTGAACCGGCCGCCGAGCTGGGCTTGCTCGACGCGACGATGATCGGCATGGGCGCGATGATCGGCGCGGGCATCTTCGTGCTGACCGGGCTCGCCGCCGAGATCTCCGGGCCGGCCGCCATCCTCGTCTTCATCCTGAACGGTGTCGTGACCGCGTTCACCGGCCTGTGCTACGCCGAACTGGCGTCGTCCATCCCGAAGAGCGGCGGTGGGTACGCGTTCGTCCGTGAGATCTTCGACGACCTCTCCTCGTTCGTGATGGGCTGGATGCTCTGGTTCGCGTACATGATCGCCGGGGCGCTGTACGCGCTGGGGTTCGCACCCAACTTCCTCGAGTTCCTGCACGTCTACGGGGTCGTCCCGCCGCCGGGCGAGGTCGGTGCCGTGACGCTCGGGCTGTTGCCGGTCGCGATCCCCGCGAAGGTCGCACTCGCGTTCGGCGCGGTGCTCCTGCTCGTCTCGGTGAACGCCGTCTCGACGGCCGCCAGCGGGAGCATCGAGACCATCTTCACGGCGACGAAGGTGACCATCCTGCTCGTGTTCGTCGCGTTCGGCTTCCTCTCGGCCGGCGGTGGCGGCGAGACGAGCTTCACCTTCCAGAACTTCGACCCGCTGTTCCCGGAGGGCAAGAGCGCGTTCAGCATCCTGCCCGCGATGGGCCTGACGTTCATCGCGTTCGAGGGGTACGACCTCATCACGACGGTGACGGAGGAGGTGGAGAACCCCCGCGAGAACATCCCGAAGGCCATCTTCGTGAGCCTCGCGGTGACCGTCGTCGTCTACATGCTCGTCGTGACGGTCGCCATCGGGACACTCGGCGCGGGCGGGCTGGCGGCGGCCGGCGAGGCCGGCATCGCGGCGGCGGCGACCTCGTTCATGCCGACCGGGCTGCCGGTCATCAAGAACGGCGGCGCCATCATCGTCTTCGGTGCCATCTTCTCGACCATCACCGCCCTGAACGCGGTCGTCATCGCCTCGTCGCGCGTGGCGTTCGCGATGGGGCGCGAGGACCAGCTGCCGGGTCGGGTCGGCAACATCCACCACCGGTACGGGACGCCGTTCGTCGCCATCCTGGCGAGCGCGGTCGTCATGCTGCTCTCGGTGGGGCTGCCGACCAAGAGCGCGGGGAACATGTCGAGCCTGTTCTTCCTGCTCTCCTTCGTCATCGTCAACGGTGCGGTCATCAAGCTCCGCCGCGAGCGCCCCGACATGAACCGGCCGTACGAGATGCCCTACTACCCGGTACCGCCCATCATGGGCATCGTACTGAACCTCGTGCTGACGGGCGTCCTCGTGGAGTACCTGCTGCGGACCGACCCACTCGCGCTCGTGTTGAGCGTCGCGTGGATACTCCTCGGGGTCGTGTTCTACCTCCTGTACTTCAGGGAGCCGGGCACGCCGACCGAGGGACGAACCGCCCCGACGACCGACGATGCCGGTCCGGACGCGACCGGCGACACCACCGGAGGGAACGACTGACCATGACACAGAGACGCATCGTGATCGCTGGCGGTGGACTTGTAGGCAGACGAGCAGCCAACCTCCTCGACGACCGGGGGCACGACGTGGTCGTCATCGAGAACGACCCCGAGCAGGTCGCGTTGCTCGAGGAGGAGCACGTGGCGACGGTCATCTCGGGCGACGCGACCCGACCGAGCATCCTCGGGCAGGCCGGCCTCGACCGCTCCGACGCGCTCGCCGCGCTGACCCAGGAGACCGGCACCAACCTCGCCATCTGCATGGCCGCCAGACATCTCCAACCGGGGCTGCGGACCATCATGCGGACCGAGTACGACGTCGGGGACGAGTACGACCGGATGGTCGACGAGGTCATCTTCACCGAGGCCGCCGGTGCTCGTGCCGCGGTCAACCTCATCGAGCGCGACGTCCAGACGCTCGAGAGCATGGCCGGCGATCTCGACATCCTCCAGATAGAGGTCCTCGAGGGTGCGCCGGTCGCGAACCGGACGCTGGCGGAGATCGCGCTCCCGCGGGGGAGCCTCGTCGTCTCGGGCGCGGCCGGCGACCGGGCGGCCCAGTCGGACACGCGACTCGAGGTCGGCAAGACGTACATCGTCGCCGTCGAGCCCGACGTGGCCGACGAGGTCGTGAACCTCTTCCAAGGATGAGGGTCGCTAGCCCACTCGACGACGACGAGCGGCTCTGGCGGCTGGACCTCGGGTCGGTGAACGCATACCTCGTCGACGACGGCGAGGTGACGCTCGTCGATGCCGGGACGCCGCGCTCGGTCGACAGGCTCCGGTCGGGGCTCGCGACGGCCGGCTACGCGGTGGACGACCTCGACCGGCTGCTCGTCACGCACTTCGACCTGGACCACGTCGGCGGCATCGCCGGCCTCGACCCCGACTGTCCGTGCTACGCGATGGAGCCCGACGCGAGCTTCGTCGCCGGCAGCCGCAAGCCACCGCTTGGCAATCGGAAGGGGCTGTTCCAGCGTGCGGCGGGCCTCGTGCTGACCCTCCCGGACCAGCCGGTCGAGCGGGTGACCGACGGGGAGCAGGTGGGTGGGTTCACCGCCTACCATACGCCGGGACACACCCCCGGACACACCGTCTACCATCATCCGGAGCTCGGCGTGGCGATGCTCGGTGATCTGGTGCGCGAGACGGACGGTTCGCTGGGAACGCTCCCCTGGCCCCTCGCCTACGACGACAGACGGAACGACGAGAGCATCCGGTCGCTGGCGGACCGGGGCCTCGGGTTCGAGTTCGCGTGCATGGGTCACGGGGACCCGATCACGGCGCGCGGGGACGAGGTCCTCGCCCGGCTGGCCGCGGCTCTCGACTGACCGGTCCGGGAGAGAACCGGGGGACTGAATGATGTTCATTGGTCGTGTTCATCGTGTACATTCATCGGTGAATGTTCGGTGGCGGGCGGACGACACCGTGTCGGTTATGCCCATCGCGTGACTCTGGCGACTGTGACAGACTGGCCACCACGCGAACCCGCGGACCCGACCGACGCCATCGAGCACCGCGACGAACTCGTCGCCGCGGTGCGCGACCACGCCGGCGGCATCGCCTACCAGCTCGCCCGCCTCCAGGGCGGCGACTACGGCCGCGAGACGTTCGACACCGACGAGGGCGAGTGGACCGTGAAGTACGAGGGCGGCGATCTGGAGTTCCTGCTGTTCGACCCCGGGCGCGGCGACGAGGTGTACGTCATCTCGACGAAGCAGCCACCCGAGCCGGAGCCCCTGGCGTCGGCGATGGCCGACTACGACGCGTTCGTCGACGCGTTCGACCGCTACGTCGAGGAGCGAAGCGGTGTGCTCGACGACGTGTCGACCGACTTCCCCGAGGTGGCGAGCACCGACGCCGTCGTCGCCGAGCGCGACCGCGTCACCGACCGCATCCGGGAGGTCTGTGACACCATCGCGGCCGAGCTGCGCCGCTACGAGGGCGGCGACTACGGCACGTTCACCGAGCGGGTCGACGGCGACCGCTGGGAGCTGAAGTGGGACGAAGACGGCACGTCGTACCTCCGTGTGGGTGGCTCGGGCGGCCTCTACCTGCTCTCGCAGTACGACCAGCCCTCGGCGGCCGACGTGCGTGAGTACGCACCCCGGTTCGCGGGCTTCGTCGACGCCTACAACGAGTTCGTCGCGGACCTGGAGTCCGACCTCGGTACCGTCGAGCTGTAGTCGGGCGCGGTCGGTCCGGCCAGCGGGCGGCGGACGTGTCGGCAGACCTTTACGGCCACGTCGCCCGTACCGAACGTGGATTCTAACGACGTCCGACGCGAGTGGGCGGAGCGCTCAGGCGAGTACTCGCCGGAGTACTACGCCTACCGCGGGTCGGACGAGGCGAGCGAACTGCTGGTCTCGACACTCACCGAGCGGGTGGGGACCGACGCGAGCGTGCTGGAACTCGGCTGCAGTTCGGGTCGCCATCTCGCCGCGCTCGAAGCGGCGGGCTTCTCGGACCTCACCGGCGTGGACGTGAACGCAGAGGCCATCGACGTGCTCGTCGACACCTTCGAGGAACTGGCAGCGACGGGGACGTTCCAAGTCGCCGCCATCGAGGAGTTCCTCCCGGAGCTCCCGAACGGAGCGTTCGACGCCGTGTTCACCGTCGAGACCCTCCAGCACGTCCACCCAGACGAGGCCTGGGTGTTCGCGGAGATCGCACGGGTGACGGGGTCGCTGCTCGTGGTCGTCGAGAACGAGAGCGGGGAGTTCGGGACGAGGACGACGGTCCGCGGTGGAATTCCGCTGTTCTACCGGGACTGGCACGACGTGTTCACCGACTGCGGGCTCACCGAGGTCGCGTCTGGGTCGACGAAACGGGACGTGGTGCGAGTGTTCTCGCCACCGGCGTGACCGACCCCCGAGTTCGACCGCCGGAACGTCCGTTCCCTGACGGTATGCTGTGCCGGGTTATCCCCGCCGGCGACGTACGACTGCCGAGATGAACCAGTCATGAGCGACGCGAGAACGGTCGTCTGCAGACGGTGCAACGGTCCGATCGGACCAGCGGACGTCGTCGTCAGGCACTCCGCCGACGACCCCTTGCAGGTGACGGAGTGTGCGAACTGTGGTGCGGTCGTGCGCGTCGGGAGCCACCGGTGGTAGGGCCTACGCACGGCGCGAACCGAGCGCGACGAGGCCTGCCACGCAGAGCGCGACGACGCCGGCGCCGAACAGCAGCGGCCGGTAGCCGAGGCCGGCCACCGGGCCCGCGAGGCCGACGAACGTGATCGGGCCGGCGAAGCGACCGAGGAACGTCGTGCTGTTCCGGAGGCTCAACGCCCCGGCCCGGTGCTCCGGTCGGACCCGGGCGGTGAGGGCCGCGTCGACGCTCGGCAAGAGCAGTCCGATCCCACCGCCGGCCAGTCCCATCGAGAGCACGACGAGCGGGAGCCACGAGCTGGCGCCGAGGAGCAGGAAGCCGGAGCCGTAGCCGACGAACCCGACCGCGACGAGCTGCATCGGTGAGAACCGACGCGCGAGTCGGCCACTGGTCGCCGCCGCGGCCATCGAGGCGACCTCGGCGGCGAGGATGAGGAGTCCGATGAGCACCGCCGTCAGCACCGGGGCGAGCAGGAACGGCAGGGTCGTGAACACCACGCCGAACGCGAGGAACTCCGTCAGGAAGGTGATACAGAGCAGCGCGAGGGTCCCCGGGGTTGCGATGCCGACGACCGCGTCGGCGAGCGCCGAGAGCCCGTATCCGGCGTTGGAGTGTGGCGCCTCGTCGAGCCCGAGGAACGCGAACAGCGCGACGGGGACCGCGACGAGGTAGGCCAGGAACGGCGCGCTCCAGGAGATGCCGACGAGCAGCCCGCCGACGACCGGGAAGAGCGCGGCCATCGCGGAGAGCACGGCGACGTTGACGCCGAGGACGGCGGTCCGCTGGACCCCCTCGAAGGTGTCGCCGATTATCGTCACCGTCGCGATGAAGATGGCGGCCGCCCCTGTCCCCTGCACCACACGCAGCGCGATGACGACCTCGAACGACGGCGCGAACGCGATGGCACCACCGAGCACGCCGAAGGTCAGGAGTCCGGCGACGAGGACGCGCCGCCGGCCGAGCCTGTCCACGAGGATGCCGACGAACGGCGACAGGACGATGCCGACGAGGAAGTAGCCGCTCACGAGCAGGCTCGTCTGGGCCTCCGTCAACGAGAACGCGTCACGGAACGCCGGGAGTGCGGGGCTGATGAGCGGCACGCCGAGCGGTGCGACCGCGGTGCTGCAGAGCACGACCTGCACGGTGCGCGACCGCCATGGGACGCCCTCAGTCGCGGCCATCGTGGGGGAACTCGTTGTCGCGGCGGTCGGTGACAGCGGGCACGGGGACGCGGCGGCCACGCGACCGGCCGTGCATCAGTCCCGCGCCACCCCGGGTTCGATGCCGGTGACCGCCCGGAAGCGGTTCTCGGGGTCGTACCTCGCCTTCACCGTCGCCAGCCGGTCGAGGTTCTCGCCGTACTGGAGCGCTGCCGGGTCGTCGGCGAAGCCGGGGAAGTTCCCGTACCGGCCGGCGGCGACCGGGAGCGCCTCGATGGCGGCGAGCCCCTCCCGCACCCACTCGATGTTCGCCTCGTCGTCGTCGGGGTCCTCCCAGTTGGCCTCGAAGTTGAGCATGTACGGCTTGTCGCGGTGCCAGAACGCCGTCGCGTCCCGTGGCACGTCGGCGACGGCCGCCCCGAGCGACCAGAGGTCGATGGTCGAGAGCGCCGACGGCGCCTCCGCGTTGTACCGGAGCAGCAGGTCGACGACCTCGTCGGTCAGCGCCGTGAGGTAGGTCGACTTCCAGTAGTAGCGCAGCCCGTCGGGGTAGTCCTCGTCGAAGACCGACTGTATCTCCTCGTGCGTCGACGCGCCGCTGAAGTCCGCGATGGGCGACAGTCCCTCGACGAGCGGTTCGAACAGGTGGCCCTCGTCGACGGGGGCGGAGCCGACGAACGCGACCGCCGGCTCGCCCCACGCCGCCCGCGGGAACTCCTCGAGCTCGGGGACGTGAGCGCCGAAGGCGAGGATGTTGGCCGACCGGGGGGCGGACGCCGTCCAGTCGGGGAGGCGGCCGAGTGCGGCCGCGCCGTCGTCGGCGTGGACCCAGACGAGGAACAGGTGCCGCTCCGGGCCGACCTCGTGGAGCTCGTACTCGAAGGAGGTGACGACCCCGAAGTTCCCGCCGCCGCCACGGATCGCCCAGAAGAGGTCCTCGTGCCGCGTCGGGCTCGCCGTCCTGACCGTGCCGTCCGCGGTCACGATGTCGACCTCGGTCAGGTTGTCCGCAGCGAGGCCGTACTCCCGGGTGAGGTGGCCGTAGCCGCCGTTGAGCGTCAGCCCGGCGATGCCCGTCTCCGTCACGACACCGAGCGGGGTCGCGAGGCCGAACAGCTGGGTCTCGTGGTCCACGTCGCCGAGCAGGGCCCCGCCCTGGGCACGGACGGTCCGTGCATCCCGGTCGACCCGGACGCCGTCCATCGGCGAGAGGTCTATCATCACGCCACCCTCCGAGACGGCACTGCCCGAGACGTTGTGTCCGCCGCCGTGTATCGACACGTCGGCGTCCGTCTCCCGGACGAAGTCGACCGCCGCGACGACGTCGGCCGTCCCCGTACAGCGGACGATGTGGGATGGCCGGCGGTCTATCATCCCGTTCCAGACCTGCCTGGCCGCGTCGTACCCCTCGTCGTCCGGTCGGAGCACGTCGCCACGGGTTCGTTTCAGGAGTTCGTCGGTCGGCCCTTCGTCGATGGGGTGTGATTGCTGAGTCATCTCTCTGTGAGAATGCTGGTTCGTGACCGTCACCCGCCGCCGTGCCCCTCGTCCGTTGCCACGGGGACCACGACCGCGACGGGCCGGTCGGTCCGTCTGCCGACAGAGCGGGCGACGTGGCCCTCGAGCAGGTCCTCCAGCAGGCCGTGCATCCCGCCCCCGAGCACGATGAGGTCGACTGCGTAGTGGTCGGCGAGGTCGACGATGGCCTCGACGGGACGGGACACCTCCTCTGCCTCGACGACCCGCGCCTCGACGCCACGCTCGCGGAGCGTATCGCGGACGTGGACCACCGTCCCGATTCGCTGGGCGGTCCGTCCGTCCCGGGACGCCTCCAGCTCCTCGCCGTGGAGGACGTGCGTCAGCAGCACCTCGACCCGACTCGACGCGGCGGGGAGCCCGGCCACGAAGTTCGCTTGCCCCCGTGCGCTCGCCTCGTTGTCGCTCACCGGGACGAGCACGCGGTACGTCGCCTCGCTATCGTCTGTCGATGCCAAATCTTGTCACCTCGGATCGGGAGTCAGTGTCGTGCGGTCGTCGTCTGCCTGCGTGGCACCACCACGGCCCCCGCTAGCGACGGCGGTCGCGGTCGTCTCGAACCGGCCGCGTTCCGCAGGACTGGTCGCGCCGACCGACCTTTGTTATCAGTCACGAACCCGGGATAATTCGGTGCTACTCCCGTTCCGCAACGACGCGACGTCACCGACGCCCGGGCTCGCACCCGGCGGCGAGGCGAGACGGTAACGCGGGTCTTCCACCGACACCTCGGGAATCGTGCGCATACCAATCAGGGAGCGGGCCGAGAGGGACACAGCAATGCACGACCCAGGACCACTCGAGCAACTCCGCGTGCGGGCGGATGCGCTCCGCGCGAACCGCGTGACGGCGGACGAGATCGCGTCACGACGACGGCGACGGCTCGAGTCGCTCCTCGAGTTCGTGATCCGCCAGTCCCGCTTCTACAGGCGCCACTACGAGGACGTCGACAGACCCATCACCGAGCTCGAGTCGCTGCCGCCCGTGACCAAGCGGATGCTCATGGCGCAGTTCGACGACGTGGTCACCGACACCGCGGTCACGAGGGGCGACGTCGAAGCGTTCATGCAGCAGCGGTCGAACATCGGCCGTCGATTCCAGGGCCGGTACCCGGTGTGGACGACCTCGGGGACGACGGGCGACCCCGGCGTCTTCCTCCAGGACGAGCGCGCGATGACCGCCGCCGACGCGGTGAGCGACCGCTGGACGTTTCCAGTGCTGCTCGCCCCTCGAACCCTCCGACGGTTCCTCGGGCACGACTTCCGGATCGCCGAGATCGCGGTGTCAGGTGGCCACTTCGCGGCGGCCTCCGGCGTTGCCATGTTCCGTCGCGAGCACGCCTTCCTCCGGGACCGACTCGAACTGTTCTCACCGACGCGACCGCTTCCCGAACTCGTGACGGCGCTGGACGAGTTCGACCCGGCGCTGCTGATCGGCTACGGGACGGTGCTGGTCGAGCTGGCGCGCGAACAGCGCGCGGGACGGCTCGACATCGCGCCCGCCCTCGTCGTCCCGGGTGGTGAGGGCATCACCGAGAACGAAAAGCGGCTGCTCCGGCGGACGTTCGACTGCACCGTCCGCGAGCTGTACGGCGCCAGCGAGTTCTACGCCATCGCCTGCGAGTGTGCACACGGCCGGCTCCACGTGAACACCGACTGGGTCGTTCTCGAACCGGTGGACGAGGACTACCAGCCAGTCCAGCCGGGTACCCCCTCGGACACCGTGCTGCTGACGAACCTCGCGAACCACATCCAGCCGCTCGTCCGGTACGACCTGGGCGACAGCGTCACGATGTTCGAAGAGCCATGCGACTGTGGCAGCCCGTTCCCCGTGCTCGAGGTCGAAGGACGCCAGGGCGACGTCCTGCGGTTCGAGACCGATACGGGCGAGCTGGCGACGGTATTCCCGCTGGCATTGACGACCGTCGTGGAGGCGGTCCCGGGGGTGGTCCGCACCCAGATCCTCCGGACCGGCAGGCGGACGCTGCAGGTCAGGCTGGAGACCTCACGAGACCGGGACGAGGTGTGGAACCAGGTGCACGACGAGCTGGAGGCCCACCTCGCGTCACAGGGCGTGACCGACCTCTCGATCCAGCGCGGGGCCAGCGGTCCCCAGCGGGACCCCCAGAGCGGGAAGTTCCGGCACGTCTGGAGCGAGCACGAGCGGGCGGTCGGCACCGAAGGCGAGCTATAGCCGCGAGCGGACCTCGTCCAGCACCGCCACGGTCGCGTCGGTGTGGAGGTACTGGTTCTGGTTGCCGCACTGCGAGTCCATGATGCAGGCCGGGCAGCCGCCAGTTCCCGAACAGTCACAGGCTGCGACGCGCTCGCGGGTGCGACGCGCCAGCGGTTCGGCGCGCTCGTAGATGCGCCGCGCGAAGCCGAGCCCACCCTCGACGGCGCTGTGGATGAACCACGTCGGCACGCCGGTCTCGGGATGCATCGGCGTGCTCAGACCCCCGAGGTCGCCCGTGTCGAGCCTGAGTTCGAGTGGCGTGAGCTTGATCATCCCGTGCTCCGCGCCGTGGAGGCCGCCGCCGAAGATGTCCATCACCTCGCCCTCCGAGGCGGTTGTCGGGTCCAGTCCGCCGACGTCGGCGAGTATCTCGTCGCGCAGCACCGGCGGTGTCTCGATCCACATGAGGTCGGTCCGGAGCTCGACCGGCGGCAGACCGGTCGGCTGGAGCGGCGTCGTGGGCTGTCCCGTGCTGATGTTCTTGCGCTGGTAGTGCGTGTAGTGAATCTCGACGGTGCCCGTACCGTGGGCGATGGCGTAGCCGTCGCCGAGCTCGCGGCGCTCGGCAACCTCGAGCTCGCGGATCGTCTTCTCCGAGCTGGTCTCGGTGTACTCGTCGGTGCGGACGCGTTCGACCGTGATGTACGGCTGTGGGGCGTCCTCGACGAACTCGGTGACGAGGTACTGTGCGCCGGCGTGGAGGAACAGCGCGCCCTCGTGGTGGTCGCGGTACGCCCGGTCGCGGTCGACCGGCTCCATGTCGATGTCGCCGTCGGCGCACCTGACCACGAACTGGGTGTCCGCCGCGCCGTACATCGACACCTCCGACTGGGGTCTCGGCGGGCCCGTGTAGCGGACTGCCCGGTCGAGGTCGCCGGCGAGCTGGCCGGCGTCTCGCCACATCGCCACGGCGCGATCCAGGCGGTCGCCATCGAACCACTCCCGGTCGGCCTCGGTCAGGGGCTTCTCGTGTGCGGCACAGCGGACGTGCTCGGCGTAGACGGGGTTGTTCTCCAGCCCGACGACCCCGTCCTCGATGGCGTCGCCGAGCACGTACTCCGGGTTGTCGAGGATGTACTGGTCGATGGCGTCGGCACGGGCGACGAACACCGAGAGCGCGTCGCTCGTCCCGCGGCCGGAGCGGCCGACCTGCTGCCAGAACGACTGTCTGGTGCCGGGGTAGCCCGTGAGGACGGTGGCGTCCATCGACCCCACGTCGATGCCGAGTTCGAGCGCGTTCGTCGAGGTGACGCCGTCGAGCTGGCCGGTCTTGAACTCGTACTCGGTGCCGCGTCTGGTCTCCTTGCCCAGGCCCGCGTGGTACGGCGCCACGTCGACGTAGCCGTGTCGCGGGTGCTTGCTGGCGGCGTCGCCGGCGTACTTCGCGCCCAGCTCCGCGTTCTTCCGGCTCCGGGCGAACATGAGCGTCTGGAGCCCGTGCAGGCCGAGGTGGGCGAGGATCGACGCGCCCTCCCAGACCGGGCTGGTGGTGGCCGACTTGAACGCCTCGAAGTCGGCGTCGTCGTCGAGTTCGTCCTCGTCGACGGGCGGCTTCCAGAACGCCACGTCGCGGCTCCCGCGTGGCGAGCCGTCCGCGTCGACCACCGCGAAGGGCTTCCCGACGAGTCGTTCGGAGTGCTCGGCCGGGTTGCCGACCGTCGCGGACGTGCAGACGGCCTGCGGGTCGCTCCCGTAGTGTGCGAGGATGCGGCGGAGGCGGCGGATGGTCCACGCGACGTGCATCCCGTGGACGCCGGTGTAGGTGTGGGACTCGTCGACCGCGAGCAGCTCGCAGTTCGCGAAGAAGCGTCGCCAGCCGCCGTGGTGGCCGAGGTAGGCGTTCACGCCGGCGAAGTTCGTGATGATGACGTCGGCGGTGTCGCGGATGTGCCGCCGACGGTCGCTCGGTGTGTCGCCGTCGTACACCTGCACCGAGAGGTCGAGCCCGAGGTCGGCGTAGAACTCGTTGAGCTCCTGCTCCTGGTCGCGGGAGAGCGCCTTCGTCGGGTAGACGAGCAGCGCGGTCGACGCCGGGTCGGCGAGGTGGTTCCGGGCGATCTGCAGCGCGTAGACGTACGTCTTCCCGGACGAGGTCGAGGTGGCGACACAGACGTTCTCCCCGTCGGCGAGCTGGTCGAGTGCGCGCGACTGATGCGTGTACAGCGAGCCGACTGCGTCGGCGAACCGGGTCGCGAGGTCGGCGCGCAGGACCTCGTGCGGGTCGACGGTGTGGGCCGGTCGCGCCGGGATCGTCTCGGCGTGCTGGAGCTGGCCCTCGTAGTCGGGGTGCGACTCCCGGAGCCGGTCGGCGGATGTCGGTGCGTCCGTGGGTGTGTCCTGACTCATCGTGTCTCACCAGTCCGAGAGCGTTCCCTGGGTGGTCTCGTCCGTGCCCGCCCCGCCGGTCGCCTCGGAGACGACCCGGCCGCTCTCATCGAGCGCGGTCCAGATCGCCGCGAGCGCGCGCACGTCGTCCTCGCAGTAGGCGTCGAATCGCTCCCAGTCCAGTTCCGTCTCCGGAGATTGGTCGTCCATCCAGGCGCGGTAGGCGCGGGCGACGGCGGCCCCGGTCAGCCCGGTCTGGGTCGACTCGTGGCCGACGGCGGCCGCGACGTCCTCGAGTCTGTTGGTCCGACCGGGGAGGACCGCGTTGTCGTCCCGGACCGCCCACCGGTACGGGTCGAACCGCTCCATCCCGTCCCAGACGGACGCGAACTCGGGGCAGTGCTCGGCGACGTGCTCGTCCAGCACCTGGAAGTCGAACGACCAGCCGTTGTAGGCGACGACGGGCCGGCCGTCGCCCTCGGCGTCGTACCACGAGAGGAACTCGCGGATGGCGCCGCCGGGGTCGTCGGGGTCGCGCTGGACGAACGAACGGTACGTCGCGTCCGCGCCGGCGCCGTCGAGCACGCCCACGAGCCAGGTGATGGTCGGCGAGAGCCCGTCCGTCTCGATGTCGACGAACAGGGGGTCGCCAGGAGGGAGTCGGGCGTCGGTACGCCGGATCACCGCCCCGTCCGTGACTGCCCGGGCGCTCTCGGCGATCCGGTCGGCGGAGGAGTCCCCGAGACCGTCGAGCTCTGCCAGCTCCTCGGCCCCGGCATCGGCGACGGCACGTCGGCTGTCGAGGCCGGCCTCCCTGAGTCGCCGGGCACGTGTGTCGCCGACGCCATCGAGCGCCTGCAGTCCGAGGTTCGAGCGTCGCAGGGAGTGTTCGAGGACCTGCCCGTCGGCCCGGCAGTCGAACGCGACCAGCGGTTCGTCGCCGACACCCGCGTCGGCCCCGGCACCGACGACCCTCAGTCCGTCCCAGTCGCGTCGGTAGCCGGCGGGGAGCCGGGTCGAGAGGTGCACGAACTCGTCGGTTGCGGTGGGACCGACCGCCTCGCGGTACTCGTCCAGGCCCGCGAGCGATGTCGACAGCGCGGCACGGTCGACGTTCAGTGAGAGCAAGCCGGAGAGGACGACGGCCGGTCGGCCGATGTCCAGATCGGCGAGGTCGGCGACCGTCGGCGCGAGCACGAACTGGACGCCGGCTATACGACGGGGGCCACGGACCGGGTCGTGCCCGTTCGGGTCGAAGACGAGCGTGTCGTCGTCGGTCGTGCGCCGGAGTGTGCTGCTCGCCCGGCGGCCCGGCTCTGTCCCGGCCAGGGCGACCACGTCCGGCTCGAAGTACGAGAGCCAGTCGTCGAGCTCCGCGGCCGTGGCTCGCTCGACGAACACCGGGCTCGCGGCGGCGACCCGGGCCGACGCTGGCGACGACATGCGTTGGTCGAACTCGAGTGCTCCAGCGGCATAGGCGTGTCCGTCGATTAGGCTCGGCCCGGGGTGGTGGCGAGTCGGCCGACTCGATTCCGTGGCTGGCAGGGGCAACTGCGACTTAGCTACCGGGGCGACCGGACCGTTCCTCCGTCCGCAGGTCCACATCGTAGCGCTCTCGGCCGCGGGAGAGGCTGACCGAGCCGACGGCGGTTCCGTCCAGGCGAACAGCAGCGGACAGGCCATCGTCGGCCCCGCTCCCGACAAACCGGAGCCGCTGGAGCGCCCCGGAGAGTCCGTGTTCCTCCCTGTGGAGGTAGACGGTCGTCCTGCCAGCAGACCTCCCGAACCAGCGGAATGTCTCGTCGTCGGTCTCCTCCGGGTCGTACACGCCGCTGGCCAGGGCGGCCTCGTCACCGATGGTCCCGATGTCGAGCGTGGTCCCGCCGTCGACCGCCTCCACCCCCACCTCGAAACAGGCGAACGCGAGTTGACGTGCGCTCTCCGGCGGGATGTCGTCGTTCAGTTCGTTCTCCGGTACGGTGCGCTCGAACTCGAGGTCGAGGCGGACGAAGTCGGCCGCGTTCGTCCCGAGCACCTCGGCGAGGTAGAACCAGGCTGGGGCCCGGGAGCCGTCCGGTCTGACGAGGTAGAACCCCAGCACGTCCTCGATATCCGGTCCGTCATCGAACGCGGCCCGGAGCCGCTCTTCGATGTCCGGATCGACCACGACGCGCTCGCCGTCGATGTGGACCTCGTTGTCGTAGGTCGTCCAGAACAGCGTGTACGGTGCCCCCCAGTCGAGTGCCTCCTCGGTGACGCCCCGAACCGCTCGCATGACCGGGTCAACGCCGGACCGTTGGATTGCGCCGCCGTACTCCCCCACGTACACCGTCTTCGCGTCGTCGCCGAGCACTCGACGGACGTAGTCCGTTGGCTCCGGAGCGTGTGACTGCACGTAGTCGAGCGTCTCGCGGACAGATCGTCTCGCTTCCTCGTTCAATCGGGGGTACGAACCCAGATGGCCACAGAGGCCCCACGCCGAGTAGGAGACGAGGTCGACGTCGAGGTCGCCGAGGATGGTGTTGACGATCCACCCCTCGCCGTCGGTCATCGCCTGCCGGACCCGGTTGATCTCGCACGCGCCGAGCACGGCGACGTCGCTCTCGACCTCCGCCCTGGCACGGGCGATGCCCCGTTGACGGGCGTTGAACCATCGCTTCGCACGGTCGAGTACGTCGGGGTCGGGTGGGCCCTCCCGCCCGGCGCCGCCGACGACGATCCAGTCGCCCTCCCAGTTCTGCAGGACGAACTCCAACCCGGTCCCATCGTACGTCTCCAGCAGGTGGCGCGTGATGTCGTAGAACGCCTCGGTCTCCATCTCGGCGTACTCCTCGGAGAACTCGTGGTAGAAGTACCCGCCCCCGCCGGTGGCTCGCGCCTGCGTGTAGGCGTTCCCGGTGAAGACGTAGGTGTCGAAGTCGCGCCCGAAGAGCTCGCGGTACCGGGGATGCTGGAACACCTCGACGATGGAGTCGAACGACGGCCAGTCGACGAAGGGGTACTGGAGGTCGGGGTCGTCCATCCACCCCTTGAACACGCGACTGCCCAGCGATTCCAGGCTGCTCGCCCCGTCGTTGACCGTGTCGAGCGACTCGTCGACCCGGTACTTGGGACCGGTGTATGAAGCACCGACCCGTCGCGGGAGCGACCGGTCCCCGACCGGGTCGCCTTCGACATCGGTCGCCGGGACGACCGTCAGCTCACCGACCACCTCGCCGTTCAGGGTCAATGCAGTCGTTCGGTCCGCAGGGGATTCGTCGAGAGTCCCCTGTAGCTGCACGCTCGTGGAGGCCCCGCCGTCGAGTGTCACCGACGCCGTGTCGACCTCGTCGCGGCCGATGCCGAGCGCGAGACTGACGGCCCCGGCGCCGTCCCCCGTGTTCTCCACGTCGACGGTGACGGTCACGGTGTCGCCGACGGATGCCTCCCCGGGGTGCGATACCGATGTCGTGAACGACGGTTGCCCACCTGCGGTCGTCTCCCGTGACGGACCGCGCGTGGTCTGTTCGGGGGTCGTTTCGGGGGTCGTCCGTTCGCTTCCGGACGACCGATCCCGTGAGGAGCAGCCAGCGAGGGCAGCAGACAGCCCGAACGCAGAGAGATGTTTCAGATACGCGCGACGCCGTTGGTCTGTCACGACAGGGGCGTCGTCTCAGTGCCGGATATGTCTTTTTGCCGACGGCAACGGCTCCACCCTGAGGACTCGCGACCTCACTCGTCGACCGGCGCGTGGTACTTCGACTTCACCCGGTCGCCCTCGCGCCACTGCCAGTAGTAGTAGCGGTTCTCGTTGATGGTCTTCGTGGTGAGGCTGGCCTTCGCGGGCACCTCTGCCGGCCGGCTGATCGGCTCCGGCGGTGCCTCCCCGCTGTCGCCGTCGTCGAGCCGCGACTCGCGTTCTCGGTAGGTCGCCAGTGCGAACGCGTAGTTCGCCGCCTCGCGCAGCTGCGTCGGCGAGCAGTCCTCGAGGCTCTCGACGAGTTCGGGCGGTATCTCCGCGGGTGGGGTGGGTGGTTCGAACGGCATCTGGGGCGCCTCCGTTATCCAACGGACCGGCTCCACTTCGCTATGTTGGTTAATTCAGCCGTACTGTGCACACCTCCCACAGCAGGACCGGATGACGACAACCTAAGGCCCCTCGCCCCCTTCCGACGCAGTAGCCGTGCACAGGGTACAACTGGACAACAGGGAGTTCGAAGGGGCGAACGCGGTCTACCTGCTCGGGGCCGGGGACGACGGCCCGACCACGCTGGTCGACACCGCGACCGCCCAGCCGGTCGTACGGACGGCGCTGGCGGACGAACTCGCCGCAGTCGGCGTCTCGGTGGCCGATATCGACCAGGTGCTGCTCACGCACTTCCACGGCGACCACGCCGGCGGGGCGGGTGCTGTCCAGGCCGCGAGCGACGCCGTGGTCCGCGTCCACGAGGCCGACGCGCCGCTCGTCACGCGCGACCCGACGGCACTCGCCGAGTACGAGGACCGGCATGCAGCGCTGTTCGACCGGTGGGGGATGCCAGAGTCTGCGGCGGCGGAGCTCCGAGCGAGCCTCGCCGACGACGCGCTCTGGTCCGACAGCGACGCCGACGTCGAGCCGTTCACCGACGGGGAACGATTCGCCGTCGGCGACCGTACGGTCGAGGTCTGGCACCTCCCCGGGCACACCGTCGGCCAGTGCGGCTTCGTGCTCGACGACGGCGACGAACGGGCGCTGTTCAGCGGCGACGCGCTGCTCCCGAAGTACACGCCCAACGTCGGTGGCGCGGACGTCAGGGACGAGGACGCGCTGCAAAACTACCTCGACGCACTCGTCCGCATCGTCGAGGGCGGGTTCGACGTCGCCTACCCCGGCCATCGGGAACCCATCGAAGAGCCCGCCGAGCGGGCGCGACACATCCTGGACCACCACCGGGAGCGCACCGGTCGCGTCGTCGACGTGCTCGCCGAACACGGCCCGGCCGACGCGTGGACCGTGAGCGCACACCTGTTCGGCGACCTCGCCGGCATCCACATCCTCCACGGTCCCGGTGAGGCGTACGCGCACCTCGAACATCTCCGGACTGCCGACCACGTGGCGGTCTCGGACAGCGAGTACGAGCTCCTCGACGGGGAGCCCGATGTCGACGCCCTGTTCCCGCAGCTTGGCGGGATCCACTGAAAGCACGCGACCGCTTCCCCCCGACTAATCGGGGCGTACTCGGTGGAAGCCGACCGTTTCCAGAGTTCCAGCTGGCTAACGAAGTACCGACCCAGCGTAGCGGCATCGGTACCACAATGTCCGAGCCGTCACCGGAGCGGGCCGTCCGGGACGCCGACTCCCTGCTGCTCCCGCGCCACAGCGAGCAGACCCCCACCGTCAGTTTCGTCATGCCCACCATGGACGAGGAGGAGGGGATCGCGGAGTGCATCGAGTGGGCGAAGACCGCGCTGGCCGAGCTGGACGTGACCGGCGAGATCGTCGTCAGCGACAGCTCGACCGACCGGACCCCGGAGATCGCCCGCGAGCACGGCGCCATCGTCGTCACGCCGGACCGGCGCGGCTACGGCTACGCCTACCGGTACGCCTTCGAGCAGGTCCGCGGCGAGTACGTCGTCATCGGGGACGCGGACACGACCTACGACTTCCGCGAGCTCCCGAAGCTGCTGTCGCTGGTCCAGTCCGGCGAGGCCGACATGGCGATGGGCAGCCGGCTGAACGGCGACATGGAGAGCGGTGCGATGCCGGCGCTCCACCGCTACGTCGGCAACCCGCTCCTGACCCGGTTCCTCAACGTGTTCTACGGGACCGACATCAGCGACGCCCACAGCGGCTTCCGCGTCATCTCGCGTGACGCCCTGGAGGAGCTCGACCTGCGGACCGACGGGATGGAGTTCGCGAGCGAGATGATAATGAAGGCCGCCTCCACCGGGCTGGAGATACGGGAGGTGCCCATCACGTACCGCGAGCGCACCGGTGACGCGACGCTGGAGAGCTTCCGCGACGGCTGGCGACACGTCCGCTTCATGCTGGTCAACGCCCCCGACTACCTGTTCACCATCCCGGCGGTCGTGACCGGTACCGCGGGGCTCGGCCTGCTGGGGGCGGTCGCCGCCGACGGCACGATCGCGTCCCTCGGGCTGGGCGCCCGGGCGGTCGTCGTCGGCTGTCTCCTGCTCATCGTGGCGCACCAGACGGCGGTGCTGGCGACCACGAGCGCCATCGTCGCGAACCCCATCCGGCGGCCGTCGGACCCCCTCACGAGATTCGTCACCGAGCGGTTCAGGCTCGAACACGGCCTCGCGCTGGGCGCCGTGCTGTTGGTCGTCGGTGGGACCTACACCGCGGTCAACGCGGTCGGCTGGCTCAACGGCGACAGCGTCCCGCTCTCCGCGGTCGACACCGTCGCGTTCACCGTCCTGGTCCTCGGTGTCCTCACCGTGTTCGACTCCTTCTTCCTGAGCGTGCTCGGGGAGCGTGAGTCGCCGTGATCCCGCTCCAGTCGGCGCCCGACGGCGGCGTCTACGTCGCCCTCGGCCTGCTCGTCCTGCTCGCGGTGCTCTCGGTGCGACAGACGGAGGGGGCACACGACCTCGGTGTGGAGCGGCTCGCCCCGCTCATCCCGCTGCTGGTCGCCTTCGGCTCCCTCGTGCTCTTCCTCGCCGTCACCGGGGTCGGCCAGTAGCGCTCAGAACAGGACCGGGGCGACGACCAGCCCGGAGACGATGCCGGCGTGGAGCGCGACCGCCGTCACGGTGTCGCCGGTCCACTCGTACGCCAGCCCGAGGACGAGCCCGGCGGCGAGCGCGAGCGACACCGACCGGAACTGGCCCGTCGCCGGCGCGGCGACAGCGTAGAGGAGAGTCGTCCCGACGAACGCCGACACGGGCTCGAACGAGCGACGAAGCGCGGGGTAGAGCAGTCGTCGGAAGAGCAGCTCCTCGACCAGCACCACCAGCGGGACCAGTACGACGAACACCACCAGCGCCGGGAGCGACGCGGGGAAGCCGAACGAGGCCGGCGAGCCCCCGAGGCCCGCCACGGCGAGGGCGCCGAAGCCGAAGCCGAGGACGCCCGCGGCGCTCGCCAGGACGAGGTTCGTCGGTTTGTCCACGACGCCGACGGTGTCCGCGTCCAGGAGCACGAGCGCCGCGAGGAACGTCCCGACGTAGGCGACCACGACCGGCTGGACACCGGCGATGTCGGGCGCGCCGACGGTCACGAGCCGACACGAGGCCAGCGTCGCCGGCACGAGCAGGACCCGGTGCTCCCTGGAGCCGGTCCCGGCGACCGCGGCGAGCGCGAGCACCAGGACGTAGCCGAACAGGCCGGTCTCGACCGGTCCGACCACGACGAACAGCTCGCTGACGAGCAGCCCGAGGACGGTCGCGACGAGCAGTGGGCGGGCGTTACGACGCCGCATCGCCGCACCCGCGTCGAGCGGAGGGAGGTCGGCTGACATACGGTATACGGTGTTCTTACTATTGGGCGCTGCACCCTTCAAGCTTCACCGTGGATGGCCCACGACCGGACACACGTAGAGGCGGTTCTGCTCGCCACGAGCCTGTTCCTCCTGCTCGCGACAGCCAGCGCCATCGCGCTCGTCCAGCCCGTCGGCCCCGACAGACCCACGGAGCTCGCACTGGTCGACGACACGGGGACAGCCGCCGGCTATCCGACCGAGCTGGCGGTCGGTGAGGCGGGACAGACGGTCGTCGAGATCACGAACAACGCGGACGAACAGCGGCGCTACACCGTGGTCGCGACGTTCGACGACGAGTCGGTCAGCAGCGGCACGGTCACGGTCGGCGCCGGCTCCCAGCGCCGCTTCCCGGTCAGCTTCACCCCCGACGGGCCACCCGGACGGTACCGGTTCGCGGTCAGGCTCTGGACCGGGACCGACACCACCGGACCACCCGACCTGGAGGTCAGGCTCTGGGTGACGGTGACCGGACCCGAGGGGTGAGCCGACGCCGGTCGCAGCCGCCGACCGCCACCGCGTAACTCCCACGTACCACGGGAAGGGGCAGTATTACGAAGCCCTCGCTGTGCCCTCTTCCGGCAACCCATGCCCGACAGCAGAGACGTCCGTCTCTCCCCGTCGGTGGCGGACCGCATCGACGATCGACTCCCACACACCGAGTTCGAATCGGTCGACGCGTACGTCGACTACGTCCTCACCGTCGTCCTCGACGAGGTCGAGACGGACGACCGGACGACCGATGCCGAGGTGGACGAGCAACAGGTACGGGACCGGCTCGAGTCGCTCGGGTACCTCGAATCGTGAGGCCCCCACGATGGACCTGCTGACACACGTCGGTCTGCCGCTGGCCGCGACCGTCGCCATCGCGCCGAGCGTGCTCCGGTCGCCGCCGATGCTCGCGACGAGCGCGTTCACGCTGGTCCCGGACGCGGACAAGCTGTTCGGCACCGGGGGGTACTTCCAGTCGCTGCTCCTGCTCGTCCCCCTCTCGCTGGCGCTGTTCGGCGCCGAGCAGGTGCTCCGCGGGACACGGGTGCTTGCGACGCTCGCGACGGCGTTCCTCGCGAGCCACCTCGTGCTCGACCTGCTCGACGGGGGGCCGGTGACGCTGCTGTACCCCGTCGTCGAGAGCGGGATCGGGTTGCAGTTCCCCGCCGTCATCACGTTCTGGAACGGGCCGCTCCCGGTGTCGGTCCACGGCCCGCTGGTGAGTCTCGAGGCCGCACCGATCCGGACCGAGGGGCGCGAGTACCCGTTCATCCAGGGCTTCGGGGTCGCGAGCGTGCTCCTGTTCGCGACCGTCGCCGCTGGCCGGCACTACTTCGAGGAGGACCCATGCGCGTAGCGTACGTCTACGACGCGGTGTACCCGTGGGAGAAGGGCGGCGCACAGAAGCGCGTCTGGGAGATCGCCCGCCGCATGGCCGACGACCACGACGTCCACCTCTACGGGATGCACTACTGGGACGGCCCCAGCGTGATGGAGCGCGAGGGCGTCACCTTCCACGGCGTCTGCGAGCCGATGGACCTGTACACCGACGGGCGACGCTCCATCCCGCAGGCCATGCGGTTCGCCGCCGCGGTCGGCACGCCGCTGCTGCGGGAGTCGTTCGACGTGGTGGACTGCCAGCAGTTCCCGTACTTCCCGCTGTTCGCCGCGAAGCTCCACGACATGCTCGGGCGGTCCCGGATGGTCGCCACCTGGTACGAGGTCTGGGGGCCGTACTGGAACGAGTACGTCGGCTGGAAGGGCTACGGCGGCCGGCTCGTCGAGCGCGTGAGCGTCGACCTGCCGCCGCACGTCATCGCCATCTCGGACGCCATCCGCGACGACCTCCGCGGGATCGGCCGCGACCGCGGGGTCTCCGTCGTCCCGAACGGCGTCGACTTCGAGCGACTCCGGGCCATCGAGCCGGTCGACACCCCCTACGAGCTCGCCTACGTGGGACGGCTCTCCGAGCACAAGCACGTCGACTGGCTGCTCGACGCGCTGGCCCAGCTGCGGGACGACATCGGTCGGGTCCCGAGGACGGTCGTCGTCGGCGACGGGCCGGAGCGCGAGGCACTGACGGCCCACGCCGAATCGGTCGGCGTCGCCGACGCGGTGGACTTCCTCGGCTTCGTGGAGGCCGACGAGGACGTCATCGCGAACCTCGCGGCCGCCGACGCGTTCGTCCTCCCGTCCATCCGCGAGGGGTTCCCGAACACCATCCTGGAGGCCGCAGCCTGTGGCGTCCCGAGCATCGTCGTCGACGCACCGGAGAACGGCAGCACGGCCGTCGTCGAGGACGGCGAGACCGGCTACATCACGGGACAGGGGCCGGGACCCATCGCCGACGCCATCGGGCGGGTCGTCACGGACGTGACCGAGCGCGAGCGCCTGTCGCGGAACGCCCGGGAGTTCGGCCGCCGTCACGACTGGCAGGCCATCGTCGACCGGGTAACACGGGTCTACTCCGGCGTTCTCGCCGAATCCGCCAGGTAGCACGCGTATACTCAAACAGCCGGTTGCGGAATGAACGCTCGAATGAGCCAGTCAGCAAAGCGCGTCCTCGTGACCGGCGGCGCCGGCTTCGTGGGCACGCAGTTCGTCACCGACCTCGTCGAGGCGGGCCACGACGTCCGCGTCGTCGACGACTGCTCCGTCGGCAGCGCGGACCGACTCCCCTCGGGCGTCCCGCTCGACAGGATCGACGTCCGGTCCCGCGAACTCGAGCCGGTCCTCCAGTCGTTCGACCCGCACGTCGTCGTCCACCTGGCGGCGATCCACTACGTGCCGTACTGCGACGAGCACCCCGGCGAGACGTACGACGTGAACGTCCTCGGGACGCGGACGCTGCTCGACGCCGCCCGTACCCTCGAAACCCTGGAGACGCTCGTCAACGTCTCGTCGGCTGCCGTCTACCCACCCATCGACGAACCGCTCTCCGAGGACGTCAGACCCGGTCCGATGGACCCCTACGGCAAGTCGAAGCTGGTCGCCGAGGAGCTCGTCGAGCTGTTCGACCAGCGCAGCGACGTCGACACCGTCTCGGCCCGGCTGTTCAACGTCTACGGCCCCGGGGAGACGAACCCGCACCTCATCCCGGCCATCCTCGAGCAGCTCCGGGACGGCAGCCGGACGGTCGAGCTCGGGAACCTGACGCCGCGGCGCGACTACATCCACGTCACCGACGTGAGCCGCGGGCTCCAGCAGCTCGTCGAACACGCCGACGAGGCCCCGGCCGCACTGAACATCGGAACGGGTGAGGCGTACTCGGTCCGTGCGGTCGTCGAGGCCGTCTCGATGGCCCTCGGCGCGGACATCGAGGTGACACAGGACGAGGAGCGGGTCCGTGCGTCGGACCGTCCCCACCTCCAGGCCGACATCAGCCGGACGACCGCGGTGACGGGCTGGGAGCCGACGGTCGGGCTCGTCGACGGACTGGAGTCGCTGCTCGCCAGGGACGAGGTCGAGGCGACGTGAGCGGTCGGAACGTCGTCCTCCTCACGTTCGACAGCGTCCGTGCGGACCACTGCGGCTTCGGCGGCTACGACCGCGACACCACGCCGACGCTCGACCGGCTGGCGGCCGACGGGACCACGTACGAGAACGCCATCGCCCCGGCCTCGCGGACGAACCCCTCGATGGCCGGCATCCTCACCGGCGAACCCCTCGTCGTCCGCGAGCGCGTCTCGGACCCGCGGCACTCCCGGAGCCACCTCCGGCGGCACGGCACCGTCGCGGAGTCGCTCGCCGAGCGGGGCTACGCCACCGCCGCGTTCAACCCCAACGCGTACGCCTCCCGGTACTACGGCTTCGACCGTGGATTCGACCACTACGAGGACTTCCTGTTCACCTCGGACTGGTACCAGTGCGTCTTCTCGAACCACCTGGGGAGCTCCAGCGCGTTCACCGCGCTGCGGAACGCCCGGAACTTCGTCCGCCGGCAGGAGGCGTTCAAGACCTGGGATACGTACGTCGACGACATCGAGGACTGGGTGCGCTCGCTGGACGACGACGAACCGTTCTTCCTGTGGGCGTTCTCGCTCGACACCCACTTCCCGTACATCACGCCACGGGGCCATCGCCGCTGGTCGGGCACGCTCGACCAGTACCGTTACAACTGGCTCTGCAACCGCATCATGGACGAGACGGGACTGGACCTGTCCGACTCGCAGGTCCAGCATATCATCGACCTGTACGACGACGCCCTGCGGTACGGCGACCGGTTCGTCGCCGAGCTGCGCGACCGGCTGGCCGAGTTCGACCCGGTCTTCGTCGTCCACGCCGACCACGGCGAGGCGTTCTGCGAGCGCGGCGTCTACGGTCACCTGTTCGCCGACCTCTACGAGGAGAACGTCCACGTGCCGCTGGTCGTCGACGGACCGGGGGTCGAATCACGGACGGTGACGGACCCCATCTCCCTGGCCAGCATCCCCGCGGTCGTCGACGCCGCGAGCCGCGGCGCGGCTCTCCCGGACGGCGACGACTGGGCGGTGGCGACGGAGTACGACGGCAGGCTCGGCCGGAACCTCACGGCGGTCCGCACGCGCGACCGGAAGTACCTCCAGGTCGACACGGACGACGGCAGCCGTCGGGAGTGCTACGACCTCGCCGCGGACCCGGGCGAACGGACGAACCTGTACGGGGACGGGGAACCGACGACGGAGTTCCTCGAAGCCCTCGCCCGCCGTCGACTCGCGCACGAACGGGAACAGCTCGCCATCCGCGACGCGGCGGTCGAGATCGACGACACCGGCCCGCGACGGGCCGTCGCCCCACGAGGAGGCCCGGGATGAAGGTCCTCGTCGTCTCCACGGCCGAACTCGGCGTGAAACACGTCGTCCACGACGTGCTGTCGGCCCTGGTGAGCGACGACGACCACGACAACGAGTACCACTACCTGACCCGGCCGTCGATGCCGGTCCCCGAAGGCGTGACGGCGAGCACGCTCGGGTCGGCGGCCATCACTGACCGTCTCCGCGACGTCGAACCGGCTTACCTCGGCTACGCCATCTTCGGCTTCTGGGTCCGGGCGTACCGCCGACTCGCCCGGGAGCACGCCGAGTACGACGCGGTCTGGCTGCACAACCCGCGGCTCCTGCCGCTGCTCCCCGACGCGGTCGCCGACCACTGCCTGGTCACCTACCACAACCACCTCCGCGGGGCCAAGGCGGCGTACCACGACGGGCTCGCCCGTGTCTACTACCGGTTGTTCGGTGCCGTCGAGCGCCGTGGAATCCACGCGAGTCCGGCGTTGCGCTACACGGGGGTGGCCCGCGACGTGGTCGGCGAGCTCCGGGCGGCCGGCGTCCCGCCGGAGCGGGTCCGATACGTCGGCAACGGCGTGGACGTCGAGCGGTTCGCCCCGGCGCGGGTCGCCGACCTCGACGGGGGGCGGTACCCGATGCTGGCGACGCCTCGCGTCGAGCGCATCGTTCCCGAACCCGACGGCGGCGGTCGGGGTGTCTACCCACCGGACGAACCATTCGACGGCGACGGCGGTGACGAGGACGGCGAGGACGGGGACGACGAGGACCGCTCGCCGGTTCCATCGGGCCGGGAGCCGGTCAGACTGCTCTCGCTCGGCAGCCTGACCGAACAGAAGCGGCCGCTGACGCTGCTGCGGTTCTACGAGACGCTCCGCCAGCGGGCCGGGGTCGACTGCTCGCTCGTCGTCGCGGGTGACGGCCCCCGCCGGGCCGCAGCCGAGCGATTCGTCGACGAGCGTGCCCTTCCGGACGTGCACTTCCTCGGGTTCGTCGACGAGGACCAGAAGCCAGCGATCTACGCCGCGGCGGACTACTTCGTCCTGCCGTCGCGATACGAGGGCGAGCCGCTGGCGCTGTACGAGGCGCTGGCGTCCGGGCTACCCGCGCTCGTCTCGGACCTCCCCGTGCATCGGTTCGTCGACGAGGCGGCCTGCGGTCGGGTGCTGGAGTTCGACGACCCGGCGGCGGCCGCCTCCTCGGCTGCAACGTACCTCGAACGACCGAACACCAGAGACGCGATGAACGCACGAACCTACGCCACAGAACACCTGAGCTGGGAATCGAGAGCGAACGCCTACCGCGACGAACTCCGCTTCGTGGGTGGTCTGCCGTGCTGACGGTCGGCATCGTCGGCTGCGGCAAGGCGTCGAAGCAGTACCACTTCCCCGTCGTCGAGGCTCTGGACCGGGTCGAACTCGCGTGGGTCTGCGACCTCGACACCGAGACGGCCCGGGCTGCCGGCGTCGAGCACGACGTGCCCTGGTACGACGACGTCGACGAGGCGTACGAGAGCCTCCCCGACATCGTCCACGTGAACACGCCGGTGTTCACCCACGCGGAGCTGACGAAGCGGGCGCTCCACGGTGGCTCGCACGTCCTCGTTGAGAAGCCCATGGCGATGACGGTCGCGGAGTGCGAGCAGATGCAGGCGGCCGCCGAGGAGACCGGCAGGAAGCTCTGTGTCGTCCACAACAACCTCTTCTTCGACCCGATGCGCGCCGTCATGGAGCGGGTCGCCGACGGGAAGTACGGCGACCTGGTCACCGTCCGCTCGTTCCTCGGTGGCCAGCCGAACCCGGATGCGCCCCACCGCGGCTGGACGGACGACTCCCACGGCGGCCCCATCGGCGACCGGCTCCCGCACCCGATCTACCTCGTCACGCACTTCATGGACGACGTGTCGGACGCGGACGTGACCATCACGAGCACGACGGACGACGGCGACGTCCTCGGGGTGACCGTGGCGCTCTCGCAGGACGACCGGGTCGGCCTGAGCGGGACCATCACGGCCTCCGAGCACGCCATCCCGTCGAAGCGCGCGACGGTCATCGGCGAGGACCGGCTCGCCGTCGTCGACCTGTTCAACTACGCCGCCGTCGAGTACAGCACGGTCGACCGCTCGGCGGTCTCCATCGTCGCCGACAACGCGAGGGCCGCGGGGCAGCTGGTCACCAGCACGGTCGGCAACGTGCTGGGCTACGCCCTGGACCAGCGCGGCCCGGGGAGCAAGTACGCGGCGCCCGGGCACTACGCACTCGTCGAGCAGTTCGTCGACGCCATCGTCCACGACCGCGAGCCGCCGGTCACCGCCGCGGACGGCATCAGGTGCGTGACGCTGCTCGAACGCATCGAGGCGGCACGCGAGGAACAGGCGGTCGGTGCGATGCGGGCCGACGGCGAGGGTGCCGACGAACCGAGCGACGGTGCGGACGGCTGACCGCGACCGCCGCCCTCCCAGCGTGCTTCGTCGTCGGTGTCAACCACCACACGCCGGTTCCCTCGTCGGTATCCCGTCGCTGTAGTACACCGACGATATGCCGTTGTCGTACACCCTGGACCGGTCCGGGAGCCGAAGGGTCGACAGGTCCGTGAACCGGATGTACGGGTACGACCCCTCGGAGCTGTAGACGAGGTTGATCTGTCCCTCGCGGTGCTGGTACTCGGAGTCGATGAAGTAGCCGCGGGTGGTCCGGTACTCCTCGCACGTGAACGGCTGGTAGGGCGGCCCCGGCGGGTGGTACGTCCCGTACTGCGTGGAGACGAGGTTCGCCTCGTAGCCGCCGTGGCGGATGCCGGAGAACATGGTGGTCCCGGCCGCGCGGTGGTCGATCGCCCAGCGTGTCGCCGCGACGTCCGGCGGCGGCGTGAAGCTCCGGTAGTAGTGGTACACCTCGCGCTCGGTGCCGTCCTCGAGGATGTACTCGCGGTCGAAGTGCGGCTGGGGCGAACGGTCGTGCGTGACGGCGGCCGACATGACGCCCGCGTTCACCAGCAGCATCCCCGCGAACGCCACCGCGAGCAGGGAGTCCGACGGCGGCGCCGGCAGCGAGGTCCGGTTGCCGAACAGCCAGGTGAGGAACCGCCGTGCCTCGGCGACGCCGAAGACGACGATGAACGGCCCCGCTACGGCGTAGATGCGTGCCACGCCGACGATGGAGACGGGCGTGAACGAGACGAACAGGAGCATGGCGCCACCGACGGCGAAGGCGACGGCGACGGGGTGGACGACCGCGTCGTCGGGGGCTGTCGAACGCCGGAGCGAGTCGAGCCAGGGGAACCGGTCGCCGAGCAGCCGGGAGAGCACCGGGGCGGCCAGCAGGGTCCGGGCGAGTCCGATGCCCCCGAGCAGCGTCAGGCCGATGAACTGGGCCTTGATGAGCTGGAACGTCAACGAGTCGCCCTGCGGTCGGGTGACCGCCTGCACGCTGTTGGACTCGCTGGAGAAGAAGTCGGAGAAGCCGAACAGCACGTCCTGGACGAACACCCCGACGAGCTTGTAGAAGTTCGTCCCGGTGGCGGTGAAGAGGTACCACGCGAAGAAGCCGACACCGAGGAACGCGACCGTGGCGAGCGAGAACACCGCCGGCCGGTCGACGTGTGCCCACCCGACAACGTCGTCTGCCCGAGTGAGGACGTACGCCACGCCGGCCAGTCCGAGGAACATCGCGGACACGCCGTAGTGCGAGACGACGATACCGCCGAGGAACAGCACGGAGAGCAGCCCGCGCGCGAGCGGCTGGAGCGACTCGTCGACGACGACCAGGGCGAACGAGAACAGGAAGAAGATGGCGAGCCCGGTCCGCGTGTTCTGGGCGAGCAGGTTGAAGAAGGGGTGCAGGAACAGCAGCACCACCGCAGAGAGCAGCGCGGTCGTGTCGCCGACGTGGCGCCGGTGGAACAGGTAGATCGCGACCGGCGTGAGCGCGAACACGAGCGGGTAGACGAGCTTGATGGCCCAGCGCAACGGCAGTCCCGTCACCGCCGCGACCGTCGGGTGGAAGATGGTCAGACTCAGCAGCGACGCCTTCGTCGCCTCGAAGCCCACGAACCAGCTGTCGTGGGTCAGCGTGAGGTGTCCGAAGAAGTACTCGATGGAGCCATCCCCACCCGAGAAGTACGCCGTCGAGAGCGTGACCTGGTAGAACAGGGCCAGTCCGACACACCAGAGGCCGAGCCAGCGATGCGGGCGTGGCGTGCGGCGGACCACCACCCAGAGCGGGACGAGCGAGACGAGGGCCATCGCCAGCATCCACGGGAGGTTGGTGCCGAGGACGAGGAAAGCGACGGCGGCCAGTGCGGAGAGCAACGGCAGGTGCAGCCCGAACAGCAGGAAGCGGACGTCGCGGTCGTCGAGGACGGCCAGCCGGGGGAACCGCGGCACGGTGCCGGAGAGCCAGACCAGTACCAGCCCGACGAGCCCGAGCGCCGTGAACCCGGCCGCGAGTGTCACCGGGGCGAAGGGTTCGAGCGAGGTGACCGGGTCGAACAGCCCGGTCAGCAGCTCGTTCCCGAGTATCCCGAAGATGAGGACCACCGCGATGCTCGTTCCGACGACGTACACCGCCGACTCGGCGCGGTCGAGACGCACGCCGAGTAGCGAGAGGACGAGCACACCGGGGACCACGAGGACCAGCAGCGTGCCCGCCACCGGCCTGAGCAGCGGCACGTCGCCGACGAAACCGACCACGAATCCCAGCAGTACGGCGGCTATCGCGGCCTCGAACCGTCGCGCCGGGAGGGCGTCGAGTCCACCGTCGACGCCCTCGAACGGGGAGGACATTCGGTGGCCGCACGTTCACCTTCCAGCTACTTCAAGCCAACCAGTCAAACGCCGATATCGACTGTCTTATGCACCCAGTAAGCCCTTTTTACCGAATCAAGATTCGGGTACCGGCTGCATAGCTAATGCCGGTGCGCCGGAACGGCCGGGGGTGACCCGCGGGACCTCGCTCCGACTCCTGGTCGTCTCACCGTCGCACGACGTGTTCGAACCCACGACCGGGACCGGCGCGCGCCTGCACGAACTGGCCTCCCGGCTGGCCGAGCGCCACCGCGTCTCGGTCCTCTGTCCCGTAGAGTTCGCGGCCGAACCGCCGGATTGGGTGGACGAAACGTACGGCTTCGACCGGATCGGACCGGGCTACCTGACGGACCTCAACCCGTTGTTCCTGCGTGCGGTCCGTCGCGCCCTCGACAGCGAGCCGTTCGACGTGCTCCACGTCGCGCTCCCCAAGGGTGTCGTCGCCAGCGAACTCGCCGTCCGGGCAGGCGGCCACGAGGCCGCGGTCGTCTACGCCGCCCAGAACGTCGAGGCCGAGCACGCCCGCGACGTGGACGACCCGACGCTCCCCGTCTACAAACGACTCGTCGGCCCCCGCCTCATCCCGCGCATCGAGCGGCTCTCACTCGCCGCCGCCGACTACGTCACGACGGTCAGCGAGCGCGACCGGGAGACGTTCGTCCGGCAGTTCGGCGTCGACCCCGCCCGGATTCTGGCTGTACCGACCGGGACGACCGTGCCGGAGCCGGCGGCCCTCGCGGACTCGGCCGGGAGACGACGCGAGTTAGAGCTCGACGACCGGCCCACGCTGGTGTTCCACGGCTCGTACTCGCACCCGCCGAACCGGGAGGCCGTTTCGGCGCTCGTGACCCGCGTGCTGCCGGGACTCCGCGACCGCGGCGTCGATGCCCAGTTGCTCCTCGTCGGCGACGGGATGCCGGCGGTCGACGACCCCGCGGTGACCACGGCAGGCTTCGTCGAGGACCTGTACGGAACTCTCGCAGCTGCCGACGTCGCCGTGGTACCTATCCGTCACGGTGGCGGGACGAAGACGAAGGTGTTCGACTACCTCGGCGTCGGCCTGCCGATCGTCACCACCGTGAAGGGCGCGGAGGGGATCGCGCTCGTCGACGGCGACCACGCGCTCGTCGTCGCCGACGTGGACGAGTCGTTCGTGGACGCCGTCGCGCGGGTCGCGACCGACGGTGAGCTCGGCCGACGGCTCGGCGAGGCAGCCCGGAACCTGGCCCGCGAACACTACGCCTGGGAGCGGAGCGTCGACCGGCTCGCGGGGTTCTACGAGGAGGTCGTCGGGCGTCGCCGGCCGGACACCGGGGAGCGAGATAGAGCGCGAACTGTCGGGTAGCAGCTGCTTACTCGGCGTTCCCGGTGCATTCCAATGTCGGTCGGGGGCGAAGCGCCGGGGATGCCAGCAGCAGGCACCGTCGCATTCGCCATCGAGGACACGACCAGCTACAACGCGCTGCGACCGCTCGTCGAGGCCCTCGAAGGCGACGACACCGTCGACTGCGAGGTCCTCTGGCTCGATTCGCTGTACCCGCCGGAGAGCGGTCGCCGCGTCCCGGCCAAGGTCCACCGACGGCACGACCACCGGCTGGCCGAATCGTTCATGAAGCGGGACGAGCCCGTGTTCACCCGGTTCCCCGACGGCCTCCGCGACGCGATGGTACAGAAGCTCCTCGTCGACCGGCTCTCGCACCGGCCGTTCTACGACACCGCGGGCTACCTCGACGCCGCCGACCCGGACGTCCTCGTCGCCGCGATGGACTCCATCCCGTTCCTGCGGCACCTCGTAAGGGACGCCGGCGAGCGCGGCGTCGAGACGCTCGTCCTCCAGCACGGCGTGTACCCGAACAACCTCGACGCGAGCGTGCTGGCGGTGCGCAACGGCGTCCTCTCGCCGAGCTTCGATCCGGTGTTCCCGCCGCTGGAGCGACTGAAGCGACGGCTGCTCTACCCCTACGGTTTCTCCGTCTACACCAACCCCTTCGTCGGCGAAGTCCTGGCGATGGGGACGTTCTTCCAGCGTCGCATCGCCGCACTCCGCGAGGAGTACCCCTGCGACGGCACGACCCCGGTGACGGTCACGGGGTCGCCGGAGTTCGATGGCGGCGTCCAACCGTACGAGCCGCGGACGGACTCGGTGCTCTACCTCTCCCAGCAGACCTACGAGAGCGGCTTCTGGACCGAGGAGAACCTCGACTGGCACGTCGACCGGCTCGGCAGGCTGGACGAGGTCGCCGACGTGACGGTCCGCCCGCACCCGAAGGATTCCGCGGCCAAGATGGACCGCTACCGGGAGCAGGTCGCGGTGTCGTCGGAGCCGAGCCTCGCGGCCGACATCGCGGACTACGACGTCATCCTCGCGAGCCACTCGACCGCGCTCTTCGAAGGGGTCGTCCAGGGGAAGGTCTGTGGCGTCCTGACGGTGCCGTGGGACGACACGGAGACCCACCAGGCGTTCGAGCCGTTCACCCACCGGCACATCGTGCAGGTCCGACCGGGGACCGAGAACCTCGACCGGGCCGCCGCCGAGCGGTCCGTCGAGACCCAGCGGGAGTACCTCCGCCGGTTCTGCTACACGCCCTCGGCGTTCGAGGTCGACGGGTCGAGCTCGACGGAGCTCGTGCTCGACCGGATCCGCGAGCGACTCGGCGACCGGCGACTGGAGCAGGTGCCGGCCACGAGCTAACGACGGCCTACCCTGCCAGCACCCGAATCACGGCCGACTTACTAACCGGACCCCGCGACCAGTCGGAACGGATGACAACAGAGACGGTGCTCGTCACCGGTGGGGCCGGGTTCATCGGCTCCGCGATGGCGGAGCGACTGCTCGACACCGGCCGGGAGGTCGTCGTGGTCGACAACCTCTCGACCGGCGGACGGGAGAACGTACCGGCGGGTGCGACGTTCGTCGCGGGGAACACCGCGGACCCCGCGACGTACGAGGCGGTCGAGAGCGTCTCCGACGTCGACGCCGTGTTCCACCTCGCCGGGCAGTCCTCCGGAGAGGCGTCCTTCGACGACCCCGTCGCGGATCTGGAGAGCCACGTCATCGGGACGTTCGAGCTGCTGCGATGGTGCCGCGAGCGGGACATCGACCGCCTCCTGTACGCGAGCTCGATGAGCGTCTACGGCGACCCGCGGTACCTGCCGGTGGACGAGTCCCACCCGTCGGACCCGAAGACGTTCTACGCCGCGGGCAAGCGCGGCGCCGAGGCGTACGTCCGGCTGTTCGACAACCTCGGGATGGAGACGACCGTCTTCAGGCTGTTCAGCGTCTACGGGCCCGGCCAGAACATGGCGAACATGAAACAGGGCATGGTGAGCATCTTCCTCTCGTTCTGCCTGGACGACGGCCCCATCGTCGTGAAGGGGCCGCTCGACCGCTTCCGGGACTTCGTCTACGTCGACGACGTCGTCGACGCGTGGGTCCGGGCCCTCGACGAACCGGCCACCGACGGCGAGACGTACAACCTCGGGCGCGGCGAGCGGGTGACCGTCGACGAACTCCTCGAGACGATGGGCGAGGTGTACGACGGCGACCCCGGCCCCGTGGAGGTGACAGACGGGACGCCCGGCGACCAGTTCGGCATCGTCGCCGACGCGACGAGGCTCCGGCGCGACCTCGACTGGGAACCCTCGGTCGGGCTTCGGGAGGGGCTGACGCGGATGCTCCGGTCGGCGACCGGCGAGCCGGACCGGCACGGTCCCGTGGACTCCTGAGCCGTCGCCCGGCCGGTAACGCCGCTATTACGAAACGGCAGAACCCGGTGTGGTTCCCCATGAGGGAACTCCAGACCGCCGTCGTCGGCTGTGGCATCGCCGGGAGCCAGATCCACGTCCCCGTGGTCGAGGCGCATCCGGACCTCGAACTCGTCGCCGTCTGCGACGCAGACGAGTCGCGGCTCCGGTCGGTGGACGTGGACGCCGACGTGTCGCGCTACACTGACCTCGACGAGCTGCTCGCCGCCGAGTCGCTCGACTCGGTCCACGTCTGCACGCCACCCCACACGCACGTCGCCGTCGCCGAACCCGTCCTCGAGGCGGGCATCCCGGTGCTCGTCGAGAAACCCGCAGCCGACTCCGTCGAGGCGGTCGACGAGCTCGCCCGCATCAGCGAGGAGACCGGGACGACCGCCTCTGTCGTGCACAACAAGCTGTTCACGCCGTTCGTGACGAAGGCCCGGAGGAAGGTGGACCGCGGCGAGATCGGCGACCCCGTCTCCGTGACGATGCTGTTCGGTGAGCCACGTGACCTGAGCCTCAGCGACCGCGGCGACTGGGTGTTCGGCCTGCCCGGCGGCGAGATCGGCGAGGGCATCGCCCACCAGGCGTACCTCCCGCTCGCGTTCGTCGACGGTCTGGGCGAGGTCTCGTGCGTGACGACCCAGAACTACGGCGGCTACGACGACGTTTCCTTCGACGGCGTGGCGCTGGAGGCCCTCGACGGGAGCGGCGACCGGCTCGTCACCATCAAGGTGCTCACCGGCTCGACCTCGAAGGACCAGCTGCTCGTCCACGGGCGGAACGCCGAGCTCACCATCGACTTCATCCGCGGCGGTCTGTTCACCGACCGCGTCGCGAACGAGGACAACTCGGTGGGCGTCCTCGACTTCCTGCGGTCGAACGCCGGGCTCGGACTCGGCGCCACCCGGAACGTCGTCGGGAAGGTCGGGGAGCGTCTCGCCGAGCTGTACGACGCCAGGGTGAACGACGAGCCGCCGATTCCGAACCGGAGCCACTACGAGCAGATCGACGCCCACCAGCGCGCGCTCCGGGAGGGCCGGGCGCCACCCGTCACCCTCGACGAGGCACGGGACACCGTCCGCATCCTCGAGGCGCTCGGGGAGGCGGCCAGCGCGGAACAGGCACCGACGGTCGGCGACGGTGGGACCGACCGGCACGATTGATTCCTGACCGGTCACGCCACGGCATCTGGACCGTCAGCGGCCGTTGACGGCGAGGACGGTCCGGAGCTCGCGGTCCGCCACCGTCCAGGCGCGTTCGTACTCCTCGAACGGGAGCACCTGGCCGGTCAGCCCGTCGGCCCGCAGCCCGGTGAGCCGGTCGAGCGCCGCATCGTACTGTGACGGCGACGGGTCGACGACCGTCGCCACCGTCACGTCGCGGTCGAGTGCGGCACCGCCGTCCGCGGTCAGCGACTCGTCGGGATAGGGTGCACCGAGCAGGACGACCCGTGGCGCGGCGGAGCCGACCGCCGCGTCAAGCGAGGCGGTCGACCCGTCGGTCTCCAGCACGAGGTCGAACGCGGTGAGCTGGTCGGCCGCCGCATCCTCGGCGTGGACCGACGAAGGGAGAGCCTCGCGGAGGGTCGAGCGGCCCTCGAACACGGTCACGTCACTTCCCTCGCTCGCGAGCAGACGGGCGGAGAGGTTGCCGAGCAGCCCGCCGCCGAGCACGGCGACACTGGACTGCCCGTTCTGCAGCCCACCGACCCGTTCCAGGCCGTCGAGGACCGTCGCGAGCGGCCGGGCCAGCGTCGCGGTCTGGTGAGCCAGCGACGACGGCACGGCGTGGACGTGATCGGACGGGACCACGAGGTAGTGGCTGTAGCTGCCGTCGACGTCGAGACCGAGGCGCTGGCGGTCCGGACAGCGGCCACGGTCCCCGTTCGTGCAGTGCTCGCAGGTCTCGCAGTGGAGCGTGGCCTCGCCGACGACCACCTCGCCCTCAGCGACGCGCTCGACGTTCGCCCCGGCATCGACGACGCGACCGACGTACTCCCTGCCGGGTGTGACGGGGTAGGTGTCGGGCTCGACCGGTGGGGAGCGACCGTGGTAGAGCGCGAGGTCGTCGTCGCTGACGCCGACGTGGGTGACCGCGAGCAGGACGTCGTTCGGCTTGACCGCCGGGAGCGGCTCGCGCTCGACCGACGCGACGCCGGGTTCGGAGACGACGACGTGCTCGTTCGCGCCACCGTAGAAGAACTCGTACCGGTTCTCCTGCAGCTCGGGCTCCGCGCGCAGGCCGGTCGCCGCCCCCCGGCGCTGGTGGTAGCGGAAGCCGAGGACGTTCCGGAGCGTCTCGCCGTCGAGTTCGCCGCGGCGGGCCGCCGCAAGCACGTCGCCGACGATGTCCACGGGGAGTCTCGCGTACTCGTGGACCGCGTCGCCGGGCGAGCGCACGCCGATCTCGCGGGCCGCGATGGCCTCGCGCTCGAAGCGCGTGAACACCTGCTCCCAGCTCTCGTCGTGGATGTGGTAGATGCAGGCCGCCGGCTCGTAGACGACGACGTAGCCGCGGTCCATGAAGTGCTTCGCCCACTCGATGTCCTCCAGCCCGGTGAGGTACTCGTCGAACTGGTGTTGCTCCCAGAGCGACCGTTCGATGGCGGAGCTGGCGTTGTTCGCGAAGTAGTCCGGCGGCGTCTGGACCGTCCGCTCGTCGGGGAACAGCTCCTCGAAGTGGCGCTCCTCCGGGAGCTTCGTCGACTCGACCCCGCGCTGTTTCGAGTACGTCATCGCCACGTCGTCGTCGCGGAGGTTCTCGACCATCGGCCCGAGCCAGTGCTCGTCGGTCGGGATGGCGTGTGCGGAGAGGAACGCGAGGAACCGGCCCTCGGCCGCGTCACAGCCCACGTTCAACGAGTAGCCGAAGGTGAAGTCACGCGGGTCGATCTCGACCACGGTGTCCACACGCGGGGCAGCCACGTCGAGGGTGCCGTCGGTCGAGCCGGAGTCGACGAGCACGACCTCGAAGTCGCTGTAGGCCTGGGCCTCGACCGCGTCGAGCACTCGTTCGATGGTGTCGGCCTCGTTGAACGACCGGATGACGACGCTCGTCTCGGTCATGGCTGGTCTCGACCGCAGCTCCTACTCACCGGGGAGCGACCAGCCAGGGGACGGCGACCCCGTCTCGGTACGTGCCACGCGGGGCTTCGCGACCGGCGAACGGTACGGAACACACCGACGCGTTCGCCGAGCCCGCTGTTTGTTATTCCACCCGTATCTGTCTCCACGACCGGAAACCAGTCAGTAACCGGTGGGGTCGGAAGTCGACGGGGCGGGAACCTGTGGGCCAGAAGCAGTCGACGGGGCGGGAGCCTGCGGGCCAGAATCAGTCGGCGCGGGAGCATACTCTCCGCCCAGCTGTCACGCACCGGGTAGCTCGGTGTACTGACCGACAAGCGAGCCCTGCAGGTCGATGTCGGTTATCCGGGCGTGTTCGTCGACCAGCGACCGGTCGAGGGAGGCGTTCCGTACCTCCGCCTGTGGGAAGACGACGGTCGATCGCAGCTCGCTGTCGACGACGGTGGCACCGGGGAGCACGTGGACGTTGGGGCCCAGCTCGGAGTCGACCACCTTTGCGTCGGGTGCGACCGCCACGTCGCCGTCGAGCGTCCACTCGACCGCGTCGAGGTAGCTCTCCGGGGTGCCGACGTCGAACCACTGCTCGTCGAAGACGTAGGCGTGGACCGGCCGCCGGTCGTGGAGCCACTGGACGAACCAGCCGGGTTCGTCGGGGTCCTCGCCGGCCTCGATGTACCGGTCGAGGAGCCCGACGACGGGTCGGGGGAACACGTAGCAGGCGATGGAGACGAGCGTGCTCCGTGGGTCCGCCGGTTTCTCCTGGAAGTCCACGACGCGAGTCCCGTCCGTCTCGACGAGGCCGTACGCGCTCGCCGCCTCCCGCGAGCCGACGTCGTAGGCCGCGAGCGTCGTCGTTCCCACCTGCTCGAAGAAGTCGAGGAACGACTCGAGGTCGAACCCGACCACGTTGTCCCCCGCGACCACGAGCAGGTCGTCGTCCACGGACTCCCGGTCGACGAGCTGTGCGAGCGCGCCGACGACCCCCAGCTTCTCGTCCTCGCCGGTCGTCTCCTCCACGGAGAGCACCGGTTTCGTGTAGTCGCTCCGATCGAGGAACCGCTCGAACTCCGCCTCGAAGCGTGCGTTCGTACTGACGTACACGGTGTCGACGCGCTCCTCCGCCTCCAGTGCCGAGAGCGCCCGGTCCATCACCGTCCCATTGCCGAGCGGGAGCAACATCTTCGGTCGGGTGCGGGTCAGTGGCCAGAGCCGGGTGGCGTAGCCCCCGGCGAGGAGCACTGCGTCCATGGAGGGTCCCCTGGGCCGAGGGGGATTGTTATGGACCCCGTGCAACGAGGACGGTTCCGCCGGCGTCAGGTACGTGCCGATTTCGTGGTCGCGGTGCCAGTAACCAGCAGGTAGTTATCCTGCAGGAGCCCCGTACAACAGCCATGGCCCGGGGGTCGTGGCGAGTGGCGCCCACCGGTGGTCCAGCCACAGCCGTCGTGCTCGCCGTCGGTTACGCACTCGTCTCGCTCGTCGTCGACCCGCTGGTGACGACGAGCGGCCCGCATCACGTCATCCTCAGACCATCCGCCGGCCTTCCCGTGCTCTTCGGGATCGCCGCCGGTCCCGTCGGAGTGGTCGGCGTCGTCGGCGGTGCGGTCGTCGAGGCGTTGTTCGTGGGTGGTGGCCTGGCCTACTCGTTCTCGATGGTGGTCGGTTTGGGAGCCGCGGCGGCTGTCGCGTGGCGCTGCTGGGTCCCCGGCGACGACAGGGACGTCCCGAGAGGTCGCCGGCGGGTCGTGCTGTCCTTCCTCGTCTGCACTGTCGCCGCCGCGAGCGTCGGGAACGCGTTGTTCGGCGGGCTCGCCGCGACCGTCGAGGGGTACCCCTTCGCGCCGCTGGCGGTCGAGGGAGCTGTTGGCACCGTCGTCTCGACGGTCGGTCTCGCCGCTGGCTACGTCCTCCTCGACCGTCTCGAAGTCCTCCCGGAGTCGGTGGGACCGGGAACTGACTGGATTCCGAACACCTCGGTCGAACGTGGGCTGCTCCTGGCGATCGTCGGCATCGGCTGGCTGGGGGTCGCGACCGCCACCGACACGGTCGTGAACGACCTGGCGCTCCTCCCGCCGGCGGTCGTCGAGCAGTACGTCCCACACGGCATCGTGGGCGTCGTCGAGTTCGCGGCGCACACCCTGTGGGTCGGTCAGGTACTCCAGTTCTGTATCGCGGCGGTGTCGCTCGTCGCCGTGGTCGGACTGCTACCGACCGCAGCCGTGTCTGCGGGCGAGGACGACGAACGTCCCGTGAAGTCTGTAGCCGACGATGGCCACACGGGCCGGACCGTGACCGCCGGCGACGGGAGCGAGTAGGACGGGTCGGCCGGCGACAGCTCACCCCAGCGACGCGTGCAGGTCGTCGGCCGCGCGAAGCGAGAGCGCGACGATGGTGAGCGTCGGATTGATCGCCGTATCCGTCGGGAAGACGCTCGCCCCGACGATGGAGAGGTTGTCGAGGTCGTGGGCCCGGAGCCGGGCGTCGACGACGCTGGTCGCCGGGTCCTCCCCCATCCGGGCGGTGCCCGACTGGTGCGGGGACCAGCCGCGCGCGGTGCCGATCTCCTCCGCGCCGGTCGCCGCCAGTATCTCCCGAATCCGGTCCTCGGCGAACGAGAGCGTCTCCTCGGCGAACTGCCCGGTGTGGATGGACACGTCCGGGATGGGGTTGCCGTGGTCGTCGGTCCGCGTCGGATGGAGGGTGACCCGGTTCTCCGGGTCGGGGAGCATCTCGACGGTGGCCGTCACACCGAGGTGCGTTCCGTACACCGACCGCATCTCTTCGAGAAGTTCGTCGCCCCAGGACGTCGTCCCGATGGGCTCCGACAGCAGGTCCTGCCAGACACCGATCCGGTCGGGGGCGGCGGTCAGGTCGAGGAAGTCGTCGAGGATCGACGACTTCGCCGTCGCCAGCGTCCCGAGGGCCGGTTCGGCGTTGTTGAGGAACTCGATCTGGATGCTCCCGGGACGTCCGTCCTCGCTCTCGTAGAACTGGTGAGTCATCGTCGTCGAGAAGCCGATCCTGTTCTGTCCGGTCTGCTGGTCCAGTCGGCCGAAGCCCGTCACGTAGGGGTGGGACATGAAGTTCCGACCGACCTGCCCGCTGGAGTTCGCGAGCCCGTCGGGGTACGTCTCCGAGTCGGAGAGCAGGAGCAGCCGAGCCGTCTCGACCGCGCCGCAGGCGACGACGAAGTGGTCTGCCGGCTGACGGAACCGTTCGCCGGACGGCGTCTCGTACACCGCGTGTGTGACCCGGTCGCCCGAGGCGTCGTGTTCGAGGCGCTGGACCGGGGCGCGGTCGAGCACCCGGACGCCCTTCTCGACCGCCCGGTCGACGTGGATGGTCGCGTCGTACTTCGACCCGGACGGACAGACTGGCTTGCAGGTACCGTAGCCGAGGCAGACGGACCGGCCCTCGTACGGCTCCGTGACCTGGGCGCGTGGGATGGTGTGGACCGCGATACCGAGGTCCTCACAGGCCTCGGCCAGGATGCGGTCCGAGTAACTCGGCGGGAACGGCGCGACCGGGAAGTCGTTCTCGCGGGGCGGCGAGAACGGCGAGTCGTCCGTTCCGGCCACGCCGATCTCCCGCTCGGCGGCCGCGTAGTACGGCCGCAGCTCCTCGTACGAGAACGGCCAGTCGGAGGCGTACCCGTACCGGGACTCCCGCTCGAAGTCGACCTCGTGGAAGCGCGGAACGGTACCTCCCCAGTGGAGCGAGGTCCCCCCGACTCCCTTCACCCTGGCGAGGTTCAGGCGGTACGGCATGTTCGAGTCGATCCGGTAGCGGTCGCGGTCGCCACCCATGTCCCAGACCGCCGCCTTCGGCTTCGACCCCCGTATCGAGGTCTCCATGCGGTCGAGGCGCTCGCTCGAGTCGAACCGCGGCCCGGCCTCCAGCACGACGACCTCGTGTCCGCGGCCGGCCAGCGAGTCGGCGAGGATGGCACCCGCCGGGCCGGACCCGACGACGCAGACGTCGGGGTCCCTGGACGGGGTCCGTGGTGGCTGTCCTGTCCCCGACATCTCACGGCTCCTGCTGGTACGACTCCAGCCCGCCCGGATGCCCCGTCGGGTTCTCGTTGCCCACGAGGCGGCCCCCCGTCGGCGACGTGTACAGGACGAACAGGAGCTCGTCGACGAGGTACCGGATCCGCTCGGGGACCGACCCGTGTCGTTCGGCGCTCGCCGCGTCCACGCCGAGGTCGCGCAGCACGTCCTCTCGCCGACCGACCCCGATGTCGGTGAACTCTCGGCTGTAGAGACGCATCGCGTGCTCGTCGAGCGTGTCGAACGCGTCCATCACGTAGGCGTACTCGGAGCGTTCGGACTCCAGTCGGCCCGCGAGATACGTCCGGACGAACTCGCCGTCGAGGTCGACGGCCGACGGGTAGACGGTCCCCGCGAGCGCGGCCACCGATTCGGCGAACGGGTCGTCGTCGAGCTGTTCGACCAGTCGCCCCGAGACACCGGCACCCACGCCCGTGAGCCCGAGCACGACGACCGCGTCTCGACGGGTCAGTTCCATCCTCGGTCCCTCCCTGTACGCCCCGGACGCTGCCGGTCGGTCGATACGCGAATCACAGGCGGTTCACGGACTCGTGGCTCTTGAGTAGGCGGCGACTTTGCTGCCCGAACGCGGGTAACGGCAGCTTTCCGTCGAAAGTCGGCCCATTCCTATGTACCAGCGCGCCGTCGGGAGGGCAGAACCAACCAGATGTCGGACATCGCAATCTTCCACGACCGCCTCGACCTGTTCGGCGGTGGTGAGGCGGTCTGTACCGCCACCATCGAGGCGCTCCAGGACGAACACGAGCTGACCGTGTTCACGCGGGCGCTACCCCCGGTCGCGGAGCTCGACGAGTTCTACGGCACGACCATCGATCGGTCGACGGTGCGCTTCAGGACCGGGCGAGGTCGCTCGTCCCAGCGAACGCTCGCCCGTCTCGGCGAGGCCACCGACCGGCGGCTGGGGATCGCGCTGCAGTCGCTCCGTCGGGCGGCGTTCGTCCGGTGGGTCCAGCGGGAGACGCGGGACGCCGACCTCGTCGTCTCGACGGCCGGCGAGTTCCCGTTCGAGCCCCCGACCGTGGTCTACTACCACAAGCACGACCTGCCGGCGACGGATACGCTGGACCGTGGTCGACGGTGGCTGTCGGCGCTCCTGACGTCGGGCGCCGGCACCGCTCGGCCGGACGGCGCGATCCTCGCGAACTCGGACTGGACGGCCGACCGTGTCGCCCGGGACTACGGCACGCGCCCGACCGTCTGCTACCCGCCCGTGGACACGACGGACCTGCCCGCTGGGCGGCCGTGGCCCGAGCGCGAATCCGGGTTCGTCACGGTCGGCCGCATCGCCCCCGAGAAGAACGTCCTCCGGAACGTGGAGATCGTCGAGCGGCTGTCCGAGCGTGGTCACGACGTCCACCTGCACATCGTCGGCCCCGCCCACGACAGACGCTACACGGAGCAGGTCGAGCGACGGGCGTCGGACCTCGAGTTCGTCACGTACGAGGGGAAGGTCGACCGTGACCGGTTGCTGTCGCTGCTCGGGAGTCATCGGTACGGCCTCCACGGCCGTGAGCCCGAGCACTTCGGCATCGCGGTCGCCGAGCAGGTCGCGAGCGGCATGCTCCCCTTCGTTCCCGACAGCGGCGGCCAGCGGGAGGTCGTCGGCGAACTGCCGGCACTGCTCTACAGCTCCGCCGAGGAGGCGGTCGACTCCATCTCCACGGTGCTCGACTCCGGCGCCGAACAGGACCGGCTCCGCGAGCAGCTCCCGGACGTGGAGTCGGCGTTCGGCCGCGAACGGTTCCGTCGGACCATCCGGTCCGTCGTCGACTCGGTGCTGGCGGCGGAGCGCCCTGCGGCGACACCCACAGCGGGCAGCTGAGTTGACCCGGACGGGTTCAGACGGCGACCGCGGTCCGTCATCGGTCGACGAACGGTGCGACGACCCGCTTCACGGGCGTCAGATCGACCCCGAGCTCGCGTTCAGCCCGCATCAGGAGCTCCACGTCCGGTCGGTCGAGCCCGAGCACGACGACGACCACGGGATAGCACAGTCCGAACCCGGTCAGGAGCAGCAGACTCCCCGACAGACCGGGGTCGAGCAGGGCGAACTTGACGACGGCGAACAGCGCGACGAGCGCCAGCGAGGCGACGCCGAAGCGGGCGATGGTCCGGTCGACCGGGACGATGCCGGTCTCCTGGTAGAGTCTCGCGGTGTAGATGCCGTTCAGGAGGAGGTAGGCGACGGTCGTCGCGATGGCGGCGCCGACGACGGTGTACCGGGGGATGAGCAGCCAGTTGAGGGCGAGGTTCACCGTCGCCGCGATGGCCGTCGCGTACATCACCACCCTGGTCGAGCCGATGGCTTCGAGCGTCCGGCCGTTCACGCCGGCGACGGTGTCGACGAAGAAGCCGGCGACGAGGATGGTGAGCGCAAGCGCCCCAGAGACGTACTCCGGCCCGTAGGTCCAGCGGATCGCCAGCTCCGGGAACACGCCGAACACGACGAGCAGGGGGACGCTGACGACGAACAGCCACTTCGAGACGAGCCGGTAGATGGTGCCGATCTCCTGCCTGGCGTCGTCGGCGTGGAGCCCGGAGACCAGCGGCAGGTAGAGGAAGTCGGTCGCCTTGTGCCCGATGGTGATGAGCATCGCGAGGGGGTAGACCGTGTTGTAGACGCCCGTCGCGGCGACGGTCGCCAGCGCACCGAGCAGGAACGTGTCGGCCTGTACGAGCACCATCGTCATCGTGCTCCGGAGCATCAGCGGCGAGGAGTACGACAGCATCTCGCGGTGCATCGGTCGCCACTCCCCCGGCGAGAACGCGTCGGTGTAGCGATGGATGTAGTAGATGCCGAGACAGGCCGGGAGGACCACGGCGAGGGTGTAGGCCCAGGCCACGCCGACCGCTCGTGCACCGAGCAGCAGGGCGCAGGCGAAGAACGCGAGCCGGAAGAACGGCATCGCCACGTTCTGGACGAGGATCTTCGGCCGGGTCAGCTCGCGTCCCTGCACGGCTCCGACGGCCATCTTCACGACCACGGCGAAGGGGATGGCGAGGGCGGTAATGCGGAACACCGGCACCAGCGTCGGGTCGTCGAAGACGAGCGTCGCCATCGGCCCAGCGAGCAGGAAGACGAGGGCCCCGGCGAGTATCGAGACCGGCACGGCGATCTGGAGGGCAGAGACCACGACACCGCGTCGGTACGCCCCGTCGTCGGAGCGCGGGTAGAACCGACCGATGCCCTTGTTCAGCCCGACCGTCGCGATCATCGAGGCGACGGTGACCGTGGTGATGCCGATGACGACGACGCCGAACGCGACCTGCCCGAGCACCCGCGCGATGAGCACCTTCCCGAGGAAGCGGAACACCAGCTCGACGGCCAGTGCGACGAACAGGATGCCGCTCCCCCGGGCGAAGCCGTAGAGCAGCGAGCCGAGGTCGGGACCGTCGTCCGCCGTCTCTGACGATTCAGCCGTGTCCATGCGACGGTCAGGCTTCGCGCGGGGCGTACTCCGCGAACAGGTCGTCGCCCGCCATCATCTCGTTCACCCGTTCGTGGTCGGCTGGTGTGTCGACCGCGTGGGTCTCCACGTCCGTCTCGACGACGTGGACGTCGAAGCCGTGCTCCAGCAGCCGGAGCATGTCGATGGACTCGGCCCGTTCGAGCGGCGTCTCCGGGAGCTCCACGAACGTCTGGAGTAACTCCGTACGGAACGGCATCGCACACACCTGCTCGTAGACACGCGCCTCCTCGAAGCCCACGTCGTGGAGGTTCGGGATGGGTTCGCGCGAGAAGTACAGCGCCCGGTCGTTCCCGTCGAGCACGACCTTCACCGTGTTCTCGTCCGCGAACACCGCCGGGTCGTGGATGCGGCTCGCGAGGTTGACACAGCCGATGTCCGGGTCCTCCAGCATCGGTGCCACGGCGGTGTCGACCATCTCGGGACGGATGAGCGGCTCGTCGCCCTGCATGACGACGACCACGTCCGCGTCGAGCCCTTCGGCCGCCTCGGCGACGCGCGAGGTGCAGCGGGTGTGCTCGCCCGTCATGATGACCGGCGCGCCGAACTCCGCTGCCGCCTCCCTGATCTCCTCGTTCGGGGTCGCGACGTACGTCGCGTCGAGGCTGTCGCTCATGCAGGTCCGACGGTAGACGTGTTCGATCATCGGGAGGCCGTGGATGTCACAGAGCGGCTTCCCGGGATACCGTGTCGAGCCCATCCGTGCAGGAATGACGGCGACGGTACGCATGCGCCGTTGGTGCCGAGACACGGGCTTTGTTATATCCGGCGTACCCGGATAGGAGCCGATTACCGCCGTACAGCAGCCTAGAACCCTCTCGAAGCTATTTCATCGTTCTCGAACTACCGGTGTGTACCCCATGTCCCAGCACCTGGCCCTCATCTCCTGTCCGCTCATCCAGGACACCATCCACGAGTTCGACGAGACGCTCGCTTCGCACGGCATCGCGTACGACGTGCCGGACGTCGACCAGCAGCTCTCGGAAGCAGACCTGCTCGCCTGCATCGACGAGTACGACGCCATCCTCGCCGGCGACGACGAGCTCACCGGCCGGGTGCTCCGCGCGGCCGACCGGCTGCAGGTCATCGCGAAGTGGGGCGTCGGCACCGACAACATCGACCGGGAGACGGCGGCGGACCAGGGGATCGCCGTCTTCAACACGCCCGGCACGCTCTCGGACGAGGTCGCCGACGTGGTGCTCGGGTACACCACCATGCTCACCCGTCGCCTCCACGACGTCGACGACGCGGTCAGGGCTGGCGACTGGTACTGCCCCCGAGGGAGGTCGCTCCGCGACGCGACGCTCGGCATCGTCGGCGTCGGAAACATCGGCTCCGCGGTCGCCCGGCGTGCAGCAGCACACCGGATGGACCTGCTCGGGTACGACGTGGTGCCACTCGACGACGAACTCATCGCCGACACCGGTATCACTCGCGTCGGGCGTGCGGAGCTGTTCGAGCGGGCGGACGTCGTCAGCATCAACTGTCCGTTGACCGCGGAGACGGAGCAGATGGTGGACCGCGCGGCGCTCCGGCGGCTCGGTCCGGACGGTTACCTCGTCAACACCTCCCGGGGGGAGATCGTGGACCAGGACGCACTCGTCGAAGCAGTCCGCGACGGCACCATCGCCGGTGCCGCGCTGGACGTGTTCGAGCGGGAGCCGCTCCCATCGGACGACCCCCTGACCGAACTCGACGACGTGCTCCTGGGCTCGCACAACGCGCAGAACACGCACGATGCGGTCCACCGGACGAACGAGCGCTGTATCGAGAACCTCGTGAACGGACTCGCCGAGACGACGACACCGGCGTCGCACGACTGACTCGTCGCCGACCGATCGTCTTGAACTGGCGTCATCGACGTGGACTGGCCGTTTCGACGACAGCAACGACGTCGGACACCGGCGTCCCGTTCACCCGACTCCGGGGTCACCGCAGACGGACCGCATGGTGACGACGTGCACAGGGAGTGACACACGCCGCCACGGTCCGAAGACTACCAACGAGCTGCGCCGCGCGTGGTCGAGAGAATCGTGACCACGGGCGACGCAGCGTCCCGTCGGCAGTCCTCGGACGGGGGACCGTCCGTGTTTCGGGCGGTCGCGGTTCGACCGGACCGTCTCAGACGTTGCCCTGGGCCGAATCCGCCGACACCGACCCGCTGGCCCGGTTGTTCATCGCGGCGGTGTCGCCACCGGAGAGGGCGATGTCGCCCTCGACGTCGTTCCCGGTCGCGAGCGTGCCGTTCACCTCGGCGACGATGTCGTTGTCGCAGTAGTTGTTCTGGATGTGGAGCTGGTTCGTCGTCTCCGGCGCCCCGAGATTGATAGCCGCGACGTCCTGTGCGCCGCCCCGGATGATGTTCCCGCTGACCTTCCCCTCGGTGTGGAGCAGCGGCGAGTTGTAGGTGCAGACGGCGTGCTGGGCGTCCGTGTTGGTGTTCTGGCCGTAGTTCACGATGGTGTTGTTCGTGAACTGGCAGCTGAAGCCGTAGGCCCCCTCGTACGCCGGTCCGCCGAGGTTCCGGAAGTTGTTCCCGACGACCTGGTTGTACAGCACCTCGCGGTCGGGGTTCTCGGAGTCCGCGGTGTAGTGCTGGACGTAGATGCCGTACTCGTTGATGTCGGTGAACGTGTTGCCGACGAACGTGTTCGAGTAGGCGTCGCGAACGCTCTCGACGCCCCAGTTGACGTCGTGGGCAACACAGCCCGTCAGCGTGGAGTTGTTGACCGTGTTGAAGTTGAACGCCGGCGAGGCGCCGTCGCCGCCACCGCCTTTCACGACGCAGTTCTCGACGATGCACTCGCTGGACTGCTCGACGCTGGTGCCGTGCAGGAAGTCGTCGGTCGAGTCGGGCCAGGTCCGGCAGTCGTTGATGACGCAGTTCGCGATGACGACGCCCTGGCACTCGACGGCGGCGTTGATGCTCACCTTGCCGCACTCCTCGATGACGCAGTCGCGGAACGCGCCGTCGTGGACGTGCCGGAAGCCGATGCCACCGTTCGCGCACTGGGTGACGTGGACGTTCTCGATGTAGTTGCGTTCGTTGTAGACGCCGTCGTCGTTGCCGTAGCCCCAGTGGATGGCGCCGTCGGCGACGCCGTTACCGGCGACGGAGAGGTCGCCGAGGACCATGTCGGAGTCGGCCGCCTGCCTGTCACCGATGAGGGAGTCGTCGCCACCTTCGTACACGATGTGGGTCACGCCGGGGCCCTCGCCGCGAAGGGTAACGCCACCTTTCATCGTTATCTGGTCGTCGACGCCGAGCGGGCCGTACTCGCCCGCCGCGAGGAGGACGGTGCCGCCGCCGGACTCGTGGGCGGCGTCGATTGCACCCTGCAGGTCCCCCCACGAGGTCACCTTGTTGTAGTAGGCCGAGCCAGGAGCGTCGCCGGTGTCGCTGTCGGCGATGGAGCCGATCCGGGTCCACGAGCTGCCGTCGCCGCGGTACACTGCACCGGTGTCCTCTGCGACGAAGTGCGCCCCGTCCTTCGGTGCGTAGTCGCCGCGGTTGTCCGCTGCGTCCCAGACGGTGACATCTGTGTCGATCTGTTCGAAGTTCTCGTTGAGCGGTACGTGCCAGTCCATCGTCCCCTGCGAGGGGGTGTTGTAGCCGTGGTAGTCGGTCATCGTTGGTATCGGTGTGTGTCTGTGGTCGTTCGTCTGTCAGTTCGTCGCGCCACCGTAGCCACCCATCCCGAAGCCGAGCTGGGCGAGTCCGCCGTCGTCGCCGGAGCCGCCGCTCGTGGTAGTGGTCGCGGTGGCCGCGGTGGTCGTTGCAGTGGTGGTGCCTCCAGCAGTGGTCGTCCCAGCGGTCGTCGTCGGCTGAGCCGTCGTCGGGGTGGCGGTGGTCGTCGTCGTGCCGGAGCCTCCGTCGTCGAGGCGGTCGACGCTCGCCGAGACCACCACCGTGAGCGACTCGGCGCTCGTGTTCGAGAGGCGGACGAGATGGCCGCCAGCAGCCGTCGTCACCGCCTCGACGGTCAGTTCCCCACTCTCGGTGCTGCGGTGGTCGAGCAGTCCGCCTGCCGGCTCGTACAGCGAGAGGGCGAAGCTACCGTCCGTTGCAGTCGTGTCCGCGGAGACGCTGGCGAGCACGTCCGCGTCGAAGTCGACCCGGTACCAGCCGGTGCTCCGTGCCGGAACCGTCTCGGTGACCGGGTCACCGGTCTGGATCGGCGTCACCTCGAAGGAGTCCTCGCCCTCGCTGGGGTCGGTCTCGCCCGGGGTCAGCGGTCTCGGGTTGGACGTCTCGACGGCGACCTCGCACTCGATCTCGGTCTGCCCGAGGTTCGAGAGCCGGCAGTACTGCGCCCCGGTCTTGTCGGCCCGCGCACGGAGCGTCGTCGACGAACCGTCCACGAACTCGTGTGCCAGGAGCGAGCCGTCCGGGCCGTACAGGGTCACCGCGAAGGCCTCGCTCCCGGCCGTTCGGCGTGCGGCTGCCACGAGGGACGCCGGCGCCGTGACGCCCAGGGCGACCCAGGCGGTCCCGCCACGACCGAGCCGGCGCGTGACTGCCTCGCCGTTCTCGACGGTCGGTACCTCGGGCACTCCCGTCGCGTCGCCGTTCCCCGAGCCGCCGGTACCGGCGCCGCCGTTCGATCCGCCGGCACCGTTCCCTCCGGTGTCGTCGGGGTCGTCACCGTCTCCGGACCCGGAGTTTCCGTCGGTCGTCGTGGTCCCGGGCGTCTCCGTCTCCGGTTCGGTCGTCCCGTCCCCTCCCGGCCCGGTGGTCGTCGTCGGGGCCGGTCTGGTGGTCGTGGTGGATGGTTGCTCCGTGGTCGGAACCCCACCGTACCCGTGGGTCGTCTCGGGCGGCGAGGACGTCGGGCCTGTCGAATCACCTGTCTCGCTGCAGCCCGCGACGAGCCCCGCGCTCGCCGCGGCCACGGCCGTGAGGAACGACCGCCGGCGGAGCCGGGACTCCGGCCCCTGAGTCCCGGGTACGAGGTCGCTACCTGTCGAATCGTCGGGCGGTTCTTCGGACATCGAGCCAGTAATTTGGGATTTACCCCTTAAGCGTAGTTACCACTCTAGACCGGGAACTCACGACTGTCCGCGCGGTTGTGTCTCGTTCACCACCAGATGGCGAGCGACACCGATGGATACAGACCAGATGCAGTGGTCGGGGGGCGTTCGGGTCGAATGAACTGGTTACCGTGGTAAGAGCGTTCTACCCCCAGGATTTCGCAGGTATGCGTCGCCTATTGTGGTGTCGTCTCGAACCGGTGGCTTCTGGGGCGCGCCCGTCGCTCGGGGTGGGACGCGACGGCTGGCTCGCCACGGCCGTCCGTGAAGCGCGACCCCCTCGTAGAACAGTCTGGAGCGACGCTGCGGCGTGTCAGTCCGACCCACGCTCAGAGCTCCCGAACCCGGGCCTCACCGAGGTCGGTCCGGACACGGAGTCGGTGGCCGCCGGCGTTCAGCCGGCCGGTGATGTGGTCGTCCTCTCGGATCTCTTCCTCGAGGCGCAGCTCGCTCGAGACCGACGACCCGCGGAGGTCGAGATCCAGGTCGAGGTCGCCGAGGAGACTCACCTCCACCTCGCCGATGTCCGCGGTCACGTCCACGTCCCGACGCAGCTGGCGGACCTCGACGGTCACGTCGCCGATGTCGGTGCTCGCGTGGTCGAGCCCGGTGATGTCGAACGCCTCGATGTCCCCGGTCTCGGTGGAGAGGTCGAGGAATCCGTCGACGCGACGGGCCTCGATGGCACCCACTCCGACGTGGACGATGCTGTCGCCGACGGTATCTCGCAGGCTCACCCGACCGACGTCGACGTCGACGGACTCGACGAGGATGTCCCGTGGGACCCTGATATCGAACGTGATGCTACCCCGGTCTTCGAACACTGACGCGGACCCGCTGTACCCGCCCGTCAGTTCCCACAGTTCATCGGACTGTGCAGCCGTGACGGTGAGCCGGTCGAAGTCGCTCTCGTCGCCGCGGAGCCGTTTCTCCGCACGGTACTCGATGTGGTCGATGTCGGCGCCGGTGATGCTGACGTCGCCGACCGCGTTGCTCACACGGATCCGCTCGATACCCGCCGCAGGGACCGACTCCAGCGTCGACTCGCTGCTCCGCATCTCGAAGGTCGTGCAGCCGGCGACGCCCGTCGCGAGGACCAGCGCGCCTGCTCCGAGGAAGCTTCGTCTGTTCATACGAGAGATACGTCGCTCTAGGTCAAATACTAGATAGTAAGCGTCGAGATAACGTGCGGCACGTCGGTCCGGGACACGGCAGTCACCTGCTCGCCTGGAACCGATCACCGTGCAGAGCCCGTCACACTCGTGCAGAGCCCGTCACACTGTTCCGAACCGGGTTTCGCTTCGAAACCTGCTTTCTCCTGCTCACTATTAAGCTCCGCCGCCGAGATTGGACACGTATGACCGACCAGTCAGCGGAGGAAACCTTCGAGGAACTCGAGGTCTGGTGTGCCGGCGAGGACTGGTGTCCGGTTACCACGACGGCGTCGCTCATCGGCCGGAAGTGGCACCCGGTCATCGTCCATCGACTGCTCGAACACGGGCCGAGCGGGTTCAACGAGCTGAAGACCGACGTGGACGGCATCTCCTCGAAGGTACTCTCGGACAGTCTCGAGAACCTGGAGGAGAAGGGGCTGGTGGACCGCGAGATAATCAGCGAGAAACCGTTCCGCGTGCAGTACTCCCTGACGGAACACGGTTCCTCCCTCGAGCCGGTCATCGTGGCGATGCGGGACTGGGGGCTCGAACATCTGACAGAGCCCTCGGAGTGAGTCCCCGGAACGCGACTCGTTCCGCGCTCGTCCGCCCTCAACGCGCGGGGTGTGCCAGTCGGTGAGTGACCTAGTCCTCGAGCGTCCCGTTCAGGACCTTCGCTGCGACGAGCACCGGGTCCCAGACCGGGCTGAACGGCGGCGCGTAGGCGAGGTCCGTCCGCTCCAGCTCGGCGACCGTCATGCCGTTCTCGAGTGCCGTCGCGACGGTGTCGATGCGTATCGCCGCCCGGTCGGTCCCGACGATGCTCCCACCGAGCAGTTTACCGGTCCCGCGGTCCGCCGTCAGCGTGACCGTCGTCTCCGCCGCACCGGGATAGTAACCGGAGCGAGAGCCCGCGGTGACGGTCTCCGAGACCGGGTCGAACCCCGCCTCACGGACCCGCTCGTGGTCCACCAGCCCCGTGCGCCCGCACTCGACGTCGAACGCCTTGACGACCGCCGTCCCGGCGATGCCTCCGACCGGGGTCGGGTCGCCCGCGACGGTCTGGCCCACCGCCCGTCCCGCCCGGTTCGCCGTCAGTCCGAGCGGCACCCATGCCGGGCTGCCCGTGACCGTGTGCAGCATCTGTGCACAGTCACCGGCTGCGTACACCCCATCGACGCTGGTCTCGCCGTACCGGTCCGTCGCGATGGCGCCGGACTCGCCGAGTTCCACCGGCGTGTTGGCGACCAGCCCACTGTTCGGACGGACGCCGATACCGACGACGACCAGCTCGGCATCGACAGTCCCTCCGGTCGATGAGACGCCTGCCACGCGGCCCTCGTCGTCTGACTCGATGCGATCCACCTCCTCACCGAGGTGGAGGGAGACACCCTCGTCGCGGAGTGCCTCGGCGACCGTCTCGCCGACAGCCTCCCCGAACGGTTCCAGGAGTCTGTCGGGTCGCTGGAACAGATGGACGTCCAGCTCGTGGGCGGCGAACGCCTCGGCCATCTCCACGCCGACGTAGCCACCGCCGACGATGGCGACCGTCTCCGGTGGCTCTCTTTCGAGGTAGCTCTCCACCAGCTCCGTGTCGACGTAGGGAACGTCCGGTTCGGCGAACCCGGGGTCCGCCGGGTCTGTCAGGAACGCCCGCACCGCCGCCGTACTGTCCATGCTGTGGATGGTGAACGCACCATCGAGCCGGGACCCCTCGATGGGTTCCGAGACGGCGCGTGCGCCGGTGGCGACGAGCAGGTCTCCGTACGGTTGCTCGAACCGACCGTCGGGTCCCTCGACGGTGACGGCCTTCGCCTCGGTGTCCACGGCGACGACCTCGTGCTCCCGTCGCAGGTCGATGCCGCGCTCGGCTGCCTCCTCCGGCGTCAACGAGAGCATATCCAGCAGCGACTCGACCTCGCCCTTCACGTAGTACGGCATCCCACAGGCGGCGTAGGATACCCACCGCCCCTTCTCGAAGACGATGACGTCCCGGTCCGGGTTCTCTCGCCTGTGTTTGCTGGCCGCACTCAGTCCAGCTGCGTCCCCTCCGACGATGACGAACGGGTCCGACATACGGCTACCCTCGGACGCTTCGCTTGTAACTGTTCGAGTGTCCGCCGGGTAACCGACCCCTCCTGCCACCCTCCTATCTCCTGCCACCCACCTTCTCCTGCCTGGTCCGGCGCCTGCACGACCCCCCGAGAACTATGCGGTCCCGGCCCGAGACTGTCCAGTATGTCGCTCGATCCATCACGCGTCACCACGGTCACGTTCGACTCCTACGGCACCCTCGTCGACGTGACCGCGGCGACGAACGCGCTCGCGGACCGCGTTCCGGAGCCCGAGCCAGTCTCACGACTGTGGCGCTCGCGCTCGCTCGAGTACACCTTCGTCGCCAACCAGATCGACGGCTACGTGCCCTTCTACGACATCCTGCGGGATGCCCTCCAGTACGCGCTCGCCGCGAACGACGTGCAGCTGCCGGCGGAGGAACGGGAGGAGATCCTCGCGGTCTACCACGAGCTCGACGTCTTCGAGGACGTCCGCGACGGTATCGAGCGACTCCACGATGCCGGAATCCCCACCTACGTCGTCTCGAACGGCGATCCCGAGATGCTCCGGTCGATGGTAGCGCACGCGGATATCGGCGACCTCGTCGTCGACTGCATCAGTGCCGACGAGGTCGAGACGTTCAAACCAGACCCCACGTTGTACCGGCACGCCGCTGCGCGAACGGGAACACCCATCGGGGACGTGCTTCACGTCACCGCTGGCTGGTTCGACGTCTTCGGGGCCGTCCACGCGGGAATGCAGGCCGCGTGGGTCGACCGTCACGGCGTCCCGTGGGAGCCGTTCGGACCGTCGCCGGACCTGGAGACCGAGTCACTGGCGGCCGTCGCGGATGCACTCACCGGCGGCTGACGTCGTTCGCCATCGAGAGTTTAACCAACAACGACGTCTGTTGGTTAAGACTGTAGTATCCGCGCTCCGCCCCCCTCACTCCACTCCGTCGGGACCGGTGTTCACCGCCACGACCGGCACGTCCGCGTGACGGATGAGCCGCTCTGTGGTGCTCCCGAGGAGGAACCGGTCGATTCCGGACCGGCCCGCGGTCCCCATCGTCACGAGGTCGACGTCGTGCTCCGCCACGTAGTCCAGCAGTTTCCACGCCGGCGAGCCGTGTCGGACCGCCGTCGTGGCCTCGAGTCCGTCCGCTCTGGCTCGTTCCGCGACGGCTACGGCCGCGGACTCCCCGGCGGATTCCAGATCCTCGAGCACGTTCGTCGGCATGGTGAACTCCGGACTCCCACCGAGGCCGACGACGTCGACGACGTTCACGACGTGCACCCGGGCGTCGCACTGCCTGGCAATCCGGAGTCCGTGTTCGACCGCACCACCGGCCTCCTCACTCCCGTCGGTCGGGATCAGTATCTCGTCGTAGGAACCCTCGACCCGGCTCCGTTCGACGGCGCGGACCGTCAGGACCGGCGCGGTCGCGTGGCGGACGACCGATTCGGTCACGCTCCCCGTGACGTATCTGTGGACCCCGGTCCGGCCGTGGGTCCCCATCGCGAGGAGGTCGATCCCGTGGTCGTCGGCGTACCCGAGGATCGACTCGGCGGGTGTGCCACTGAGCACTGCCCGCTCTACCTCGAGCGAATCGTCCAGCACCCCGATCACGGTATCGATTGCGGCCTCTGCATCGGTCGCGGCCTCTGGGTGGGTATCCGGACGCCCGCGTGCGTCCTGATCATCGTCGCAGTTCTGCGTGCCGGCATCTCCCGACGCGTCGGAGACCGAGACCACGTGCACCGTCGCGTCGAACAGGCCGGCCAGATAGCTCGCGTGTTCCGCGGCGCGGACGGCGTGGTCGCTGCCGTCTGACGGAACGAGGACCGTGTCGTACATCGTTCTCGTCCGGGGATTCCACGTGCACTACGTTAAAGACCGGTGCCGGTCCCCGACCTCCGAGAGCCGGCGGCAGGACGGTCCGTGAGGTGGCCGATGTCTACGGGGCTGGCACAGTCGCGACAGCCACAAGACTCGCCGGGGGCAGGGCGAGATTCATCCGGGAAATCAGGTGACTGCACCCACGTAATTCTCGAAACGGTGGTGTGGGTGTGGATGTGGGTGTGTGTCGGGAATCAGGCTCGTGTGAGTAGGATGTGGTCCACTGATGGCGGGTACGGCACCGGTCTCGCACACGATGACACGGACCGGGGACCAGTCGCCCAGCTGCGGCCGACCGGCAGGGAGCCGAAGGACGGCCCGATCGGACCGACGGAGAATCGATGGACTGACGGAGAATCGATGGACCGACGGAGAGCGTAGGGAGGTTGACGGGAGCCGACGCTCAGGGGAGCGAGCGGTCCTCCCGGATGGTCTTGAAGTTGATGTTCGCGACGCGGGTCGTGTCCTTCAGCACCTCGACGGCGATCTCGGTGTCGACCTGGAGCTGGTACTGCCAGGCTGGGCCGCCGATAGAGCCGGCTGCGACCTTCTCGCCGTCGGCGATTCCCTGCATGTCCAGCTCTCGGAGATGGTCCTTGAACCGTCGCTGGCCGAGTTTGTCCGCGTCGACCTCCGACGCGATGCTCTTGTACACGCCGTAGATCGGCTTCGCGCGGACGGGGGCGTCCCCCGAGAGCTCGAGTGCCGTGAGCGCCGCCAGCGCGAGGTGTGCCTGGGTCGTCATCTCGCGCATCGCCTCGACGACCGCCTCGCGTTCGACGAGCGCCTGGGCCTCGCGAGCGTGTTCAGCGGTGACCATCGGCTGGTCGCTCTTGTCCGCCAGTTCCCCCGCCTTCCGGAGGTACTTGATGGCCTGCCGAGCGTCCCCCGTGTCCTGCGCCGACAGCGCGGCGATGAGTGGGATAACGTCGTCTGTGAGTATCCCGCTGCGGAAGATGTACTCGCGACCCGAGTTGTCGACCTGAACCGGGGTTCCCTCTATCGGCGTGTCGGAGTCTCCTTCGGGGAGATCCTCAGCCTCGACGTCGGTCGACTCGGTGCCGTCACCGCCTTCCTCCCCAGACGCCGACCCGTCCGACGTGTCGGGGGCGGACTCCTGCTCGCCCGTCGACTCGGAGTCCACCGATGCCGCGACCTCGTCGACCGTCGTCGCAGGGTCCTCGCCCTCGGGTAGACCGTCCTCCGTGGAGTCCTTGTCGATAGCATCTGCATCGACGGGAACGAGTTCCGTATCGCGGAACGCCTTCGCGGCCCGTCGTCGGAGGATCTGCTGGAGCTGCGTCGCATCGTACGGGGAGAACAGCACCGAGTCGTCGTACAGCGAGCTCTTGACCTTCGGACTGAGGTTGTCCCGCCACTGCAGGTCGTTGCTGATGCCGATGATGCTCGGGAACACGTGGTCGTCGACGTAGCCCTGTGCACGAGCCCGGGGGAGACTGTAGAGGATGCGGTCGTCGTCGCCCAGTGTGTCGATCTCGTCGAGGACGATGATGATGGTGCCCCCGATGTCGTTCATCGCCTCGAACATCATGTCCATCACGACGTCCGTGGCGTACCCCGTCGGTCTGGTCTCGCCGGTGAGTTCCTGGTAGATACGAGAGGCAGCCTTGTAGGAGGTGGAGAGGTCGTGTGACTCGCAGGAGACGTAGCAGGTGGTGAGATTCAGATGGTCGGACTCCTCCTCGGCGTGCTGCTGGAGCTCGGAGAGCTTCGCCTGGGCTGCGGCCGTCTTCCCCTGTCCTGCCTTTCCGTGCAGGAACACGTTGTTCGCACCGACACCTCGCGCTGCAGGGGCGAGAGACATATGGAGGTCGTCCATCTCGCCCTTCCGCTCCGGGAGTTCGTCCGGATAGTGCTCCTCACGGAGGACCTCCTCCCGCTTGAAGATCGGCGAGGTCTCGGAGAACTGAGTCATTACCGAGACTCCACACGGGCCTACAACATAAAACCCCGGTTTCGAGAATGTCGAGAACGTCTGGAATTTTGCTGTCGGGGTCCCACCACACCCACACCACCGTTTCGTGAATTCTCGGGAGAAGGGTGGGGTGGGGGAGAACAGTCGGTGAGACGTGGGAAGACACCAGATACGGGGTTCTCGATGGGTTGATACGGTCGATCTCGGTCATATGACGGCCTTCCTCCTATTATTATATATTATAACGTTAACGGTTAGTAGTAGTAAGGGGGAGAGTAGACGCTATCTGAAGCAGCTTCAGAGGGACTCAATCCAAAATCTACGACACTTTATATATAAAACACTGATTCATCACACATAGCCGACAGGTTTTCCCCGAGTTTCGTCGGAACCCACCCCACCTGTCCTGCCGTGAATTCGTGAAACGGTGGTGTGGGTGTGTCGCGCTCACGTCGTGTCTCGTTACCACACCGAGCCCCTCGCGCCGCTCGACTCCCTCGTTCCGATCGGCACTCGCCACCTCCCAGACGTCCCACATGTCCCAGGCGTCCCACATGTCCCACACGTCCCACATCACCGACCGTCCCTGTTCTCGCAAGATCCGCTGTCTCCACACAGGTCCACGTCCGTTCTCTCTCACTGTGCACTATCGTCCGTCACCTCTCGTTCCTCACCAACTCCTACCGCTCATCCCGCCATCATCTGCTGCTACCGCCCACCCCATCATCTACTACTGTCCATCCCATCATCCTCGACCGCTCATCCTCACGTGTTGCTGTTCTTCGTACGTGACCCGGTTGTGCTGACGCTCTGTCTTCGATTAATTCGTGAAACGGTGGTGGGTGTGTGTTCCGCCAGCTGTCTGGTCGAGTCGTTCGTTCACCGATGACCCGGTCAGCCGATGAATTCTCGAAACGGTGGTGGGTGTGTGTTCGTCGTAGCGACCGCTCAGTCCGTCAGCGTGGCCCGACAGCGCCCGGATCGGCGAACCGAGAGAGTCTCGCGATTGCACGTGAATTGCTGAAACGGTGGTGGGTGTCTCGGGCGATTCGTCCACCCCATCGACCGGTCTTCTCGACCTGTGTCCTGACCGGGGCACACGGGTCGTCACGACAGGCGTCCTCCGCCAGTGTCTCGAGGTCCGAAGCTCCCCCTGAATTGCTGAAAGGGGGGTGGAATTGCTGAAAAGGTGGTGGGTGTGTTCGCTGGTGGAGTCGGTAGCAGCGACTTACCCACCGACGTTTTCACCCGCGAAATTGCTGAAACGGTGGTGTCCCCCCGGCAGTTGGTCTGGAACGTCACCCGTCTGTTCAGGACCGCTTCAGCCCGGAGAACGCGTGGAATAGCCGGGCTCTAATCCGTGAGACAGCACAACTGATCCGTGAAACGGTACACCGAATTGCCGAAACGGTGGTGGGTGTTCCGACCCGTAGAACTGCATTCGTCGTTCCCTGGAGTAGCTCCGGATTACTGTGAAATTGCCGAAACGGTGGTGGGTGTGTGGCGGACTTCCAGCTGTCCGTCTGGAACTCGAGTCGGGACGGCCGCACGACCGTCGACACATGGGACCGGTGCAGGGGGACAGTTGAGGCTGTCCAGAATTGCTGAAACGGTGGTGGGTGTCTCGCTACGGCTCGGGAACGCGCTGCGGCTGGTGACGCTCGGTCTCGACCAGGTGTTCGAGCTCGGCGAGGCAGTCCTCGACGGTGTAGGCGACGCCATCTCCGTCGACCGACGGGGAGAGTCGGACAAGGGTATCACCGTCGTAGACCGCCACCGAGATGACAGGGAACTGGATGACCTCGTACCGCTCACCGACGTACTCGTTGGTGACGGTCCGTCTCGTGAACGCCGGTTCGAGCGTCCGGCCGGTCGCATCCGCCCAGCGGGTGAACTCGTCGTACTTGTCGCGAGCGAACCGGCACCAGGTGTCCTCGGCGGCGGGTGAGAGTTCGCGGGCCCACGTGTGGCGGGCGAACTCGTCGACCACATCCCGCTCGACCAGTCGTTCGATCCGCTGGATGACCTCGGTCTGTTTCTCGTACGTTCCGTACATCGATGCGCAGACGAACAGCTCGACTGTCAGCGAGTCGCTGTCGAGCGTCGTATCGTATTGTTGGATCATGATTCGTTCGGGTTGCACGGGTGGTAGACGACCGCAGACAGCAGACTGCAGATCGCAGGCCGGAGACCGCAGACCGCAGGCTGTAGACCGCAGACCGCAGATCGCAGCTCCCCCACCGGAAGTCGGTCGCCATCGAACACGGGAGTCGCGCTGTGAGAGACCCCTTCCCTGCGGGACCGGTTCGCCGTCGTGCCTGCGTTCTGGGTCCCGGGTGCTCTGGTACGTCGTCGCTACGGTGGACGAGCGAGCGTCCCCTCGCTACGGTGGACGAGTGAGCGTCCCCTTCCCGTGGCCGGTCACTGACCACGGTCCTCGGGTTCTCCTCCAACGCAGCTGTGCTGCTGGCAGGTGCGCGGCAGGTGTCCGGGGCAGACGCGCGGCAGGCAGGCGCCTGGCTCCGGGCAGGGACGCCACGGCTGACAGTCACTGGAACCTGTCCCGTTCACGGTCGCTGAGGGTGGACTACCTCTCGACAGTCGGGACAGTCGGCCCAGTGGCGTCGTCGCTCGTCCTCGATGTAGCTGATAAGCACATCCCCCCGTCCTAGTCGCGTCCCACAGTGTGGACAGTCGCCTACCTTCTGCCGATCCGGCCTGTCGAACTCTGGGCTGCGCGACATACGGTCGGAGTTCACACGGTCGGGATGCTTTGTTACAGACCGGCTACGTGCCTGGAAGGACCCTCATATCCACATCGGGCGGTCGGCTACCGACGACGACTGGACGGTTCACAGAGCCGGAGTGTCGACCCCGGCCCGTAAGCCGGACCTAGCTGAACTCGCCAGCTAACCAAGGACGCCCCGAGCGTCCGAACGGGCGAATGGCCATCGCATCCCCCGTGCAAGGAGCGAGGCGCCCAACTGCTGGCGCTGGCATCCTCATGGTGACGGTCGCGAAGTCACTCGATGCCCTGACGACGCTCGTCGGTCTCTCGATGTTCGACGACACCGAGGAGGTGAATCCAGTTATCCAAGCCGGGTTCGAGACCGTCGGCGTCTTCCCGGCGCTGTTCTGGCTCTCCGTCGCCAGTGTCCTGCTGGTCACCGTCATCACGGAGTTCGGGGTACTCCTCTGTGAGCGTCTGGACCGGCCAGCGCGGCTGGTCCGGTACGTTGGTTACGGTATCCCAACGGTAACGGCGGCGGCGGCCGCGACGCACAACGGACTACTCATCGTGCAGCTGTCGACCTGAGCGGACCCCGTTCCGCACCGTGCTCACGAGAGCAGCTGGTACATGCTAGCTGCGGCACGGGTCGGGAGCGTCGAGCGTTCGAGTCGGTAGTACCGTTCGAGATCGGGCGCGAACTTCGCCTTGTAGCCCGTGATCCGCTCGTTGTTCGCACCAAGGAAGTCGTACCGTTCGACGCCCCGCCCGGCAGCCTCCTGGATCGCGTGCCAGTCCATGAGGTCGTTGGGGTCGACGGGGATGTCACGCTCGCTCGTGCCGGTCCAGACGATGTGGTCGTCGTCGAGCTCGAGCGACAGCTGCCCGCCGACGAACGACCCATCCAGCTCACAGACGTACGGTCTGACCACGCCCTCGGGGAGTGTGTCGTAGAGAGCGGTCACTGTCGAGGCTCTCAGGGGGAATGCCACGTCCTGTTCGGCGTGGCGACGGCGGACGATGTCGATGATGGGCTCGATGTCGTCGCGGTCGCCCTCCCGGACGACGACGTCGTACTCCTCGGCTCGCCGCACGTTCGACCGCGCATCGGAGCTGAACGCCATGAACAGGTCGTCGAGGTCCCGCGTGAGGTCGATCACGTAGGTGTGTCTCGGGACGACCTGCCAGTCGCGCCAGACGAACGGTCGCGGGTCGTCGAACCTCGCCCCCGTTCGGGCGTGTACGAAGCGCGGGTCGATCTCGTCGTCGACCCAGTCGAGACTCGTTTCGACCAGTCGTGCGAGCCGCTTCTCGCGCCGGCGGGGTTTCAGCTGCTGGCGCTCGACGAGCACCGGGCCCATGTACTCGATCTTCAGGTCCGGTGGCGGGGAGAACGCCACCCTAACGGGGCCGACACGCCGATCGAAGACCGGGAACAGACCGATCGGTTCCTGTCCCTTCTTCACCAGGAGTGGGTGGAGCGCGGTCCCGGAGTCGCGAGCGAACACCTCGAGGCTCTCGAACAGGTGGAAGGGCGTTCCCTGGGGTGCGGTCTCGACGAGTTCGTTCCATCGGTCTCGGTCGGTCGGGTCGAGTTCCTCACAGTGGTAGCTCATTCTACCTCCCCGCGTGTTTCACGGCCGTCCGTACCGGCAGTGTAGCGCTGTCTCGCCCCGCTCCCGCCACCGTGGGGATACGGCGGATACCGCTCCTCAGGGGGGGTCGGGACGACCGTCAGTGGCTCCCCATCCATCCGGTGCGGGACGGGCACGCCGACCGACGCACACACCGTGGGGGCGATGTCGAGCAGCCCGGGCTCGCCGATGGACCGCTGCTGGTCGACGTTCGGTCCGGCCACGGCGACCGAGCCGGTCGGTTTGTGGTTCCAGGATTCGGTCGGCTCACTGAACTGTTCGCCACGGAGCGAGGCGGAGAGGAACTGGTCGAAGCCCGCCGGCACGACGATCAGATCCGGCGCCTCCTCGATGTAGGGGCCGTGGAACACCGATTCGCGCGGGAGGACCTGCTCGAACACTCGCTCGCCGTTCGGTGTCCGAGCGCGTTCGAGTGTGTCGATGAGTTCGGTCCGGACCGAGTCGTAGTCGTCGGTCGGGACGACACCGTCGGGCTCACGTCCGACGAGGTTCAGGCGGATGCCGAGCTCGATCCGGTCGCGCATGAACGCCATCGACTCACCGAAGTCGACACGACGGGTGCCCGCCCGGACGAGCTCGGGATCGAGCCTGTCGGCCACCGGTTCGGCCAGTCCGACACGGTCGAGATAGCGGTAGACCCGGTCTGCGGTGACGCCGGCGCGGGCGGCTGTCGCGACAGCTCGCTGGGCCGCCTGGTCGACGGCGTCGGTCAGGCTCCCACCCTGTCCGTCGTCCGTGTGGAACCGCTCGCGTGCGATGCTCGACCACGACGGCATCCCGGTCCCGTCACGGGTCGTCTCGACGTAGCCTCTGTCGGCGAGGTACTCGTTCACCCGGAACTCGTAGCCGTCGTACTCACCGATGCCGTGGTCGCTCGCGACGATGACCGTCTCGGGGTCGTGTTCCACCAGGAGCTGGCCGAACACGTCGTCGATGGCGGCGTACACCGATTCGACGGCGTCCCAGTCCCCCGGATTCTGGTGGAAGACGGTGTCACACACCTGGAACTGGACGAACCCGAAGTCGGGGTCGAACCGCCCGGCGAGGTAGTCGAACGCCTCGCCACGGGCGGCAACGCAGTCGCGATAGTGCTGGACCTGTTCGTCGCGATCGTCCGCATCGGGAGGGTAGACGCGGTACTCGGGGACGACCTCGCGGAGCTCGTCGAGCAGTCCCTCGGGGTGACAGGTCGGGTTCTCCGGCGCCACGTAGCCCGGAACGAGTGCGCCGGGGAACGAACGGGGTGGCCCGGTGACGGGAACGTTGACGACGACGCTCCGTTTCTCCTGATGGCCCAGGAGCTCCCAGAGGGAGAACTCACGGACGTCGTCGTAGTTCACGATGTCCCAGTCGTAGCCACGAAAGCGCAGGAACCCGAACACGCCGTGCTTCCCGGGGTTCACTCCGGTGTAGATCGAGGGCCAGGCACTCGGGGTCCAGGGGGGGAGCTGTGAGGCGAGCGGACCACTCGCGGCCTCGTCGTAGAACGCGGCCAGGTTCGGCGTCACGCCGGCCTCGAAGAGCTCGTCCAGGACCCGTGGACAGGCGGCATCGAGACCGACGAGCAGTGTCTCGAGACCCGCGTCCGACTCGGTTGGCATGTGGACGCTGAGAGCGGACCTCGACCCTTTGTTATGCAGCCATATGTGGGGGACGGCCCCGCGTTAGCCGGTGGACGACGAGCGTCTGTGTCCCGCTGGAAACGAGGGATCTGCTGGACGGGTTCGCGACCCCAGGAGCGTGGGCTTGGAGGGCAGTTCACTGCAGCCGGCGGTCGTGGTCCCAGCAGCTGCAGTTCGGTGAACCGGATACACCGCCGCCGACAGGTGAACGCATGACACGCCGTGTCGGTGTCCTCTGCCTGTCGGTGTCGCTGTTCTCGACCAGCCTTGGTCTGTGTTCTCAACCGGCCTGCGCCTGTGTTCTCAGCCGGCCTGCGCCTGAGTTCTCGCCCGGTCTGCGGTGGTCTCACCGTGCGGCGAACGACGGCGAACCGGCGGTTAGGACCCCGATACAGCGAGGTATGGAGACGTTTTCGGCCACGAGAACCGGTGCCGGGGATACGAAAGACGACGGTTACCCACGGAAACGCCTGCTTTCGCGGGCCCCGGAATACCGGTGACTACCGGTCCACAACCCACAGCGAACCGACGGTAACTGGTCTGTAATCGGTCTGTATCGTGCCGTCAACCGGTTGCAGTCGGGTACTGTTCGGGTGCGAGTTGGTGAAAATTACTAATGGGGTAGTGCCGGGCTACTGGCCCATGGCATCTGACAAGGCCAACGGTGACGAACAGACTGGTGGAGTAAGCAGGCGTGAAACCCTTCGATTCCTGGGGACAGCGGCCGTTTCGGCGGCGTCGCTCGGGGCGCTCGGGTCTGCTGCTTCGGCGGCGCCTAACGGCGAGTTCGGGACCGTGGTCGACCTCGGTGCGGAGGGGCTCTCGTCGGGCGACGAGATCGACCCCTACATCGACGAGTACTTCCAGAGTGGTAACGAGGTCCATATCCCGCCGGGCGAGTACGAGTGGAACGGTACCCTCTCCGGCCCGGACGACGGCGACGCGGCGCTCGTCGGCGACGGGGAGATCGGCGACGTCGAGTTCAGGGTTAACAGCACCTTGGGCGGCGAGTTCGCACACGGCAGCGGGACGGTCCTGTTCCGGAACGTGACCTTCCGTGGGGCCAACCCCGAGCCGAAGGCCGGCATTACCTTCGCCGTGGGCGAGGGTGGCACCCTCCGGTTCGAGCACATCCGTGCCCCCGACGGCGCGAGCCAGGAGGAGGACCGCTTCCTCTACGCCGACAGCGAGCACGCTGGCGAGGCCTTCGTACGCAACTGCTACTGGCAGGGGTTCGGTAACAACGGCGCCTACACCGACAACGGTCGCGTCGTCTACGAGAACTGCGTCTCGCACAACAACAACATCGCCGGCATCCGACTCGGCTTCGGCGACAGCGAGGTGTACAACTCGCTCGTCATCATCGACGGCGAGGTGCCGACGGACGGACAGAACTCGGCCAACGCTCGCGGTATCCGGCTGCGCGAACCGGGCGACCACGTCATCGAGAACTGTGACTTCGTCTACCGCGACGTCTCCGGGACTGGCTCGCCGGTCGAGCTCAGGGCCTCCGAGACGAGCGGTGTGCTCCGGAACTGCCGTGTTCTGAACGAGACGGGCCAGCCGGTCGTCCGGAACAAGAGCGACGACGCGAGCTGGAGCGCCGAGAACGTCCACATCTCCGGTGGCGGCGACCTCGAGATGGAGGGCGTCGACGAGGTGGACGTGACCCGCGGCGACGGCGCGACGCCGCCCCGAACCGACTTCGAGGAGTTCCTCGGGGCGCCCATCGACGCCGGGGCAAGCGAGCCCGACTCGGGCGGCGATAGCGAGCCGACACCCGAGGACTACGAGAACAACGTCGTGCTGCACGCCTCCCCCGACAATGAGGAGGCGGTGCCGGAGGTCACGCTCACGGTCACGGGCGACGCCGGCTTCGGGAGCGACGCGGAGTCTGACAGCGACAGTCTCGACGTGGTCGACCGCGGCTCGCTGATCACCAGCAGGGACCTCGACCCCGACGAACTCGACAGCTTCCTGTTCGACGGCGACGTCGTCGACTACAGCGTTCCGGACGGCTACACGGTCGACGTCTCGCTCAACGGGACGATGACGACGTTCGCCGAGCTGGTCGGCGAGGAGCCGACCGACGACGGTTCCAGCGACGACGGCTCGGGCGACACGACCGAACAGCACGAGCTCCGCATCTCCGCGTCCGCCGATAACGACGGCGACGTGCCCGAGGTGTCGGTCACTGTCACCGGCGACGCCGAGTACGGCCCGGAGTCCGAGACCGACGAGGACGTCGTCAGCGAGAACGACGACGGCACGACGACCATCGCGAGCCGCGCGCTCGACCCCGATGCGGTCGACTCGTTCATCTTCAGCGGCGAGCCGGTGGACTACAGCGTCTCCGACGGCTACGACGTCTCGGTCGCCGTCGACGGCGAACCGACCACGTTCGCGGAACTCGTCGGCGAGTCCAGCGACGACTCGACGGACGACGCCGCCGACGATGGGTCGACGGACGATGGGTCCACCGACGACGGTACGGACGACTCCACGGACGATGGGTCGGCCGACGACGGGAGCAGCGACGATAGCGGCTCGGACGACGGCTCCAGCGACGATTCGACGGACGACTCCACGGACGATGGGTCGGCCGACGACGGGAGCAGCGACGAGGAGCTCCCGAACGAGCTGGTCGTCGACAGCACCGACGCCGACAGCGTCACGGCGTACACGGTGACGGTCTCCGGCGACATCGTCAAGGACAACGCCGACAGCTCGGCGGCCGGGCTGTTCGACCGCTTCGAGGACGTCGCCCGCGACGGCAAGGTCATCGGGCTGGTCCACGACGGCACCGACGTCTACCGCTACTCCGGTTCGGTCACCGAAGTGACGGTCGACGGGAACGCCGACATCACGCTCCAGGGTGTCTGAAATGGCAGACAGGAGACGGGAACCGGGGAGCTCGAACGAGAGGTCGGACGAGAACCATCGGTCGGTCTCGATCACCGAAGCATCTGACGGCTTCGTGGTCGACGTGGAGGTCGACTGGAAGGACGCCACCGAGGAAACGGATGGGACGGACCTCGAGCAGGTTCCCGATGGCGACCGCACGGAAGGAACGGACGTCCGGGACCCGGGCCAGGAGGCCGAAGCGGAGCCGGCCGGATCCGCCGATGGGCTTCCGAGCCGGCTCGTCGTCGACGGGAGCGACACCCACGACGACGCGACCTACACGGTGTCGGTCTCGGGGAGCATCCGGCCGGACAGCGACGCGAGTTCGGCCGCCGAAGCCGTCGAACAGCCCGGCTCGCCAACGAACGGGCGGGTCGTCGGCATCGTCGACGGCGATACCCACGTCTACCGGTACTCGGGTGTGATCGAGGAGGTCTCCGTGAACGGCCACGTCGACATCCGGTTCGGGGGTGAGCAGCCATGACCGACCTCGAACAGAAGTGGGAGGACGCTGCACCGCACCCCCACCCCGAGACCGACCTCGAGTACGAGTACCTCTCCATCAGCGTGGTGAAGGCAGAGCGGTACGAGCGGCTGCTGCTGCTCCCGGAGGACGAGGACATGCTCCACGACGACGCCTTCATGGTCGTCGGCGAGAACGACCTCGTCGACCTCTCGGACATGGCGTGAGCAGTCCGAGATTCCCGGGAGGGGTCGCGACGCTCCGGCGGTCCCCTGCAGGTCCCGGCTGACGCGGCCACTCCACCGGCGCCACTGCCGCCGCTTCACGTTCCCTGCTGCGGCTCGTCCTGAAACACAGTTCCGGTCGTCAGGAACTGGCTACCGTCCGTACTGACCGGTACCCGGCTCAATACAAAACCGGGGCGTCCCCTCGAACCCGGTCAGCATGACCTACGAGGAGTATCTGTCCGGGAAGAAACTCGTCCTCACCGTCGCGACCACGGGCGGTGTCCACGGGAAGGACGCGAACCCGAACCTGCCGGAGCAGCCGGACGAGATCGCCCGTCAGGTCGCCGAGTGCGAACGACTCGGGGCCGCCATCGTCCACGTCCACGGCCGCGACGAGCACGGCGAGAACGACGCGAGCCGGCTCCAGGCGGTCAACGACGCCATCCGGGAGCGCTGCGACGACATCATCATCCAGAACACCACCGGCGGGCAGGCGACACTGCCCGAACGCATCCAGGGGATCCGGACCGAGCCGGCCCCGGAGATGGCGTCGCTCGACCTGGGGCCGTTCAAGCGCGACCAGCACATCATCACCGAGCACACCCGCCACAACATCGACCGGCTCGCGGCCGAGATGCAGGACAAGGGCATCAAGCCGGAGCTGGAGTGCTTCAACAGCGGCCAGCTCCAGGAGGCGAAGCGGCTCATCGACGATGGCCTCCTCGACCCGCCGTACTACATCAACATCATCTTCGGCGGGCAGGTGTTCACCCCGCCACACCCGCGGCACGTGCAGGCGCTGGTCGACACGCTCCCGGAGGACTCGGAGTTCAACATCCTCGCGACCGGCCGGCACCAGCTCCCGCTGACGCTGTTCGCGACCATCCTCGGGGGCCACGTGCGCATCGGGATGGAGGACAACCTCTACTTCGAGCGTGGCGCACAGGCCGAGAGCAACCAGCAGCTGGTCCGTCGGACCGTCGACATCGTCGACCACCTCGGTCGGGAACTCGCGACGCCGGACGAGGCCCGCGAGATGCTCGGGATGGACTGAGGGCGGTCGAATCCGATACCACGGGTACGAGGGACACGGACGACACGTCGAGACGGCGTCTGTTCCGGATTCGGAACCGGACAGTGCCGTCGACCATCGTGAGGATGCAGCTCCGAATCCTGCTTTTCACGCTCGTCGCTTCCGTCGAACTGATTCCCCGATACAGGCGAACCCAGCCAGCCCACTCGCAATCGACGCGATTCCGAACGCTGACTCCGGTTCGAAGTACATCCGCCGCTCGAACAGATGCCACTCCCCCTGATACCTGAATGCGATATCTCCACGTCCTGGCCCGGGCAATTGCCCGTCGCTTTCGAATACGAACCGCTCCCCCTCCATCGCCCGCTGCACGACCCGTCTGTCCTCGGCCGTGAGATCTTCGTAGTCGAACCGCCAGCGTGCATCGGTCGGGTCGTCGACCGTCCCGACGTAGCTGAACTCGTACCGGATCGCTCCGATTCCGAACGAAGTCGAGACGACGAGGAGGAGCACGACCCCCACGAAGAAGAACACGAAGACGGGGGACGGAGAGAGTCTCGAAAGACGACTTCCCATACGGTAAGTGCTGGCGGAAATTATATAAAATTCCTGTAAGCTCTCGTCGGTATATGAGAGGTGGGGGAAACAGGTTCAGCATCTGAATGACCGGACTTTGCACGGGAACCGCGTACAACAGGACCTGGACAAGTCCGTGTCACGACAGTCGTCTGTCCGATATACGGTACTCGACACTCCTCCCGTCGGGCCGACACCCACCGAAGCCGGCTCAGTACGTCGCCTTCTGGTAGACGTTCCGGCCGAGCTTGAACGCCGGCCAGCCGACACGGGAGTGGCCCTTCCGCCACTGGAGCGTCGGCACGGCCTCGCCGCCGTAGCGGGACTTGTACCTGAACACCGTCTCGTCGAAGTGGGCACCGGTCGCCCCGAAGTCGTAGTAGCGGTAGCCGTTGTCGAGGGCCCATCTGATGCCCCGTCTATGCAGGACCTCGGAGGGGTGGTGCGAGAAGCAGTCCTCGTCCGGGATGGCGGAGAAGTAGAAGTGGACCGTCTTCTGCTCGTCGTCGAGGATGTTGACGTACGAGCCGACCGGTTCGCCGTCGTGGACCGCACTGAACACGCGGACCCGGTCGGAGAACTCGGTCAGCAGGGCCTCGAAGAACGGCCGTTCGTACGGGACGCCACCGACGCGTTCGACGTTCGCGACGTAGTCGTCGTAGAGCTCTCTCGCGGTCGCCTGGTCGGGAGCCCGTTCGACGACCTCGACGCCGTCCTCGTCGGCCTGCCTGAGCGCGCGTCGCCGCCCGCTCTGCATCTCCGACTTGATGGCCGACCAGTCCTCGTCCAGGGCGATCCGGAACCGGCAGTTCACGAGCGTGGGTTCGTACCCCCGCTTCGCGAGCCACTTGCCGTAGCGCACGTAGCCGAGGTCGTTGGTCCTGATGGCGTGGTACAGGGTCCCGACGCCGGTCTCCCCGTCGAGGGCGTCGAACAGCAGCTCCAGACAGTCCCGCTCGTCGCTGGAGACGACCGGCCCGCCGAAGCCGGGGTCGACGCTGACGACCTCACGAAGCGGGAGGCGATTCCCGAGCCGCGTCGCCGTCGGGAGGTAGATCGGTCCGGCGAAGTTCGGGAGCAGACCGACAGGGTTGCCCTTCTTCGTGACGACGACGTGCAGCGGCCGGCACTCTGGGACGTGCTCCTCCACGAGCGCGAGCCACCCGTGGCGGTGGAAGACGGAGCCGAGGTCCGCCTGCTCGACCAGATTGTTCCACTGGTTCTCGTTGACCTCGTGGACACTGTCGATCACCTCGACGTCCAGGTCGGCGGTCACGGTCTGTCACCTCCGTCGCGTGCGACAGTTCGCTGGTGAACGGTCGGTTTCATCACGGTCAGCTTACCGAGAGCAGCATCTCGTTATGTGGTCCGTACGTGCCCCCCGGCGGACGCATACGGTTGCTAACCGGTTCGAACGTCGCGTTTGAGCGGGGCGGTGTCGTCCGTCCGTACCGGATTCGTCGAAGCAACCCCTTAGAACCGATAACGGTGCTATTACATTGACGCCACATCCGGATGGGGGGAGTATGCCGTGTCCGTACCTCGAGTACCGCCGTGCCGACGACGATGTCGAGTTCGACCACGAGCGGCCGTACTGTGCAATCCAGGAGACGTTCGTCTCGCCGATGCGGGCGGACATCTGCAACGACAGGTTCGAGTTCCACCACGCGACCGACTGCCCGGTGTTCCAGTCACACGCCGAGGTCGAGGCCGACGCGACCGCCGAGAACGTCGCTGGGAGGCTCGTCGAGTCTGACGGCCCGGCAACGGACTGATGGGCGACGGCCAGTCGGGGGGTGACGACTACACGATTCGATTCTTCGAACCGGCGGACAGAAACGACTTCCTGGGCCTCTACCGGTCCGTGATGGGACCGGCGACGGAGGCCTGGTTCCGCTGGAAGTACGAGGACAACCCGTACGTCGCCCACGTTCCGGTCGTCGTCGCGGTCGACGACACGGACGGCGTCGTGGCAGCGCGGCCGCAGGTACCCTACCGGATGCAGGCGGGCGAGACCCGGACCCTCGCACTCCGGTTCGGCGACACCATCGTCCACGAGGACCACCGGCGAAAGGGGTTGTTCACCCGGACGACGGCGTTCGCGATGGACTACTACTCCGGGCAGCCCCCCCGGTTCGCGTTCAACTTCCCTAACTCGCTGTCCGAGCCGGGCTACCGGAACGTCGGCGGCGAACTCGTCCAGGAGCTGGTGACACGGTACCGTGTCCACGACCCCGGAAGCGTCATCGACGAGGGGTCTCCCGCTGGCGCCGACAGTCTCGCCTCGGTCGGCGGTCGGGTCGTCTCGGCCGCGCGGACGGCCGAGCGGACCCTGCGCGACGTCGACTTCGGTGGGAGCGTCGTTCGGTACGAGGACCCGCCGGCAGAGCGCCTCGCGGGGCTGGCCAGCCGGGCGACCGAACGGCGGGTCCACGCGGTCCGAGACGAACCGTTCTACCGCTGGCGCTTCGCTAACCCGCGCTGGTCGTACGACAGCTACGTCGCCGAACGGGACGGCGAGGCGGTCGCTGCACTGATCACGGGAACCGCGAGAACCGAGCGTGGGACGGTGACCAACGTGATGGAGCCGGTCCCGATAGACCGGACGGTGCGGCCGCGGGCCGCGATGCGGGCACTCCTGGCGGCCGTCGTCGAGGACGCGAGCGACTCGACCCTCGTCGCCGTCGCCGGCGACACCGTCGACCCCGGGTTGCTGCGTCGCTTCGGCTTCCTGCCGGACGACAGACGACCGCTCTCGCTCGGCGCGTCACCGTCACGCCAGATCGCCTACGACCTCGCCGACGCCGGCGAGCAGGCCTGGCAGGTCGGTGGGCTCGACATCCGCCGACCGGAGAACTGGGCGCTCACCTTCAGCGAGCACGACTCACGGTGACTGGGGGTCGGCCGGCGTCGGGTCGTCGCCGGCCGTGTCGGACCGGGCCGCGAGCGTGCGTCGGGCGACCGACCGCATCGTCTCGACCGCGACGTCCGTCTCGTCCCGGTAGCGCGCCACGAGCTCACAGACCTGTCCGAGCCGCTCGTGGTCGCGCTCGGTGACGAGGTTGTTCGGGTGGAGCCAGAGGTGGAGGACGCCGTCGCGCTCGGCTGCCGCGTCCAGTCCCGACCTGACGGCCGCCACGACGGGGTCCTCCCGCAGCAGCGACGCCATCCGACAGCCGACGCCCTGGAAGCCGTACAGGTAGAGCGACGCGGGGACGTCGACGAGGCCGAACTCGTCGATGCTCGGTTCGACCAGCGGTGGTGCCGTCGGCCCGAAGGCCGCGGCCCTGACCTTGCCACTGCGGCTCCCGAGTCCACCCCCGTCGGTGGGTCGGACGCCGCGGTAGCAGAGGATGGGTGAGTCCGCCAGCTCTGACCGGTGGCCGACGTCGTTCCGGGGGAAGACGAACGACGCGGGGTCGAAGCCCGCCTGTCTGGCGACGTCGACGGCGAGCTCGATCTCGGTCCGGGCGAGCGCGGCCGTGGTCTCCAGCGCGCCGAACTGGACGTGCGAGAACGTGTGGATGCCGAGGTCGTGCTCGGTGTCGGCCCGGCCGATGTCGCCGACGAGCTCGGGGGCACAGAACAGTACCTCGTCGGCGAGGTCGCCGTCGCGCTCCGCACTGAACCACCCCGGCGGGGCCGGGATGTCGGGATGGGAGCCGTCGCAGCTGCTGAGGAACAGGTGGCCGACCACCGCCCAGGTCGCGGGCAGCTCGTGTTCGTCGAACACGTCCAGGAGCGCCCGCCATCCCTCACGGGCCGCCGCTATCCGGGCCATCGGTGGTGAGGACTTGTCGTGGAAGCCCCAGGCGAGTTCCGCATCGACCGACAGTACGACCGTTCCCATGTGCCGGGTCCGGTGCGGACGTACCGTTAGTATGCGGCCACTATCGCGTGTCGGCCGGATCGCGCTGGCACGACCGAAGGCAGCCGCCCGGTTCGTGTCCGTCCGGCCAGACCGGTCGCGTCCGAGACGGGGCGCACGACGAGCCCTCGAGAGACCGCCAGACGGAGTGGACCTCGCGCGGAGACGCAATCGTCGATATCGGTTAGACGGAGACGACGAAGTCGCAACTACACCATAACAAAGGGTAGTCCAACTGACCAGCGAACCAGTTCCGGCCGAGGGGCCGGTGATCGACCATCATGCCACGAAGTATCGTTCTCGATGCGGTGGGGAACCGGCGACGTGACCGGAGGGGAGTGCGATGAGCGACCGGACTCGGACGCGTGCGGCCGTCGGCGAACAGGGCCACGTGGACCAGACGGCCGTCCTCGGGACACCACCGGACGGTGAGCCACCGACCCTCGGGCACGCCCCGCGTGTGCGGGCAGGGACGGTCATCTACTCGGACGTCGTCGCCGGCGACAACCTCCAGACCGGCCACCACGCGCTCGTCCGGGAGGGGACGACGCTCGGTGACGACGTGGTCGTCGGGACCAGAGCCGTCGTCGACGGGCAGACCGCCGTCGGCTCCGGCACGAGCCTCCAGACCGGCGCCTACGTGCCGACGAACTCCGACCTCGGGAGGCGGGTGTTCCTCGGCCCGAACGCGACCCTGACGAACGACCCGTACCCGACGCGCCGGGAGGTGGAGCTGGTCGGGCCCAGACTCGAGGACGACGTGTCCATCGGAGCGAACGCGACGGTGCTCCCGGGCCTGACCGTCGGCGAGCGGTCGTTCGTCGCTGCGGGCGCCGTCGTCACCCGCGACGTCCCACCGGACACGCTCGCGACGGGGGTACCGGCGACGTTCCAGCCGCTGCCGGACGAGCTCGAGGGGGGGAACGCCGAGCCATGATCGACCTCGTCGACCCGGTCGTCGGCGACAGGGAACGGGACCGGATCGCGTCGGTCCTGTCGGACGGCCAGCTCGCCGACGGCTCGACGGTCCGCTCGTTCGAGGACGCCTTCGCCGACTACTGCGGCACGGACCACGCCGTCGCCACGTCGAACGGGACCACCGCGCTCCACGCCGCGCTCGTCGCCTGCGGCGTCTGTTCGGGCGACACCGTCGTCACGTCACCCTTCACGTTCGTGGCGACGGCGAACGCCATCCGACACGTCGGCGCGGAGCCGCTGTTCGTCGACGTCGACCCGACGACGTACACCATCGACGTAGACGCCGTCGCGGAGGTCGCCCGCCGTCGGGACGTCGACGCGGTCGTCCCGGTCCACCTGTTCGGGCTGCCGGCCGACATGCCCCGGCTCCGCGAGCTCGCGACGGAACACGACCTCACCCTCGTCGAGGACGCCTGCCAGGCCCACGGCGCGACCGTCGACGAGGAACCGGTCGGCTCCCACGGCGACGCCGGCTGCTTCAGCTTCTACCCGTCGAAGAACATGACGACCGGGGAGGGCGGGATGGTGACGACGGACGACGACGAGGTCGCCGCCCGCATCCGTCGGTTCGTCGACCACGGCCGCGACGGCACCGGGCGCTTCGTCGAGACCGGGCACAACTTCCGGATGACGAGCATCGCGGCGGCCATCGGCCTGGAACAGCTCCGTCGACTTCCCGAGTTCAACCGTCGGCGCCGTGCCCACGCGGCGACGCTGACGGAGCGGCTCACCGGGCTGCCGATCCGGACGCCCCGGACGCCAGCCGACCGATTGCACGTGTTCAACCAGTACACCGTCCTGACGGAACAGCGCGAGGCCCTCGCCGACCACCTGGAGCGCCGCGGCATCGACAGCGGCGTCTACTACCCGACGCCGGTCCATCGGGAACCGGCGTTCGAGTCCGTCGAGGCGGACTGCCGCGTGGCGGAGCGCCTCGCCCAGGAGGTGCTCTCGCTGCCGGTCCACCCCGGACTCGACGACCGCGAGGCCCGGGCAGTCGCAGAGGCGGTCAGGGGGTTCTACCGTGCCTGACGACGTGCTCGCGGCGGGCGTGCTCGGCGTCGGCAACATGGGTGCAAACCACGCCCGCGTCTACGACGAACTCCCCGAGACGACCCTCGTCGGGGTGACCGACGCCGACTCGAAGACGGCCGCGACCGTGGCGGACCGACACGACGTCCCGGCGCTCCCGCAGTCCGAACTGCTCGCCCGGGCGGACGTCGTCTCCGTCGCCGTCCCGACCCAGTATCACGTCGAGACCGCACGGGCGTGCATCGACGCCGGCGTCCACGTGCTCGTCGAGAAACCGTTCGTCCACGACATCGAGGCCGGACGCGATCTGGCCGCGCGGGCGGAGGCCGCGGGGGTCACCCTGCAGGTGGGCCACGTCGAGCGGTTCAACCCCGCCGTCCGGTCGCTGCAGTCGTTCGTCGACGAGCTCGACGTCGTGGCGATGTCCGCGCGCCGGCTGGGGCCGCCTCCGAGCGGTGGCGGGCGGGACTCGGTGATGCTGGACCTGATGGTCCACGACCTCGACGTGGTGGCCTCCATCGTGGACAGCGAGGTCCGCCAGGTGTCCGCCGTCGGCACGCTCGCCGACCAGCACGTCTCCGCGCAGCTCCGGTTCGCGGACGGCACCGTCGCGACGGTCGACGCGAGCCGGGCGACCCAGCAGAAGGTCAGGGAGCTGACGCTGACCGCTGGCGAGTGCTACGTCACGCTCGACTACCTCGCGCAGTCGGTCGAGGTGTACCGGCACTCGCTCTCGGAGGTCGTCGCCGGGTCGTCGGGGGTCCGCCACCGCACTGCCAGCGTCGTCGAGCGACCCATCGTCGACAACGGCGAGCCGCTGAAACACGAGCTCCGGTCGTTCGCGCAGGCGGCCCGGGACGGCTCCGAGCCGATAGTCACGGCGGCGGACGGGCTCCGCGCGGTGGCACTGGCACAGCAGGTCGAGGGCGCGCTCGGCCGGACGGAGGTGGCCGAGCCGTGAGCGAGACCGTCCCCGAGGCACCCTACCCGCCCCACGGTGACGAACGGACGTTCCCCTGGGCGTTCGGTCTCGGCGAGTACCAGGTCGCGGTGTACGGGCTCGGGAAGATGGGCCTCCCGCTGGCGGCCGTCTTCGCCGAGGCGACCGGCGACGTGGTCGGCGTCGACGTCGACGAGGGCGTCGTCGCCGCCGTCGAGGCGGGCGAGAGCCACGTCGCAGGCGAGCCCGGGCTGGACGAACTCGTCTCGCGGACCGTCGAGCGGGGGGCGCTCCGGGCCACGACCGACGGCGAACGGGCGGCTGCGTCCGCATGCATCCACGTCGTGATGGTCCCGACGCTCGTCACCGACGGCGAGCCCGAACTCGGTGCACTCGACGCCGCAATCGATGACGTGGCGGCCGGCCTCCAGCCGGGCGACGCGGTGTTCGTCGAGTGTACGGTCCCACCCCGTACCTGCGTCGACCGGCTCCAGCCGGCGCTCGTCGCGAAGAGCGGCCTCGATCCGGACGAGTTCGGCCTGGCGTTCTGCCCGGAGCGCACCATGAGCGGTCGGGCCATCGAGGACATCCGCGGGAGCTACCCGAAGGTCGTCGGCGGGGTCGACCCGGCGAGCACCGAGCTGGCCCGGCGGGTCTATCGGGAGATCAACGACGCCGGCGTCCACGCGGTCACCGACGCGACGACCGCGGAGGCGGTGAAGGTGTTCGAGGGGCTGTACCGCGACGTGAACATCGCGCTTGCGAACGAGCTCGCGCAGTTCGCCGACGCGTTCGGCATCGACGTGACCGAGGCCATCGAGACGGCGAACACCCAGCCGTTCTGTGACATCCACACGCCGGGCGCCGGCGTCGGCGGGCACTGCATCCCGTACTACCCGCACTTCGTCATGGGGCAGTTCGAACCCGATGCGCCGCTGCTCCGGACCGCCCGCGCGGTGAACGACCGGATGCCCGCGTTCGTCGCGGAGCGGCTGCTCGACGAGCTCCACGCCGTCGGGACATCGCCCGAGGATGCCACCGTCGCCGTCCTCGGGCTGACCTACCGGCCGGGCGTCGCGGAGGTGCGGGCGACGCCGGCGAAGCCGCTCGCCGCCCGGCTGGCCGACGCCGGGGTGACCGTGCTCGGGGTCGACCCGCTCGTCGACCACGTCCCCGGGTTCCCCCACGAGGTCCTGGACCCGTACGAGCTGTCCGACCGCGACATCGAGGGGGCGGTCCTCGTCACGGCCCACGACGAGTTCGACGATCTCGACTGGGCGGCGTTCGACCGACTCGCCGTCGTCGACGGGCGGCAGGCGCTCGACCTCGCCGACACCGACCACCGGGTCTACACCGTGGGAGGTGACTGATCGTGGCGGGCGAGCCCCCGGCCGACTTCACGTACGACGCCTACCGGCTGCTGCTGGACACGCTCGACGCCTGCGGCTACGAGAGCCTCACGATGCGGGAGTACCTGCAGCGAGAGCAGCTGCCCGAATCGTTCGTGGTCCACCGCCACGACGTGGACCGCAAGCCCGCGAACTCGCTCGTCTTCGCGGAGCTCGAGGCCGACCGAGGCATCCAGTCCACCTACTACGTCCGGACCACCGACGAGGTGTTCCGCCCCGACCTCATCCGGCGGCTGGAGTCGCTCGGCCACGAGGTCGGCCTGCACTACGAGTCGATGGACCGGGCCGACGGCGACCCGAAGCTCGCCCGCGATGTCTTCGGCCGGAACCTGTCGATGCTGCGCAGCCTCGTCTCGGTCGACACGGTCTGCATGCACGGCAACCCGCTGACGCCGCACGACAACCGCGACCTCTGGGACCACGCCGGCTTCGCCGAGTTCGACCTGCTCGGCGAGGCGTACCTCTCGATGGACTTCGAGGACGTGGTCTACTTCTCGGACACGGGCCGGACCTGGCGAGATGGCGCCCTGAAGATAAAGGACCACACCATGGGCGAGGGCGACAAGCGCGTCTCGGCCGACACGACCCACGAGCTCGCCACGCTGTTCCGGAACCACCGGGTCTCCCGCGCGTGCGTCCTCTCGCATCCCAACCGGTGGGCGGGCGACGTGGTCGAGCTGCTGGTCGAGCGCACGAAAGACACCGCGACGAACATCGTCAAACACGGACTCCACCAACTACCATGACCACCATCGTGATCGGACTCGACGGCGCGAACTGGCCCCTGTTGCGGGAGTGGCTCGACGAGGGTAGACTCCCCAACCTGCAACGACTCATCGACGACGGCATCGGCGGCACCTCCCGTAGCTGTCTCCCGCCGCTGACCGTCCCGAACTGGAAGTGCTACGCGACGGGGAAGAACCCGGGCAAGCTCGACGTGTTCCGGTTCGACCGCATCGACACCGACGAACGGGAGCACGTGTTCCACGACGCGACGGACTTCCGGAGCGCCGAGCTCTGGGACTACGTCGAGGACGAGGGGCTCCGTGCCGGCGTCGTCAACGTCCCGTCGACGTACCCGCCGAAGGAGATGGACGGGTTCATGGTCGCCGGTGGCCCCGACGCCTCGGACTCCGAGTACCGGTCGCTCCAGAGCGGCTACGCGACGCCAGCGGACGTGGAGCGCTACCTCGACGAGGAGCTCGACTACAGCGTCCACCCCACACCGATGATCTCGCCGTCGGACACCGGCGAGGACGAGGTCGACGCCATCCTCGAACTCATCGACATGCGGTTCGAGGCGGCCGAGCAGCTGCTCGACCGCGAACAGCCCGACTTCCTCCACCTGACGGTGTTCTACTCGATGGCGCTCCAGCACTACTTCTGGCGCGACGCCCCGGTCGAGCGGGCGTGGCGACGCATCGACGAGAACCTGACGCGGTTCACCGAGCAGGACCACGACATCCTCGTGATGTCCGACCACGGCACCCAGCGCGTCGACACGGTGTTCTACATCAATCGCTGGCTGGCAGAGGAGGGCTACCTCTCGCTCGGGACGACGGTCGACCAGCTGTTCCGCAGGGTGGGTGTCACCCGCGAGCGTGCGCTGACGGTCGCGAAGAAGCTCGGGATGGTCGACACGCTCAGCAAGGTCGTCCCGGAGTCGGTCCAGAAGGTCGTCCCGTGGGAGGAGGGCGTCAAGCGGGACCGGGTCCTCTCTGCGGTGAACTGGGAGCGGACGACGGCCGTCGCGAGCAACCAGGGGCCGATCTACCTCACGCTGTCGAAGAAGGACCCCCGGTACGAGACGGTCCGGCAGGAACTCGTCGAGAAGCTCACCGGCCTCACCCATCCCGAGACGGGTGCGCCCCTCGTCGAGGCGGTCCACCGCGGCGAGGAGCACTACGAGGGCCCCTACGCCGAGAACGCTCCGGACCTCATCCTCGATCAGGGGCCGAACGTCCACACCAGCGACGCCGTCGGCGCGGGGCTGTGGTACGCCGACGAGGGCGTCTGGCGGGGTGGCAACGAGTCCAGTGGGCTGTTCCTGTTCTCCGGCCCGTCGTTCCGCGCCGAGGGGTTGACCCTCGACGCGCGGATCGTCGACCTCGCGCCGACGCTCCTCCACACCATGGGCATGACGGTGCCGGCGGATATGGACGGCCGGGTGCTGGACGTGTTCGACCCCGAGTCCGTCCCCGGGAAGACACCGGTCCGGACCCGGGAACCACTCCCGGAGGACCACGAGGGCGGCGGTGGGGACAGCGCCGGCGTCGAGCGCCGGCTGGCCGACCTGGGCTACCTGGAGTGAGCACCGATGCGAGCGCTCTTCGACGTGACCCACCCGGCCCACGTCCACCTGTTCAAACACGCCATCGCCGAGCTCGACCGCGGGGGCCACGACGTCCGCGTCCTCTCCCGGGAGAAGGAGGTGACGACGGACCTGCTCGACGCGGCGGGTATCGAGCACCGGTCGCTCTCCAGGAAGGGCGAGTCGCCGCTCGCGCTGGCCCGGGAGTGGCTCGGTCGCGAGCTGCGTGTGCTCCGCGAGGTCAGACGCTTCGACCCCGACGTGGTCGTGAGCCGCCTCAATCCGGCCGCGGTCCACGCCGCACGGCTGACGGACACGCCGAGCGTGGTCTTCCACGACACCGAACCGGCTGGCTGGCTCGCGAGCTCGACGCTCCCGCTCGCCGACGTGGTCTGTACGCCGGCGGGGTTCGACGAACGGTGGGGCGGCCAGCGTCGCTACCAGGGGTACCAGGAGCTCGCGTACCTCCACCCGTCGCGGTTCGACCCGTCTCCGGAGGCACTGCGAGAGAACGGTGTCGCCGTCGACGAACCCTACTCGGTCGTCCGGCTGGTCGCCGGCGACGCCCACCACGACTACGGGAACGACGCACTGCCAGGGGAGGTCCGGTCGCGCGTCGTCGACACGCTCGGCGACCTCGGCCCCGTGTACGCGTCCGTCGAGGGCGATGGCGGCGCACCGCCGGGGACCGAACCGCTGCCGGTGCCGCCGGAGCGCCTCCACGACCTCCTCAGGTTCGCGGACTGCTACGTCGGCGACTCGAACACGACCGCGGCCGAGGCCGGCCTGCTCGGCACGCCCGCGCTGCGCTACGACACCTTCGGTGCCGGAGCGCTCCAGAACTTCGTCGAACTGGAGTCGGAGTACGGGCTCGTCCAGTCGACCGAGGACGGCGACCGGCTGCTCGAACTCGTCAACGGCGTGGCGAGACAGCCCGCAGCGGCCGCGGCGCGCTGGCGCGAGGGACGCAACCGGCTGCTGGCCGACAAGGTCGACGTGACGGGCTACATGCTCGATCTGCTCGAGCTGGAGGCCGAACGATGAGTGCGGTACCCGACGACCACGAGTTCGCGCTGCTGCTCACCCACGACGTGGACCGGCCGTACAAGACCTACCAGTCGTTGTACTACGCGCTCCGGGACCGCGACCCCGCACAGGTCGGTGAGTTCCTCTACGGCGAGAACCCGTTCTGGACGTTCGACGCGGTCCGCGAGCTGGAGGAGGACCTCGGCGTTCGCTCCGCGTTCTACTTCATGGACGAGCGGACGCTGACCGACCTCCCCGTCCGGCGCTGGTTCGATCCGGAGAGCTGGCGGCTGTTCTGCGGCCGGTACTCCCTGACCGACCAGGACATCGTCGCGCTGGTCCGGTCGCTCGCGGCGGCTGACTGGGAGGTGGGACTCCACGGCTCCTATCACTCCTACCGGGACAGGGACAGGCTCGAGCGCGAGAAGCGCAGGCTCGATTCGATCCTCGGTGAGCCCGTCCTGGGCGGCCGCCAGCACTACCTGAACCTCGACGAGCCGGCGACGTGGCGACACCAGCGAGCCGTCGGCCTGCGGTACGACGCGACGCCCGGGACCTCGTCGACGTTCGGGTTCGACGGCGAGTACGGCATCCGTCGCCCGTTCGACGACGAGTTCGTGGTCTTCCCGCTGACGGTGATGGAGTCGGCACTCCCGGACCCGGGTGCGGAGTTCGACCGTGCCTGGGCGGCACTGAAGGAGCTGCTGGACGAGGCCGCGGCCAACGACGCGGTGATGACCGTCCTCTGGCACCCGCGCTTCTTCGCCGAATCCGACTTCCCCGGCCACACCCGACTCTACCGGCGACTCGTCGAGACTGCGCTCGACAGGGGTGCCTGGGTCGGCCCGCCGGGGCGACTGTACGAACTGCTCGAGTGGCCCTCAGCCGCGTCCGACGCACGACCCTCGCGCCGAGGGGTAGCCGGACGGTAACAATGGGTGGCTCACGCGATTCCCCGCCAACATCATGGACATCGAACGAGTCGGTCTCTCGGAGTGGGGGGATGCACTGCCAGACAGTGGGTTCGAGGTGTTCCACCTGCCAGCAGCGCTCCGAGTGCTCGAAGACCACACCGACGGTGAGCTGCAGCTGTTCGTCGCCTCCCACGGCGGGCAGACCGTCGGCCAGTTCCCGGTCTTCGTGACAGACCGGACCGTCGGTCGGACCGTCACCTCTCCGCCCCCCTCGATGAACGTCCCGAAACTCGGCCCGCTCGTCACCCCGCTCAGCCCGAAACGACGAAAACAGGAGCGGACCAACAAGGAGTTCGTCCGCGGGGTCCGTGACGAGCTCTCGCTCGACGACTCCACGACGATGTTCCGGTTCGTCTGCTCGCCAGCGTACGGCGATCCCCGACCGTACATCTGGGACGACGACGCCGTCTCGATGTCGTTCACGTACCGGCTCGACCTCGCCGACACCACGCCGGACGAGGCCCTCGCAGCCGCCAGCAAGAGCTTCAGGCGGTCGGTCCGCGACGGGCGGGAGCTCGACATCTCGGTGTCCGTCGAGGGTGTCGAGGCTGCCAGACAGGTCTTCGAGCGCACGAAGGAACGGTACGAGGAGCAGGGTCGGTCGTTCACCCTGCCCTGGCAGTACGTGAAGGACCTCGTGACCTGGCTCGACGACCGCGCCCGCGTCTACGTGGTCCGTGGCCCCGACGGCGAGTTCCTCAGCGGCATCGTCGCCCTGTTCTCGAACGACGACGCGCTGTACTGGCTGGGTGGCACCCGGGCCGACTACGAGGGGACCAGCGTCAACGCGCTGCTGCACTGGCGCATCGTCGAGGACGTCGCCGCCGGCACGCCGCTCGACTCGCTGACCGGCTACGACCTGATGGGTGCCGACACGGAGCGTCTCGCGAAGTACAAGAGCAAGTTCGGGGCCGACCTCGTGCCCTACCACGTCGTCGAGTCGGGGGGCGCACCGACGGCCGTGGCAAAGCGCGTCTACGAGTTCGTGAGACGATGACCGTGCGGGTCCTGAACCTCGTCACGACCGCGGAGGCGACGTTCTTCCAGAAGCAGTGCAGCACGCTCGCAGATCGTGGGATCGAGCTCGAGACCGTCGCCGTCCCGGAGAGCCCGGAAGCGGACGAGCACCGCTCACCGCTCTCGTACGCCAGACTCGTACCCCGTGCGGTGCGACGCGCACGCGACGGCTTCGACCTGATACACGCGAACAACGGCCTGACGACACCGGCTGCGCTGGCACAGTCGCGGCTCCCGGTCGTCGTCTCGCTCTGGGGCACCGACCTGTTCGGCCGGTTCGGAGCGGTCTCGCGAACTGCGGCCAGGCGGGCGGACGCAGTCATCGTCATGACCGAGGGGATGGCGGCGGCGCTCGACACCGACGCCCACGTCATCCCGCACGGGGTGGACCTGGACGTGTTCGAACCGATGCCGCAGGCGGCGGCCCGCGACCGGCTCGGCTGGCGGTCCGACCGCTACTACGTGCTGTTCCCGTACTCGAAGGACCGGGCCGTCAAGGACTACCCGCGCGCTCGCCGGGTGGTCGACGAGGCCGCGCGGTTCCTCGACCGCCCCGTGGAGCTCACGACGGTCACCGGCGTCGACCACCACGACATGGCCCGGTACTACGCGGCCAGCGACGCGCTCGTGCTCACCTCGCGGCACGAGGGGTCGACGAACGCGGTCAAGGAGGCGCTGGCCTGCGACACACCGGTCGTCGCTGTCGACGTGGGCGACGTCGCCGAGCGCGTCGCGGGCACCGAGCGCTCGCGGGTCTGCCGGTCCGACGAGGAACTCGTCGCGGGGCTCGCCGAGGTGCTGCCGAGCGAGGGCGAGCCGGGCGGTGAGCGACGGGCGGTCACGGAGCTCGGGCTGGACCGCATGGGCGAACGTATCGAGTCCGTCTACCGGTCTGTCATCGACGCATAACCGCGACCGCTGCTGCCGCGGAGCTACTCGAAGGACTCCGACGCGCCGGCGCGTTCGCCCGGGGTCGGCGTGTCGCCGACGAGGCGGCGGTCCGCCTCGTTCCTGTCACGTGGGTAGCCGACGTCGACGCGCCAGCCGGCGAGGGAGACCGCCTCCACGTCGTGCCCCGTCACGTACTCGTTGATCGCGTCGCTGATCTCGTACTCGCCGCGGTCGGAGGGCTCGATGCGGCGACAGGCGTCGAAGACGTCGTCGGTGAAGGCGTACAGCCCGGTCGCGACGAGCGTCGACGGCGGGTCGTCCGGCTTCTCGACGATGTGTTCGATCTGGCCGTCCTCGTCGAGTCGACAGACACCGTACCGGCTCGCCTCCTCGGCGGGGACCTCCTCGACGAGCACCGCGCCGTCCGTCCCGTCCGACTCGAACGCCCCGACGACTGCGCCGATGTTCGCGCGGAACACGTTGTCGCCGAGCATCACGAGGAACTCGTCGTCCGTGACGGACTCCTCGGCGGCGAGGAGCGCGGAGGCGACGCCGTCGCGCTCTGACTGGTGGGCGTAGCTGATCGGTCGGCCGCGGTGCTCGGAGCCGAAGTGGTCGATGATCTGTCCGGCCTCGTAGCCGACGACGATGACGAACCGGTCGACGCCGACGGAGAGCAGCTGGTCGAGGCAGTCGGCGAGCAACGGGCGGCCGCCGACCCTGACGAGTCCCTTCGGCCGGTCGTCGGTGAGTGGCTGGAGCCGGCTCCCGCGACCCGCCGCGAGTACGATCGCTTCCATGACGGTCCGAACCGGGTGCCGGTGCGGCATTGTAACCGTCCCGGTACGCGTCGGTCCGTCCGGGTAGGACCCGCATTCTTAGCAAGCACCTCTTCCGAGATGCGGGTATGTCCAGGCAGACCCCCAGCGAGCCGGCCGGCGACGTCCGGGACAGCAGTGTCGGGGATGGAACGACCATCGCACCGTACTCCACCGTCGTCGACTGCGAGCTCGGTTCTGACTGCCATATCTGGCGGTACGCCAACCTCTACGGCTGCGAGATCGGCGACGAGTCGATGGTCGGTTCGTTCGTCGAGGTGCAGGCGGACGCCGTCGTCGGCGACCGGTGCCGACTCCAGACCCACGCGTTCGTCTGCTCGGGGGTGGCGCTCGGCGACGACGTGTTCGTCAGCCACGGCGCGAAGTTCATCAACGACCGCCACCCGCCGAGCGGCGACGCCGACGACTGGGAGTCGACGACCGTCGGGGACGGGGCGGTAATCGGGACGAACGCGACGCTCCTGCCCGTCGAGGTCGGTGAGAACGCGCTCGTGGGCGCCGGCGCGGTCGTCACCGAGGACGTCCCGGCGAACGCCATCGTCGCCGGCAACCCCGCCGAGGTAGTCGGCTTCCGGAACTGAGCACCGACGGGGGCGGTCCCGGCGCCGAGGCCGGCTAGTTCTGCGACCGGACCGACCGTCGCGGCTGGACCATCGCGTCGCCGCGGACGTCGACGACGGCGTTGCGTTCGGCCGACCGTTCGGCGTCCGCGAGGAGCTTCACCGCCCAGGTGCCGTCGACGCCGGTCGTGACCGGCTCGCGGCCGTCGCGGACCGCCTCGACGAAGTCCCGGTCCTCCGCCTTCAGTGGCTCGCCGCCGTCGAGCTCGACGATCTCGGCGGGCGCCTCGCTCTCGACGATGTGGCTCTGGCGGGTCCCCGCGGGCTGGCTCGACGGCGGCACGTCGTACAGCTCGACGACCGTGTCCTCGAGGTAGTCCACCGCGGCGACGGCGTCGCTCCCCACGACGACGAGCTCGCGGCGCTTCCCGGCGACGGGGATGGACCAGGACTCGCTGACGACGCCCGTCACGTCGCCGAAGTCGAGCACCAGGGTGACGGTGTCGTGCGTCTCGGTGGCGACCGCCTGGTCGAGTCGGCAGTACACAGTGTCGGGGTTGCGCTCCAGCAGGTACCGGTAGATGTCGACCTCGTGGACGGCGAGGGAGTGGAGCGCGCCCACCGGCCGGGCCGGCTGGCAGGCGTGCCGGGCGGTTCGGAGGTGCGAGACGGTGCCGAGGTCGCCCTCCCTGACCAGCTCGCGGACGGCGTCCAGCGCCGGGTGGTGGCGGAACACGTGGCCGACGCCGAGGATGCGGTCGTGGTCGTCGGCGACACGGACGATGCGGTTCGCGGCCTCGACCGACAGCGCGAGGGGCTTCTCGACCATCGCGTCCACGCCGTCGGCGAGCAGGTCGGTCACGACGGGCTCGTGGGTGGGCGACGGTGTGGCGACGATGGCGGCGTCGACGCCCTGGTCGGCGACGGTCCGGTGGTCGGTGACGTAGTCGAGGCCGTGCTCGGTCGCGACGCTCCTGGCACGGTCGGGGTCGGCGTCGCAGACGATGGCGTCGTCGACGACACCCTCGGCCACGAACTCCCCGGCGATGCGGGCGTGGTTCGACCCCCAGTAGCCGGTGCCGACGACGGCGAGCTTCACGGCCGTTCACCCCGGTAGAAGTCCTCGATAGCGGTACAGACGTGCTCGACCTCCCGTTCCTGCAGCCAGGGATGCATCGGCAGCGAGACGATGCGGTCGACGAGCCGCTCCACGACAGGGAGCCGGGGCGTCCCGTCCGCCTCGTCGACGATGGCCGGGTGCTGGTGGAGGGCGTGCTCGTAGTGGATACCGGTCTCGACGCCGCGGTCCGAGAGGAACGTCCGGAGCGCGTCCCGTTCGGCCGCCTGGACGACGTAGAGGTGGTAGACGTGCTCGCGCTCGTCCGCGACGGTCGGGGTCTCGATCTCGGGCACGTCGGCGAGTCGTTCGTCGTAGAGCGCGGCGTTCTCGCGGCGCATCCGTCCCCACTCCTCGACCTGTTGCAGGTGTTCGCGGCCGAACGCCGCCTTGAACTCGTCCAGCCGGTAGTTGAGCCCGAGGTCGACGTGGACGCCCGCCGGGTTCCGGCCCTGGTTCCGCAGTCGCCGTGCGGCGTCGGCCAGCTCGGCGTCGTCGGTGACGAGCATCCCGCCGTCGCCCCCGACGGTCATGTTCTTCGACGGGTAGAAGCTGAAGCAGCCGACGTCGCCGATGGTGCCGGCGTACGAGCCGTCGTACCGGGCCGCGTGGGCCTGGCAGCTGTCCTCGATGACCGTCATGCCGTAGTCGTCAGCGACGCGGGTGACGGCAGCCATGTCGGCCGGCTGCCCGTAGATGTGGACCGGGACGACCGCGGCCGGTCGGGACGCGAACGACGCCTTCGCCTCGAGGTCCTCCGCGTCGATGGCGTACGTCTCGGGGTCGACGTCGACGAAGACGGGCTTCGCGTCGAGGTTCATCGCCGCGCTCGCGGTCGCGAAGAAGGTGTGGGCCGGCAGCAGGACGGCGTCGCCCTCGCCGACGCCGGCGGCTCGCAACGCCAGCGACAGTGCCGCCGTGCCGCTGCTGACACCGACCGCTTGGTCGACGTCGAACGTGTCCGCGAACTCGGCCTCGAAGGCGTCCAGCTGTGGTCCGTCGACGTATCTGCCGCTTCGCACGACAGACGCCGTCCGGTCGACGATGTCGTCGGTGACGTGTATCTCGGTGAACGGGACGTGTTCGACCATGTGCGCGAGTTGCACGAGGGGGGATGTTTGTTAGCGACCGCCCGACGGGGGTAGGCGCCTGGTACCGTCGGGACCGCGCACTCACGTGTCCATCGAAGCCCTCCGAGCCGCTCCAGACCGTCCCGAGCGCGAGGCCGGCGCCGCACTCGCCTTCGGGGCGGCCTGCCATCGCACCGACACCCGTATCGGTCGAATAACAAAGGCCGGACTCACCGACGGGCGGGACAGTATGCGACGCTTCGTCGCGACGAGTGACACGCACCGGTCACTGCCGGTGTGTTCGGGGGAGAACAGCGTCTCGACCGACTTGCTGCCCGGGGTCGGATCGGCACGATGACGAGCCAACGCGCCGCCCGCACGGCCCTGCTCGCGGTCGGGTACGTCGCACTCGGGGGCGGGGCCGCACTCGCCCACGGGTCCCCGGCACGTGGGTACGAACTCTCGATCTACGGGGCGACGCCGCCCGGCTTCTGGCTCGGCATCGCCACGGCGCTCGTGACGGCCGCGGTCGCCGGGCTCTCCCCCGGGGTGACCCGGAGCCGACGGCTCGCGGCGACCGGACTCGTCGTCCTCTCCGGTGTCTCGCTCGCCGGCGTGCCGTTGCTCCGGGAGTACTACTTCTACGGCTCCGGCGACTCGTTGAGCCACCTGGGCTGGGCGCGCGAGCTGGCCGGCGGCTCGCTCTCGCCGTACCAGCTCCTCTACCCCGGGGTGCACGAGCTCACGGTCGTCCTCGGCAGCGTCACCGGCGTCACGTTCCGGCTGACGATGCTCTGGGTGGTCCTCCTGTTCGCCACGCTGTTCGTGCTGTTCGTCTCGCTGTCGGTCCGGCTGCTCTCGGGCCGTGACGAGGGGCTCCTCGTCGGTGCGTTCCTCGGGCTGCTGTTCGTCCCGATCAACGTCATCGCCATGCACATGCTCCCGCACACCTCCAGTCAGGCGGTCATGTACGCCCCGTTCGTCCTGTTCCTCCTGTTCGTCTACCTCGAGCAGGACGGCTGGCGTCCCGCGCGGAACCCGACGACTGCGGTCGGTGTGCTGCTCGCACTCGCCTCCCTGTCGGTGACGCTCGTGCATCCACAGCAGGCGGCGAACCTCCTCCTCGTCTTCGCGACGGTGGCGGGTATCCAGCTCCTCGCCCGGGTGCTGTTCCCGGAGAGCACCGCGGCGAGCCAGCGGCCGGTGTACGTCCAGACCATCATCTTCGCCCTCGCGTTCGTCGTCTGGGCACCGCGGTTCCAGCGAGTCGGCGGGAACACGAGCTCCATCGCGTACAACCTCGTGTACGGCTCCGGGGGCGGCTCCGAGGTCGTCACCCAGAAGTCGACGTCGCTCACCGCCGTGGGAGGCTCCGTCCCGGAGCTGTTCGTGAAGCTGTTCCTACCCGACGTGGTACTGTCACTGCTCGCCGCGACGGCCATCGCGCTGGCGTTCCTGGGACGGTCGACCGCGGCCGACGCGGCCCGGACCCAGTTCGCCCGGTACCTCGGCGTCGCGTTCGTCCCGCTCACGGGTCTGTTCCTGCTGATGTTCCTCGGCGGACCGGGTGACATGTACTTCCGCTACCAGGGGCTGCTGATGGTGCCGGTCACGATCCTCGGTGGGGTGGCACTCGTCCGCTGGCTCGGTACCGACGGTCTCGGTGACCAGTTCCCGGTCCCCGCACGGGTGCTCATGGCGTGTCTGTTGCTCGCGCTGGTCCCGCTCGGGGTGCCAGCGCTGTTCGGCTCCCCGTACGTCTACCAGTCGAACTCGCAGGTCACCGAACTCGACTACGAGGGCTACTCGCACGCCTTCGACGTGCGGGCGGAGGGGGTCGAGTTCACCGGCATCCGCGGCGGCCCACAGCGCTACGTGGACGCCGTCTACGGGACCGAGCAGGCACGGAACCGCCTCGAGTTCCCCGGCTACGAGGACGCCGTCGCGGGACCGACCTTCGAACGGGGCCTGGGCTACGAGTTCAACAGGGACCGCTACTTCACCGTGGGGGACGGCGGCTACCGTCGCGAGGTGGTGCTGTTCGAGGGCCTCCGGTACAACGCGACGGGGTTCGCCAAGCTGGAGACCGACCCCGGTGTGAACCGGGTGTCGAGCAACGGCGGGCTGGAGCTGTACTACCTCTACGGCGACGGCCAGGCCGACGGGGAGTCGGGCACGGCGGCGGTCGCGTGTCCGGGACTGGACGAGCGGTCCGACCGGCACCGGGGTGACGAAGCGCCGACCGCCGGCGGGTGTGTCTGACGTGTCGGACGACCCAATCGCGACGCTCCGCCGGGGCGCGAGTGCCTCGCTCGCGGCGAGCGTCCTCGACAAGGTCGCGAACGTCGTCCTCGTCGTCCTGCTCGCACGGGTGTTGCTCACGCCCGCGGAGTACGGCCTGCTCAACGTCGCCCTCGCCGCGCTCTCGGTCGTCTCCATCCTGGCGACGCTCGGGCTGCCGAAGTCCACCGCACGCTACGTCAACGACCACCTCGACGGCGATTCGGGACAGGTCCCGCACGTCCTCCGGACCGGTGCGACGGCCGTCGGCCTGACGACCGTCGTCGTCGTCCTCGCGCTGGCCGTGTTCCACCGCCCCATCGCCGACCTGCTCGGACAGCCGACGGTCGCACCGTTCCTGCTCGTCGGCACGCTGTACGTCGCCGTCCGGGCCGGATTCAAGTTCCTCAACGCCGTCTTCCAGGGGGTCAACCGCGTCGACCTCAGCGCCCTGACCGCCGGGGTGAACGGGGTGGCCCGGGTGGCGTTCGCGGTCGGGCTGGTCGCCATCGGGCTGGGTGCCTACGGGGCGTTCCTCGGCTACGTCGCCGGCTACGCCGTCGCCGTCGCCGTGGGTGGCGTTCTGCTCCTCGGCCGTGTCTACGACGCCGGTGACGCCGCAGCGGAGATGGAGGCCGGCCTCGGTCGACGGCTCGTCGAGTACGCCGTCCCGCTCACGGCGACCCGTGGCGCGAACGTCCTCGACAAGAAGGTGGACGTGGTGCTGGTCGGCTCCCTCGCCAGCCTCGCCGCTGCCGGCTACTACACGGTCGCCAAGCAGCTCTCGGACATCGTGTCGATGCCGGCGGCGTCGTTCGGCTTCGCCCTCTCACCGGTGCTTGGCGAGCAGTCCGGGACCGGCGACCGCGAGCGTGCGGCCCGGCTCTACGAACAGTCGCTCACGTACGTCCTGCTCTGCTACGTGCCGGCGTGTCTGGGGCTGGTGCTGGTCGCTCGACCGACCGTCGTCTACGTGTTCGGGACGGCCTACGCGCCCGCGGTGCCGGTCGTCCAGGTGTTCAGCGGCTTCATCCTCGTCAACGCGATCAACAAGATCACGAGCGACGCGCTCGACTACATGGGGCGGGCACGGGCCAGGGCGGCCGTCAAGAGCGCCATGGCCGTCTCGAACGCCGGGCTGAACGTGCTCCTCATCCCGGTGTACGGGGCGGTCGGTGCGGCCGCCGCCACGGTCTTCACCTACACCGTCTACACGGGGACGAACGTCTACGTCATCCACACCGAGCTCGGCCTCCGCCCGCTGCGACTCGTCCGCCGCGCGGCGGTCGTCTGTGGGATCGCGCTCGGGATGGGTGCCGTCGTCACGCTCGCGCTCCCACTCGTGGGCGGGCTGGGGACGCTGTTCGGCGTCGTCGGGATGGGCGTCGGCGTCTGGGCGGTGCTCGGGGTGAGCTCGGGCCTGCTGGACGTGGACCAGCTCCGGACGTTCGTCCGGTGACCGTCGGCGTGTGGTCGCCGACGCGGCCGGCTAGAAGGAGGTGTTGCGTTCGTCGCGGGGCCCGCCCGTCGAGGCGGCCTGCCCACCCCGGTCGTCGTAGAACTTCCGCCCGACGTGACGCTCGTCGAGGTTGCACACGAGCTGTTCGTACAGGGCCGTGGCGCTGTCGAAGGTCGCGCCGTCAGCGGGGCGAAGCAGGTCGTCGATGGTCGTCGTGGCGTCGACGCCGGGAGCGCTCACCTCGACGAGCCCCAGCCGCCGCCGGACGTCGTCGGCGTCGACGGGGTAGTCGAGTGCGAAGCCGAGGTAGGGTTCCAGTTCGTTCGGGCGCATGGTGGGTAGGGGTCTGACCGACTCGGTCGGTCGTGTAGAGGGGCGCGACGGGAGCGGGAAAAACCGCTGGACCGTTCACCGTGGCAGGCACGTCGTTCCGGACTGCAGTCGGTGCATAACAAATCCCCTCGCCCGACCCAGTGCGGGGGATGCCGTCGAGCTACGACCGCGCCGCTGGCGCGGCCCGACCCGCGGAGGAATCGACGTCGGACCCAACAGCAGCACTCGCGGACGCCACCGTCCTCGTCACCGGCGGCGCGGGCTTCATCGGCCGGCACCTCGTCGAGCGGCTCGCGCCCGTCGCGGAGACGCGGGTGCTCGACCACTCGACGGGCGACCGTCGGGCCGAGCTTCCGGACGAGGTCGCGGTGCTCGAGGGGGACGTGACGCGCCCGGCCGACCTCGCCGCGGCGATGGCGGGGGTGGACGTCGTGTTCCACCTCGCGGCGTTCTCGTCGGTGCCCGCGACGCTCGAGCAGCCCACCCGGTCGCTCGACGTGAACGCCGTCGGGACCGCGGCCATCCTCGAGCGGGCCCGGGCCCAGGATGCGAGGGTCGTGCTCGCTTCGAGCGCGGCGGTGTACGGACGGCCGGCGGAGACGCCGATCCCGGAGGATGCGCCGCTCCGCCCGCGCAGTCCGTACGGGGTGGGGAAGCTCGCCGCCGACCGCTACGCACGCCGGTACGCCGACTGGTACGACGTGTCGGCGGTCAGCCTGCGGTTCTTCAACGTCTACGGCCCCGGCCACCGGAACGGCGTCCTCGCGACCTTCCTCTCGCGTGCCCGGCAGGGTGAGCCGCTCGTGATCCACGGCGATGGGACCCAGTCGCGCGACTTCGTCCACGTCGACGACGTGGTCCGGGCGGTGCTCGCCGCCGCGTCGACCGACGCCACGGGCGAGGCGTTCAACGTCGGCACCGGCGACTCGACGACCGTTCGGGAGCTCGCACGGCTCGTCCAGGAGGCGGTCCCCGGGTCGGTCGACGTACTTCACGACGATCCGCGACCGGCCGACATCGAGCACAGCTGTGCTGACGTCCGGAAGGCGAGCGAACGACTCGGGTTCGATGCGACGGTCGGGCTCGAGGAGGGCATCCAGCGTCTCGCCGCCGACCCGGACGGGTGACCACGGCGCGGACTCAGTCCAGCAGCGGACGGATGTCCGGATGGTCGGCGTGTCGGCCGGGTTCGACCCGCCCCGCGGCCACGTCGTCGCGGAAGGACTGCCACCGTTCGTGTCTGACCATGATGCGGGCCGGGATGGAGTCGACGTCGAGCAGCTTCGCGATGGCGAGCCGGTTCCGGCCGTCGCAGAAAAGGAACTCGCCGTCGCGCCCGACGTGGACGGCGATCTCGTCCTCTATCCGACGGGCCAGCCCGTTCGGGCGGTCCTTGCGGGCGGGTTCCTTGCCGTCGCCGCCGAGCAGCTCCGCCTGGGACAGGACGCCGTTGCGGGCGATCGACTCGTAGAGCTCGTCCAGTTCGGTACACCGACGCTCCAGGTCGGCCCGACGGTCACAGCCCCACGGGCGCTCGCCGTCCTCGATCCGCGCCATGGTCTCCGCGAAGAACGCCGTCTCCGTCCACGGGACGACGTCGTCGAAGTGGGCCTCGAACGACCGGTAGAGCGTCCGGTCGGTGAACCGCTCCGGGTGCTGGTCCCAGTTCCCGCCGACGACCCGACCCGCCCGCCGGTACTTCGGCGCGTGGTCGAAGAACTCCGCGGTGCGCTCGACAGCCGACGGACGGATGCGGTCGACGCGGAACGGGTCGATCGGTGCGTCGTCCGACAGGTACGACCGGAGACGGACCCAGGCCAGGTACGAGCCGGCGTAGAGCGAGCGCGCGTGTCCGAGCGGCCGAGCGGTCCACGGGTAGGCGGAAACGCTGCGTCGGCCGAGTGCCCTGACGGCACGTTCAACCCTGGCGAACATACCTCGACAGTAACGTACTGTTTTCTGTTATGTCTGAATACTGGTGCTGTAAAACAACTCTATAACTATTCGGCTCGCGCTCCAAGCAAAGGCCGGGGTGGCCGAGAAGCGGCGCTCCGTGGTCGAGAGTCACCAGTCTCTCAACCCCCCAGACCCCCTGCGACTGAACGTCGTCACTACCCATCCACCGACTCCGGGGTTCACGTTCCGCCCACGCTCGGCGGGGATTCAACATCCGCTTCGCCACCCCTTTTCCTGCAGCCGACACCTCTCGAGGCACGGCTGCGTGGCGATCAGAGCCTGCAGCCGGCGCACGAGCGGTCCGTTGCACGGTCACTCGCCGTCGACGAGCGGCTGCTCGGTGCCGCCCTCCTGTGCCCCGGTCGCGGCGTCGCGGATCGCCTGCTGGAGCCGGACCGTCCACTGCCCTTCGGAGAGCGGCACGGGCATCGGCTCGCCCGCCTCGATGGCCCTGGCCGTCTCGTCGTACTGGTAGTAGTGGCCGTTGAGCTGCATCTCGGACTCCCAGCTCCCGTCGCGCGCCCGCCGTGCCACAGACCGCAGGTTCCCGAGCGTCGACCGTCCGCGGGCGAGGACCTCGTCGGCGTTCTTCATCGCCCGTGCCTTCGAGGACGCCTTGTAGTCGCGCTCCAGCGGGACGAGCGACTGCGAGACCAGGTCGACGACGAGCGAGCCCTCCTCGCCGTGGACGTACAGCGAGCGGTGGGGGACGGTGCCGGAGAGCATGGTCGCCGAGCAGAGCCGACCGTCGGCCGTCGGGTACTGGATGGTGGCCCCGTCGTAGCCGAAGTCCATCTCGTACTCGCCGCCGAGGGTCGTCGTCGCCTGCACGGCGTCCTCGTCCCGTGGATAGCCGCCGACGTTCAGGAGGATGTACAGCGGATGCGGCAGCCCCTCCTCGAACTCGCCGCCGACCAGCTCGAAGCTCCACTCGCCCCGGTTCGGCACGTCCGGCCGGGTCGAGCCGGTGTAGAGCAGGTCGACGCCACGGACGGTCCCGAGCTCGCCGGCCTCGATGCGGTCGCGGGCGGCCCGGACCGCCGGCCCGAACAGGTGGTTGTGGACGACCGAGGCCGGGACGTCGTTCGCCTCCGCGGCGTCGGCGATGTCCTCGACGGCACGCACCGTCTCGGTGACGGGTTTCTCGATGAGCACCGGGATGCCGCGCTCGATGGCGGTGACGGCGATGTCCCGGTGGGTCCTGACCGGCGTGCAGACGTGCAGCCAGTCGAGCTCCTCGGTGTCGAGCATGTGGTCCAGGTCGGTGTAGGGCGTGATGGCGTGCCGGCGGGCCGCGGCGCGCGCGGCGTCTCCGTCGAGGTCGGCGATGGCGACGAGGTCGGTTCGCGGACAGGCCGAGAGCCCGGAGAGGTGGGTCTCGGAGACGGTTCCGGCACCGACGACTGCGGTCGTGAGCGTCATGCTACCTGCCATGGACCGTGGAACGGGTTTCGTTATGTGGCGGCAGTCCGCCGGTAGCATCGGGCTACGGCTGCAGGTTGGCGGACTGTCGTGCCCCGACTACGATCCGTGGACGAGCTTCCGGAGCCCGCCGGCCCGCCGCCGGAGCCAGCTCACCCCCGGGACCCCGTCGCGCCACCAGCAGACCGTCGCGACCGAGAGCAACGCCAGCTCGAAGGCGAGGTACCGGCGGCCGGTCGGGCCGGTGAGGAACGCGATGAACTCGCGGTGCTGCTCGAGCAGGTGGACGAACGCCGGGCTGGCGGGCTGTCCGGTCGCCGTCGGCGTCAGCGGCCAGAGCAGGAAGCCGGTGTCGAACTCGCCGCCGAGGACCCCAGACGCGAGCACGTCCATCGGCAGGTGGCTGAGGTAACCCACGGAGAACGCGGTCGCGACCAGTCCCGTCCGTCGGTCGCGCCCGAGCAGCTGGACGGCGAGGACGACCGGGACGGCGACGAGCAGCGAGTGCGCGAGCGACCGCCCACCCGGCAAGACGCCGACCACCCACGACAGCGGTTTGTCGACGAGGTCGGGGAAGAGCGCCCCGAAGGCGACCGCCACGGCGGCGGCGCCTGTCACCCTGCGCCCGGCCAGTCGGCTCCCCAGACTGTACGCCACGTACGCGACCGCGACGTGCTCCCAGGGCCACACGGTCAGTGGCCCCCCGGACCGACCGTCGTCGTTGCGGTGTGGGCGTGGTGCCGGGCGATACGGTCGTCATCGTCGTCATCGTCGTCCTCGTCCTCGTCATCATCGCTGTCTTCCTCCCCGCCGTCGTCGACCGGGGCGTCGGCAGAACCGCCGCCCGCCTCCTCCACGGAGAGCCAGAGGTAGAGGTGGTGGTCCGCGGCCTCCGGGCTCGGGTTCGCCGCGACCTCGCCCCGGTACACGTAGTAGCTCAGGCGGAGCGACTCACCGAGCAGGTCGGGGCGCACCGAGAGCTCTCGCACCACCCGCTGGTCGGCGGGGACGGTCACGGTCTCGCGTTCGAGTCGGCTCCGCTGGACGACCTCGTCCGACGGGCCGAGCCGCTCCAGCACCGCGACGACGGTGTAGGTGGTGCGCTCGCCCTCGCCGTTCTCCACGAGCAGGGGCGTTTCCAGGGACTCGTCGACCGTCGCCGACCGTGGGTAGTCGGCGGCGACGTACTCGCCGGAGTCGTCCTGCGTGACGAGTGTCACGTTGGTGTGTGCGGCGTCCGGGCCGGGCGCGGCGAGCCCGTGACCGACCGACGCGACGGCGACCACCATCGCCAGCAGGAGGACGAGGTCGAGGCGGTCGAACCGGCCCTCGGCGACGAGGGTGCGCGGATCGGCGACGCCGTCGCGTCGCTCGGGTGGGTGGTTCCTGCGGCGAAGGTAGCCTCCGGTGGCGCCGAGGACGGTCCAGGTCACGAGCAGCTCGAGGAACGGGACGGTGGCCAGTCCCCCCGGAAACACCGGCGAGAGCAGCAGGGCGCCGAGGACGACGAGCGAGACGCTCGCGCCGACGGCGACGGCGACGCGCTCGACGCGGTCGAGGCTCCCGGGGTCCGTCGCGTCCGGCGCGCGGACCGGCAGCAGCAGGGCCACCAGCGCGTACCCCGGTGCGAAGGTGACCACCGGTACCCCGACGATTGTCCGGAGGAGGACGCTGTCGAGCACCGAGAGGAGCACGGCCGCACCGAGCACGAACCCCACGAGGAACGCGAGGTCGTAGGAGTACCGCGGCGCGGGGTCGCTCCGTGTCGCCTCCCGAGTCGTGGTGTTCTCGCCACCGACGTGCGCGTCGCTCATCGGTGGACTGGATGGCGGCTCGCCGGTTCGGTCGAGGGGGGCGCGATGCTGTCGATTCGGGTCACTATCTCGCTCCCTGGGCCGACCGTCGCATTGTAATGGGACGCCTACCTCGCGCGGTCGACGGGAGGCGGTTTCGGGAGTGGGCAAACGCCGCGACTAACAATCTGCCCTGTGTGTGAATAGTTGCCATGGTCGGGACACCGGTCGAACCGGAGACGCTCAAAGCCACCCTGTCGAACAGTCCCTCCGCGGTCACCGTCGTCACCGTCTCGGATGACGAGGGTGTCGACCCGCACGGCATCACCGTCAGCTCGTTCGCGAGCGGGTCGCTCGAACCCCCGCTCGTGGTCGTCGGCCTCGACCGGGAGTCGGAGACAAACGAACGACTGCGCGGCGAGGCGACGGGCTTCTGTGTCAACCTCCTCGCCGCAGACCAGCGGGACCTCGCGGAACATTTCGCTGGGATGATAGACCTCGGGGAGCCGTTCCGGCGGTCGCATACGACGAGCCGCTCGGGCGCGCCGGTGTTCGACGACGCCGTCGCCTTCCTCGACTGCGAGCACGTGGAGACGGTGGATCTGGGCGACCACGTGCTCCACGTCGGCCGGGTCGTCGACGCGGCCGTCCTCGACGCCTCCGCGCCGCCGCTCACCTACTGTCGTGGCGAGTGGGGAACGGTGACCGAGGACCTGCCCCGGCGTCGGTACGTCGGTTCCTGACCGACGCACCTGCCCGGACGACACCCCACGTCGGTGCGGCGTGCCGGCCTCAGGCGTGGAAGTAGTTCATGCAGTAGTACACCGGCCGCTCGTAGACGTCCGGCTCCTTCGCGAAGTGGACGTGCGAGCCGATCTGGGCGTTGTTGTAGTGGGCGTGTGCCGGTCCCTTCAGGATGCGATGCAGCAGGCGGGGGTCGATGCGCATCCGGACGTACTCCTCGACCTCGGCGGCCTCGTCGCGGGAGAGGTACTCGATGCCGTCGCCCTGGAGCGAGAGCGCCGCCGTCGTGTCCTCGACGAGGTCGAGCAGGACGGTCGTATCGCTCTCGAAGCCGATGCCACGACGCTTCTCCTCCATGTGCTCGTACGCCTGCGGCAGCAGCTCCTGCAGCTCCTGCAGGGAGGGCATCTCGTCGTCGTGGAAGTCGAACGACCGGTCCGCGAGCTCCGCGTCGATGTACGCCTGCTTCCGCTCGGGGTCGACCGGCGTGTACGGCGCCGACTGCGTCCCCGTCTCGAGGTCGAACGCCTCCTCGCTGTTGAGCAGGATGCAGGTCGAGTCGTCGGGGACGTTCTCGCTCCCCTCGAAGTACTCCTTCGCTTCGGCACGGCGCATGACGCCGACGTACTGGTTCAGGTCCGATAGCGGCCCGGCGAGCGTGTAGCTCCCCGCGAAGGGCATGTAGTAGTCGGGCTCGAACACCTGGATGAACGACTCGGCGTCCTGGCACATCTCGACGGCGACATCGTCGGCGGCCTCGAGGCGCTCCTCGTGGCTGTAGTCGAGCATGCACTGCGGGTAGAAGTTCGCCGCGCCGTACTGCATCAGCAGCATGTCGACCTCGCCGTAGCGGTCGAGGACGCGCTGGCTGGCGGCGGCGGTCATCGGCCAGCGGCAGTCGTTCGCGTTGACCAGCACGTGCTCGCCGTCGTCGAACACGCCCATCGAGTCGATCTGGGTCGAGCCCTCGGTGCCGCCGGTCACGTCGTCCATGAACCAGCCGCAGCCGAAGTACTTCCCGCAGACCTCCGGGTCGCAGTCGTCGGAGGCCAGCACGTTCAGGTGGAGGTCGTCGCCGAGGTGCATCCGCTCGTCGTGGGGCAGTTCGATGACGTCGAACCCCCAGCGGCGGAGGTTGTCGGCGAGGAAGTCCCACTGGTAGTCGTGGACGATGACCGGCGTGTCGGTGTCGAGCCGCTGGAGGGTCTCCGGGTGGCAGTGGTCCGGGTGGATGTGCGAGACGTAGATGTAGTCGACGTCCGCGTAGTCCTCGGGCTCGAACGACAGCGGCGGGTAGTGCGCCCACGAGCCGTAGAACGCCCCGTCGACGAGCCAGGGGTCACAGAGGACGCGGGTGTCGCCCTCCTCGACGACGACGCTCGACGACTTCAGGTGTCTGAGTCGCATACGCCGGCGTTCCGATGCTCGTCGCTTTGTTACCGAGTAGCTGTCCGGGGTAACAGGCTGCTATCGGGTCCCGCAGGCGAATCCTACACGCGCTCCCGTGGCGGGGAGTCACCTGCCGGCCCGATGGAGCAGGTGGACCAGCACGGCAGCGAGTGCGAACAGCCCGGCCAGGACACCGTAGCCGGGGGTCCCCCCGTCGCCGGCACCGCCTGCGCCGGTGGTCGGCTCGTCGGTCGACTCGCCGCTCCCGCGCACGACGACCTCGGTCTGCTGGTCGCCGACCCGCGCGGTGTAGGTGCCCGGCGCGCTGACCGTCACGTCGAACGTCACCTCGCGGCGCTCGCCCTCCGGCAGGTCGACCGCCCGGGAGTCGACGACCTCGCCGAACAGCTCGAGGCGCACGTCGAACTCGTCCCGGGCGTTGCCGACGTTCTCGACGGTGGCCGTGACGGTGAACGGCTCGTCGACGCGGACCGGATCGTCGACAGCGACCGCGGACACGGAGAGCTCCGGTTGGGCCTCGGCCACCGCGACCTCGGTCCGCGCGCCGCCGACCTGAACGCCGTACTCGCCGGGCTCGGGGAACGTCGCGTTCAGCGTCACGGTCTCGTTCGACAGCGCCTCGACGGACACCTCCCGGGACCCGACCCGCTCGTCGTCCGCGACGACGTCGACCTGGATGCTGCCCTCGCCACCACCGTCGTTGACCAGGGTGACGCTGACGGGCGTCGGCTCGCCGGCCACAGCCGTGGTGGCCTCGACGCTGGCGACGCTGATCGCCGGCTCGTCCGACTGACCGACCCGGACGGTCACCGACGCCGGGGCGCTGGTGCCGACGGCGCTGGCGGCGACGACCGTCGCGTCGTACGTCCCGGCGCGCTGGTACCGGACCTCGGTGGTGGGGGTCTCCGTGACGCGGTCGACGGTGCCGTCGCCGTCGACGTCCCACCGGTAGCTGGTGGCGGCCACACCGCCGTCCGCGGTCGCATCGAGCGTCACGGGGCGGTCACGTGGCACCTCCGCGGGCGACGCACCGACCGACGGCGTCGGGAGCGAGAAGCCCGCACAGCCGCCGGGGGCGACGAGTACCGGCTCGCTCATGTCGAGGGTGATCGTCCGGCCGCCACCGCCGACCAGCAGCCACCGCTGGACCCGATGGTCGGGCGTCCCGGAGTGTTCCCACGTGCCCCAGGCCGGTGCCCGTTCGTTGAACGCCGGCCGGACGACGATGGGTTCGGTCGCCGATCCGATGCCGCGGAACGCGCCACCGTCGGTCCGGGCAGGCCCCCAGAGCCAGGTGACCGTCGCGTCGGTCGCACCCACCGCCCAGTCGTCGTCCCGTCCCGGGTAATCGTCGTCCTGGACGGCCCACGAGCCGCTCCGAGGCAGGTTGCGGAACTCGAACGTGACGGTGCTGCCGCCACCGCCGCCGTTGTCCAGTCGGCCGTGGAGGGCGACCAGGCTGTCGCCCCTCGTCCCCCGGTAGACGAACAGCGTGCTGGTGCGGTCGCGCTGGTACTGCCGGAAGCCGTGTGCGCTGTAGTCGCTGGCTGGCGGGTTCCCGGTCTCGTTCGGGTACGGGTTCCGGTAGTCGTACGCCGATTCGACGGACTGGCCGCCGGTGACGGGGGAGACGGCGACGCAGCGGTCGCCCTGCACGACGGCGTAGCTGTTCGGGGGCGGAGCGGTCGCGCCACCGACGACCACAGCACCCAGGAGGACCGCGAGACAGACGAAGAGGAGCGCGACAACGGTGCGGCTCCGGACCACTGCCGCAGCACGTCCCGCCCGTCGTTCTCCGTCCGTCTCGGTCGTGTCCGGTTCGTACATCGCGGTGGTCTGCGGTGAGTCGACCCATTGTTATGCTCCGGATGCGGGTCCCGTCCCCGGACCGGGTACTGGCTGCCTGTCGTCGCGCCCGCTGGCACCGCCGCCGGCAACCGCCGGCTAACAATGGCCGCACGCTGGCTCCAGTCCCACGAAGTCCCGCACAACCACCATGTACGAAGGTCAGACTATCGGGGTCGTCGTCCCCGCGTACGACGAGGAGGGGTTCGTCGGCGACGTCATCGAGACGGTTCCACCCTTCGTCGACAGGGTGTACGCCGTCGACGACCACTCGACGGACGGAACGTTCCGCGAGATGCAGGCGGCCGCATCGAGCTGGAACGCGCGCGAGGATGGGCCGACCGTGGAGACGATCCGACACGAGGCGAACCGGGGCGTCGGCGGTGCCATCAAGACCGGCTACCTGCGCGCCCGGCAGGACCGGACCGACGTGACGGTCGTGATGGCCGGCGACGGGCAGATGGAGGTCGAGATCTTCGACAGCCTGCTCGACCCCATCGTCGACGGCGACGCGGCCTACGTGAAGGCGAACCGCTTCGTCTCGGACGACGACATCCGGGGGATGCCGCGGCTCAGACGCGTCGGGAACCGGCTGCTCGAGCTGCTGACCCGCATCGCGAGTGGCTACTGGGCGACGGGCGACCCACAGAGCGGCTACACCGCCATCTCGCTCGAGGCGCTCGACGCGGTCGAGATCGAGGAGCTCTACGAGTACTACGGCTACTGCAACGAGCTGCTCGTCCGACTGAACGTCCAAGAGTGCACCGTGGTCGACGTGCCGAGACCGGTCACCTACGGGGACGAACAGAGCGGCATCTCGCTCGGCTCGTACGTGCCACGGGTGTCCGCGATGCTGCTCCGGAGCTTCCTCTGGCGGCTCAGGGTCCGGTACCTCGACAGACGCGTGCGCGACGTGCCCGCCCTCTACGCGCTCGGGATCGTCGGGGTGGTCGTCACCCTCTTGGCCCGCCTGCTGGGCCGGACCGAGTGGACCGACAGACTCGCCCGGGTTTCGGTGACGGCGGTGCTGTTCGCGATGGTACTGGACCGGGCGCGGAACGGTCATCTCGACGATATAAACCGGGAGCGCGTCGAGAACGATTCCGGGTGATTTATCAACAGGGGACTTTCTATAGCAGGTATCCGAGGATTCGCCATCGGGCAAGGACACAGTCGTGATTGTTGATAGTAAGCGCCGGCGGCAGTAGGCATCGGCGACACTCGGGGAACGACTATGACCCAGGGAAGCACTACGAACGGCGATGCGGGCACCATCGAGGAGTACGAGACTCGGTTCGAACAGCAGAGCGACGAATCGGTCGCGACGACTGTCGCGGTAGCCGTGGCAGAGGTCACAGAACGGGACGTAATGGATCTAGACCCACTCGGGGAGACAGTCGACTGCGAGGCGCTGGATTCGCTCGTCCGGTCCGCTGATTCCCCACTCTCCGTCTCCTTTCTCTACGAGGGACGTCGGGTATTCGTCTCCGGGGACGGGAGCATCGAGATCACACAGGTCTGAGACTCGACCCGGCAATTCTTGATTATTGCCGACATATGTCATACGGAGACTGCAGGCAGGCAGTGTAGCGGGTGAGGCCCCGCCACACTTCATTAATCCGTGTATGACAACGACGGTCAGATGCGGTTATGGTAAGATTCGTGGAATTAATTTTATATTCCACCTTGTCATTGGTATGCATGGTTGGGCGCCTTGGCGAACGGTGGCATACCCGCCTCGCGCCCGTTGCAGTAGGCGACCGTCTGGTGCTGCTTTGGGACCAGTTGACAGGGAGTTCGAACGATCTGAGACCACGAAACAACGGAAAATGAGTGCCCAGAATGATACGATTTCGACGGACAGTGGAGAATCACCTACAGAGGTCGAACGGGGGGAGGAACTGAACGCGGGCGGACAGGAGTCGCCATCGTCGGCGGACGCCCGCGAACTCCCTCTCGACATCGTCTTCGAGATAATCAGGAACGAGCGTCGACGGCTGGTGCTCCGGTACCTCGACGAGACGGACGAGGAGACGGTCGCACTGGGCGACCTCGCCGAGCACATCGCCGCCATCGAGAACGACACGACCGAACAGGCACTGTCCGCACAGCAACGCAAGCGCGTCTACGTCGGGCTCTACCAGTGTCACCTGCCGAAGATGGCGGACTCCGGTATCGTCGAGTTCGACAAGAACCGCGGGACGATCTCCCAGGGGCCGAACGTGGACCAGCTCGAACCGTATCTCAACGTGGATACGAGTCGTGACGACGGCTCGCGCCAGGCACTCGTCCTCGGCAGCGTGGCCGTCATCGGCTACGCCCTGGCGGCGTTCGGCGGCTTCCCTGGTGTCGTCGCGGGTGGGATCGTCGTCTTCACCTCGCTGCTGGTGCTCGCACTCAGCGGAACCAGTCTGGGCCTGCAGCGGACGACAGACTGACAGTTTTCTCCGTCGCGATTCGAGGTCGTTGCTGCACCGACGGTCGCCAGCACGGTCCGGTGTGCGGTGGACCCGTGCCAACGAACAATCCGCGCTCCTGTAGGAGCGAACTACCGCACACAACGAGTTTCTGTGCCGACCCAACTGACGTATAACTAAACGGATACTCACGGACGGTTCGGTATCGTATTCCCCGCGAGACCGCGGGGCAGATCTACCATGAACACGCTCGCATTACTACAACCGTTCGACCGTCGCACCGCTCGTGGGGCCGACTGATGTGTGGCATCATCGGCTACGTCGGGACGGACGACGCCGTCGACACGTTGCTCGACGGGCTCGCGAACCTGGAGTACAGGGGGTACGACTCCGCGGGTGTCGCCGTGCGCGACAGCGACATCACCGTCTGCAAGCGCGAGGGTGAGATATCGGAGCTGGCGGCCGCACTCGACGGACGGTCGCTGAAGGGCAGCGTCGGCGTCGGACACACTCGCTGGAGCACCCATGGCGAGCCCAGCGACCGTAACGCGCACCCGCACACGGACTGCCACGGGCGCGTGGCGGTCGTCCACAACGGTATCGTCGAGAACCACGACGAGCTCCGCCGCGACCTCGAGGCCGCCGGACACGAGTTCGAGAGCGAGACCGACACGGAGGTGGTCCCGCACCTCATCGAGGCCGCGCGACGGGAGGGATACGACCACGAGCGCGCGTTCAGGTACGCCGTCGACAGGCTGGAGGGCAGCTTCGCGCTGGTCGCGCTGTTCGCGGACGACGACCGACTGTTCGCGACCCGCGAGGGGTCGCCGCTCGTCCTCGGACTCGACGGGGACGAGTTCTACCTCGCGAGCGACGTGCCGGCGTTCCTCGAACACACGAACGACGTGGTGTACATCGAGGACGGCGACGTGGTCGTGCTGTCCCGGGACGGCCCGACGGTGAGCAGCCCGATCGGCGAGGACGTGACACCGGAGCGGGAGACGGTCGACTGGAACCCGGAGGACGCCACGAAGCGCGGCTACGACCACTTCATGCTCAAGGAGATCCACGAGCAGCCCCACGCGGTCAGACAGAGCATCCAGGGGCGCATCCCGGACGGGCTGGGGCACGTCGCGCTCGACGAGTTCGAACCCGGCGAGTTCGACGACGTCCGCGACGTCCAGTTCGTCGCCTGCGGGACCTCCTACCACGCCGCGCTGTACGCGCGCCAGTTCCTGCTGGACCGGGGCATCCCGTCGAACGTGCACAGCGCCGGCGAGTACGCGACGAACCCGCCGCCGCTCGACGAGGACACGCTCGTCGTGGGGGTGACCCAGAGCGGCGAGACAGCCGACACGCTCGCGTCGCTCCGGCACGCGCAGTCCGCCGGGGCCCGCACGCTCGCGGTGACGAACGTGGTCGGCTCCACGGCGGCCCGCGAGTTCGACGACGCGCTGTTCATCCGCGCCGGCCCCGAGATCGGCGTCGCGGCGACGAAGACGTTCTCCTCGCAGGTGGTGACCCTCGCGCTGCTCGCCGAGGTGCTCACCCGTGACCGCACCGGCTCCTACAGCGACTCGCTCGAGACCCTCCTCGCGGGACTGGAGGCACTCCCGGACCAGCTCGAGTCTGTACTCGGGACGAACGACGTCGCGCACCTGATGGAGGGCTACCGGAACCAGGACGCGTACTTCTTCATCGGGCGCGCGGAGGGCTACCCGGTCGCGCTGGAGGGGGCGCTGAAGTTCAAGGAGATAACCTACGAGCACGCCGAGGGCTTCGCGGCGGGCGAGCTGAAACACGGCCCCCTCGCGCTCGTCGGGCCGAAGACGCCGGTCTTCGCGGTCTTCACGGGCCGCAACGTCGAGAAGACCCTGGGGAACGTCCAGGAGGTGAAGGCCCGCGGCGCGCCGGTCGTCGGGATCACCCACCCGGACCACGACCAGGTGACGACGGTCGTCGACGACGTCCTGCCGATTCCGGAGGCACCGCCGTGTCTGCGCGGGCTCCTCGCGAACGTGCAGCTCCAGCTCGTCTCCTACCACGTCGCCGACGCCCTCGGGCGCGACATCGACAAGCCACGGAACCTCGCCAAGAGCGTCACGGTGGAGTGAACAGATGAGTAACGAACCCTTGCCGGACTCGACCCGGGCCGTGAGGTATCGCTGGCATACAAGCGCTAATCGCTCGATAACAAAGCGGGCCTCACCCGTACACCGTCGTATCCGGCCACACTGCACGTGGCGGCGCAATCCCCAGTAATGTCAGGAACAGAGGGAGAGGGGCTGACCCAGGACGTCGTGTTCGACATCCTCAGCAACTCGCGTCGCCGGTTCATCCTCTCACGACTGCAGGAGAGGGACGAACCGATCGAGCTGATGGACCTCGCCAACGAGATCGCCGCCTGGGAGAACGACACCACCGTGGAAGAACTCACCGACAAACAGAGCAAGCGCGTCTACGTCTCGGTGTACCAGACGCACGTCCCGAAGCTGGAGTCGGTGGGGCTCATCACGTACGATCCCGACTCCGGCCTCATCGAGCTCTCCGACAGTGCTCGGGAGATCGACCGGTACATGCCCGACGAGGAGGAACCGGAGCCACCCTGGCACCGGTACTACATAGCCCTCGCCGGGCTGTCGGCCGCGTTCTTCCTGCTCGTCGTCGCGAACGTCCCGGTCTTCGGGGCGTTGAGCACGCCCGTCGCAGGCGTCATCATCGTCGGTGCGTTCGCCATGTTGTCAACAGTACACTTCGTCACGAACCGTCGTCGGAACAGTGAGATGGACAGAATCCCGGTCCAGCGGGGTGGTCGCTGATGCGGCAACCTACGACCCGGCATCGGCCGGGGGTCACCGCTGTGGGTCAGACCCCAGCCCGTCCATCAGCTCGCTCACCGTCGTGCACTCCGAGCACCGGTGCAGTGTCCCGTCGTTGTCTCCGAAGACACGGACGAAGCTGGCGGAGACGTGAGTGCCGCAGTTCTCGCAGGTCGTCGCGTCGGTGCCGTCGTGGGGATGTACGCGTTCCATGGGACGGTTACTCACAGGCCGTCCCCTCGCTTTGTTATCCGAGCGCTACGGGGTGGTCGGCGTGAGCGACGAGTGGAACGACATCGGCTTCGTCATCAGCTCGAACTATCGGGTCACCGTGCTCAGACGGCTCGACGAGGGGCCCGCGACCCCCTCCCAGATCGCCGGCGAGTGGGACGTCGCCATCACGCACGTCTCACGTGCGCTGAACGAGCTGCGCGACCGTGACCTCGTCGAGCTGCTGGTCCCGGAGAACCGCCGCAAGGGTCGCGTCTACGGCATCACGGAGAAAGGCGAGCGTATCTGGGAGCAGATCGAGGCCCAGAACCTGGTCGAATGAGTCTCGGGTGAGTCACTCAGCTTCGACTTCCTCGTCGCCCTCCGGCAGTAACTGCTCGGGTTGTCGCTCGTATGCGGGGGTTTTCGCGAAGCGTTCGATGCGCCGCCAGTCGTCCTCGGACAGTCGTCCGGACATACTCGAAGGGACTGCGAAGCCGGGAATAGTAATTGTGGACGTACGAAATCATGCTGTATGTCAGCATAGAGCTACTCACCCGAAGGCACCGAACTACTGCAGAGCAGTCACCGACCACCGGATCGGAAGGTACCCATTAGGTCCGCCCCGTCACCGCCGCTCCGACGACAGACACCGCTTACGCAGACAAGGCGCCGTATAGTTAACAGCGGCACCCCCCAGTGGAGAGACGAGACACCCCCAGCATGGAGCGAGAGAACCTACTGAGCGTCGGGCTCGCGGTCTGTCTCCTGTTCGCGCTCGGAGCGAGTTCGAACGCGCTCGGAGACGCCGTGACGACCGATCCGGACGAGGTGATCGACGTCGACTACTCCTCGCTGCCGTTCAGCGAGGACGACGCCGGCGAGCTGCGCGACGCCGTGACCGGGGAGCAGGAGACCGGGCCCAGCACCGAACCCGGGACCACCGGCCAGCGCGTCGTCCCGGACGACGACGGGGAGATGGAGTCCGTCGACCCCGACCGCGAGGGACCAGGTGGTGGCCAGCAGCTCGAGGACGGCAGCGGCGACGAGCAGCGAGATATCCCACGGGACCGGGGCGGTGACCCCCAGGACGACGCCGGTGCGAACCGGGACCAGGATGGGAACCAGGAGGCACCCGGTGACGAGCTGGGGCAGGGGTCGACGCCGACCGAACCGGAGCGCTCGCTGCTCGACCGGCTCCTCGCGCTGCTCGGGCGCCTCCTGCCGTTCGTGCTGCTCCTCGGTGCGGTCGCACTGCTGTACGTGTTCCGGGACCGGCTCTCCGGGCTGTTCGACGGGCGCGACGGCCAGCGGGCGGCCCAGTCCGCGCCGGTCACCTGGGTCGCGGACCCGGAGGACGAGGTGAGCGCGGCCTGGTACGAGATGGTCAGCACGCTCGGCCTCGACCAGGACGTCTCCAAGACACCACGCGAGTGCGAGCGAGCCGCGCGGGAGGCCGGTGCCGACCCGTCGCTGGCCCGGACGCTCACCGACCTCTACGAGGAGGTCCGGTACGCGGGACAGCCGGTGACGGAGGAGCGCTCCCGCCGGGCCCGCAAGACCGTCGAGGAGTTCAAGCGCCAGTACGGGGGCGTGGCATGAAGCTCCGCCGTGCGGGGCTCGGACTGGTCGGCATCGCCGCCGTCGCGGGCTTCCTGCTGACGGACGGGAGCATCGCGACGCTGCTCCCGGTCGATGCCGCCGTCGGGCTGCTGGGCAACGACTACCTGGTCGTCGCCGCGGTCGCGGCCGTCGGCTTCGCGCTCGCGCTCCTGCTCGTGCTCTCCGGGCGGCCCGGCAACGTCGACGAGGTGACGACGCCGGACCCCGAGCGGGCCGTCTCCCTCCCCGTCCCGGGCGACGACTTCGACGCCGCGATGGGGAGTCGCATCGCCCTGGTCCCCCTCGTCGGTGGGACCGACCGGAGCGGGATGCGCGACCGCCTGCGCGCCGACGTGGTCCACTGGCTGATGCGCTCGGAGAACTACAGCCGGACCGAGGCGGAACTGCAGGTCGCGACCGGTAACTGGACGGACGACCCCGACGCAGCGCTGTTCCTCGCGGACGGCGGCAGCAGAACGGACCGGGCGAGCGCGATGCTCCGGTCGTGGCTCCGGCTCCGGCCGTGGGTCCAGGTCGGCGCGCTTCGGACCGCCCGCGCGCTGGTCGACGCCAGCGAGGAGGTCGATGCGACCGCTCGCCGGGCCGAGCGTCCCGAGACGACCGCCGGTCCTGAGTCGGAGGTGACAGGTTCGTGAGCCGGTTCGAGGACACGAACCGCTGGCGCGGCGTGCTCGTGTTCTCCGCGCTCGCGCTCGTGGTCGGACTGGCGGCGAACCGGCCGTCGCTGCTCGTCCTCGCGGCCGTCGGCGTCGTCTACGCCGCGTACCCGGCGGTGAGTCCCGCCTGGGAGCCCGAACTGACCGTCTCCCGGCAGCTGAGCGAGACCACGCCGAAGAACGGCGAGCACGTCGAGGTGGAGACGACCGTCCGCAACGACGGTGACCGGCCGCTGTTCGACCTCCGGTTCGTCGACGGGGTCCCACCGGCGCTCTCGGTCGTCGCGGATTCTCCGCGTCGGGGTGCCGTGTTGCGACCCGGTGCCGAGGTGACGTACTCCTACACCGTCGAGGCGAAGCGGGGCAAGCACCGGTTCCAGCCCGCGACGGCCGTCGTCCGGGACCTCAGCGGCGAGCACGAGCTCGAGACGACCGTGGTCGGCGAGACGGAGATCGACTGCACCGCCGACCTGGACTCCTCGCCGCTCCGGCCGCAGACGCTCGACTACGTCGGCCGCGTCCTCTCGGAACAGGTCGGCCAGGGCATCGAGTTCGACCGCACCCGCGAGTACAAACACGGCGACGCGAAGAACCGGGTGGACTGGAAGCGCTACGCGCGGACGAACGAGCTGGCGACCATCGAGTTCCGGACAGAGCGCTCGGTGAACGTCGTGGTGCTCGTCGACGCCCGCTCGAGTGCGTACCACGCCACGCACGACGACATCCACGCGGTCGGGCTCTGTGTCTCCGCCGCCGAGCAGCTCCTCGTCCAGCTGCTCGGCGACCGCAACCAGGCCGGTGTCGCCGCGTTCGGCCGCGAGTTCTGCTGGGTGCCGGCGGGCAACGGTCGGGAGCACCTCGTCCGGACCCAGCAGGCCCTCGCGACCCACCCCGCGTTCCACCCGGTGCCGCCGTCGGACGACGACGACGAGGACCGGCAGTTCCAGACGCTGCGCGAGCGGCTGCCGGACGGCGCACAGATCATCCTGCTCTCGCCGCTCTGTGACGACTGGATCGTCACGACCGTGCGGCGGCTCGACGCCTACGGCTACCCCGTGAGCGTCGTCAGCCCGGAGGTGGTCCAGAGCGACACGCTCGGGCGCCAGCTCGCGACCATCGAGCGGTCGAACCGCGTGACGATGCTCCGGGCGGGCGACGTGCCGGTCGTCGAGTGGGACCCCGAGGTGCCGCTCGGCCGCTCCGTCGCCGCGACCCAGACGAGGTGGCTGTCGTGACCGACGCGGTCACCGTCTCGAAGCGCCCGGCGTGGGTGAGCAGTCTGCTCGCCGTGCTGGTCGTGGCCTACGCGGTGTCGCTCGTCGGCCACGAGTCCGTCGTCGGAACGGGACTCGGCGTGGAGATCGGGGGGCTCGTCGTCGTGGCGCTCGGGGCGTCACTCGCCAGGCGGGGGTGGCGCGTCGTGGGGCTGGTCGTCGTCGCGGCGGGGCTCGCGGTCGTCGTCGCGGGCATCGGGTACGCGCTGGGGTCGCTCGGCCGGCCACCGGCCTTCCTCGACGTCGCACCCGGCCTCCTCGGTGTCGCGCTGGTCGGGCTGGCGCTCGCGCCCATCCGTGGCACGGGCTCGCGCTGGTCGCTCCGGGTCGGCGTCGGCCTGGCGTTCGTCGCCGTGCTCGCGAGCGCGGTCCTGCAGGAGACGACCGGCGCGGAGCAGGTGCTCATGGGCACGCTCTGCATCGTCGCGTGGGACCTCGGGGAGAACGCCATCTCGGTCGGCACGCAGCTCGGCCGCCGGGCACGCACCTGGAGCATCGAGGTGATGCACGGCGTCGCGACGCTGGTCGTCGCCTGGGTAGCCATCCGCCTCAGCCGGGAGGTCGCCGGCGTCCAGGCACCCACGGCGTCGCTGCCCTCGTTCGTCCTGCTGGTGGTCGCGGTGCTCGTGCTGACGGCCGCACTCCACGACTGAGACGGCGGGGCGCTACTGCTGTGTCTTCGCCGCCCGGTTCACCGTCGGGACGCCGACCTCCTCGAACACGTCCTCGACGACATCGCGCTTCTTCACGTTGTCCACCATCGCGTCGGGCGTGAGCATGATCCGATGGGCGAGCACCGGCTGTCCGAGCGTCTTCACGTCGTCTGGGACGACGTAGCCGCGGCCGTCGAGCACCGCGTAGGCGCGGACCGCCTCGAACAGCCGCTGGCAGCCACGCGGCGAGACGCCGACCTCGACGCGGTTGTCGTTCCGCGTGGCGTGGACCACGTCGACGATGTACTCCTTGAGGTCCGGGTCGATGCGGACGGTCTCGGGCACGTCGCGCAGCTGTGGCACGTCCGCGGCGTCGACCACGCAATCGACCTCGGGGAGCGGCGTCGAGCGCGCCTCGCGACGGTTCAGCAGCTCCAGCTCGCCCTCCTTGCCCGGGTAGCCGAGGCTCTGCTTCACGAGGAAGCGGTCCTTCTGGGCCTCCGGCAGCGAGAACGTCCCCTGGCCCTGCTCGACGGGGTTCTGCGTCGCGATGACGAAGAAGGGCGTCGGCAACTCGTGGGTCTCGCCGTCGACGGTGACCTGCTTCTCGTCCATCGCCTCCAGCAGGGCCGCCTGGGTCTTCGGCGACGCGCGGTTGATCTCGTCGGCGAGGACGACGTTCGCGAAGATCGGTCCCTCGCTGAACTCGAAGTCCCGTGACTGCTCGTTGAACACCGAGGTGCCGGTCACGTCCGACGGGAGGAGGTCGGGCGTGAACTGGATGCGGTTGAACGAGAGCCCCAGCGCGTTCGCGAAGCTGCGGGCCGTGAGCGTCTTCCCCGTCCCGGGGACGTCCTCCAGCAGCACGTGTCCCCGCGCGAACAGCCCCGTGAGGGTGGTTCGAAGGACCTGGCGGTCAGCGATGACCGCCCCGGTCACCTCGTCGAGGACGTCCTCCGCGATGCCGTGAGCGTCTCTGATGTCCATACTGCCGGGGTCACGGAGGACCGGTTTTAGTATGCGACCGCTAGCCGGGGTAGACCGTCGTTTTCGCCGGACTCCCTCGAAGAACTGTTGTATTGCCAACAGTGCGCATGGCCACCGCCCCCCACGACACATTCATACGTAGCCATCCCATATTCGTGATAGACCGGGGTAGCAGAGAACTACCCCACTTCCCCCGATGTCCGCGCCCGACACGACCGACCCGCTGCCGTCCACCGATATCGACCCACGGTTCCACGACCGCTGGTTCAGACACATCCCGGCGAGCGACGGCGACGGCTGGGTGCTGCTGGTCGGGGTCGTCCACGACCACCCGTCCAGCCTCCACCGTGCCGCCGAGACCGTGCGTCGTCTCGAGCCGTCGGTGCTCGCGCTCGAGCTCCCCCAGCTCGGGCTCCCGCTGTTCGAGCGCCACGCGGACCGTGCAGACTCGCCCCCGCGTTACGGTGGCGAGATGGCCGCTGCGCTGAGCGAACGGGGCGACAGTCGCGTCGTCGGTATCGACGCGCCCAGCCGGCGGTTCGTCCGCGAGCTCGCCGACTACGTCAGAGCGGAGCGCCCGGCCTGGGAGACCGTGGCAGGCGTGCTCGCCGGTGCGACGCCGATCCTCCGTCACGCGCTCAGGTACCGTGTGGCGGCGATCCTCGACGCCCGGACGCACCTCAGGCTGGTCCCGGACGTGCCGACGGAGTTCGACGTCTCTGCAGAGGACGAGGCGGCGGCGCAGGCCGAGGACGAGTACAGACAGCTCTCGCGGAGTCGGTCGCTGCTCGACGCGGTCGAACTCCCGCCGGACGTCGCGCAACTGGACCAGCTGCGCGAGGCGACGATGGCCGCGCGACTCCGGTCGCTGCGCGCGGAGGGCTCGGTGGTCGCCATACTCGGGCAGGACCACCTCGATGCGGTCGAAAAACGGGTCCAGGAAACGTGATTCCGGCACGCCCGTCGGACAGGTCCGTCGCTGCCGTCCCCCCAGACGTGGTCGTCGCTGCCGCTCCCCCTAGATGTTCTTCTTGAGGTGTATCTCGTTCCCCGCGATCTTGTCGACCGACGAGTGTCGGAGCTCGTACTCCTCCTCGTCTCCCTCCCAACCGAGCATCTGACGGATGTTGCCCGCCAGACCGGTGTCGGGTTTGACGTGAAGACGGTTGCCTTTCACGTCGGTGACGGTGCCGATCATGTCACCGTCGGCGGAGTACACCTCGCTTCCCTTGTCGCCGGCTTCGAAGTTTCGAACCATGGGTGCGTCGCGGACGTCCGGTTACGGGACCGGTAGTTCGCCCGCGAGCGATGCCAATGTCGGAGCCCAACATAAACCCCGAGAACGGTTCAGTCTGGTACGCCCGCTGTTACGCCGGTAGGACCCTTCTAAACGCTGAACGATGCCGTCTCCGCGATGGCCAGCGCCGGGACAGTTCACGGCCGGAGGTGTCGGCACGAGGCCATCGACAGGACCTTCCTAACCTTAGCCCGCGATGACAACCGTCCGGGTATATGGACGACACGGACCGCAGGGAGGTAGTCGGGAACGACCGGCTCCTCGATCTGCTCTCGGTGAGACGACGGCGACAGGTGCTCGCCACCCTCTCGACGGGACAGGGGCCGCTGTCCGTCGAGGAGCTGGGTCGACAGCTGTCCGACGACGATAGCCAGGTCGAGCGCGTACAGCTCGAACTCCACCACACGCATCTGCCGAAGCTCGACGAGGCCGGTCTGGTGGACTACGACACGGGGAGTGGCGCTGTCGCGCTGGCTGTGCCACCCGAGGCCGTCGCGACCGGGGTCGAGCGTGCCGCCGCGTCCCTCCACGAGCTCGTACTCGCGACGAGAAACGCCGAGTGAGCGGGCCGTCGCGGACCACTCACTCGAACCCACTGGGACCGTCCTGGGTCGCGGGCCGGTGCTGGCTCCGGCTCTCGTACCGGTCCACGGTCGAGGACTCCACGCTCGGGTCGACCGCCTCCAGCGCCCGCTCGAAGTGGCCGGCCTCGACGACGAGCGTCTCCCGTTCGCCGTGCAGGTACTCGCGGGTCGCGTTGGTCGCGGCACGACGGCAGATGGCGGCGATGTCGGCCCCGACGTATCCCGGGGTCCGACGGGCGAGCCGGTCGAAGTCGACGGCCGGGGCGACCGGCGACTCCGCGGCGTGCACCGCGAAGATCTCCCGTCGGGCCGACTGGTCGGGGACCGGAACGTGGACCTCGCGGTCGAGGCGGCCCGGTCTGAGCAGCGCCCCGTCGACGAGGTCCGGTCGGTTGGTCGTCGCCAGGACGAGCACGTCGGTGAGCGGTTCGACGCCGTCGAGCTCGGTCAGCAGCTGGCCGACCACACGTTCGCCGACGCCGGAGCCGGTCGCCCGCCCTCGCTGGGCCGCGATGGCGTCGATCTCGTCGAACAGGACGATGGCGGGAGCGTTGTCGCGGGCGCGCTCGAACAGCTCCCGCACCCGCTGTTCGGACTCCCCGACCCACTTCGAGAGCAGTTCGGGGCCGCGGACCGACAGCAGGTTGCAGTCGGACTCGCTCGCGACCGCCCGGGCGAGCAGCGTCTTGCCGGTGCCGGGAGCACCGTAGAGCAGGACGCCCTGCCCACCGTCGATGCCGGCACGACCGAGCACGTCCGGGTGCTTGAGCGGCCACTCGACGACCTCGCGCAGGTCGCGTTTGACCTCCTCGAGCCCGCCGACGTCCGACCAGCTCACGTCCGGGACCTCGACCGAGAGCTCCCGCAGCGCCGACGGGTCGACGGCGGCCAGGGCGGCATCGAGGTCCTCGGTGGTCACCTGAAGGGTTCCCAGGATGGTCGCCCCGAGGGCGCTGCCCGGGCCCCCTTCGACACGCTCCAGTGCGTGCATCGCCGCCTCCCGGGTGAAGGCGGCGATGTCGGCGCCGACGAAGCCGTGGGTTCGCTCGGCGTAGGGCTCGAGGTCCACGTCGTCGGCCAACGGCATCCCTCGAGCGTGGATCTCGAGGATGTCGAGGCGCTCCGCCGCAGATGGGACCGCCACCTCGACCTCGCGGTCGAACCGGCCACCACGGCGGAGTGCCGGGTCGACGGCGTCCAGCCGGTTCGTCGCGCCGAGGACGACCACCTCGTCGGCCGCCTCCATGCCGTCCATCAACGTCAACAGCTGCGCGACGATCCGTCGCTCCACGTCGCCGCTCGCCTCCCCCCGCTTCGGGGCGATGGCGTCGATCTCGTCGATGAACACCACGGCCGGGGCGTTCTCTGCGGCGTGCTCGAACACCTCGCGGAGCTGCTCCTCGCTCTCGCCGTAGTACCGAGAGACGATCTCCGGGCCGGAGAGCGAGACGAAGCTCGCCTCGGTCTCGTTGGCGACGGCCTCGGCGATGAGTGTCTTCCCGGTGCCAGGTGGTCCATGGAGGAGGACCCCGGTCGGCGGGTCGACCCCCAGCTCGTCGAACGGCGAGGGCTGTCGGAGCGGGAGCTCGACGAGTTCGCGAACGCGCGTGAGTGCCTCGTCCAGCCCACCGACGTCGGCGTACGTCGGCCCGTCGTCGACCGCCTCGGCTCGCTCGCTGTACGTCTGGAGCTTCATCCCCGTCGAGTCGACGACGGAGACGGGACTGCCGGGTCGCGTGCCGGCCACACGGACGGGAATCCGGTCCCGTGCAGCCTCGCCGTTGGTCGGCGTGGCGACGGTGTCGCCCGTCTCGACGACACAGCCGACGAGGTGGTCCTTGATGGCCCGTGCGAGCGGTTCGGTCAGCTCGTAGCTGTCCGGGACACCGAGCAGCAACGCCTCGGCCTCGTCGACGTCCGTCGGGTGGAGCTCCACGGTGTCGTCGACCGATACCCCGACAGCCCGTCGGTGCTCCTGCCCCAGCCGGATCAGTTTCGCCCCCTCGTCCTCCACGTGCGACGGCCACACCCGTGGGTGGACGACCCCGTCGGGTCCGCGCACCTCGGCGTGCTCGCCGCTCATCAGGCCGAGGCGCGACATCGCGGCGAGATCGACGGCCGCACGGTCCTTCCGGGCGGTCCGATCTCGCAGTTCTTTGACTGTCAGCTGCATGGGTCAGGCCGGGTCCCCCGGTCGGTCCGGGATACGTGACGCGAGCATCTGGGCGAGTGTCGGGCTTTGTTATGGAGAATCTGCACCGACTAGGCTGGGATGAACCCGCCTCAGACGAGCAGTACCGGTCGGTTCGAGTCCTTCACCACCCGCTCGGAGACGTGGCCGATGGTGTCGGTCCGGGTATGGCCCTCCCCGCTGTAGCCGAGCACGAGGAGGTCGACGTCGGCCTCGTCGGCGTACCGGAGGATCTCCTCGGCCGGGCGGCCGTGGCAGACCTTCGTGTTCGCGTCGAGGCCGCGTTCGGCGGCGAGTCGCTCTATCTCGTCGACCCGTCGCCAGCCCTCGTCCTCGCGCTCGTCGAGGACGAGCTCCGCGCTCGACAGCGCCGGCTCGCCCTCCCGACGCGTATCGACGACGTGGATGGCGTAGACCGTCGCGTCGTCCCGCTCGGCCAGTTCCAGCCCGTGGGTGACAGCCGCCGCTGCACGGTCGCTCCCGTCCGTCGCGACCAGGAGGGTCTCGTACATCGTCAGCCCGAGATCTCGATGTCGGTGCCCGACTGCTGCGCCGTCGAGCGGGGCAGTCGGACGGTGAGCACGCCGCGTTCGAACCTGGCGGTCACGTCGTCCTCGTCGACGGTGGCCGGTAGCTCCAGGGTGCGACTGGCGCTGCGGTGCTCCCGTTCCTGGCGGATGTACCGGTCGCCCCGTTCCTCGTGGTGCTCCCGGTGGTCCATCGCGATCTGGAGGGTCTGCGGGTCGAGCAGTCGGACCGCGAGGTCCTCGCGGTCGCAGCCGGGGACGTCGGCGGTGACGACGTAGCTGTCGTCGGTCTCGGCGATGTCGACCGGGATGGCCTCCATCCGGAGGCCCTCCTGGGACTCAAGCCGTTCCCGCAGCCTGTCGACGAGCTGTTCGAGGTCCTGCAACGATGTGGTCGTCCCGCGCATGGTGTTGTAGCACGCGCTGTCGGGCGTTTTGTTATACGTTCCATTCGGGGACGGCTGGCGACCACACTGTCGCTCAGCGGTCCCGCAGGACGCACTCGTCGGGCTCGGTCCGCGTTCCGGTCGAGAGGGTGACTCCCGCGTCGATGCTCGTGTCGATACCGGTGCTGACGCGCGGACCGACGACGGCGCCGAACGCGGACCGCCCGGTCGGCACGCGCTCGTCGCCGGCGCGGGCGATCACTGTGTCGCCGTCGTGGCGGCGGTTCGCGACGGTCGTGCCGGGCGCCAGACTCGCGTTCGCACCGACCACGCTGTCGGCGACGTACGAACCGTGGCCGATGGTGGAGCCGCGCTGGATCACGCACCGGGACAGGGCTGCGGCGGGGCCGACCTCGACGTCGGGACCGATGTAGCTCGGCCCTCGGACGACGGTGTTCGGTGCGATGCTGGCCCCGGACTCGATGATAGCCGGCCCCTCGACGACCACGCCGTCGCTGATGTGGGCATCCGTCCCGACCCGGACCGCGCCCGCGAGTCTCGCTCTGTCGCTGACGGTACCGGCGCAGGTAGCCTCACCAGTCTCCGAGGCCCACGCCTGGAGTGCGAGTTCGGACGCCGCGAGGAGGTCCCACGGTCGGTCGACGTCGACGACGTAGCCGTGCTCGACCGGTTCCAGCTCGACCTCGTCGACCAGACTGGCCAGCGCGTCGGCGAACTCCCGTTCGCCGGTCTCGCCGACACCGACCTCGAGCAGGTCGTGGGCCGACGCGGGGAGCGCACACGCACCGGTGGGCCGACCGGGCAGGTCCCACTGCCGGCCGCGCTGGAGCGCGTCCGGCTGGCCGCCGTCACCGACGGCCGTCGTACCGGGACCGCGGTCGGGGTCGACGCCGACCGCCGGTGCGTGCGCGAACAGCGCTCGGACGGAGGCACGGTCCAGGAGTGCGTCCCCCGGCAGCACCGCGAACGGGCCGTCGAAGTACTGCGTCGCCCGCTGGACGGCGTCGGCGGTCCCGACGGGCCTGGGCTGTACCGCGAACGTCACGGGCACTCCGTCCACCGTGTCGCCCAGCTCGTCGTGGAAGCATCTGTAGTCCGGTGGGACCGCGATGTAGAGGGCCGATGCGCCCGCCTCGACCGCCGTCCGGGCAGTCTCGACGAGCAGCGAGCCGGGCCCGACCGGCAGCAGGGGCTTCGGCGTCGCGTCGGTCAACGGGGTGAGACGGGTCCCGTCACCGGCTGCGAGGATGACGGTCTGCATGCACTCCGGCGTGGGGCCGCCGTCTCATTGCTATAGACCACCTAACACGCCGTGGTCTCGGGTGACGGTCGTCTCGGGGCGCTCAGCGGGCTGCCGCCCCGGCGTGGAGGTCCGCGTTCCTCGCGCAGTCGATGCAGTGTTCGACCTCGCCCTCGTGTCCGAAGACGCGGACGAAGTCGTGAGAGACGTAGCGGCCGCAGTTGTTGCACGCCGGCATGGTCAGGCCTCCTCCAGCACGTAGCACTCGCCACGCCGGGTGACGAGGTCCTCCTCGCGCAGGACGCGCAGCACCGGATAGATCTCGCTCGCCCCGAGCTGGAGCCGGGTGGACAGCTGGCGCACGGTGTGCTCCCCCTCCAGCGCGAGCGTGAGGTAGACCAGCTTCGAGTGAGCGGTCGACAGCTCGTCGGGCAGTGACAGTCGTCGCTTCCGTTCCTCTGACATAGGCTGCTGGCTCGGAACCATCAGCATCTCGATTCCCGCTGACGAGCATAAATACGCGAGTCCGTTTCGAGGCCTGAACGGTGGTGTAGACGGTTCCTAACGCGGTATTCGCGGGATACGGAGATTCGTGGATATCCCCTGGGTCACACCTCGGGGATACGGAGAGAACATCGACACATCTATCGGAATATGTTCATCTTTCGACCGGTAGGTGGTTCGAACCATCACTGGGTGGGTTCGATCGGGGCGACCACGAGTTGCCCGTCGGAGTGGACCGAGACCTCGTGGCCCGCCATCGCGAAGACGACGACCGTCCCCGCATCGGGGCGGCTCTCGTCTCCGACGAGGGCGTTCAGGGCGTCGGGGTCCAGGTGCTCGAGCAGCGGTTCGACGCCGAGTATCTCCGTATCGGTCGCGACCGCCAGGGTCTCGACCACTGCGATCGCGGGCGGTGTCTCGGACCAGTCGAACTCCGCTCGTATCACACCGGCACTGTCGTCCTCCCGCCATCCGTCCGATGGCTTGCCCGGTCTCCGCATGGTCGAAGTATAACACTACACAGATAAAACACTGTTGGCAGTTTCGAATCGATAGCAGGAGGTCGAATCACTACGCCGACAAATCATGATGATTGATTTATAATTAATCTCGATGCATCTCCCGTCCTCCCGCCGTGACATCCACGAAGGCATGAGAGTAGCAGCCGCCTATCGTTCGCGACCGTCGATGGTGGGTTGCTACCGGTCGATGGCCGACCTGGTAACCGCACGATTACAAACCCTCCGTTCGGGGAAGACGGAGGCGAATGTCCCCGAACGAATCAGCGAAACGGCGAGTCGTCGCGACCGTCGCAGTCGTGTGCGCGATGGTCCTGACGAGCGTATCGGTCGCCGCAGTCGCCACAGCACCACCTGGAGAGACCGTCGCTGTCTCCCAGGGTGACCAGTGCTGGGAGGTCTCGACCTACGGCGATGGCGGCTCATCAGTGTCGGAGTTCTACGACTACCGGACGCCGAACACCACCCCACCCGGCGATGAGTGGGGCTCCTACGGAACCCAGTCCATGCAGGGCAACCAGGACTCCCTCATAGCGTTCTACGAGGGGAGCCAGGGAACGAGTATGGTGCTGGTCCACGACCGGATCGGTGGTGCCCACGGCGGGACCATCACGTTCGACATCTTCGGGCTGCCCCAGAGCGGCGAGTGGGCGGTCGAGGACGACGGCTACCCGGAGAGCGAGGACAACTTCGACTACTTCGCGAACGGTACCGAGGCCAGCATCGACTGGAAGTGGTCGGGCGAGCGCAACGACGGCGCGGCGTTCCGTGGTATCGGTGCGACGAACGGCTCCTGGATAACCATCGAACCCGGCTTCAACGAGCAGGCGGACAAGTGGGGGAGCTGGAGCTGGGCGCAGGGCGAGAACCGGACCGAAGCGTGGTACCTCCACTCCGCCGACGGCGGCGTCCAGGAGCTCAGCCGGAACAACGACGTCCGGGTCCGCTCCGGCGGCTGTCCGGACGGAGCTTCGCCGATGGCCACCATGGACGAGACGGTCGTCCAGAACGGCGGCGCGATGGAGTTCGCCGTCAACGCGAGCTCCGCGAACGCCTCGATCACCGCCTACGAGTGGGACTGGAACGGCGACGGTCAGGTCGACCAGCGGACCACCTCGGGCACCGTCGTCCACGAGTTCGAGGAGACCGGACTGCGCAGTGTGACGGTCACCGTCTTCGCCGAGGACGGTTCGACCACGTCGGTCAGCGATCTGGTGGTCGTGAACGAGACGATGGTGGCCGGGTCCAGCCCGAACACGGAGACGCCGACCCAGACGCCGACCCAGACGTCGACGCCGACCCGGACGGCGGGCGGCGGGACGGACGGCTCCCCATCGACGAGCGCAGCAACCACCGACACCCCGACCGACGGGGACGGTGGCTCGCCCGGCTTCGGTGTGGCGCTGGCCCTGGTCGCAGTGCTGGCCGTGGCACTGATCGTGGCTGCACGCCGGCAGAACCGGTAGTCAGTCCCGCTTCCGGGTCCGCGGGACGGACGGTGCGGTCGCTCTCGGTCCGTTCTCCGTCGCCCGCACCTGCTTCATCCCGACGCGGAAACGACCACGAAGCCGTCACTGCCGACGCTCACCTGTCGGTCCTCGACGGTGAACGTGACCGTGGTGACGTGGTCGATCTCGGAGCCGTTGCTCGAGTAGAGGAGTGTGTTCAGTGCGTCCGGGTCGATGTGGCCGAAGAGCGACTCCATCTCCGTTGGCTCCTTGCCCGTCGCGTCGGCGAGCGTCTTCACGACCGCGACCGCTGGGTCGGTCCGTTCGAAGTCGTACTGCTGGCGTTCGGTCTCCCCCGTCTTCGTGTGGCTATCGTCTTGCATTGGCTGATACCTGCCTCCCCATGTCCCCGCGTCACGTGAACGATCGTCGGATCTGGATTCCACCACCCGCATGCATCTTCCGGAGTCGGCAGCGAACTGTGCCCAAGACGCTGCCGACGAACCGACGGGTACGAACGTGCCCAGGGTCGTGAGAACCCATTCGGGATGATACGTATTAATCGTTTTGTGATGCGCTCGCCCCGCTGCAGAAAATCGGCCTCATGGTCACCAATCGCTGGTACCATTCCTGTCGGGTGGGTGGAGTTCTCACCCGGTCGTGGTCTTCACGACGGTCACCGGCACCTCGCTGAGCCGCACGACACGGTCGGTCACGCTGCCGAGCAACTGTCGGTACTCGCCGGACCGCGATCTCGTGCCCATGACCACCAGATCGGTGCCGGTCTCGGCGACGTAGTCCAGGATCTCCTCGTGCGGGTGGCCGTAGCGCATGGTCGTCTCGACGGGGACGTCGGCCGCCTCGGCCAGCTCGGCGACGGCATCGAGAGCTTCCTGCCCCGCCTCCTCCAGCCCGGACTCGGCCCCCTCGTGCTCGTGGACGTACTCGTCGCCGGGATAGGCGCCGAAGACGTCCTCGTCGACGACGTACAGCACGGAGAGCGTCGCTCCGGTGGCCGCAGCGAGGTCCACCGCGTGACGGGTCGCGTCGGTCGTGCTCGTGTCACCGTCAGTCGGCAGGAGGATTCTGTCGTACATCGGTCGATGGTTCGCCGCCCAGCCGTAAGGCAGTTTACCCGATTCTCGTGGGCTGGGAGCCGCCCCGCCCCCCGCAGTCGGGCCCAGACCGTGGGAACCGGCAGCAGAGACTTGAAGCCCCTCCGAGAAACGCCACACATGAACGAGTTCGAGGTGGGTGCCCGGCTCGTCGCTGGCCTGCTGCTCATCCTGGCCAACGGGTTCTTCGTCGCCATCGAGTTCGCGCTGACCCGGGTTCGCCAGTACCCCGAGGCCGAGTTCGACAGACCGGGGCTCCGCCGTGCGTGGGAGATGACGGACGACCTGGAGATCTACCTCACGAGCTGTCAGGTCGGCATCACCGCGTCGAGCATCGCGGTCGGCATCGTCGCCGAACCGGCGCTCGCGGCCCTCTTCGAGCCGTTCCTCGAGAACAGCGCGCTGGCGTCGGTCGGCGCGGGTGGGGCACTCGCGTTCCTCATCATCAACCTGCTCCACCTGACCCACGGCGAGCAGACGCCGACCTACCTCGGCGTCGAGCGCACGAAGTTCGTCGCACGCTACGGTGCGACGCCGCTGTACTGGTTCGCGACGCTCGTCTCGCCGGCCATCTACGTCGGGGACAGCGTCGCGAAGTGGACGCTCGGCCTGTTCGGCGTCGAGATGACCGGGGCGTGGCTGGAGACGGAGTCGGACCGCGTCGAGTCGCGTGCGGAGCTCCGGAACCGCCTCGGTTCCCTGCTCGACCGCGGCGAACTCGGCGACGAGCGCAAGCAGGAGATCCTCAACGCCTTCACCGTCGGTGGCAGGACGGTCGCCGAGGTGATGACCGACGTCGACGAGGTCGTGTTCCTCTCGCGGACCGCCACCGTCGAGGAGAACCTCGACCGCATCGGGTCGAGTCCGCACACCCGCCTCCCCCTCGTCGGCGACGGCCCCGACGAGTTCGTCGGCATCGTCTACGTGCCGAGCGTCGTCGACCACATCGACGACCTCCGGGCGGGGACGACGAGCTGGGAGGACGTGGCGGCGGACCCGCTGACCATCGATGCGGAGACGACGATCAGCGAGGCCGTCGACGTCTTCCAGCGCGAGCATCAGGAGCTCGCGCTCGTGGTCGCTGATGGCACCGCGGTCGGACTCGTGACCGCCACCGACGCACTCGAGGCGGTGATGGGGGAGATCGAGGACCCGCTCGACCTCGAGCTCGGCACGGGGACCGGCGCCTGAACCGCTACCGTGACGGGTGCCGTCGCCGATAGATCCCCGTCACGTCCTCCAGCTCCACCGTCCCTTCGGGCACGCGGTAGGCGGCGACTACGTCGCGGGCGGCGTACTCCGAATCGTCGGTCTTGTCGACGGCGAAACCGACGTAGGTGCAGTCGTCCCGGGTGAACTCGACGGTGGAGTAGCCCCAGTTGTGGCTGTCGAAGAACTCGATGTGGGGGTTCATCGCCGTGACGAGTTTCGTCAGGAGTGGCTCGGTGATCTTCCCGCGCCAGCCCCGCGTGAGGTGCAGCGCCTCGGCTGCGTTGAGCGACGTGATGGCTGGCGTCATGAACTCGACGCCGATGGGCTCGCCCTGTGCGACGCCCTCCCCGCCGGTCACGCGGCCGGGGTAGGAGGTCTGCTGGTAGGCCGCGACGTAGCAGTGCATGTCGCCGGTGAGCGTGACGAAGTTCTCCACGTCGGCGGCACCGATGGACTCGGTGATCTGGTGGCGTTCGCGCGTGTAGCCGTCCCACCCGCCCTGTACCGGGTAGACGGACAGGGGGCCGGAGCCGAGCCGGAACGGCACCGTCAGCACCTCGTCGGCCCAGACGGTCCAGCACGTCTCGGAGCCGGTGATGGTGTCGATGAGCCACTCGCGCTGCTCCTCGCCCAGCATGGTGCGTCCCGGCGGCTCGTACTGCGGCCCCACGTTGTCGACCGTCGGGATGGCCTCCCGTGGTGGGTCACGGAACAGCCGCTCGTCGGTCATCGCGAGCGTGACGAGGTCGCCGAACTGGAGCGTGCGCCACAGCCGGAAGCGGTCCTGGAGCGACTCGCCGTTGGGGTCGTACTCGACGCGGGCGGGCATGAACTCCCACCAGGCGTGCATCCCGTCGGCGACGAGCTCGGTCATGAACTCCGGGTCGTCACCCCTGGGATGGTCGCCGGCGGGCGCGTCGGTCTCGCTGTCCCAGTAGACGTCGTTGACGAGCTCGTGGTCGTCCCACCCGACGATGAGCGTGTGGGACTCGAGCGCCTCCTGGAAGAACCGGTCCGAGCGGTACGTCCGGTAGAGATAGCGGTAGTCTTCGAGGCCCCAGACGCGGTCGTTGCCGCTCGGGAGGTCCTTCTCGCGGCCGGGGTAGTCGTACGAGCCGAACCCCTTGAAGTCGCCCGCGTCGGACTCGTAGATGGCGTCGCCGACGTGGACGATGAAGTCGACGTCCTCGTTGGCGATGTAGTGGAACGCTGGGTAGTAGCCGTTCAGGTAGTTCTGGCAGGCGACCACGGCGAAGGAGACGGATTCGGGCGAGTCGTTCGGGTGCGGGAGCGTCCGACAGCGACCGGTGCGCGAGGCGACCCCGTCGTAGACGAACCGGTAGTAGTAGCGGCTGCCGGACTCGAGCTGTCCGTCGAGGTCGACCTTGACGGTATGGTCGTGCGACCGGATGCTGTCGGCGTCGGTCACGACGCCGTCGTACACCGTCTCCTCGAAGGACTCGTCATCGGCGACCTCGACGGCGAGCGGGATGTCGGTGTCGAACGCGTCCGGCGCGATGCGCGTCCAGAGGATGACACCCGTGGGGGTGGGGCCACCGCTCGCGACCGACTGGGGGAACAGCTCGTCCGGGTCGCCCTCGGCGTCGGGCTCGAACACGTCCGCGTCGTCCGTGTCGACGACCTCGAGGGAGAACGCGAGGTCGTGGGAGTCCAGCTCCGAGAGCAGCTCCGAGTGGTCGTCACCGTTCCGTGCCGGTTCGTCGCGTCCATCGAGGCCGACGGGGTCCGTCATCTGCTGTCCGGCTACGCAGCCATTTGGTTTGCAGATTTCGGTCGGTCCGATTACAGCTTCGAGAAGGATAACCGGTGCCTACTCGCTCGCGGGAGCGGGGTTGGACCCGAGCAGGTAGCCGCCGAAGGCGACCAGCCAGAGCATCACCGGGTAGACGATCATGCGCTCGGTGCCGCCGTGGCCGATGGGGCCGAAGGCGGTCGCGTTCCCGGCGTCCCCGATCGCCATGAGGACGAGGAAGACGATGCCGAGGACGCCCGCGAGGACGGAGATGGCGCGCATCGCGCCGCGGAGCAGCGTCGCGGTCCCGATGGCCTCCAGGTTGAAGAACAGGAAGGCCAGGAGCGCGAACAGCGAGTGCGCGTCACCGGTGTCGAGCGGGAACAGCCCGGTCCCGACGGCGCCGACGCTCGCGAGGGCGTAGATGGCGAGCAGCCACCGCTTGCCGTGGCGCCGGTAGAGCAGGTAGCCCCCGGCGAGGTTCAGGACGCCGACGACGAGGAGACCGCCGTTGAACAGCAGTGCGGACTCGGCGAACACGCCGAGGTCGCTGATGGCGCCCCCGCGGAAGTCGTAGCCCGGGACGAGCGCCGCCGCGAGCATGATGGCGGTCATGAACCCGGCACCGAGCACGAACAGCAGCAGGCCAGCAACCGTGCGGTCGTCGTACTTCGTGAGCGAGAGTGTCTCCGCGGGTTCGGTGTAGGTGGTCGTTCTGGTCATGTCTGTGCACCGTCTGCTAGTACGCGCCCGTCGGAGATATAGCAGAACTGTGATTCTCAGACCGAGAGAGTCACTCCTCGCTACGCTCGTCGAACCCGGCCCAGGGCGTGAACGTCTCGCGTCGGATGAGCAACTCGCCGGATACCGAGAGGCCGAGCTCGCTCAGCTCGCCGGCGATGCGCGTGAGGTCGTCGTTGTCGGTCGCGACGACCCTGACCTGGACGTTCTCCTCGCCGCTCGCGATCTCCCGGACGGAGACGACCCCGTCGACCTCCAGCGCGGCATCGGCGAGCGCCTCGCGCTCCGGGACGGGCGCAGAGCAGCTGATCTGGACCTGCAGCTGGTAGCCGGCGCGGTCGAAGTCCACCTCGGCGCGGTAGCCGGTGATCACTCCCTGGTCCTCCAGCCTGTCGATGCGTTTGCGAACGGTGCTCGGCGAGACGTCCATCCGTTCCGCGATGTCCCGCGAGGAGGTCTCTCGGCCGTCTCTCTGGAGTGCGAACAGTATCTGCCGGTCCAGCTCGTCGATCCCCTGGAGCGTCATCGACTACCCGTCCGCCCGTCGGGTAGTTCAAGCTTCCCCTGTCCCGTCGCCGGGCGTCTGGTCATCGCCGGGGCCGGTCGTAGAGCACGTCCAGGCACTCGTCGACGAAGTCGGGCAGCGTCACGCTTGCGCCCCGTCGCACCTTGATGACGATACCCTCGCCCCCGCCGAGGTAGAGGTGGACGGCGGTCGCGCGCTCGTGCTGGAGCACGAACGACCGGACGTGGCCGAGGTGCGTGTACACCTTCTCGAGGTACGGGCGGTTGAACAGGGCGATGCTGCGGTGGATTACCGTGTCGAGGTCGTGCGTGGACAGCTCCGTCTTCAGGTCGCTCCTGATGTAGCGCACGTCGTACCTGTAGGTCGTGGTCTGGAACGTCGCGACCCAGCGGAGCTCCTCCGCGTAGCGCTCCTGCAGGAACGCGACGAGGGCGTCGTAGTCGGCGGGCGATCCGGTGTCGGTGTGCGGGTGTACTTCGGTCATGGTTTCGTGGTGTCAGCCGATGAGGCCGACGAGCAGTGCGAGCCCGACGACCACCGCGACGGCGGCGAGTGCGTCGCCGAGCGTCGTGGGCTCGTCGTCGGACGAGACGAGGCGACCGCCGACCGCGACCGCGGCCACGGGCACGGCGGCCGCACGGCGACCGACGCTGTCGATGCCGTCGGCCAGTCCGCGGGTCAGGCGGAACGCCAGCGGGTGGAGCACGGTGTCGACGTCGACGACCGGCACGCGGGCGATGGTGGACCGTCCGAGGGCGAAGGCTACGACGCCGACGGCGGTGACCGCGGCGGCCTTCGTCAGCTCGCTCGTCGCGTACGGGGCGAAGCCGGCGGTGTCGCCGGGCAGTGCGCCGTAGAGCAGCCCGGGGGCGACGCCGAGGACGACGCTCGGCACCGCGGCGACGACGAGCACGGCGGTCAGTGCCCGCGGCGCGGGGCGGAGTTCGACGGGCTCGGGTGCCGAGCGGACGAACGCGTAGTAGCCGAACTTCGCGAACGACAGCACGGTGCCGACGCTGGCGAGGACGAGCGCCCACCAGAGCAGTTCGGTCCCGGCCGTGTCGACGGCCTTGAGGACGAGTCCCTTGCTGACGAACCCGGAGAAGCCGGGGACGCCGCTGATGGCGAGCGCCGCGACGAGGAACGCCGCGAACGTCACCGGGGCGCGCCGCCAGAGGCCGCCGAGGTGCTTCAGGGACTCCGTACCGGTCCGGTACAGCAGCACGCCGGCGACCATGAACAGCAGGCCCTTGTAGAGGACGTGCGTGCTCAGGTGGGCGACCGCGCCGGCGGTCCCTGCAGCGGTCCCGAGGCCGACGGCGGCGACCATGTAGCCGACCTGGGAGACGATGTGGTACGACAGGAGCCGCCGGGCGTCGGTCTGGAGCACCGCCATCCAGACGGCGTACAGGGCCATCGCGCCCCCCATCCAGGCCACGATGAGGTGCCCGTCCGGCGCGACGCGGAGCAGCGCGTACACCGCGACCTTCGTCGTGAACCCGGCGAGGACGACGCTGGACGCGACGTGCGGACGCGGGTACGTGTCGGGCACCCAGTAGTGGAGGCCGACGAACCCGAGGTTGACCCCGACGCCGAGGACGGCCAGCGTGGTCGGGAGCCCCCCCGTGATGCCGCCGTCGAGCGCGAACGAGCCCGTGGCGTCGTAGTGGAGCACGAGGCCTCCGACGAGGAGCGCGCCGCCGACGAGGTGGTACGTGGCGTACCGGAAGCCGGCCCGGACCGCCTCGCCGCCGTGGTGCCAGACGAGGACCGTCGCGGTGACGGCCATCAGCTCCCAGGCGAGCAGGAGCGTGAGCCAGTCGCCGGCCAGCACCGCCGCGACGGAGCTGCCCATGTAGGCGAGCGCGAGGGCGTTCGTCCGTGCGTCGGCGTCGGTCGCGTAGGCGTAGCCGACCGCGACGGCGGCGACGAACCCGAACACGACGGCCACGGGCCGGGTGAGGGGGTCGACGCGCAGCAGCGTCTGCTCGAAGCCGAGCGGGGCCACCGAGAGGGCGGTCCCGTCGGGCGCGAGCAGCAGCCACGGTACGGTGACGGCGGTCGCGAGGACGCCGACGGCGTAGCCGACGCGGCGCGGCGCGACCCAGGCGACCACGGCGGCCACCAGGAATGCGACGTACGGCGGCACGAGAAGCAGGAGGGTGCTCATGCGTACACCTCCGCGACGGCCCGCTCGGCCAGCTCCCAGAACGGGAGTGCGGTGGGCACGACACCGAGCAGCAGCGCCATCCCGACGGTGAACAGCACCGGCAGGAGCAACGCGACGGCGGTCTCGCGGCCGGGGCGGCGCTCGAACACCGTGGGAACCCGCTCGTGGGCGCTCGCGCCGGCCAGCCCGCCGTCGGCGGCGACTGGGATGCCGAGCGCGCCGTCACCGCCGGACCCGCCGTCGGCGTGGTGCGAGGGGGCGAACGCGTGGCTGCTCGCGCTGGCGGCGTCCCCGCGGCCACCGAAGAACGCCACGTAGATGATGGGCCAGAAGTACAGCAGCTTCAGCACGCCGGCGACCAGGAACACGGCCACGAAGACGGGCTGCTCGCTGGCCGCGGCGCCGAGCAGCAGGTGGAACTTGCTGACGAAGCCCGCGACGAGCGGGAAGCCGACGAGGCCCGCGGCGGCCACCGCGAAGGCGGTCATGGCGAGCGGGAGCCGTCGGCCGACGCCCGCGAGGTCGGAGACGTACTTCTCGCCGGTCTCGACGTACACCAGCCCGGCCACGAAGAACAGCGTGATCTTCATGAACGCGTGGGCGACGACGTGCAGGAGCGCCCCGAACGCCGCGACCGGCGTCAGCAGCGCGACGCCGAGGACGATGTACGACAGCTGGCTGATGGTCGAGAACGCCAGCCCGCGCTTGAGGTTGTCCTGCCGGAGGCCGACGAGCCCGGCGAGCAGCATCGTCGCCGCAGCCAGCACCGCGAGCGGGAGGGCGACGCCCAGCTCGCCGGCGGTCTCGGGGCCGACGACGTAGAGCACGGCGCGGGCGACGCCGAAGGCGCCGCTCTTGACGACGGCGACGGCGTGCAACAGCCCGGAGACGGGCGTCGGCGCGACCATCGCGGCGGGCAGCCACGCGTGCAGCGGCACGACCGCGGCCTTCACGCCGAAGCCGACGACGAGCAGGCCGAAGGCGGCCCGTGCGAGCGTCGGGTCGGACGTCGCGATGGCGACGATGCCCCCGGGGACGAACGCCAGCGTGGACGCCATCGCCTGCACGAGCAGGATGCCACCGAAGGCGAGCACGCCGCCGCCGAGCGTGTAGGCGAGGTAGCGGCGGCCGGCGGCCCGGGCCGCCGCGGTGCCGGCGTGGGCGACCAGGGGGTAGGTCGCGAGCGTCAGCAGCTCGTAGAACACGAACAGGGTGAGCAGGTCAGCGGCGAGGGCGACGCCCATCGTCGCGGCGATGCTGGCGGCGAACGCGGCGAAGTACCGGGTCTGTCCGTGCTCGTCGAGGCCGCGCATGTAGCCGACGCTGTAGAGGCTCGTTGCGAGCCAGAGCGTGCTCGCGAGCAGCGCGAACAGCAGGCCGGCGGGGTCGCCGCGGAGCGCCAGCTCGACGCCGGCGAACGACCCGAGGTCGGTCCGGTGGGTCGCGGGCGAGCGCACGAGCAGGACGACGACGGCGAACGTCCCGAGGCCGGCGAGTGCGGTCCAGGCCTCCCGGAGCCGCGGCCGGTCGCCAGTGGCGAGGACGAACGGGACCGCCAGCGCCGGAACCACCACCGCCAGCAGAGGCAGCAGCGAGGACACGTCGCTCACAGCCACACCTCCAGGACCGGCGCGAGCCAGTCGGCGAGCGCGCTGGAGCCCACCCCGAGCGCGAGGACGGCGATCGCCGCCGCGACGGCGACGGCCACCGGCGCGTCGGGAGCCCGGCGCGCACCGCCGTCGGTGACGGCCACGCTCGGCTCGTCACCGCCGGGGCCGAGGTAGAGCCGCTCGACGACCCGACCGACGTACGCCAGCGACAGCAGCGTGCTGAGCACGACGACGGCCGCAACCGCCCACTCGGCGGCGTCGACCGCCCCGAGAGCGAGCCCGAACTTGCCGGCGAAGCCGACGGTGGGCGGGAGGCCGACGAGGCTCACGCCGAGGGTCGCGATGGCCGCCGCGACCAGCGGCGCGCGCGAACCGAGCCCGGCGAGGTCCTCGACGGTCGTCGCGTCGTGCTCGCGGGCGAGATGTCCGACGGCGACGAAGAGGCCACCCTTGGCGACCGCGTGGCCGACGAGACTGACGAACGCGCCCGTCAGCGCCAGCGGCGTGGCGAGCGCGAGCCCGACGCCGAACAGGCCGAACTGCGACACCGACGAGTAGGCCAGCAGTCGGCGGGTGTCCGTCGCCCGGAGCGCGAGCAGGCCGCCGGCCACGACGCTGACCGTCGCCGCGACGAGCAGGAGCGTCCGGACGAACGGGACGGCGGTCAGGAACGCGGCCGTGAACACACCGTAGGTGAGCCGGAGCAGCGCGTAGCCGGCGACGGTCGAGCCGAGCGCGGCGAGCACGGCAGCCACGTCGGGCAGCGCCGCCGCGTACGCGTCGGGCTTCCAGGCGTGGAGTGGGAACAGTGCGAGCTTGACCCCCAGGCCGGCGGCCATCAGCAGGTAGGCCGTCACGACGAGCGTCGAGTCGTAGCCGGCGGCCGCGAGCGCTGGGCCGAGGTCGGCCATCGCGAGCGTTCCGGTCGCGACGAACGCGTAGCCGACGCCGAGGAGGTACAGCGTCGCGCCGACGGTGCCGACCAGCAGGTACGTGAGCGCCGCGAGGGCGGCGTCGCTCCCCCGGCCGGTGCCGACGAGCGCGTACGCCGCAAGCCCCGAAATCTCGAGGAAGACGTACAGGTTGAACACGTCGGCTGTCACGACCACGCCGGTGAGGCCGGCTACCAGGAGGAGCCAGAGGCTCGACTCGGGGCCGGTGCGCTCGCGACCGGCGGTCAGGAACGCCCCGACACCGCCGACGGCGACGAGCAGGACCATCGCGGCCGACAGCTGGTCGGCGTAGAGCCCGATGCCGAACCCGGCGGGGATGGCGCCAACGACGTACGAGACTGCCCCGTCGGTGTGCACGAGCCACGCCACGGCGGCCGCCAGCGCGACCTGTCCGAGCAGGACGACGAGCACGAGGCGAGCGGCGAGCCGGCGGCTCCGTAGCGCGACGAACAGCGGCACGACCGCGGCGAGCAGCGGGACCGCGACCAGCATCGCGAGCAGGTCGGCCGTCACGCGACCCCCTCCTCGTCGGCCGCCGCGACCCCCGAGCCGCCGTCGGCGACCGTCTCCTCGGTCGCGGCGTCCGCCATGCGCTCCCGTATGACGTCCTCCCGGAGCGTCCCGTGGTCGCCGTACAGCCGGACGACCAGCGCGAGGGCGACCGCGGTCACCGCGACCCCGACGACGATGGCCGTCAGGATGAGCACGTGCGGCAGCGGGTTGACGAACGGGCCCTCGCCGGTGACCAGCGGGGCGCTCCCGTCGGCCCGGTACGCGCTCGTGATGAAGAACAGGAACACGCCCGTCTGGAAGATGTTCAGGCCGATCACCTTCTTGACGAGGTTCCGGTCGTTCACGAGCACGTAGAGGCCGATGCCGACCAGCGAGACGTAGACGACGTGGGCGAACCAGGCGTCGAGGCCGAGCGGCAGCTCAGTCACCGGCCGGCACCTCCGCAGTCTGCGTCTCGGACCCGCCGTCGGGTTCGGCCGCCGGTTCGGGCTCCTCGTAGCCGTCCGCGATGCGGACGAACAGCACGACGATGACGGCGGCGACGGTCGCGCCGATGCCGACCTCGATCGCCTCGGTGGCGTACACCGTTGCCTTTGGGATAGGCAGCACGTCGAGCTGGAGGAACGCGCCACCGGCGGTCAGCCCGAGCAGCGCGACCAGCCCGAAGCAGACGACGCCGCTGGCGACGGCGACCGCCAGTGCGCGGTCGTCGAGCCACTCTGCCGTCCGCTTGATGCCGAAGCTGAACGCGACCGTGACGACCATCGCGGCCGCCACGACGCCGCCCTGGAACCCCCCGCCGAACGAGGACGTCCCGTGGAACAGCGTGAACAGGCCGTAGGTCAGCACGAACGGGGCGAGCAGCCGGACCGTCGTGGTGACGACCGGGCTGTCGGTGTAGGGTGCGCGCGTCACGAGGTCATCACCTCCCGACCGAGCACGGCGAGGACGGCGACGGCGGCGCCGAAGACCACCGCGACCTCGCCGAAGGTGTCGAACCCCCGGTAGACGACGAGCACGCCGGTGACGGCGTTGTCGACGCCGCGGTCGGCGGAGTCGCTGAGGTAGTACTCGGCGACGGGGCCGAACGCAGGCGTGTCGGTCGCGCCGACCGGGGGCAGGGCCGGCACCGTCAGCAGCAGGCCGGCGACCACGAGACCGGCGACGAGCAGCGACCGGGGCCTGACGCTCTGGCGGTCGACCAGTCCGGCCGCGTCGACGGGCCGGACGGTCCGGCTGATCGCCAGCAGGAACAGCGCCGTCGTGACGCCGGCGCCGACGGCGGCCTCCGTGAGCGCCACGTCGGGCGCACGGTAGAGCACCCAGAGCATCGCGAGCCCCAGGCTGTAGGCCGCGAACACGACGACCGCGGTGAGAACGTCACGGACGATGGCGGTCAGGACGGCGACCGCGAGCACGAACGACAGCAGCGCGACCGAGAGGACCGCCTCGAAGAGGACGGTCATCGCGCCCCGTCCTCCGTGGCAGTGGCGTCGGCACCATGGGCCGTGCTCGCGTCCGTCCGCGGGGACTGCCAGGGCTCGGTGCCGGCGTCGGCCGCGGACCGGACGACGGCGTGTGCGGCGGTCGGTCCGGTCACGAGCACGAACAGCGCGAGCAGTACGAGCTTGACCGTCTCGGCACCGGGCCCGAAGGCAACCGCGGCCGCCGACAGCGCCAGCAGCGCACCGAGCGTCTCGCTCTTCGAGGCGGCGTGGGCGCGGGCGTAGACGTCGGGGAGCCGGTAGAAGCCGACGACGGCGACGAGCGAGAAGAACACGCTCGCACCGACCAGTGCGGCGACCGCGAGGACGACGGGGTCGGCCCAGGCCATCAGAGCACACCCCCGCGCTCGATGGTGAACTTCGCCAGCCCGATGGAGAGCAGGAAGTTCAGCAGGGCGTAGACGAGCGCCACGTCGAGGAAGCCGGGCTCGCCGAGGGCGGCGCCCAGCAGCGCGATGACGACGACGGCCGCGGTGCCGACGACGTTGACAGCGATGACGCGGTCTGGGGTCGTCGGGCCGAGCACGATGCGGCCGAACAGCACCAGCGCGAGCGTGACGACCCCTGCGGCGCCGGCGACGAGGACATCGGCGACGAACGGCTCCACCGACATCTCAGGCACCTCCCTCTGCGGTCGTGCCCGGCGTCTCGGGCCCCTGCTCCTCGGGCCGCTCCTCGTCGAGGACCCACGCGACTGCACGGGTCAGGGCGCCGGCCTCGAGGTCGGCGCGGCTCGCCGCGGTCAGCGTGTGGACGACGAGGGCGTCGCTCTCGACGTCGACGGTGAGCGTACCGGGCGTGAGCGTGATGCTGTTGGCCAGCAATGCGCGTCCGAGCCTGCTCCGCGGGGCCGGCACGCTGACGACGGTCGGCTCGATGGGCAGCCGCGGGTGGAGCACGACGGCCGCCATCGCCAGGTTCGCGCGCACGACCGCGAACAGCAGGTACGGCACGAACACCGAGGCGCGCGCCAGCCGACGCAGGCTGGCGACCGACGGCTCCGCCGCGAACGTCAGCCGTCCGGTGACCAGCGTAACCACGGTCGCGCTGACCAGCCCGGTCGCGACGTCGAAGGGTCTCGTCGGGTCCCCGAGGGTCAGGTAGAAGCCGAGGGCGAGCCCGAAGGTGGCTAGCTGACGGCGTCGACTCCTGGCAAGCGCGATCGGCGGCCGGACGACCTGCCGTCCGACAGGGGCACGCTCGACGACGACGGACTCCCGCTCGGTCGCGTCGAGGGCGACCCGCATGGCAGCCGGGTCGAACTCCTTCAGGTTCGGCAGCAGCACGACTCTCGCGTCGTCGGTCTCGAGCTGGGCGGCGAGCGACGCCGCACGGCTCCCCGGGCTCTCGCCGAGGACGGTGACGACCTCGACGCGGACGGGGAGGTCGGCGAACTCGCCGTCGGCCAGGACGGTCCGGACCCGTGCCGCGAGGTCGGTTGCTGTCGGCCACGGGAGGGCATCGGTCCCCTCGCCCGCCGGCACGACGAACCGGACCGTCGGCTGCGTGCCGCTGACGGCTTCGCGGGCCTCGCGCACGGCGTACTCGACCGTGTCGACGATCCGGCCCCGGTCGGTGAGAACCACGACGAGTGTCGTCATGGACCAAGCTCCGCGCGAGGAACGCTCCCGGCCGACCCTCGAGAACTGCCTTTCATTACTGTACTGGTAAAATACTGCCGCAGTATTTACTGTTTCGGTAAAATTTGGGAAAGCCTTAAGGCTCGACGTGGCCAAGCGCTCGTATGGCAACCACGTCGAACGACGGGAGATCGGCAACGGACGAGCGCGTGCCGCCGCCGGAGGACGGGGACCAACCTCCGGCCCAGAGAGGGAGACAGGAGACCGAAGAAGCCGTCAGCATCGTCCTCGTCGGCGGCGGCCACGTCGGCCGCGCGCTCGCGGAGATGCTCGCGGGAGACGCCACAGTCCGCCACATCGACACGATGGACTCCACCGCCGACCGAACTACCGACGCCGGCGACCGTCTCGGAGAGGAGACGGTGTTCGTCCCCGACATCACGTCGCTCAGCGAGCTCCGTGCGCAGTCCCTGGACGAGGAGGACCTCGTCGTCGTCCTCACCGGAAACGACGCGCGCACGCTCCTCGTGACCCAGCTCCTCCGGACGAAGCTGGGCGTCACGAGTGTCTGTGCGGTCGTCGTCGATCCACGGAACGCCGACGCGTTCCACATCCCCGGTGTCGACGTCGTCTGCACCGCGTCGGTGCTCGCCGACGCCGTCGGGACGGAGCACATCCTCGAACGGGCCATCGATACCACGGACTCGGGGGCAGGCTGAGATGACGAAGACGCTCGAACGGGACCTCGGGCTCCCGGCGGTCGTCGCCATCAGCATGGGCGCGATGATCGGGAGCGGTATCTTCATCCTCCCGGCGCTGGCCTACGGCGTCGTCGGCCCCGCCGTCGTCGTCGTCTACCTCCTCGCCGGCCTGCTCGTGCTTCCGGCCGCGCTCAGCCAGGCCGAACTGGCGACGGCGATGCCGAAATCGGGCGGTGCGTACCTCTACATCGAGCGCGGGCTCGGGCCCCTGTTCGGCACCGTCGCCGGGCTCGGTACCTGGTTCTCGCTGACGTTCAAGAGCGCGCTCGCGCTGGTCGGCGGGGTGCCCTACCTGCTGTTGCTGTTCACCGTCCCGGACGGGCTGGTGACGCCGCTCGCACTCGGGCTGGCGACGCTGCTCGTGGGTATCAACCTCGTCGGCGCGAAACAGACCGGCCTCACGCAGGTCGCCGTCGTCGCGCTGATGCTCGTCGCCCTCGCCTGGTTCGTCGTCGGTGGCGGGCCCGCTGTCGAGACCGCACGCTTCGAGCCGTTCGTCGCCGGCGGTATCGGCGGCATCGCCACGGCCATCGGGCTGGTGTTCGTCTCCTACGCGGGCGTCACGAAGGTCGCCAGCGTCGCCGAGGAGATCGAACGGCCCGACCGGAACATCCCGCTCGGCATCATCGGGTCGCTCCTGTTCACGACGCTGCTGTACGTTGGTATCGTGGCGGTCGTCGTCGGCGTCGTGCCCGCGTTGGAGCTGGCCGGCTCCGCGACCCCGATGGCCGACGCCGCCCAGCAGACCCTCGGCGACATCGGCGTCGCAGCGGTCGTCTTCGCCGCGATCCTCGCGCTCGTCAGCACGGCCAACGCGGGCGTACTCTCCGCGTCCCGGTACCCCTTCGCGATGGCCCGCGACAGGCTCGTGCCGGACGGCTTCGCGACCATCAGCGACCGACTCGGGACGCCGTCGACGGCCATCACCGCGACCGGTGCGGTCGTGCTCGTGCTCGTGGCGTTCGTCCCCATCGCGGAGATCGCGAAGCTCGCGAGCGCCTTCCAGTTCCTCGTGTTCGCGCTCGTCAACCTCGCCGTCATCGTGTTCCGCGAGAGCTCGATGGAGTACGAGCCGCCGTTCCGGGCGCCGCTGTACCCCTGGGTCCAGGTGTTCGGCATCGTCACTAGCCTGGCGTTGCTCGCGGTCATCGGCACCGTCCCGCTCGTCGGCGCGGTCCTCATCGTGCTCGCGGGCGTCGGCTGGTACCTCGTCTACGGCCGCGACCGGGTCGACCGCGAGGGGCTCGTCCTCGACCTGGCGCGTGACTGGCTCGGGACCGCCCCCGGCGCAGCTGGCTCCGAAGCAGCTGTGCCTGCCGCTGCCCGCGCCGGTGGGTCGTCGGCCCCCATCGCCGACGGCGGCCGTGGCCAGGTCGTCGTCGCCACGACCGCCGGCACGACGCTCGACCGGGAGCGCACGTTGCTCGACATCGGCGCCGCACTCGCCCGCAGTCGCGGTCGTGGACTCCACGTCCTCCGGTTCGAGACGGTGCCCGACCAGCAGCCGCTCGAACACGCAGCCGCCACGCTCTCGGACGCCGACCGCCAGTTCGAGGCGGACACGCAAGAACTCGCCACGGAGCTCGGTCCCGGCGTGGACGTGCTGGTCGGCGAGGTGGTCAGCCACGACATCGCGCACGCCATCGCCAACCACGTGCGCCACGCGGAGGTCGACCTGCTGGTGCTCGACTGGCACACGCCGGGGCTGTCCGGTCGCTGGCCGACCAACCGGCGCGACTGGGTCCGTCGACACGTCGAGTGCGACGTGGTCTTCGTCGACGGTGGGACCGGAACGTCGGTCGAGTCTCTGGGGACCGTGACGGTCGCGGGGGCGGACGAGTTCCATCCGACGGCCGTCGCCGTCGCGGACGCCGTATCTGCCGCAGCCGCTGGTGACGACGACGGTCCACAGGCGGTCGTGGTGGACCGCGAGGGCCCCGCGACCGCACGGAGCGACCAGCGAACCACCGGCGAGACCGCGGGCGACGTCCGGCTCCGTGTCTGGCCGGCCAGACGGGCGGCGGTCCCCGTCGACCGTGTCGACCGATAGGCTCCGAGTCGTCGAGCGCACACCCCGCGTATCTCCACCGGCGATCGGTCGCATACGCCCCGGAGAATGGTGCTGACGGCCGGGGCAGGTCCGTCCGTTCACGAGGGGGCCGACGTTCGACCGGCTACTCCGTCACCGCCGTCCCGTCGTCGGGCGCCGGGAGGAACGACCGGACGGCCTCGACCACGCGCGCCGGGTCCTCGCTCGGTCCCATGTGGCTCAGTCCGTCGAACTCCACCAGCCGACTGTCGACGAGCGACTCGTGTGCCGCCCTGACGCCATCGCGGAGATGCGACGGTGCCTCCGTGCCGGTCAGGAGCAGCGTCGGTGCGCCGACGTCGACGGTCTCCGGGAGCTCGTAGTTCTCCAGTGCCCGGTTCATCCGGACGGAGTTCTCGACGAACGCGACGTACTCGGGCCAGACCGGCCAGTCCGCGAGCCAGGCGTCGAGGGCCGCACCGTCGAGCTCGCCGCCGTGGATGACCTCCCTGACGTGGAGCCGCATCGCCCCCTCTCGGTCACCCGCGTCGAGCCGTTCCTGCATCTGTGCCGCGAGGTCTGCCTGCTCGCGGTACTCCCCGACGAGGATGGCGGGCTCGTAGGCGACCACCGCCCTGACCGACACCTCGCGTGCTGCCTCGATGGCCTGGAGACCGCCGAAGGAATGCCCGAAGACGACGGGCTCGCCGTCGACGGACTCGATGACTGCCCTCGCGTCCTCGACCTCCCGCTGGAGGCTGTAGGCCTCGCTGTCGCCGCTCCGACCGCGTCCACGGCGGTCGGAGATGGTGAGCTCGTAGTCGTCCGACAGGTGTGGGACGACCGGGGCCCAGTACTCCTTGCCGATGGAGTCGCCGTGCAGCAGGACCATCGGTGGTCCCTCGCCGTGTCGTTCGTACGCGATGCGTGTCCCGTCTGCGGAGGGTACGGTCTGCATGCTGTGGTCGTCTCTGGGGGTCGGACCCGGCTAACGGTGACGCGGAATCGTGCGGCCATTCAAGTCAGTCCGGCAGCGGCGGCCACGTCGAGGCCACGGTTGTCTCGACGAGGTGGGTCTGGGCGCGCCGGAGTCTCTCGGACGCGGCGGAGGCACCGATGTCGAGCTCTGAGGCGACGTCGGCCAGCGACGCGCCGCGCGGGACCTCGAAGTACCCCAGCTCGTACGCCGTCCGGAGCGCCTCCCGCTGTGGGTCCGTCAGCCCGTCACCCGGTGGTTCGGGCTCGCCGTCACGGGTGAGCCGACGGAGCACGAAGCCGCCCTCGGACTGCCAGAACGACCGGAACTCGTCGAAGGCCGCGCGGTCGGCGAACCAGCCCGCCTGCACCCAGCCGGTCCGGGTCACCTCGATGCGGTCGATGATGGCCTCGGTCTCGGCGAGCGCGCGCAGGCCGTCGAGGTCGTCGATGGCGTCGCCCATGTGCGCCTCCATGTCGGGACCGGGGGCGACCTGGTAGCGGCGGGTCCCACCTGCCTCGCCGATGAGGGTGTACGAACCGACGAACGAGACGTCGTCGAACGCACGCTCCACCGCGGCGTGGTCGTCCGCGGTGACATAGGCGAAGAACAGCGGCGTGTCGCCGTGGTTCAGCTGCAGCTCCACCTCGATCGTCGCAGCTGGCACGGACTCGAGGACCGCGACGAACGGCAAGACATCGCAGTCGATCTCGAACTCTGCGAGCAGTCCCATGGCTCCTCAGCGTTGCCGGCCACGTTTCTGTACATCGAAGTCGGTCGGTACGCCTCAGCGCCGGCTCGAGATATGGACCCGTCTCGACCACTGACCGCTATCACAGTGGTTCTTCGGGTATGTAGTGCACCGGCCCTCCAACAATACTAGAAAACTGGCACGAATAGGAAGTTATATGATTCTTTAAATATAATGTGGGTGGCCATTCGGTGTCGAACGAGACGTGTCCCGCCGTGTGCCGGGCTCATCGGCGCGGTCGATCCAGGGCCCCTTGGGAGCGACCGGACCGACCGACATGTTCCGATTCAGGCACCCAGAACAGAATCTCTTACCGATATGGCCGACTGGTGCCGGAACCGTTCACTGACGGGGGCGATGCGACGAAAGATCGATACTGCAGGTTGCGACACTGTTGGTCGTTGCCTGGGCCCATGGACGCAACACGAAACGATGGCTCACAAGATGATACAAGAGAATTTCTATCCATGTTTCTATTATTGAGAGCTTATATATTCCGTCACGGCTCCGGTGTACCCGTGAGCCGACAGCGCCAGCATCTTTATCTGGCTCTCCTCTGAGTTGCGAGCATGGCGTTCACGCGAGAGTTCAAGCGACGGCGTCTGCTCGGGTGGGCGGTCCTCTCGTCGGTGTTCGTGCTGGTGAACTTTCACCGAGTCTCGACCGGGGTGCTGACGAGCTCGCTCGCGGGGGCATTCGACACCACGGGTGCCGAACTCGGGCTGCTCCACGCCTCGTTCTTCTACATCTACGCACCGATGCAGCTGGTCGCCGGCGTGCTCGTCGACCAGCGGGGCACCCGACGGGTCACCGTGCTGGGCTCGGTCGTCATGGTCGTCGGCGCAGTCGCGTTCGCCAGCAGCGACGCCTACGTCGTGGGCTTCCTCAGCCGTGCGCTCATCGGCTTCGGTGGCAGCGTCGTCTACATCGGCATCCTGCGGTACTGCGCGAACTGGTTCCGGTCGAACGAGTTCGCGACGATGACCGGGGTGACGCTCTCGGCGTCGGCACTCGGCGGGCTCGCCGCGACGACGCCGCTCGCCCTCGCGGTCGCGGCGTACGGCTGGCGGACTACCTACCTGTTCCTCGGCGGCATCGGCCTCGTTGCGACAGCTGGCGTGTTCATCGCGGTCCGTGACTCGCCGACGGACGCCGGGTTCGAACCGGTGTCCGAGTCGGTGGCGTCGGCGGACCTCACGATGAGCCAGGTGCTCGCGAACGCCCGGACCGTGTTCGCCGAGCGGACGACATGGGTGCTCGGTGTGATGATGTTCTTCGCAGTCGGGACGAACTACACCGTCATGGGGCTGTGGGGGGTACCCTATCTGGTCCACGCGTACGGGCTCTCCGTCGCGACGGCGTCGCTGTTCCCGCTCGCTGGCAACCTCGGACTGCTGTTCGGTTCGACGCTCGTCGGCTGGATCTCGGACCGGCTCGGCAGTCGGACGTCGATAACGGTCGTGACCGCGACGCTCTACACCGGGCTGTTCGCCGGCATCTCGCTCCTCGGAACGCCACCGCTCGCGTACGTCGCGGTCGCGTTCTTCGGCGTCATGTTCCTCCACGGCGGCTTCCTCCTGTCGTTCACCATCATCAAGGAGCGCCACTCGGGGGCGACCAGCGGGACGGCGACCGGGGCGATAAACGGGATGGGCTTCTTCGGGGCGGCGGTCCTGCCGGGCGTCATGGGCCTCGCGCTCGACGCGTTCTGGACGGGCGAGACGGTCGCAGGAAGTCGGATCTACACGCTGGTCGGCTACCGGGTCGCGTTCGGCATCGCCGCACTCAGCGGACTGGTCGGGCTGTGCTGTGCCGTCTGGCTTCGGCGGTCGTCTCGCTGACCTACTCCTCGAACTTGATGCGCTCGAAGACGTTGTTGCAGTCATCGCAGTGGTACTGCGACTTCAGCACCGTGCTGCCGAACGGGCTCTCGAGTGTCGTCTCCTCGCTGCCGCAGTACGGGCACTCGACGCCGTCGCGCTGCTGGTTCGTGAGCCGTGAACCGGCCCTGGTGTCGTCGCTCATCAGCCTGCGAGGTACCGGTGTTCCCGCCCCGTGGCCTCGTCGACAGTCTCCGTGAACGAGGCCGGGTCCGGCGGTGCAGTTCGGCGGGTCGATGCGTCCCAGTCGTCCCAGTCCTCGGGGATGTCGGGCATCTCGTAGCCGTTTGCTTCGACGAGCGTCTCGATCTCCGCGAGGAACTCCTCGCGCATCTCGTCGTTGGTCCGGGTGAACACGCCGGCGTCGACGAGTTCCGAGCCGCCGGTTCCGAGCCAGGCCGCGACGCCGGGGACGAACCGGTCGATGGCAGCCTGCATGTCGGCGGCGTCGAACTCGTCCTGGTCGGGGTCGGCGAACACTCCGAGCCACGCCTGGCCGTGCTGGACGTGCTGGGACTCCTCCTGCAGCACCTTCCCGGCCATGCCCTGGAGCGCGTCGAAGGTGCCGTCGCGGACGTTCTCGAAGACGAGCACCGTCGCGAAGTCGAGGAACGCGAGCGAGCCGACGATGTCGGCCCAGTTCTCGAGCTCCCCGTCGAGGACCGTTGCGGAGCGCCACTCGTCCGTCTCGCGCTCGTAGAGCAGTTCGTCGACGTCGTCGGCCGCGCCGTCCACGTCCGCGCCGATCTTCGCGGCGGCGCGGTACGCGCTCCGTGCGTGGCCGAGTTCGTCCTGGATGACCGAGGAGAGTGCGATGTCCTCCTCGATGTCGGGCGCGCCGAGCATCCCCCACTCGGAGTACCGGTGGGCGGTGATGAACTTGGTATCTGCGAGGACGAGTGCGAGGTCGTAGGCTGCCTCGCGGCCCTCGGAGCTGACTTCCGTGCTCATCGTCCATCACCCGCAACGGCGGCGACCGCGGCCTCCTCCACCCGGCCGGTGTCGGAGTACTCGTGGCCGGTCCGGCCCTTCACCTTCAGCATGTTCTCTCGCTCCACGACGAACAGCAGGTCCCAGTCCTCCTCGTCGTAGAACATCTCGGCGTAGCGGGTCGCGAACGAGTCGTTGGGCGCCTCGACGCTGCCGACGGACCGGATGGGTTCGCCAGAGGAGACGCGACCGAGGACCTCGTAGGTCGTCTTCTTCATCAGGCGACACCCTTCACGGTCTGGACGTGGTCGACCGGGCCGGGGGACTGCTTCCACTCCTCGTAGACGCCCTGCCAGTCCATGTCGAGGTCGACGACGTACTCGTCGTTCGCCTCGTCGTAGCTGGCGGGCACGTCGACCTCGAGCGGGTCGAACGTCTCGACGACCTGGCGGAGCCACTCCTGACGGTGCTCGCGGTTCGAGCCCTTCCGGAGACTGTACTCGCGGATGCGCTTGATGGCCTTGCCCTCCTTCTCCGGGTGCCCGAGGAACGCGATAGCCTTCGGGAACATCTTGTCGACGGCGGCCTGGAGCGTCTCCTGTTGCCGCTCCGTGCCGCTGCCCAGACGTTTGAACCACATGTCACCCAGCCGCTTGTGGAACCCCTCCTCCGCGACGACCTTCCGCTCGTAGCGCTTCCACGGACCGAACGAGCAGTTCTCCTCGATGTCGCCGATCTGGATGGTGCCGGCGCGGTCGTAGAAGCCGACGCCGCAGGCGAACTCCGCGAAGTTCTCGAACGGCTCGTCAAACACCCGCATGTTCCGCCACTCCTTCGGGTCGCGCTCGTACATCAGGGCCTCCTTGTCGAAGCCGAGGTCGGAGAGCACGCGGTAGCCGAGGTTCGCGTGACCGATCTCGTCCTGCACGACGGCGCTGCCGGAGACCTTCGCGTCCATCGTCGGGGCCTTCTGTGTGGCCGCCGGGTGGTACGCACAGGCGCTCATGATCTCGGTGTCGTGCTGGGTGAGCATGAACTCGACGAGCGTGTGGAGATAGCCCGGACTCATCTCCTCTATCGTCTCGATCTTCTCGCCGCGGGAGACCTTGCTGATGACCGCCTCGTCATCGGCTTTACACTCCGCTTTCAACTCCTCTAACTGACGTTCTACGACGCCCATATCGAGTCATACTCATCGTTACACCGTATTAAATGCTAGCTTCGAACACACCCGCCACAGCGTGCAGAAAACGACGCTCTCGCACACTTCCCTGCCGACCACGATGCGGGCGAGCAGCGGTTCTGGATGCTCCGCACCGCCCGGGGCAAGATTCATCCCGTCGCCTGTGGAGGTACGGACGATGTTCGAGCACACGATAACCGCACGGTTCGACGACATCGACTACGCCGGCCGGGTGTTCTACGGCCGACTGTTCAACTACGCCCACGTGGCAGAGGAGGAGTGGTTCGAGCACATCGGCTACCCGATACCGAAGCTCGCCGACGAACTCGGCGTGCTGTTCCCGATGGCACACGCGGAGGGTGACTTCAGGGGGCCGATCGAGCTTGGCGACGACGTCGCGGTCCACGTCGGTGTCGAGTCGTTCGGGACGAAGTCCTTCGACGTCACGGCTCACGCCGAGAACCTGACCCAGGACCACGAGGCGTTCCGGATCGACGTGACCAGGGTCTGCCTCTCGACCGGGGACGACGGTACCCAGGAGATACCCGGCGAGTTCCGGTCCGCACTCGAGCCGTACCAGTGGGACGATGCCGACCCAGCCCGGACCGACTAGTTGTTCGCGACGAACTCGTGCAGCTCCGTCGCCACGGCCTTCGGGGCCTCCAGATGGGCCATGTGTCCCGCGTCGGCGAGCACCGTCACCGTCGCGTCCGGTATCTTCCCGGCGATGATGAGCGAGGCGACGGGCGGCGTCACGGTGTCGTTCTCCGCAGCCAGCAGCAGTGTCGGTGCCTCGATGTCCCCGAGCACCGACATCACGGAGGCGTCCATCAACCCTCGCATCGAGGCCACGTAGCCCGCAGGGTCGTTCGAGAGGACGAGCTCGCGGTAGAGCCCGACGAGCTCCGGTTTCGTCTCCTTCGTGTGGGTAGAGAGCGACTCCGCCGTCTCCTCGTCCGCGTGGGCCGACATCCCCTCAGACTCGATGGCCTCGACGACGGACTCCAGCTCGGCCACCTTCTCGTCGGGCATGCCCGGTCCGGCAGCGGCGAGCGACAGGGTCCGGACCCGGTCAGGGCTCTCGGCGGCGAACTGCATCGAGACGATACTGCCGAGCGAGTGCCCGACGAGGTGGACGGCGTCGAGCTCCTGGTCGTCGAGGAACGCCCGGAGGTCGCTCACCCAGTCGTCGAGCTCGTACGGGCCCTCGGGCACGTCGCTTCGGCCGCTGCCGCGGAGGTCGAGCCGGTAGACCTCGTATGCCACGGACAGGGAGTCCGCCACGCCCTCCCACGTGTTGAGTGTGCTCCCGAGACCGTGGACGAGGACGACCGGCCGACCACGACCTTCGACCTCGTACGCGAGTTCGATACCGTTGACTTCGGTGCGCATACGGACAGTCAATCGCCGGCCCACGGTAAAAACGTACCGCAGCGGAGTGTTCTCCGGGGAAACGCCGGTCTGGCTCACCAGAAGGTATAATATACTCACGACGTTACGCAGTAGCATGCAGCCAGGTGAAGCAGCCGCGCTGGACGAGCAGTGCCACGAGGCGCTCCGTGACGTGACCGACCCGGAACTCCCCATCAGCATCGTCGACCTCGGCCTGGTGTACGACGTGACGGTGGCGGACGGCCACGCGTCGGTCGACATGACACTGACCGCGATGGGCTGTCCCGCCGCCCAGCTGATGACCGAGGAGGTCTCGGAGCGGCTCCGCGAGTTCGACGAGATCGAGAGCGTCGACGTGGAGATCGTCTGGGACCCGGTCTGGACGAAGGACAAGATGACCGACGAGGGGAAGATGCAGCTCCGCTCCCTCGGCATCGCGGTCTGAGGTCGAGCACTACGAATGCACGCCCAGGACCCCGTTCCCGCAAACCATTTGGTATCCCCTTCCGAATCAACAGTATGAACTACGAGATACGGTACGCCGAGGAGGACGACGCCGACGAGATACTCTCGCTGTGGTACGAGTATTCGGACCATCTCTCGCAGTTCGACGCCCGTTACGAGCACAAGGCGGACGCCGGTGACCAGTGGCGTGACTACTTCCTCAACCGGATGGTCGGGAGCTCGAAGGCGTCTGTCTTCGTCGCCGACTCGTCCGAGGTCGAGGGTCTTCTCGGAGTCATCGAGGTCAGAGTGATGGGCGCCCATCCCATATTCCAGCTCGACCAGCACGGGATGATCTTCGGCCACCACGTACGGAGCGGCTACCAGCGCGAGGGTATCGAGGCAGCCCTCCTCGACAAGGCTGAGGAGTGGTTCAAACACGAGAAGAACCTCACCTTCTACCGGATGAACGTCCTCGCGGAGAACCACTACCTCGGCGAGATATACGAGGAGTACGGACTGGAGCAGATCGAGCACACGTACGAAGGAGAGCTCTGAGCATGCCCGAGCACACCGTTCATTTCGTCAACGAGGACGTCTCGTTCGAGATGGACGAGGATAGTCCCGACAGCATCCTGGACATGGCCGAGAAACACGGCCTGAGCCTCCAGTACCAGTGCCGGATGGGACACTGCGGGATGTGTGCGGCCCGTGCCGAGGGTGAGGTCCGGCAGGAGGACGCGATGATGCTCACGGAGAGCGAGAAGGAAGAGGGCTACTGTCTGACCTGTGTCGCACGACCTCTCTCGGACCTCGAGGTACATTCGGACGACACGCCGTAACGACCGGCGCAGATATTATACACCCTTAGGGTGTGTTTCTCGGCGCTCGAGTCGGGTCGACAGTCGAGTCGGGTCGAGGGTTTCACTAACGGCAGATTATTCCACGAGGGCCGGCTGGAGACCGTTGCACCCTGGCGTCGGGGTATCAGTAGTCCTCGGAGAGGACACCCTCCGCTTTCAGCTGCTGGGTGATGCGTTCCTCCAGGGACACCTTCGCGATCTTGCCGACCTCGGTCCTCGGAATCTCCTGGACGATCTCGACCCGCTCGGGGTGTTTGAACACCGCGATGCCCCGTTCGTCGAGGAATGTCGAGAGCGAATCGACGGTGACGGTCTCTGCGTCGGGTTCGAGCTCGATGAACGCACAGGGACGCTCGCCGAGCCGTTCGTCGGGCATCCCGATGACGGCGACGTTCATCACCGACGGATGCTCGATGATCTCGTCCTCGATACCCGGTGCGTAGATGTTCTCGCCACCACGGATGATGGTGTCCTTCATCCGACCGAACACCTCGAACTGCCCGTCCTCGTTGACTCGGAGCACGTCTTCGGTGTAGAACCAGCCGTCGTCGTCGAAGTTCTCCGTGTTCTCCGCCTCGTTCCGGAAGTAGCCCGTGAAGAATCCCGGCCCCCGAACAGCGAGCTCGCCGGCCTCCCCACGGGGAACCTCTTCCTCACGGCGTTCGTCGACGATCTTCACCTCGTCGTCGTCCGGAGCGATGGGCCGGCCCACGGTGTGGGCCTGCACGTCGACGTCGTCGTCCGGGCGCGTGCAGATGAGCGGCCCCTCGGCCATCCCGAAGATGTTCTCGAAGCCGACGTCCCAGCGGTCGACGAACTCGTAGACGGCCTTCGGTCGTACCTTCTGGCCACCGCTCATCACGACCTTCAGTGATGAGAGGTCGTACTCGTCCAGTTTCGGGTGCTCGAGGATGTCGATGAGTTGGGTTGGAATCGGCAGGGTGTAGTTGCCGTCGACGCGTTCGATGAGCGCCATCAGCGACTCCGGTTTCAGGTTGGGTTCGACGGCGAGCGTGCCGCCTGCCCAGAACGTCGCTCCGACGATGCAGTTCAGGGACGCGTTGTGACCGATGGGGACGCTCGGGAACGACACCCAGTCCTGCTCCACCCCGGAGACCGTCGCCATGTGCTCCCACTGGAACACGTAGTCGTTGTAGGTCCGTGGGATGCCCTTCGGCATCCCGGTCGTGCCCCCGGAGAGGAGCATCAGTCCGGGGTCACACGGGTTGACGTCGACCTCGTCGACCACGCCGGTATCGTCGCTTTCGGCCAGCTCGTCGAAGGAGTGCCAGCCGTCGGGGGCACCCCCGTCGCAGACGGCGACCCTGTGATCGAGCGAGTCGCAGTCGTCGGCGATGTCGTCGACGAGGCCCACGTGGTCGAATCCCATCTCGTAGCGGTCTCCCGCAGTGAAGAACACCTTCGCGTCGGTGAGGTTCGTCACGTGGGTCGCCTCCGCTGCTCGGTGTCGTGGGAGCAACATCACGGGGACGACGCCGGCACGAGAGCAGGCGAAGAACGCCTCGACGAACTCCGTGCAGTTCGGGAACTGGAAGACCGCCATGTCACCGACAGCGAGCCCCAGCTCCTCCACGAGTCCGGCGGCGAGCTCGCGCGAGCGTCGCTCGAGGGCCCCGTAGCTGAGCTCCCGATGTGGACCGATGACCGCCGTCTGTCCGGGCCGTTCGGCTGCCGCCCTGTCCAGTACGTCGTGGAAGGTCAGGTTCCGCCAGTGCCCGTCTTCGATGTACTGCCTGCACCGCTCCTCGGGGAACGGTACGTACCCGTCGATGTCCAGTGTCGCGGACTCGTACCCGGCCATGGTATGAAGAAACAACCCACCACTGCATAATAAATCTACGCAACCCCGATATGTGACCCGATTCACGTGGCCGATGTGGGGGTCTCTCGGCGCTAGTTTTAATTCGCCCCTGCACGATGGTAGTGTCATGTCAGCTGTCACCTACAGTGTCTCGGACGGCGTCGCGGAGATCACGCTCGCACGACCGGAAGCACGGAACGCGATGAACGCCGACGTCATCGAGGGGCTGGTCGAGCACGTCGAGACAGCCGCCGCCGACGACGGCGTGCGGGTGGTCGTCCTCGGTGCGGAGGGCGACCTGTTCTGCGGTGGCGGCGACGTGAAGGCGCTCGGGGAGCTTCTCGACGAGGATGCCACCGGCGTCGAGCGCCGGGAGTACATCACTGAAGGCATCCACCGGCCGATGAAGGCGCTGATGGACCTCGACAAACCCGTCGTCTGTCGTCTCCAGGGCGACGCCATCGGGGCCGGGTCGAATCTCGCGCTCTCCTGTGACATCATCGTCGCTGCCGAGGACGCGACGCTCAGCGAGGGCTTCAAGAACGTCGGGCTGGCCATCGACTGCGGCGGCTCGTACCTGCTGACCCACAGCACCAGCCTCGTGAAGGCCAAGGAGCTCGTGATGACGGGCCGCCCCGTCGACGCCACGGAGGCCGAGGACATCGGCCTCGTCAACTACGCCGTCCCGGCCGACGAACTCGACGACAAGGTGGACGAACTGGTCGGCCAGCTGCGCGCCGGCCCCACGGCCGCACTCGGGCTGTCCAAACAGCTGCTCCACGAGGGCGTCAACGCGACGTTCGAGGAGGCGCTGGAGAACGAGGCGCGGGCGAACGCCATCCTCGGCAACAGCGACGACCACGCCGAGGGCATCGCCGCGTTCCGCGAGCGTCGGTCGGCGGAGTTCACCGACGAATGAACGGCTGACACCGACCCACATGTTTATTTAGGATTGTTCTGAACCATAGCTCGCAGATGCTCAAAGAGAGCTTCTGGTGGCCCGACGAGCCACGACGCGGGCTCGTCCTACTGGTCATCCTGGCGATGGTGATACTGCATCAGAGCGAGGTCGTCGGAATCGTCGACTCCACAACACTGGTGTTCGGCTGGCTCCCGATACAGCTCGCCTACGACATCCTGTTCAACCTGTTCGGGGTGGTCGTGCTGTACGCGATGTACAGACTCGCCCCCGAACCACCGACCGACGTCTTCGAGCCGGCGTCCGGCCCGGAGTCGACCGAGACACCGTCGGAGGTGACGGGCGATGGTCGCTGACAACGTCGTCATCCTCTCCATCACGGTGGTGTACCTGTTCCTCGTGCTGGGGGTCGGCTACATCGCGGCCCGCGCGACAGGCACGAGCCGCGAGGACTTCCTCATGGCGGACCGCTCGTTCAACACGATCATCCTGCTCGCGGCGCTGTTCGCCACGAACATGACCGCCGTGGTGATGATCGGGGCCCCGGGGCTGGCGTACCGCGCCGGCGCCGGGGCGTACGGCTTCTTCGTCTCGCTGTTCGCGTTCCTCTTCCCGATGTTCCTGATGACGGTCGGCTACCGCATCTGGCTCGTCGGGAAGCGCTTCGGGCACATCACACCGGGCCAGATCGTCAACCACCGCTGGGACTCGTCGTACCTCGGCGTGGTCATCATGACGATGTTCACCATCTGGACGATCCCGTACCTGCTCGTCGGCGTGCAGGGCGGCGGCATCGTCTTCGAGGCGCTGACCGAGGGGCTCATCCCCTACTGGCTCGGTGCCCTCATCGTGCTGGTCGTCGTCGGACTGTACGTCTACCAGGGCGGGATGCGCGGCACGGGCTGGACGAACGCGTTCCAGGGTGCGGTGTTCATCACGTTCCTCCTGGCGATGGTCGTCTGGGTGCCGAGCCGTATCGGTGGCTTCGGCGCGGCGACCGAGGCCGTGGCCGGCATCAACAACGGCGTGCTCCTGAACCGGGGCGGCATCCCGCCGTTCGGGACGCGGACCTGGCTGTCGCAGGGGCTCATCGTCGCCTTCGGCGCGTTCATGTTCCCGCACCTCATCATGCGCTACATGACCGCGAAGTCGGTCGAGACGCTGAAGCAGACCTCGCTGCTGTACCCCATCGCGGTCGTCGTCGTCTGGGTCCCGGCGGTCATGCTCGGGTTCTGGGGCATCGCACAGTTCCCCGAACTCGCCAACCCCGACTTCGTCCTGCCGACGATGGTCGCCGAGTTCCTGCCGGTCTGGGTCGTCGGCTTCGCGCTCGCCGGCATCCTCGCCGCGCTCATGTCCAGCCTCGACGGACAGGTGCTCACCCTGAGCACGTTCTTCACCGAGGACGTGGCACGCGAGTTCTTCGACATCGACAGCAACGAGCGGGAGGTGTGGCTCACCCGGGCGTTCCTCGTCGTCATCTTCGCGCTGGCGTACGTCGGTGCACTGGTGACGAAGGACAGCATCGTCGACACCGCGACGTTCGCGTTCTCCGGATACGCGCTGCTGTTCGTCCCGTTCGTCTCCGCGTTCTACTGGCGGAACTCCTCCGAGGAGAGCGTCCTCGTCGGCCTCCTGTTCGGATTCGTCGGCCTCTGGGCGTTCGAACTCGGCGTGCTCCCCGACTCGCTCACCTTCGGGTTCCTCCCGTTCGTGCCGTTGCTCGTGATGCAGGTCGTCGCGATGGTCGTCGTCTCGGCGGCGACCGACCAGGCACCCGAGGGTCGAATCGAGGAGTACGAACGGCTGTTCAGGGACGTCTGGTAGGCGGTCTCCAGAACGCTCTCGTGCCGACTCCCGTCTTCAGACAGAGAACTGCTCGACGTGGGAGTAGGAGGTCCCGACTGCCACGGCGAGTTCGCGGTCGCCGTCCTCGTCGCCGACGTAGAGGCTGTTCCCGGCCTGGACTCCGAGTTCGTCGAGCGACTGCGCGAGCGTCGCCGGCTCGGGTTTGTCCGCGGCCATCGTGTCCCGGGCGACGACGCTGTCCACGTGGTCGAGCACGCCGAAGCGCTCCAGCGCCCGCCGTGCCGCCTCCTCGGCGTTGGCCGTGCAGATGCCGACCGGACAGTCGATGTGGGGCAGGACGGAGAGGGCTGGCAGCTTCCGCGCCGTCTCGGCACGTGCGACCTCCGCACCGCCGACTACGTCCTCGAGTTCGTCGTAGAGCCCGTGTTCGGTCGCGAGGTCGAACACCTCGACGCGGCTGTAGTCGGTGATAGGGCCGTCGAGGTGGGGTTCGAGGAGCGTTTCGAGCCGTTCGTGCACCGCCGGCCAGTCGACGCCCAGGTCGACCAGCGTCCCGTCGAGGTCGAACACCACGCCGTCGAAGGCGTCCGCCGCCAGCCCGTCGATTCGTGGCGTCGGTTCACAGCTGGCCGGTTCCGTGACCGTCAGCTCGTCGCCAGTCTCGATGTCGAGGACCGACCGGAGCGGGACAGGGGCGACCAGCTCTGTCTTGGATTCGGGGTAGCCCGGGACCAGCGGCCGGATCACCGCCGCTCGAACGCCCCCGACGCGACACTGGCTGATGTCGAGGCCGTCGCAGTGGTCGTCGCCCGGGAGTGGGTACCGCTCGGTCTCGAGATGGTCGAGCGATGCGACGCCAACGAGGTTCAGTGTCCCGGGGAACACACGCATGCCAACGGCGTCCTCCAGCAGGTCGGACACCTGTTCGATGAAGCTCGCGGCGTCGCCCTCGCCGCCGACCACCCGGCCGGTCGCCGTGGCCTCGTCGGGAGCCGTCATCTCACTCCATGTCGCGCGCCTCGATGCCGCTCCACTCCTCGATGGTCACGTCGACGTCGAGTTGGGAGAGCGCCCGGGCGGTCGTCCGGTTGATCATCTCGTCGAGGTCCCACGGCTTCTGGTAGAACGAGGGGAACGGCGGGAAGACGATGGCTCCCGCGTCGGTCACCTCGAGCATGTTCTTCAGGTGGATGCGGTTGAACGGCTTCTCGCGGGGCATCAGCACGAGCGGTCGTCGTTCCTTGAGCATCACGTCCGCCGAGCGCGTGATGAGGTTCCCCGCGTCGCCGTGGGCGATGTTCGAGAGCGTCTTCATCGAACACGGCGCCACGAGCATCCCCTCGGTCCGGAACGATCCGCTCGCGGTCTTCGCGCCGATGTTCTTCACGTCGTGCGTCTCGTCGGCGAGTGCGAGGACCTCGTTCACCTCCGTGCGCGCCTCCTGTTTGAGGTTGACCTTCGCCGCGTTCGAGAGGATGAGGTGGGTCTCGTACTCGGTGTCCGTCAGGAGTTCGAGCGCACGGATACCGTAGATCTGCCCGGTGGCACCCGTCATCCCGACCACGATACGTTCTGTCACGCAATCTGGTTCGAATCGCAGTAGTATATAGATTTGGTCGGCGAATCCGGCGACACAGCCCGGTTCGTACGGGTACGTGACCAGAACCGGCCCGTCCACCCGACATTTTATGAGCGTCGGCGACCCGCTCTCTGCATGGCACCGACAACGAACCAGGTGTACCTCATGACGGCCGACCTCGAGGCCTCGGTCGAGTTCTACGAGCAGTCGCTCGGGCTCAGGTGTACGGAGCGTGGCGACCGGAGCGCGGCGTTCGACACCGGGCCGTGTACACTCAAGATCGAGCGCGATTTCGACGAGGGGACCCTCGCCGCGTTCGGGCTCAGCCCGCCCGGGGAGTCACGTGGCGATGGGGTCGTGATCGTTCTGGAGGTTGCTGACGTCGACTCCGTCTACGAGACCGCCGAGGAACACGGCGCCGACACCCTCATCGAACCGCGTGACGTGGACTGGGGGCGTCGGATGTTCCTCGTCCGCGACCCGGACGGCTACGTCATCGAAGTCTCGCAACCGATAGAAGAGTAGCCGGGTCCTGGCTCCGGGTTCAGTGGCTGGGGTCCCACCAGATGATGCGCTGGTGGATCACCTTCAGCAGCCAGGGGAGCGCGATGCCGAGCACCATGAGCGCGAGGACGATGCTGATGACCCCTTCGAGCTTGTAGGCCGCACTCCACGCCTTCAGGATGCCGCCGATACCGGAGACGGCGACGATGATCTCCGTGACGACGAGGCCCTTCACGGCACGGCCGATACCCAGCCGGAGCCCGGCGAGGATGTACGGTATCTCGTGGGGCACGATGACGCTCTTGATCTTGAACAGCCGGCCGGCGTTGAACGAGTCGGCGACCTCGAGCAGGTTGTCGGGCGCGGTCTTCGCGCCCTCGAACGTGTTGATGATGATGGGGAACACCGCGAACATGAACACGATGACCCAGCGGACCTGCAGACCGGTACCGAACCAGATGATGAACGCCGGCACGAGTGCCGCGAACGGCACGACGTACAGCGCGTTCACGTACGGGTCCATGAACTCCTCGACGAACCGGTTGACGCCCATCGCCAGGCCGAGCGGGATGCCGACCACGACGGCCGTGAAGAAGCCGAGCAGGATGGCGCGCATCGCGTAGGCGAACGCGTCGATCATCCCCTCCTCCTCGACCTGCTGGACGAACGCGTCGAGGATGAGGTCGGGCATCGGGAGCTGCTCGACGAACGTCATCGCCGCGACGACGTAGACGGCGAACAGGAAGATCCCGAACCCGGCCTGCAGGCCGATTCGGTGGGACCGCTGCTCCATGTCGAGCATCAGACCTCCACCTCCGGGTTCCAGTCGAGCATGCGGGATTCAACGACCTGCAGCAGCCGCGTCAGGACGATACTGGTGAGCATCAGGACGATGACGATGGAGAGCACGCCCGAGATGCGGAACAGGTTGGACCACGTCCGGATGATGGCACCGAGGTTGACGAACTCGACGAGGATCTCCGCGAGGATCATCCCCTGCACGGCCCGACCCAGCCCCAGCCGGAGGCCCGCCGTGATGTACGGCAGGTCGTGGGGCAGGATGACGTGTCTGACGGTGAAGTACTTGCTCGCGCCGAAGGACTTGCTGGCCTCCAGCAGCCCCTCGGGCGTCGTCTTCACGCCCTCGTACGTGTCGATGGTGATCTCGAAGAACGCGAACAGGAACACGATGAGCAGGCGCACCTCGAAGGTAGGCCCGCCGACGAGGATGAAGATGGGCACCAGTGCGGACACCGGTGCGACGTACACCGCGTTGATGTACGGGTTGAGCATCACGTCGATCCGTCGGTCGAGCCCCATCAGGAGCCCGATACCGATGCCGAGCACGGCCGCGATGATGTAGCCGGCGAACATCGACTTCAGGCTCTCCAGGTACGCCCCGACGAGGTCGTACTCCTCGTACTGCTCGACGAACGCCTCCCAGATGAGCTCGAGTCCGGGGAACAGGTACTGGGGCTGCCCCCGCGCGTAGAGCTCCCAGGCGGCGAGCCCGACGAGCACCGCGAACAGTCTGACGATGATCCCTCTGTGGCGGGCGAGCCAGCTCATTCCGGGGAGCTCGCTCACCCGACGGAAGCCTTTCTGTACGTCTTCTGAGTATGCCATCGTTATTCGGTGATAGATTTCGCCTCGCTGTCCTGGAACCGGTGACCGCAGGTCGGACAGAGGAGCTTGATGCCGCTGTTGCGAAGCTCGTTGTAGTGAGCCTGGAACGATTCGTCGCACTTCGGGCACTGGGCCCAGAACACTCGTGGCATCAGTCGATGTACTCCTCCGGCTGCATGCGTTCGAGCGCGTCCTCGGGAATATCGAGGCGCGGCGGGTACTGTTCGTCCGGGTGGATGGTCGCGTCGATGATGACCTTCGAGTTCGCGACCTCGCCGCGGACGCTCGGGTCGAGCGTGTTGCCCTTGACGTTGGTGATGACGTCCATGTCCTCGTCCGGGCGCATCCGGGTCGCAACCGCCCAGAGGACGGACTCTTCGTCGAAGGCGTCGACGTCGTCGTCGACGACCACGACCTGCTTGATGAAGTCCGAGCTCGCGAGCGCCTGGAGCGCGGCGTGTTTCGCCTCGCCCTCGGTGTCCTGGTCGATGCTCACGTAGCACCGGAACCGACCACACCCAGAGCCCGGCAGGTAGACCTGCTCGACGCCGGGCACGCGGCCCGCGATGTCGCGGTAGATGCCGCCCTCCTTCGGCACCGAGCCGAGGATGCGCACGTCCCGGTGCCCGACGAACGTGTGCTGGAAGATGGCGTCCTCGCGCCGGCTGATGTGACGTACGTCGACGACCGGCTTCAGCCGCTGGGGGCCGTAGTAGCCGGGGAACTCGCCGAATGGTGCCTCGACCTCCATGTCGTCCGGACGGATCTCGGCCTCGATGACGACCTCCGCGTCTGCGGGGACGAGCAGTTCGTCGCCCCACGTCTCCGAGGGCGTGAGCCGCAGCGGCTCCTCGAACATCCCGCCGATGACGTCGTACTCGTCGACCTCGAAGCCGGCGAGGGTAAGCGAGCCGAGGTAGTAGCCGGGGTGGTGGCCGCAGACGACCGCCATCCGGGTGGGCTCGCCCTGCTTCTTGTTGGTCTGGTAGATGCGGTAGTTGTGTCGCGGGGACATGTGGATGCCCATCTTCTTCGGGCCCTTCACCATGTTCCGCAGGAAGGCGACGTTGTAGACCCCCGATTCGGGGTCCTTCATCGTCGGGGTCATGTTCACGTACGGCGCCGGGTCGAGTCGGTGGTGGCGGACGACCGGCAGGTACGTGAGGTCTGGCACCTCGATGGCGCCGACCGGCGCCTCGGTCCGTGGGACGACCTCCGGCTCGATTCGGTGCTGCTCGCGACGGGCGTACTCCAGGCTCGTCTCCATCCGCCACTCGTCGCGGGGCAGGTCGAGTGCCTGTGCGATGCGGCGCCTGTCAGCGAAGACGTTGCTGATGAGGCGGATGTCGGTCGGTCGGCCCTCGATGTCGGTCGGGTTCTGGAACAGTACGGCCGGGTACTCGTCCCGGTCCTCGAGGTTCTGGAGCAGCCCGGTCACGTCGAACTCCGCTGGACGAACCTCGCGTTCGACGTGCTTCAGGTCGTCCGCGTCGAGCGTCTCGATGAACTCGCGGAGGTCTCGCATCACGTGGCCTCCAGCGTGTCCTCCGACCCGCCCTCGACGAGGCCCAGATGGGCCCTGAGTTCGCGCTCGATGTCCTCGAACCGTTCGTCGTTCTCCACCGAGATGCGGTCCTTCCAGCGCGGACGTTCGAACGGGATGTCGATGTCGGCGACGATGCCGCTGGGCTTCTCACCCATGACGAGCACCCGGTCGGCCAGGAAGATGGACTCCCGGATGTCGTGGGTGACGAAGATGACCGTCTTCTTCTCGCGCTCCCAGAGCTTCAGCAACTGGGTCTGCATCCGGTCCTTGGTCTGGGCGTCGAGTGCACCGAACGGCTCGTCCATCAGCAACACCTCGGGGTCCACGGCGAGTGCGCGTGCCAGCCCGACGCGTTGTTGCATCCCACCGGAGAGCTCCGAGGGCAGGCTGTCCTCGAACCCGCCGAGACCGACCTTGTCGATCCACTCCCTCGCGACCTCGTAGCGCTTCTCCTCGCCCATCCCCCGTATCTCGAGGCCGAGGGCGACGTTGTCCAGCGTGCTCCGCCACGGGAACAGTTCGAAGTTCTGGAACACGACCGCGGCATCGTCGGTGGGCTCGGTGACGACGTTCCCGCCGATCTTGATCTGCCCGCTGGTGGGTTCGACGAGTCCGTCCATCATCTTCATGAGGGTCGTCTTGCCACAGCCAGAGGGGCCCAGGACACAGACGAACTCCCGTTCGGGGACGTGGAACTCGATGTCGTCCAGTACGTGAACCGCACCGTCTCCCGACCCGTACGTCTTCGAGATCTTGTCGACTTCGATGTCTTTTGGCATTGCTTGGCTCCCTCCGTCTCACATCTCCATGTGGCCGTCGTCGGTCGTGTCGTCGGCGCTTCCCGGGGTGCCGGTGTCCGCGAAGAACAGCGGGAGGCTCGGCGGGTCGAAGTCGAAGCCGAGCTCGTCCCACCGGTCGACGACGTTCTCGTACATCTCCTCCCGGACCGCTGTCCGTGGCGGGAAGTCGTCGATGTACTTGTGCTCCTTCGTCGCGTCGATGAGCAGCTGCGAGCCGTACGGGCGGTCCTGCGGTGGGTTCCGCGCCGGGTCGAGCGGCGTGCTCCAGGTATCGGTGAGCTTGTCCGTGTGCTGTTCGGCGTCCCACCGGGTCGCCATCGCCCAGATGACCTGGTTGGTGTCGGCCGGGTTCACGTCCTCGTCGACGACGACGATGAACTTGCTGAAGTACGCGCCGCCGGGGCACTGTGCGGCGAGCGTCGCCGCCTGTTTGGCGTGGCCGGCGTACTGCTGTTCGACGGAGACGACCGTCATCGACATCCCCGACGCGCCCGCGGGGTGCGCGTAGACACCTTTCACACCGGGGATTCCGAGGGAGTCGAGGTCGTTCCAGATACGGGCCGAGCGGCCGACGCTGTAGGTCAGGTTGATGTCACAACCCGGGTAGTCGGCCATCAGCGCACAGGTCAGGATGGGGTCGTCGCGGTGGTGGACCGCCTCGACCGTGTGGACCTCCGCTGGCTCCTCCGGCCGGCCGTAGTAGCCGGTGAACTCGCCGAAGGGTCCCTCCATCTTCTGCTCGTTCGGGTACAGCTTGCCCTCCACAGCGATCTCCGCGTTCGCCGGGATCGGCAGGTCGGTTATCTGTCCCTCCGTGACCTCGATGGGTGCGTCGCGGATGCCGCCCGCGACCTCCAGTTCGGACAGGTCCTCCCCGAAGGTGAGCTGCGACGCGAGATAGAGTTCGGGTAACACCCCGTAGACAGCGACTACCTCCAGCGGTTCGCCCTTCGCCCACGCCTTCTTCATGTGCAGGCGGAGGTCCTTCCCCGGCGAGGTGAAGAGTCCGGTCTGGTTCTCGTTGTGGATCATCTGCCGGTACGTCCCCATGTTGAGTGCGCCCGTCTCGGGGTTCCGGGTGATGGTCAGGTCGGCCGTCCCGATGAACCGGCCGCCGTCACCGGGCCACATCTTCGGGACCGGGAACTTCCAGAGGTCCACATCGTCACCCTCGTCGGTGTTCTCGAACACTGCGGCGTCGTCCCGTGAGACCTGTGTCGGCTCCTTCCGTGCTGTCAGTTTGTCCCGGGCGGACTGGATGAGGTCGTGTTCGCTCAGATCCGGTCCTTCCCGCATCGCGATTCCCAGTCGGGTTGGACTCGAGGAGAACATGTTGAACAGAACCCGGTACCCTTCCGGGTAGTCCTTCACGTTCTCGAAGAGCAGAGCCGGGGCTCCCTCCTCCTTGTGCGAGATGTAGGTGATGGCGGCCATCTCCTCGTCCCAGTCGACCTCGCTGTCGACCCGCTTCAACGAGTCTGCCTGTTCCACCTCGGAGAGCCACGCCCGCAGGTCATGCTGCATGCTCCGTTGTGCCATGGTGGCACCCATGTTTCGACGTGCCATATACACTTTGGTAATTTTCATGATAGATACACGGAATTTGGAATAACACAGCAACAAGCGCCGGAAATCGGGTGCTCACGGGGACTGGATACGGCCGCACTCACCTCGACGTGGACCCACGAAGCGAGGTGTAGTCCAGCTTGTTCGTCCCGGTCCGGGGGAGCGAGTCGACCAGTTCGAAGCGGCGGGGGCGCTGGTAGTCCGCGAGTGCAGGCAGTTCGTGGCAGAGTCCCTCCAGGTCGGCCTCGCCGAGTTCCGGGTCGGCCGGGACGACGAACGCCTTCGGGGTCTCTCCCCACTCCGGGTCGGATACGCCGACCACGGCGGCATCCTCGATTCGCGGATGGTCGACGAGGGCCGCCCGGACCTGCTCTGGGTAGACGTTGATGCCACCGCTCACGATCATGTTGTCCGCCCGCCCGAGCAGGTAGAGCAGCCCGTCGTCGCCCACGGACCCGACGTCCCCGGTGTAGACCCAGCCGTCCTCGTGGAAGCTGTCGGCGGTCGCCTCCGGGTCGTCCCAGATCTCGTCCGAGACCGAGGGGCCACGGATGAGAACCTCGCCCGGTTCCCCACGTTCGACCTCGGCAGCCGGGTCCCGCGAGTTTGGTTCGACGAGTCTGAGTTCAGTGTTCGGGGCTGGGTAGCCGATGCTGTCGAGTGTCTCCGTCGTGACGTCCTCGGGGAACAGCACGGTCGAGGACGACATCGTCTCCGTGGTGCCGTACATCGTCGTGATGCGCTCGCAGATAGCGTCCCGGATGGCTTCGAACAGCGGCGGGTCGAGCGGGGCGCCCGCGTATCCCGCGAGCTCGACGGACGAGAGGTCGCACTCCTCGTGTGCAGCATCGACGACGCGCCTCCAGACCGTGGGGACGAGCACCATCGAGGTGATCCGTTCGGCCTCGACCGTCGCGAGTATCTCCCCGGGTTCGGACCGTTCGAGGTAGACGACGGTCGCACCTGCGGTCAGGGACGGGAACGTCGCGTTTGCCCACGCGATGAACGACGGTGTGTTCGTCTTCAGCGTCCGGGTCCGCGGCCCGATCTGCTTCTTGAAGATGGCGAGATGACTGCTCTCGACGATACCCTCGTGCGTATGTACCACGGGCTTCGGTACTCCGGTGGTGCCCGACGAGAAGTTGATGAACGCCCTGTCCCCCCGCGCTACCGACGGTAGGTCGTCTGGCTCGGCCTCGCGGAGCTCCGTCATCGGGTGCGCGAACGACGGCACGGGACCGAGGTCGTCCAGCGCCACGTACAGTTCGACCGAGTCGAGGTCGTCGACGAGGGGTGACACGGTGTCTTGCAGGTCGGGCTGGAACACAACCGCGGTCGGGTCCAGTCTGTCGATCATCTCCGTGATCGTCGTCTGTGACTCGCGGAAGTGAACCGTCGCGGGAATCGCACCCGCCCACAGCACGCCGAGGAACGCGACGGTGTGCTCGACCGTCGACCGGTCGACCATCGCAACCCTGTCGCCCGGTTCGACACCCCTGGACCGGAGCCCGTGGGCGACCGCACGGCTGGCCTCGAGCAGTTCCCCGTAGGTGACGGTCCGGTCTCGCTCACCTTGGACGAGCGCAGGCCGGTCGGGATACCATCTGGCTCCCGACGCGATGGTGTCAAGCAGGGTCGTTCCGTACGCCATGCGAGTAGCGTTCGGCAGAGTAGCTAATACCTGTTTGCGTCCGAAACGTTCACCGTCGGTCGGGGGTCGTCTGGCGGACAGAATCACGTGGGATGTTGACGACCGACACATTGAGGTGGGCCGCTGGAGAAGGTTCCAGATACCGTGACCTACGAATACGTGCGGCTGACCGAGGAGGACGGTGTGGCGACCGTCACGCTCGACCGCCCCGGGAAACGAAACGCGATCGTCCCGGAGCTCGCGACTGAGCTCGTCGACGCGCTGGAACGGGTCGAGGACCGGGTACGGGTCGTCGTCGTCGAGGGCGAAGGTGAGGCGTTCTGTGCCGGGATGGACCTGGAGAAGCGCTTCCACGAGCCACGCGAGGAGGGGCCCCGTGCGTTCTACGAGGCCGGTCGGAAGACCGGGAAACTGTTCACGACTCTGTACGGCTACCGTCGGCCGACGGTCGCGAAGGTCGACGGCTGGACGTTCGGTGCGGGCTACTGCCTCCAGGCAGTCTGTGACTTCGCCGTCGCGACCGACGAGGCGACGCTTGGCCTCTCCGAGATCAACTTCGGTATCATCCCCGGGGGCGGGGCGATGTGGGCGGCCGTGAACACCATGAACCGGCGTGACGCGCTCTACTACACCTCCACCGGCGAGCCGTTCTCCGGGGCGGAGGCCGACGAGATGGGTGCGGTGACCATGTCCGTCCCGGAAGACGAGTACGAGTCGGCTGTCGGCGACCTCCTGGACTCCCTCGTCGAGAAGAACCCTGTCGCACTCCAGTTCAACACCGCCGTTCTCGAGCGGGTCCGCTACATGGACTTCGACCGCGCGCTGGACTACGAACGGGGCAAGAGCGAGGAGATGAAGTACTACCAGCAGGACGAGTGGGTGGAAGAGGGGATCGGCCAGTTCAAGGAACGCAGATACAGGCCGGGTCTGGAGGCGTACGAGGAGCGCACGGAGGAGTAGCCGTTGGCGATTCTCATTCCGGTCGGCTCGAACGGAGTGTGAATCGGACAGCCACCTACCTACTGCGATTCACGGCCACTGGCGACCTTTCATGCCGGCGAGTGTCATGTAATAACATTACCCAAAGGATTATATCCTCTACTATGAGTTAAGGTACTATGGTCGAACGACCAGATAGAGTCCAGCGGACAGCAGGTGGAACTGGCGCATCGAAGAGGCGACGATTCCTGCAGGTCGCCGGTGGTGGTGCACTCGTCGGTCTCGCGGGCTGCCTCGGCGGTGGTGGTGGCGGTGACGACACCGAGACGGAACCCGACGACAACGGCGGCGGCGGCGGTGGTGGTGGCGGCGGTGGAACGACCGACGGCGGCGACGACTCCGTCGAGTTGCCGGACACGCTGCGCATCGGCCACCCGTCGCCGGCACGGCCGGTGTACAACCTCCCGACGTACACGACGTTCCTCAGCCGGATGGAGGATCGCGGTGTCACCATCGAACCCCAGACGTTCAGCGGATTCACCGGCGTGGTCGCGGGGATGGTCAGTGGTGAGGTCGACCTCGCCTACACCACGCCGCCGTCACTCGTCAACGCAACCTCGCAGGGGTTCCCGATCCGCTCCGTGATGGAGCTCTCGCAGCGGTTCTCTCAGCAGGTCATCGTCCAGGAGGAGGTCAACGACTGGGAGCAACTTCGCGGTGAGACGCTCGTCGCACACTCGCCGCAGTCGTTCTCTGCGCTGGTGCTGAAGACGGCTGTCAGGCAGAACCTCGGCAGCGCGGACGAGGTGAACTACCGGTACATCATCGGGACGCCGAACCGGATCGCCGCTATGGAGTCCGGAGACACCCTCGCCACGACCGTGTTCACCAGTGGCGCGATCAGCGCCCAGAACCGCGGCATCGCGAAGATCTTCTACAACCTCAACGACGACACCGACCCGATGACGCTGGCCCAGTGGACGCTGCTGGAGGACCAGATCAACGAGCAGGAGGAGATGTATCAGGTCATCTTCGACGAGATGCAGGCCGCGTACAACGACGTCTACGGCGGCGATTCGACAGAACTGGCCAATAGCGCCCTGAACTCGCCGACGAACTTCCCGGACTTCGGTGCGGACGTCTGGGCTGAGACCATCGACATCGCAAAGGAGGACCAGATGTTCCCCCAGGAGAAGTCGAGTCAGCTCACCGAGGCGAAGATCCAGCTCGCGCTGGAGCTCTCACAGCAGACCGAACTCATCTCGGAGATCCCCGACACGAGCACGCTGGTCGACCGTCGCTTCCTCGAGTAAACCGCTTCGACAGGTTCGACAGACACAGCAGGCACGGTCAGAAACACACCCTTAGGGTGTATATATTCTGGTGGCGGTGGTGTGTCGCCGACACGGTCCTACCGTACACAGGCCCGGTAACGCCCGTTCCCACCCCACAGCGAAGGTTTAAGCAGCGACCGACGAGATACCCGTGTGTATGAGACCAAGAACCAGTACTGCGAGGAGTGGCCCCCAACGGTCCGATGGGTGAGCATCAGGACGGCTGGCTCGACGACAGACTACCCGTCGTCGTGACGCTCTGGCTCCTGACGACCGTCGGCTACGCGTACATCATCGTGCCGAGCAGCGTCCTTCCGCTGGTCCGGGAGTCGATGAGTATCGGTCCGTTCGCGGCGAGTGCGCTCATCAGCGTCACGCTCGCGGGTCAGGTACTCTCCAACGTCCCGGTCGGCGTCCTGCTCGACCGCTATCACAACGTCAGGCTCGTGGGGTGGGCGACGGCAGGGCTCCTGTTCGTCGCCGTCTGGGGCTGGTACGCGGCGTCCGCGGACGCGTACTGGTCGCTTCTGGGGTCCCGGTTCCTCGGTGGTATCGTCACCGTCGTCATGTGGACCGCCGGGATCACCGTCACCAACGGGCTGTACGACGTCGGGCGCCGGGCAACCGTGGTCGGGTTCTTCACGACCAGCGCCCCCGCTGGATTCGCACTCGGGCAGTTCACCGGGCCGCTGTTGGCGACGGACGGCTGGGGCTGGAGCTTCGTCGTCTACGGCGTCGCCTGTGCCGGCATCTACGTCGCCCTGACGTTCGCCGCCCGGCACTGTGCGACACCGACGACCCCACAGACTGAGACACCGACGAGCGATCAGTTCCGCCGTGCCCTCGTCGACCGTCAGGTCTGGCAGGTGGCCATCCTCGCGTTCATCTCGTTCTCGGCCTTCCTCGTGCTCACGAACTGGATGCCCAGCTACCTCGTCGCGGAGTTCGACTACTCGCTGGTGTTCAGCGGGGCGTTCGTCGCGTTGTTCCCGGCGATGGGGATCGCCTCCAGGTGGGGTGGCGGGGTGCTCTCGGACACCTGGTTCGACGGGCGTCGACGACCGGTCGTGTTCTGGTCGTTCCTCGTCGCGACGCCGGCGTTCGTCGTGCTCGCACTCGTCAGTGACCCGCTCCTGCTCGTGGTCGTGCTCTGTGTGGCCGGACTCTCGATCCAGCTCGGAATCGGGATTTTCTTCGCCTACGCGAGGGAGATAGTGCCGCCCTCGCTCTCCGCGACCGCGGTGTCGGTGACGAGTGCAGTCGCGGTGCTCGGGGCCACGCTCGGTCCGCTCGTCACGGGTGCGCTGTTCGAGTACACCGACTCCTACACCGCGGTCTTCGGGTACGTGATCGTGCTCTCTGGCATCGGACTCGTCCTCGCTCGAACCGCCCCCGAACCGTCTCTGGAGTCAGAGCGGCAGGGTACCGGTCCGGAGCAACAATTATGACGGTGCTGACCGAAGCGATGGCATGGTAATCCTGGCAGCAGTGGACGGAGAGGACGGTTCGGCGGTCACCGTGGAGACCGCCGCGGACCTCGCTCGTGCGTTCGACGAGGAGCTGGTGGTACTGCACGTGATGTCCGAGAATCACTACGAGAGCGTCCGTGGGCGGCTCTCGTCCGAAGACGCGGTCACCTACCCCATCGAGACGAAGGGACAGATAACGGTCTCATCCGGGGGCGGGAACAGCGGCGGTGGCTACACCGTCGACGCTGCCGCGAACGACGCCGCCGCGGTCGCCGGGGAGGTCGTCGATACCGCCATCGGTGACGACCCAGATGTGACCGTCAGGACGAGGGGACGGGTCGGCGAAGCGACCCAGGAGATCGCCAAGGAGCTCGAACGGACCGACGCCCGGTACCTGGTCATCGGTGGCCGGAAGCGGTCACCCGTCGGGAAGGCCCTCTTCGGCAGTACGACGCAGTCGATCCTCCTGAACACCGACCGCCCCGTCATGACCTGCATGCACGAGTGACCGGCGCCATGGAGCTGCCCGGTGACGAGTTCGACTGTCCACACTGTGCCGACAGTCACACCGTCCGCGAGGACCCGGACGGGTTCAGTCCCGGGCTGGGGTTCCGAAAGCTCTACGTCGAGTGCCCTGCCGTCGACGGCATCATCGTCTGGGCACTCTCGAAGGACTCGTCGCCCGGTGGGTCCTGACGGGGGTGCTCGCGACCGTCAGGTCGTCAGGGTCACGATGATGCCGCCGGCGACGATGATTCCCGCAGCCCCGACGAGCCTCGCGGTCACCTGCTCGACACGCGGCAGGAACAACAACGAGAGCAGCGCGACCACGAGTGGGCTCATCTGTACGATGGGTACCACCATCACGACAGGCGAGACCGCCAGCGCGGCGTAGTACGCGAACAGGAACGAGGTGTTCGTGACGCCGGCGAGCAGTATCCACTTCCTGGCACTCGGTTCGAGTGCAGACGGTGACGGCAGGACGGCGATGCCACGATACCGAAGGTAGAGCACCATCCCGAGGGCGGCCGCGCCGACCTTCACGACGAGACCGACGAGCACCGGCGTCCCCTCCGCGAACCCCAGTTTGGCGAAGGTGGGTTCGATGCCGAAGAAGAACGCGGCTCCGAGCGGGACCACGAGCATCACGGGTGATACGTCCACGACGTTCTCCTCGCTGGTGACGATCTCGCGGGAGACGACCGCGAGCCCGGCGATGATGAGGGCGATGCCCAGCAGGTTCGCTGCCGTGAGCACCTCGCCGAGGACGAGCGCGGCGACGACGGCCGCGTGGAGCGGCTGGGTCGCCTTCACCGGTTCGGTGCGGCTCGCACCGATCTCCTGGATGCTCCGGTAGAACAGCACACGACCGCAGAGCGTCCCCGTGAGGCCGGCGAGTGCGAACGCCCCGACCGCCCGCCACGTCAGGCCGTAGTCCGGGTAGTGATACACCAGTGTGACCGGCACCGCCAGCAGGAGGTTCATCCCGAACGTGTACATCACGACGTCCCTGGAGCGCCCCGCCCGCGTACCCAGCCGCACCAGTATCGACGTCGAACCGAGTGCGAGCGCCGCGAGGACCGAGAGACCGACGCCGACGGCGTCAACCATGGCTGCGTGTCGCCCCCTGTCTGGATCCGGTGCATGCTGCCGTCACTGGCCTACCGGTCGATGTTGAGGTTGACGTTCTTGACCTGGGTGTACTCGTCGATGGCCGGCGTCCCCTGCTCCCGGCCGAACCCCGACTGCTTGTAGCCGCCGAAGGGCGTCTGCGGGAACGTCACCGGGTACTCGTTCACGCTGACCATGCCGTAGTCGAGCGACTCGGCGACGTGGTGGGCAGTGTCGATGTGCTTGGTCCAGATACCCGAGAGCAGCCCGTACGGCGAGTCGTTCGCGATATCGATGGCCTCCGCGGTGTCGGAGAACTCGATGACCGAAAGGACGGGCCCGAATATCTCCTCGCGGGCGATGGTCATGTCGTTCGTGACGTCCGTGAACACCGTGGGCTCGATGAAGTAGCCCGTCTCCTTGTCGGCGGGGACGCCGCCGCCGGTGGCGAGGGTCGCACCTTCGTTCTTCCCGGTCTCGATGTAGTCGAGCACATCGTCGCGGTGCCAGTCCGCGACGAGCGGCCCCATGCGGCCGTCGTCCTCGATGCCGCCACCGAGGGGGGTGGACTCTGCCCGTTCGACGATGCGGTCGACGACCTCGTCGTGGACGTCCTCGTGGACGAGCAGGCGCGAACCGGCCCAGCACATCTGGCCGCAGTTCATGAAGATGCCGTAGTAGCAGCCGCCCGCGGCGGCGTCGAGGTCGGCGTCGGGGAAGACGATGTTCGGCCCCTTCCCGCCGAGTTCGAGCGTGACGCCGGTGATGTTCTGGGCGGCGTGCTCCATGATGGTCGTGCCGACGCCGGTGCTCCCGGTGAAGGCGATGTGGTCCACGGCGTCGTTCGTCGCGAGTGCGGTGCCGGCCTCCCGCCCGGACCCGGGGACGACGTTGAGCACACCGTCCGGGAGCCCCGCGCGCTCGGCAGCCACGCCGTAGTAGAGCGCCGAGAGCGGGGTGGTGCTCGACGGCTTGAGGATGGCCGTGTTCCCGCAGGCCAGCGCTGGGGCGAGCGAACGCCCGGCGAGCTGGAACGGGTAGTTCCACGGCGCGATGTGGGCCGTGACACCGACGGGTTCGCGTCGGGTGTAGTCGATACGGTCGCCCGGAACCGGGATGGTGTCGCCCTCTATCTTGTCGGTCCAGCCGGCGTAGTAGCGGAACGTATCGATGGCCATGCCGACGTCGAGCCCGGCCTCGAACGGTGTCTTGCCGTTGTCGTGGGACTCGACCATCGTGATCTCCTCTTCCAGCTCCTCCAGTGCGTCTGCGAAGGCGTGGAGGTACCGGCCGCGGTCTGCGGGGTCGAGCGTCCGCCACTCGCTTGCCCGTTCGCCCGCGACGGCCGCGGCCTCGACCGCGGTATCTACGTCCGCTGCCTCGGCACAGGCGATGGTCGCGTACGGTTCTTCGGTTGCCGGGTCGACCGTCTCGATGGTCGCCTCCGACTTTGCACCGGTCCAGTCCCCGTCGATATACAGCTCTGTCGGGCCCTCGTATCGCATGGCGTGACCTTGCCTCACATGCCCTTAATCGTTTCCACCAGCTCCCTCGCCGAAACCGGGAGAATCCTCGTGTAGAAGTTCTAGAACTCCCACATTGGAAGGTAAAAAGTACTGATAAATGACGGCAGACTTATGTATTCAAACGAGAAACGTGGGTGTGCATGTCAGTCATAGAGTCAGAGCGATTTCCGCTCACGGAGGAGATGGAGGAGGCGTTCGTGGTCGACGTCGACTTCCACTTCCGGGCACCGGTCGAGAAACTCCTGCCCCACATCCGGAGCGACGTCGTAAAGCGCAACCTGAAGATAACGGGCTTCCCGCCGACGACGTCGTACTGGTACCCCGGCTACGCGACGCCGATGGGGGAGGGCGGGCTGGAAGCCCACGGGACAGTCGAGGACGGCGACGACATCGTCGAGGTGATGGAGGCGATGGGTATCGACATGCCCATCCTCACACCGGGCTACAACAAGCTCCCCGACTCCCAGTACCCCCTGATGAAGACCGAGATCGCGATGGCGTACAACGACTACGTCATCGACGAGGTCCTGCCGACCCACGAGAACATCAAGGCGGTCGGGCTCATCCCGCAGTGGGACCCCGAACTCGCCGCGGAGGAGGTCCGTCGCATCGGTGACGAGGAGGACATCGTCGGGATGTACGGCTTCTTCGGCCACTACGATCTGCTCGGGAACAAGGAGTACGACGAGCTGTTCACCGAACTGGTCGACCGCGACCTGCCACTCGCCCTCCACGGGGGCGGCACCGCGAACTGGAACCAGAAGGACCCCATCGGGCAGTCCCTGCGCACCTGGTCGTGTGCCTACGGCCTCGTCCACCCCGTCCGTGCAATCATGATGACCGGCAACATGATCATGACCGGCGTGTTCGACAAGTTCCCCGAACTCCAGATCGCGATGATCGAGGGCGGCGTGAACTGGGTACCGTTCGTCGGCCAGCGCCTCGACGAGATGTACCAGGACCACCCCGAGGACATCCAGATGGTCGAACGGATGCACGAGATGGGGGAGGTGTACCTCGACAAGCTCCCGAGCGAGTACATCGACGAGAACTTCTCGTTCTCCAGCCAGCCCATGAGCATCCCGAAGAACCCACGTCACTTCGAGGCGACGCTGGAGATGATCAACGCCAAGGAGAACCTGCTGTTCGCGACGGACTTCCCGCACTACACGACCGAGCTCCACAACTGGACCTTCGAGCACAGCGCCATCGACGAGGAGCTGCGCGAGCAGATCCTCTCGAAGAACGCCCAGCGCGTGTTTCGGATATGACGAGGCACGTGGTCGGTGCGGTCGAGGAGTTCGAGCAGGGCTCGGGGCGTGCGGTCGAGGTCGACGGGCTCCCAATCGCCATCTTCAACGTCGAGGGCGAGTTCCACGCCATCTCGAACCGCTGTGTCCACAAGGGCGGGCCGCTCGGGAAGGGCGTCCTGCACTCGGACCTCCCGAGCATCGACGAGGACCGGAAGTCCGTCCACTGTCCGTGGCACTTCTGGGAGTTCGACCTGGAGTCCGGTCGCAGCGTCGTCGACGACCGGGTCGGACTCCGGACGTTCGACGTGAGCGTCGACGGCGACCAGGTCGTCGTCGACCTGTAGGCACCCACGAGGAGGCACCGGGCGACGACGGACGAAGACGCGAGAACGGACGAACGCTGGCGACAGCCGGGAGGAAAACGGGCGACAGCAGACACCCACTGCCACGGGCGACGCGAGTCACCCAAACCTATTTCGTTTGCTAGAGAGACTCAACCACATGGCAGGACGGATAGACGCGTTTGCACACGTGACACCGCCGACGTTCTACGAGGAGATGCGCGAGGTACACCCGACGGCCGCGCTCGAGAACCTCTACTTCGAACCCATCTGGAACCTCGACGTGCGGATTCGGGACATGGACGACCACGGCATCGACAGACAGGTGCTCTCGCTCGCCAACCCGCCCATCTGGCGCGGCATGTCGCCCGAGGAGGCGCTGCCGATGACACGACTGGCGAACGACCTCGTCCGGGAGATGGCCGACGAGTATCCGGACCGGCTGATCCCCGTGGCGACGCTCCCGTACGTCACCGACGACTACGTGGCCGAGTTCCAACGGTGCATCACCGACCTCGACATGAAGGGCGTCCAGCTGTTCTCGAACGAGGCGGGGCGTCCCATCGATTCGCCGGCGCACATGGCCCTCTACGACGTCGCCGCGAGCGAGGGGAGACCCGTGTGGCTCCACCCCCAGCTACACGAGTGGCACACGTGGGACTCGGAGTTCGAGCTGCATCGGACACTCGGCTGGCCGTTCGACACCAGTCTCGCCATGGCGCGACTCGTCTTCAGCGGCGCGTTCGAGCGCAACCCCGACCTCACGGTCATCACGCATCACATGGGCGCGATGGTGCCGTACTTCATCGGCCGACTCACGACGTTCTTCGAGGCGCGGGTGAACAACCCGGACATGTATCCGGCGTTCGAGGCACCCGAGTTCTCGACGACGGTTCGAGAGCAGTTCGAGAAGTTCTACGGCGACACCGTCATCGGCGGCGAGCCGGCCGCCTTCGAGTGTGGGAGAGCGTTCTTCGGCGACGACCACGTCCTGTTCGGCACGGACTACCCGTTCGGGCCGGAGGGTGGACGGCGCTTCATGCGGCAGGCGGTCGACCTCGTCGAGGGTGTCGAGAGCGACGGAACACGGCAGGCCATCTACCGGGACAACCTGGAGGCCCTGCTCTGAGATGGTCACGTACTTCGAGGACCTGCCGGCGGGCGAGGTCGGTACGCTCGGCACCTATCGGATGACCGAGGACGAGATAATCGAGTTCGCGGGGCAGTACGACCCGCTGCCGATACACACCGACCCGGAGTTCGCACGCGGGTCGGAGCACGGTGGGCTCATCGCCAGCGGCTTCCACACGTTCTCGGCGGTCAACAGCGTCGTGACGGAGGGATTCAAACGGGACCTCGCGGTCGTCGCCGGGCTCGGCATCGACGGGCTTCGGTGGTACGCTCCGGTCCGGCCGGGCGAGGAGCTCACCGTCGAACTGACCGTCGCGGACGCCCGACGCTCCGAGAGCGACCCGAGTAGAGGCATCTACCGGCTCGTCGTCACCGCCCTCGACGACGAGGGGGAGCGGGTCATCTCCTACGCCGACTCGGGGTTGATCCGAACTCGTGGGACGGGCGATCCGTAACCGGGGGCCCGAGACAACCGCTCGAACGTACCGGGAACCTGAGACAACGGCTAAGTAGTCCCTCCGTGATTGTGATATGATGGCACTCCTCATGGGGACAGACGACGGACTGTACCGAGCTACCGACGTGCCGTTCGGCGAGGGCGAGGCGGCGCAGGTCCTTGACTGCGGCCGCGTCACACAGGTCGAGAACCTCACACACGCCGAGGCTGTGTTCGTCTGCTCGACTGCGGGTGTCTTCCGGTCGACCGACGGTGGGGAGACATGGGACGAACTCGACGTCCCGACTGGCGGGCGCTACTGGTTCGAGGGCGACGACATCGTCTTCTCCGTGCAGGCGACCGAGGACGCGTTGTTCGCGGGGACGAACCAGCCGGCGCTCTACCGCTCCTACGACGACGGCGATTCGTGGCACGAGCTCCGGACCTTCCGTGAGCTCGAATCACAGCCGCACTGGGAGTCCCCGGAGGACCCGAAGCGCGCCCGCATCCGGAACATCGAACAGCCGCCGGATGCGCCGAACAGGATCGTCGTCGCCATCGAGGTCGGCGGCGTCCACGTCAGCGACGACGGGGGCGACACGTGGCGCGACTGCCGCGAGGGCGTCGAGGACGACGTGCACCACGTCCTCCCGCTGACCCGGGACTGCTGGCTCGCAGCGACGGGCTACTTCGACCTCGAACTCGAACACGTCGGGCTCCAGACCGGCCTCGGCCACGCGACTGGCTGGGGCGGGCTGTTCCGGACGACCGACGCCGGAGACACGTGGACTCGCCTCGAGCCAGGCAACGAGTACTCCTACATCCGGCGGGCGTTCACGCACGACGGCACGGTCATCTTCAGTGGCGCGAACGGAGCGCCGCCGGACTGGGAGACGGACAGCCACGAGGCGGCGCTGTTCGAGTCGACGAACTTCGGCCGGACGTTCGAGCGCGTCGACTATCCCGGCGAGCCCCGCGACGTCATCGAGGACTGGGTCGTCGAGGACGCGGGGACCCTGCTCTGTGGCGGGGGGCTGTTCGACATCCCCGATCCCCGGCTCGACGTCGATGGGCAGGTGCTGCGCCGCCACGAGGACGGCACCTACGTGACCGTCGGGTCGGTGCCGTCGAGCATCGGACGGATGGAGCTGGTCTGAGTGTCAGTACCCCCGACCGAGACACGGGTCCTCGTCGTCGGTGGCGGACCGACAGGGCTGTCGGCCGCAGCCGAACTCGGCCTGCACGGTATCGAGAGCGTGATCGTCGAGCCACGGACGTACGTGAGCCACACCAACCCCCGGGCGAAGCTCACGAACGTCCGGACGATGGAGCACTTCCGTCGCTGGGGCGTCGCCGACCGGATCCGCGAGGCGGCGAACCTCCCCATCGGCTGGTCGCAGGAGGTCGTCTTCTGTACGGCCCTGCTCGGCGACGAGCTCGCGCGGTTCGACAACGTGTTCGGCATGCAGCCGTCCGAATCGTACGCCGAGCCGGCCCAGCAGATTCCGCAGTTCCTCACCGAGGATACCCTGCGGGACGTCGCCGAGGAGGACCCGCACTGTACGCTGACGACGGGCTGGAAGCTCGTCTCGCTCGAACAGGACGATGGAGGCGTGACGGCGACGGTCGAGAGCACGGTCGAACGGATGCGCGTCGGTCGTGGCGAGCGACGAGCGATCCGCGCCGAGTACCTGCTCGGCTGCGACGGCGTCAGGAGCACAGTCCGCGAGGAGATCGGCTCCGCCTACGAAGGGGACGCGAGCCCCCGCCAGAACCTCGGGGTGGTGTTCAGGGCGCCACATCTCGCGGAGCGCCACGGCCTCGGTCCAGCGGTCCACTACTGGACCCTGACGCCGGACGTGCAGGGATTCATGGGCCGGCTCGACCTGGAGGACCGCTGGTGGCTCATCGCCGTCGGCGTCGACGACCTCGACGCCGTCGACCCGGAGTCGCTGGTCCACGAGATGGTCGGCGACGAGTTCGAGATGACGGTGCTGACGACCGACCCGTGGTCCGCGAAGATGCTGCTCGTGGACGAGGCACAGGAGGGCCGTGTGTTCCTCGTCGGGGACGCGGCCCACCTGAATCCTCCGTGGGGCGGTCACGGCTACAACACGGGGGTCGCCGACGCGGTGGACATCGGCTGGAAGCTCGGTGCGGTGCTGAACGGGTGGGCAGACCCCGCACTGTTGGAGACGTACGAGACGGAGCGTCGTGGCGTCCACGAGGAGGTCGTCGACGTCTCGACGGAGAACATGCAGTCCTCGCCCGCCGATCTCGTGTCGGGTCACGTCGGTGATGCAGGAGAGGTTGCGACGAGCGACTACGGGGAACTCGCCGCCGAAATCTACGAGAAGAAGAAGCTGGAGTTCCACAGCCTCGGGATGGTGCTCGGCTACCGGTACGACGATTCCCCGGTCGTCGTGGACGACGGAACGGTGGCACCGCCGCTGAGTCGGACCGAACACGTCCAGACGACGTATCCGGGGGCGCGCCTGCCCCATAGCTGGCTCGAACGCGAGGCCGACCGCTCGCTGTACGACGAACTCGGGCCGGGGCTCACCCTCCTGCGACTCGACGCCGGGCTGTCGGTCGACGGCCTCCGGGGTGCAGCTGCGGACAGGGAGCTCCCACTCTCCGTCGTCACGGTGAACGGAGATCGTCTCTCGCACGACTACGATGCGCCACTGTTGCTGGTCCGCCCGGACCAGCACGTCGCGTGGCGCGGCACCAGCGACCCTTCCGACCCGGCCTCGGTCCTCGCGACGATCTGTGGGGACACGCTCGGCGCCTGAGTGTCGGATGGCCGGCCGTGGCCGAACCGTGCGGTGTACTACCAAACTATAAGCTCCGGGCGACGCTTGAATGACCATGGACGTCCCGCGAGAGCCACCCGACGAGACCGCGGAGTCGACCCTGACGAGCGCGGCGGAACGACTGCTCAGGGCGTGGCGCGAACACGGCGTGGAGTACATCTTCGCGAACCTCGGGACCGACCATGCGCCGCTGCTCGAGGCGACGGCACGGCTCCGCGAGCGTGGCGATGCCGAGGCGATCCCCGCTGTGGTGGTCTGCCCCCACGAGTTCGTCGCGATGAGCGCGGCGCACGGCCACGCGGCCGTCTCGGGGCGGCCGCAGGCGGTCCTCGTCCACGTCGACGTCGGCACACAGAACCTCGGGGCGGCGATGCACAACGCCCATCGGGCGAACGTGCCGGTGTTCGTCGCGGCGGGGCTCGCGCCGGTCACCGACGCGGGCCACCTCGGGTCGCGGAACCACTTCGTCCACTACCACCAGGACGTGTTCGACCAGACGGGAATCGTCCGGGAGTACTGTCGCTGGACCTATGAGTACCGCCCCCCCGCCGACCCCGCAGACCTCGTGGCCCGTGGGCTCGAACGGGCGCAGGACTTCCCACCAGGCCCCGTGTATCTGACCGCGACACGGGAGGCACTGGAGGCCCGCTTCGAGGAGGGAGAGCTCCCGCCGATGCGGTCGGTGACGACGGCCGCTGCGCCAGGCCCCAGTGCACAGTCCGTCGCCGGAGTGGCCGACGCCGTCTCGGCGGCCGAGGCACCCGTCGTGATCACTGGCGGCACGTGCGACCCGGAGAGCCTCGTCGCGTTCGCAGAGGCGACCGGTGCCGGCGTCGTCGAACACGCCCCGACGAGGGTCGGCTTCCCCCGGGACCACCCACAGCATCTCGGCTTCGACCCTGCCCCGACGTTCGACCGGGCCGACCTTATCGTGCTCGCGTCAGTCGAGGTCCCCTGGATTCCGTCACGCGATGGACCCGCTCCGGAAGCGACGGTCGTGCAGATAGACCCCGAGCCCACGAAGCGCACCTTCCCCGTCTGGAACTTCCGCGTGGACGAGCGAATCGCGGCCGATCCCGGAGAGACGTTCGACAGACTCGTCGAAACACTCGACGGGGGGCGGGCGAACGGATTCCCCTTCGCCGATCTGGCCGAACGGCGACGGGTGGACCGCACCGAGACGCTCGAACACCATCGCGAAGCCGGGGCGTTGACCCCCGAGGTCGCAACCGACGTGGTGAACGAGATCGTCGACGACTCGACGATCGTCGTGGAGGATGCCGTCACCTCCATGGGCGCGTTGCGGGAGTACCTCGACGTGCCGGTCGGTGACGGGATGCTCTCCAAGGGTGGGGCCGGGCTCGGCTGGGCTGGGGGTGCCGCCGTCGGTGCGAAGCTCGCGCGGCCGGACGCTCGGGTCGTCTCTATCGTGGGTGACGGAGCGTACCTGTTCACGCACCCCGCCGTCTCGGCGTGGTTGGCGGCCGCCGTCGGCGCGCCGACGCTGACCGTCATCTACGACAACGGCGGCTGGAACGCGGTCGAACGGGCGACGGTGAGCCAGTACCCCGAGGGGGTCGTCGAGAACGACGGGCTGCCAGAGAGGCGGTTCGACCCCCCACCTTCGCTCACTGCCCCGGCGGGAATCGTCGATGCGCACACGGCCATCGCTGAGAACGAGCGGGAGCTCGAAGCCTGTCTCGAGGAGGCGGTCACCGCGGTCGATCACGGTTCGCCCGCGGTGGTCCATCTCCGACTCGACGAGCGGCCATGACGGAACGACAGTTCACTGGTAGCTGATCGTCGCGCTCTTGACCTGCGTGAAGTGCTCGATGGCGTGGTGACCCTTCGTGCGACCGATTCCGCTCTCCTTGTAGCCGCCGAACGGTGTCTGCGGGGCCAGTATCGGGAACTCGTTCACCGCGACCACGCCCGTCTCCATGGCGTCTACCAGTCGGTGGACCCGCGAGACGTCGTCCGTCCAGATGACCGCGTACAGGCCGTACTCGGTGTCGTTGGCACGCTCGATGACCCCCGGTTCGGTCTCGAACTCGTGGAGCGTCTTCACCGGGCCGAACAGCTCGTCGCAGGCGACGGGGTCCGTATCGTCGACCCTGTCTAGCAGGGTCGGGCTGTAGAAGTTGCCCTCCGCCCGGGGAATCGTACCGCCGGCGAGGAGCCGGGCACTGTCGCCGACCGCCTCGTCGACGTAGTCGGCGAGTCTGTCGCGGGAGGCCGGCGAGATGACTGGCCCGACGTCGGGTTCCTCGTCCCAGGGGCCGACCTCCAGCGAGTCGACGGCCGTGGCGAACCGGTCGGCGAACTCGTCGTAGATGTCCGCGTGGACGAAGAAGCGCGAGATCGTGAAGCAGATCTGTCCCGCGTTGTCGTACGCCTTGACCCCGTCCCGGACGACAGCGTCGAGGTCGGCGTCGGGAAAGACGATGCACGGTGTGTTCCCGCCCAGTTCCAGGTCGACCGGTGTGAGTGTGTCCGCGGCGGTCTTCATCACCTGCTTGCCGACGGTGCGCGAGCCGGTGAAGCTGATGCCGGCGACGGTCTCGCTCTCGGTGATCGCCTTGCCTGCGGCGGCGTCCGCATCGGTCACCACGTTGACTGCCCCCGGCGGAAGGCCAGCCTCTGTCAGGAGTTCAGCGAGCCGCAGGACGGTCAGCGGCGCGTCGGGCGAGGGCTTCGCGACGACCGTGTTCCCGCAGGCCAGCGCCGGGGCGAAGCTCCGTGCTGCAAGTATACTGGGCGAGTTCCAGGGGACGATGTGGCCGGTGACGCCGAGCGGTTCGCGGACGGTGTAGCTGTGGCGGTCACCGTCGATGGGGATGGTCTCGCCCTCGATCTTGTCGGCTATCCCGCCGTAGTAGTCGAAGAAGCCGATTGCACCGCCGATCCGTCGCCTCGACTGCGCGAGGGGTCGCCCGGTCTCCAGGGTCTCGGTCCGGGCGAGGTCTTCGCGATGCTCTCGCAGGAGATCGGCCGCCTGCAGCAGTCGTCTCCCTCGTTCGCTGTGGTCCACCTGCCGCCACTCCTCGAACGTCGTCGCGGCCGAGTCGATCGCCAGCTCTGTGTCCTCGGCAGACGCGGACGCGACCCGCGCCAGCGACTGGTTCGTCGCCGGGTCGAGGACCTCGAACTGACGTTCTCTCCCGTGCCAATCTCCGTCGATGTACAGCCCATACTCCGCGCTCAGAGGCATGCGCCTCGTTGGATGCCAACGTACTTCATGATTTGCGTTCGGCGTGGTGGCCCGTCGACCGCCCCGACCGGAGGTGGGTCGTTCGAGCACTCACCCGAGCCCGTAGTAAGGTGTGTTTTCTCTCCCGGAAGACGAGTCCGACGGCCTCGCGGTGGCGTGACTGGAGCTCCGCCACGAAATATAAGGAAACTAGATTGTCTGGGGAGGTATTCGCCAACTTACTATTGGTGTCTGGCACGCGCTGGGTGTTCGTTCAATGATACAATGTGTCCGTACTCCGCTCGTTTCGCTCGACTCTCGGCCGGAACGTGAGCGAGCCGCCTCCGCTGACGTTGGACTAGCTGGCGGAGAATTTTCGAACGGGAACGCGCTCGAATCCGGCCGACAACGGGAACTTCCGACAACAATCGCTCCAGTTCCTGGGAACCTGCTAGATTCCTGAGCGCCCAAACGTGTCCGATAAATATAGGTATCTGGTACTCTAGCAGTCTGCCCTGGGGGCGGGTGCTCGGTTCTCCGATGAACCGCCAGATGGTCGTCTCGCGTTTCTAGCAGGTACCTTTATTAATCCGTTTCTCCAAGGGCCCGTAGTGACCAACACGGCCTGTTGCAAAGTCGGTTTACTCGTCGACGAGTACGATCTGGACTCCAGTGAGGCGACCGACGACATCGACGACCAGCTGGTCTCGCGGTGGCTCGGAACGGGACGGCAGTCTGCTGTCGGCTATCGGACGCTCACCGAGTGGTTCAACAAGCGATTGCTGCGGCAAGCGTACGAACGGGCGGGCAGAACCACGATCAATGCGCGTATCGACGGCGACTACGAGGCGCTGACGGACGACGGTATCGAGAAGATGGAGGTCCTCGACGAGCTCGCAGCCGAGGGGGTCGACGGCGAGGCGGTCCTCGACGATATGATCTCCTGGAGCACCATGCGAAACCACCTGAAGGAGTGCCTGGGGGCGAGCAAGGAGCAGCAACAGGCCGACACCGACTGGGAGCGGGAGAGCATCGAGATCGCCCGCGAACGGAGCACGGCGAAGGTGAAGGAGGCACTGAAGTCGTTCAAATCGAAGGGACGGATCGAGGACGAGCAGGACATCGAGGTCGACGTCCGGATACAGCTCTGTTGCAGCGAGTGCCCTTCGCGGGTCCCACTCGACGTCGCACTCAACCGGAACTACGTCTGTCCGGACCACCGGTCGGTCGCCCCGGAGGAAGCCGAGCGGTCCGTCGAACTCATGGGGAACGCGAACGACTCGTTCCACTGGTCGACGTCGGTCCACCACAGACAGGAGCCGTCGTTCGGCCTGTGACAGGTCGGCGACAGCTTCTCCAACCCCCCAGCGTCCCGTCCACGAGTTTAACTACCGTACACACCAACCCACAAGCATGACCTGGACCCTGGATATCGAGAACATCGCCGGCATCCTCGACGGGGAGACGACCGTCGAGCCCGGTTTGAACGCGGTGCGAGCAGAGAACTGGCGCGGCAAGTCGAGCCTCATCCGGTCGCTACAGACCGCGATGGGGACCCGGTCGCCGTTGACAGAAGGCGCGGCCGAGGGTCGCGTGACGTTGCGGACCGACACCGACGAGTACGAGGTCAGACTGCGCCGTGAAGGACGTACCGTCGCCCGGGATGGGACGCCGTATCTCGCGGACGAGTACGACCGTACCTGTGCTTCCCTCTACGCATTCCTGACCGAGGACAACCCGATCCGGGCGGCGGTGCAGAACGGCGAGAACCTCGAAGCGTACCTGACGAAGCCGCTCGAACTCGAGAACATCAACGAGCAGATCGCCGACCTCCAAGCGGAGCGGTCGCAGGTGGAGTCAGAGCTGAACAGAGCGCAGTCGGCCAGCGAGAACCTCGTCTCCAAACAGAAGCGCATCGCATCGCTCGAGGAGGAACTCGCGGAGCTAAAGGCTCAGCGGGAGTCTATCGAGGAACCACCCGAAGACGCCGGGTCACGTGACGACCTGAGCAGTGCGCGGGCCGACCAGGACCGCATCGAGGGGCAGATCGAGCGACTCGAGAAGAGTATCAACCGTATCGAGGAGAACCTCGCGGAACACGAGGCCGAGCTGGCGGACCTCGAAGTCCCCGACCACTCCGCTATCGACGATGACCTCGCGCGTCTCGAGGAGCGGGTCCAGGAGCACGAGTCGGACGTCGAACTGCTGAAATCCGTCTACAGCGCGAACAGGCGTATCGTCGAGGAGGGCCGTACGGAGCTCGTCTCGGACATCGACCGGGGGCTCGTCGAGGACTCGATGTCCTGCTGGATCTGCGGCTCGGAGACGGAACGTGGAACCATCGATGCCCGACTCGAGGCCCTCCAGGAGAAGATCACCGAGTTGGAGGAGGACGCGAACGCGTACCGGGCCGAGAAGCGAGCACTGCAGTCGAAGAAGGACGAACAGCGACAGCAGGAGCGGCGAGAGCGGGAGCTCGAACGGCAGATCGGGGACCTCGAGTCCCAGCTCGAGGAGCGTCGTGAGAGCCTCGAGCGGAAGCGCGACTCCCTCGCGGACGTCACAGACAGGGTCGAGGAGCTCGAAGAGACGGTCTCCGAGCAGGAGAGCGAACTGACGGCCGTCGAGAGCGAGATCAAGTACACGGAGGAGCTGCTCGCCGACCTCCGTTCGGAGGTCGACACACTCGAAGACCAGGCCGGTCAGCAGTCGATGCTGGAGGAGGAGCGTCAGTCCCTCTCCGACGAGATCGAGACGCTCCGGACCCGCCGTGAGCGGATGAAGGCGGAGACGCGTGAGGCGTTCTCCGAAGCGATCTCGGAGATAATCGAGACGTTCGAGACTAGCTACGAGAGCGCGCGACTGACCTCGAACTTCGATCTCGTGGTCGCCCGGGACGGTCGCGAGGCGTCGCTCGACGCGCTCAGCGAGGGTGAGGTCGTGTTGCTCGGCCTGGTCGCCGCACTCGCGGGCTACGAGGCCTACGACGTGGCGGACAGGGTCCCGGTCATCCTCGTCGACAGCCTCGGTGGGCTGACCGACCGGAACCTCCACCTCCTCGTGGACTACCTCTCGGACCGCTCGGACCGGGTCGTCTGTACGGCGTACCCCGAACAGTCGTCGTTCGAGGGCCACGAGATCGACCCTGCCGAGTGGGACGTGGTCTCGGACGAGGTCGAATCCACGGCGTAGGTGGCACGCGTATCCAGCCAGGGCTGCCGGCGTGTACTCGTCGAAATCCCTGGGTTCGACGTTGGATGCAGCGGTTCACCGGTCTCCGAACCGATTCCGCTGGCCGACACAGACTGCTCTCATAGCCCGCTAAATCATCTTTCTGGAACTCGGTGGATTTAGAGCGCTCCGTACCCGGTCTGTGTCAAGCTCGACCGCGCCGGTCTCGCCCGCGAGCAGTCGCCGTTGACGCAGCGCGACTCGGAACGCAGCTAAATCTTCTACTCCACGATCCAGTAGATTTAGAAGGGTTCGGTTCGGAGTCTGCGTCAAGATGGACCCCGAGGACTTCGCGGCCGGGCCGGGAACCATAGACGAGTACGACGGCCTCCCGTGCTACCGTCCGGCCAGTCTGCCACCGGAGATCGAGTACACCGACGACCTGCTCCGGGTGTACGGCGACGCGCAGTACGCGCTCGGCCGGCTGGCGACACTCCACCGGAACGTGGACAACGAGAACCTGCTCATCGCCCCGTTCGTCGTCCGCGAGGCCGCGATGAGCTCGCAGATCGAGGGCACGAACGTCACCGTCTCGGACATCATCCTGCACGAGATCGACGGCTCTCCGGAGCGGTCGGCGGCCGACTCGCGGGACGTGCGGGAGGCGTACAACTACGTCGACGCGGTCAGGCAGGGGTTCGAGCGCCTGGGTGACGGTGAGCAGATGAGCGTCGATCTGATCCGGGAGCTCCACGACACACTGCTCCACGACACCCGGGGCGTCGACGAACATCCGGGCGAGCTCCGGGACGTGCCGGTGTACATCGGCTCGCCGGACGGCTCCGCCGAGAGCGCCCGGTTCGTCCCGGCGAACCCCGACACGGTCGACCTGCTCCTGGAGCAGCTCGTCGCGTACATCAACCGTGGGTCGTACCCGCCGCTCGTCGACGTGGCCATCACCCACTACCAGTTCGAGACCATCCACCCGTTCCGCGACGGGAACGGCCGGCTGGGCCGGCTGCTGATGATGCTCCAGCTCTACCAGGCGGGACTGCTCCCCGAGCCGTACCTCTACCTGAGCGCGTACTTCAACCGGCGACGGCAGCGGTACCTGGACCTCCTCCTGGCGGTGAGTCAGGACGGGGCGTGGGAGGAGTGGATCACGTTCGTCCTGAACGCGGTCGCGGAACAGGCCATCGACGCGTACGACTGTGGGGTCGAGCTCCAGGCGCTCCAGGCCGAGTACCACGACCTGTTCCCGAACCGCCCGGCGGTCCGTGACGTGGTGGACTACGTCTTCGAGGAGCCGTACCTGACCGCCAGCCGGGCGATAGACGCCACCGGCCGGTCACGACAGGCGGTGTACGACGCCATCGAGGCACTGGAGGCGGAGGGAATCGTCGAGGAGATATCCGGCGGGGAACGGTACCGCGTGTACGAGGCGCCAGAGATAATCGACGTCGTCGGGTCGCCCTGAGTCGACCGAGGGTACCGCGGGGGCGACCCGCCCCGGTCAGAGGTCCACCTCGTCGAGGGCCTCCGTCGCGACGTCGCCGAGCTCGCCCGCCTCGATGTGGGAGTAGCGGTCCCGGACCATCTCCTCCGAGTTGTCGAGGTACCGGGCTGCCACGGTGTAGCCGAACGCCCGGACGAGCACCTCGCCCATCCCGCGACGGCCACCGTGAGGTGCGAGGTAGTCGTGTTTCGGGTGGTCGATGGACACGTCGCTCGCTTCGGTCACCCGCCGCAGGACCGAACGGCCGCCGTCGGTCGTCAGCGACGGGGGGCGGATGTCCGCGTCGAGCGCGAGCAGCAGATCTCGGGCGTGTTCGTCGCGGCGGGCGTCGATCTCCGCGGGTCGCAGCCCCCGGTCGGCCAGCTCCTCCCGCACGAGGTCGGCGAGGGTCCGCTGGTCGAAGGTGGGGAACACCGGCCAGCGGTCGCTCGGCGGGTCGAGCAGCCGACGGTAGCGACGCAGCGGCCCGATGACCGGGTCGGGCAGGCTCGCCGCGTCCCACTGCTGTTTCTTGCGGTAGACCTCCATGCTCCCCGATTCGAGGTCGACCTCGCTCCAGCGGACGCCACGTCGGCGCGGGTCGTCCGGGTCACGGAGCACCTCGCCGATGCGGACGGCGGTGTAGGCGACCACGAACACGAGTGCGCGGTCCCTCGCGGCACGGATGGCGCGGTACCGGGCCCGCCCGCGGTCGAGCGCGTCGGTGTCGTCGGGGAGGGTCGTGAACGACTCGACCGCCTCCCGGGCCGCCGCGTCGACGTGCCGGGTCAGGGCGTGGCGCTGCTCGGGGGTCCAGGCCTGCTGGTCGCCGGGTTTGCGCCCGTCGTCGCTGGGCAACGGGGCCGTCGCACTCGCCCGCTGGGCGTGGTGGGCGCTCAGGTAGCCCTCATTGACGCACCAGCCGCACCAGGCGGAGACGTACGCGTAGTACGTCTGGACGGTGTTGGGCTTGAGCCCGCGGTCGCCGGCGAGGTGGCGTGCGTACTCACGGAACACCCTGTCGTCGAGGTCGGCGAACGCCGGTTCCCGGTCATCGGCGGGGACGATGCCGGCCCAGTCGTCGGGGCCACGGTCGCCACGTGCCCAGTCCGCGAAGCGTTCCAGCTCGCGGGCGGCGTTCCGACGGTAGTTCCCGCCCTGGCCGCCGCGACCCTTGCCCTTGTCCTGGAGGTATCGCTCGAAGGTCGCCGCGAACGGGCGGTCCTCCCGGTCACCCGACGCCCGTCGGTTCATCGTTCCACCTGCCGAAGAACAGCCCTCCAGCCCTCCTGCCCGTCACTGGCGGGGAGAGCGGACGCGGTCGACGTCTCCTCGGCGATAGCCATTCTGTGGACACTGTGTGGCACCGGCATTTAGCTCTTGTCGGTCCCGCACCGCCACGGCCGACCGCAGAGCTAAGGTGGCTCCCTCGTTCCGTCCGGGTATGCGCGCAGCAGTCCTCGAAGCCTACGGCGAGCCGCTCAGCATCGAGTCCGTCCCGGAGCCAGAGCCCGAACCCCACGGAGCGGTGGTCGAGGTCGAGGCCTGTGGCATCTGCCGCAGCGACTGGCACGCGTGGCAGGGCCACGGCGAGTGGGCGGACGACCAGGTCTCCCTCGGGCAGGTGCTCGGGCACGAGCCCGCGGGCCGAGTCGTGGCGGTCGGCGAGGACGTGACCCGGCTCTCGGTCGGCGACCGGGTCGCGGTCCCCTTCAACCTCGGCGACGGTGCCTGCCCGCACTGCCTGAACGGTCACGGCAACGTCTGCGACGACGGCCACGCGCTCGGCTTCGAGATGGACGCCCAGGGGGCGTTCGCGGAGGCGGTCCACGTCCCGCACGTCGAGTACAACGCCGTCGAGCTCCCGTCGAACGTGGCGCCAGAGGAGATGGCCGCGCTCGGCTGTCGCTACGTGACCGCGTTCCACGCGCTCTCGCATCGCGTCGACCTCGCCGCGGGCGACTGGGTTGCGGTCCACGGCTGCGGTGGACTCGGCCTCGCGGCGGTCCAGCTCGCCGCCGCACTCGGGGCGGGGGTCGTCGCCGTGGACGTCCGCGAGGAACCGCTCGCACTCGCCAGCGACCTCGGTGCCACGACGACGGTCGACGCCTCGACGGTCGACGACGTGCCGGACGAGGTCGCGGCGGTGACCGGCGACGGGGCCCACGTCTCGGTCGACGCGCTGGGCCGTGCGGAGACGTGTCGCAACAGCGTCGACTGCCTCCGGACGCGTGGCACCCACGTCCAGCTCGGGTTGACGACCGAGGCAGAACGGGGCGAGGTGTCGCTGCCCATCGACGCCATGACGCGCTGGGACATCTCGTTCCTCGGCTCCCGTGGGATGCCGCCGACGCGCTACGACGAGCTCCTCAGGATGATGGAGACGGGGCGCATCGACCCCGGGGCACTGGTGACCCGACGCGTCCCGCTCTCGGCGGTGTCGGACCGGCTGGCGGCGATGAGTGACTACGGGACGCGTGGGGTGGAGGTCGTCACGGAGTTCGGTCGCTGAGGGCGCTGCCCCCGGTCAGTCGAACGACGTCCTCCGTCCCGTCACCGAGTCGGCATCGAGCCGGACGATGACGATCTCGATCTCCTCGATGTCCTCGTCGAACACGCGGATCGGTGAGAAGCGGCGGTTGATCTCCGCGGTGTCGAAGCGGTCGTGGTCGGATTCGGGGATCCGACTGAGCGACCCCTCCACCATGACGCTCCACGAATCGATCCCCCGGGGGTCCTCGGTCTCGTCGGCCCCGTAGACGACGTAGGAGACGGCCCCGCCTCCGTCCAGCAACTCCCGTTTGTGGCTGTCCTCGGTCATCCCGAGCCGGAAGTAGAGGTCCTCGCCGTCGTAGTAGTGCGCGAGCGGGATGCCGTAGGCGTCGTCGTCGTCTGCAAGCGACAGCACGCCCGTCCCCTCGGCCTGCAGTCGCTCGGCTATCTCCTCGTCGTCCATGCCGTGAGTGTAGGCGTACTCGATGTGTTCCATGGTGACCTTCTGGCTACGTACGACTACGGTGGACACCGGTTTAGGTCGTGCGGTGGTGGCCCCGTCGAACGGGTCACGTGTGGGGGAAACTGGAACCACTCCGGGACGATGGCGGACCGCACAGAGACGATGGCCGGCCGCTCCGAGACGATGTCCGACCGCTCCGGGATGACGCCCGCAGGGGTCCCGCGCCCAGAGATAACACCGGGCCAACAGGACGGCACAAAGGTTAGGAGGTCATGCGTGCAATGGTAGCACATGCCAGACACCCGAAGTGGGCGAGACAAGAAGGCACTCGACGAGGAGCGGAGACAGCGGGAGCGCGAGATGCGGGAAGCGCTGGAGGAGATAGAGGAGGCTGACCTGGAGTACGAAGAGCTGCTCGAGGACCTGGTGGAACGGGAGCTCGCGACCGACGAGTAACGGCACTGCGGACGGTTTTCGACCAATGAGACGCAAGGAACCGCGGACGGGAGCGCGCGGTGTGGAACAGCAAGGGGCCGGGCAGCGTCGCCCCGGCGAGGACTGGTTCCCGGTCGATCTGGAGGACCACGGGGACGAGTTCGTCGTCACGGCCGACCTACCGGGGTTGCGGACCCAGGACATCGACGTGAGCGTTCGGAAGGCCCGCGTCCGGATCGTCGCCGACTTCGGCGACGGTGACGCGGAGCGGTACCTCGCGCGGGAACGCGGTCGCGGCGAGCAGTCCCGCGTCCTGCACCTGCCCGAACACGCCGACGAGCGACGGGTCTCGGCGAACTACACCGATGGCGTCCTCAGGGTCCACCTCCCCAAGCGTCACCGGCCCAGGCGGGTCGAGGTGGAGTGAGGGCGCCGGATGAGCGACCCGGAGGGGCTGCAGGTCTCGATTCCGGCTGGTCCGGTCTCCCTCGAGGGCGAGCTGCACCTGCCCGAGGATTCGGCCGGGCTCGTCGTCTTCGCCCACGGCAGCGGCAGCAGCCGGCACAGCCCCCGCAACCAGTACGTCGCCTCGGTGCTTCGCGAGCGGGGCCTCGGGACGCTCCTGTTCGACCTGCTCACCGAGGCCGAGGACCGGACGTACGAGAACCGCTTCGACATCGACCGACTGACCGACCGGCTCGGGGCGGCGACCGACTGGCTGCGCGAGCGCGAGGACACCGCCTCGCTCTCGGTCGGCTACTTCGGCTCCAGCACCGGTGCGGCCGCCGCGCTCAGGGCGGCTTCGGCACGCGACGATGTCGATGCCGTCGTCTCACGCGGTGGTCGGGTCGACCTCGCGACGGCCCGGCTACCGACCGTGGCCGCGGCGACGCTGTTCGTCGTCGGTGGGGCCGACACGCAGGTGCTGGAACTGAACCGCGACGCCTTCGCGGAGCTGAACTGCGAGAAGGAACTCGCCGTCGTCGAGGGTGCGGGGCACCTGTTCGAAGGCGAGGGTGAGCTGGAGCGGGTGGCGGAGCTCGCCGCGGACTGGTTCGGCGAGCACCTCGGGTGACGAACAGGCGGCGTCAGGGGGACCGGGAGCGTGGTCCGCTCAGGACTCCTCGATCTCGACGGTGCGGGCCTCCGTCACCTCCCGCTTCGGGAGGGTGATGGTCAGGACGCCGTTGCGCATCCGGGCCGCCACGTTCTCCGTGTCGACCTCGTCCGGCAGTCGGACCGACCGGTGGAGCTCACGGTGGGTCCGCTCGTGTCTGAGGTAGTGCTCCTCCTCCTCCTCGGTCTCTGCCTCGTGTTCGGCATCGATCTCCAGTCGGTGGTCGGTCACGCGGATCGAGACCTCGTCGCGTTCGAACCCCGGCAGGTCGACGGCGACGACGAACTCGTCGTCGTGTTCGACGAGGTCGAGCGACATCTCCTCGCCCTCGGTGGCCCACCAGGCGGCCGGACCGTTGCCCGACCACGAGCGTGTCGCCTCCTCGAACTGGCGATTCATCCGTTCCGTGAGGCGCATCAGTTCCTCGAACGGATTGTTGCGTGAGCTCATTGCTGTTGCCTCCGTCCGGATGTACGTCGAACGGCAGAAAGTATCATGTGGCGGATTAGAATCCATATGGTTGCCAGTCGCGGACGAACGGGCTCCTGTCTGTGGGTTTCGGCCTCCCCATCGCGAAATCCACAACGAACTTGTCCCATGGGACCGAACACCTCGGTATGGTCGAACGAGACGACTCCACGGAGAACCTCTCGACCGTCGGCTCGGGCCGTGTCGACGAACTGTTCGACGAGATCGACACCACGGTCGGTCGGCTCGACGAGCTGGCCGACGAACTCGAGAGTCTGCGTCGTCGTATCGAGGCCAACGAGGGTGAGACCTCCGGCCACGTGAAGGACCGGGTCACCGCGGACGCCGACGGGCTGACCGACGAGGCGGCCGCCGCCAGCGAACGACTCGCGGCGAAGCTCGAGGCCCTGAAACGAACGGTCTGACCTGCCCCGGTCAGGAGGGGTCGGCTCAGTCGGTCCGGGCCGCTTCGTGGAACTCGAGGAGCTCCTTGTACCGGTTGCGGATGGTCACGTTGCTCACGTCGGCGGCCTCGCTGACCCGGTCCTGCGTCAGCCGCTCGCCGGTGAGCTGGGACGCAGCGTACAGTGCCGCCGCCGCCAGCCCGACCGGGCTCTTGCCCGTGAAGGCGCCGGTCCCCTCCGCGGCGGTCAGGAGCTCGCGTGCCTGTCGTTCCGTCTCCGGTCTGGCGTCGAGTGCCGACGCGAGCCGACCGACGTACTGCTGCGGGTTCGCGGGCTTGACGGGGAGCTCCAGCTCGCGCACCAGGTACCGGTACGCGCGCTTGAACTCCTGTTCGTCGATGCGGCTCACCGCGGCCACCTCGTCGATGCTACGGGGGTTGTCCATCTGACGCCCCGCCGCGTACAGCGCGGCCGTCGAGATGGCCTCGATGGTGCGTCCCGGGAGCAGGTCAGCCGCCTGGGCGCGCCGGTAGATGACGCTCGCGGTCTCACGGACGTCGTCCGGGAGACCGAGGGCGCTCCCCATCCGCTGGATCTCGCCGAGCGCCTGCTTCAGGGTTCGGTCGTCGTGACTCTTGGCCCGGAAGCGCTCGTCCCAGGTGCGGAGCCGACTCATCCGCCGTCGCTGCCGCGGACTCAACGTGGAGCCCCGCCCGTCGCGGTTCTCCCAGCTGATGTGACTGGAGAGGCCCTTGTCGTGGAGGAGCTGGGTCGTGGGTGCCCCGACCCGGCTCCGGCTCGTGCCCTCGCCGTCGTCGAACGACCGCCACTCAGGTCCGCGGTCGACGTGCCGCTCTGTGACCACGAGGCCACACTCGACGCACGTCGTCTCCGCGTGCTCGGCGTCGGTCGTGAGGCGAGCCCCGCACTCGGGACACGTTGTCTCGTGCTGGCTGGTGCTCTCGATCGGACTCTCCGCTTCGATCTCGTGCTGTCCCTCCGTCGCTCCTGTCTTCGTATCTACAGAACTCATTGCGTCGTCACTCGGGGCCGACACGCGACCGTCCCGGACCCGAATTCACTAACCATACGTAACCGCGTTACGTATATAAACTTGTCGTCGGCACGGGGCTCGCCGCCGCTGCTCGACGGGTGCACCCTCCGGAGCGTTTTCACCGTGGCCGACGTAGTTCCGCACGGCCATGCCCGCAGAAACCGACCGCGAGACGGTTCGGCGTGCCCGCGAGCACCTCTCCGAGTGGACCTTCAACGCCCGTGACCAGGCCTACTCGGAGCTCTTCGAGGGTTCCGGCGCCGCACTTACCGACGCGGAGCTCCGCGAACTCGACCGCATCGACTCCGACCTCACCCGACGTGGCGAGCCCGGTATCTGGGGGGCGGACGAGTACGGCATCGTCCACGACGGGGGTGCCGACCCCGGTGAACCGGGCGTCGTCTGTACCCTCCATCCAGAGATCCCCTACGAGGGTTTCAGGGGCGAGGAGAGCCTCGACGAGGCCGCACGCGAACAGTACAACGACCTGCTCTGGACCTACTGCGAGCGAGTCGCGGAGTACATCCAGGCGGACCTCGACGCCTTCCGCCGCTCGGAGTCGAACTGAGGCACACGGGTCCGGTCGGGCGTTCACTGGACCTTACCGCGTGTTCGCTGTCCATACTTAACGGACTGGCCCCCGAGTAGGGCGTCCGGAGCCATGCCAATCAGTGATATCGCACGGACCGGTGTCATCACGATACACAAGGACCAGACGGCCGGCAACCTCGCGACCGTGATGAAGGAGGAGGAGGTCGGGAGCGTGGTCGTCGAGGAGGACGACGTCCCCGTCGGCATCGTCACCGACCGCGACCTCGCACTCGAGGTGCTCGAACCCCGGGCCGACCCCCGGGAGGTGACGGTCGGGGACATCATGTCGAAGAACCCCATCACGGCCCACGAGGACGACGGCGTGTTCCAGGTCACCGAGGCGATGTACCGGGGCGAGGTCCGCCGGCTCCCGATCGTCGACGACAACGGTGAACTCGCCGGCATCGTCACCCTCGACGACCTCGTGGTGTTGTTCTCCGACGAGATGACGGGTCTCGCGGGGGTCATCGAGGCCGAGTCACCGAGCTACTGACCGTTCCGAACGCCCACACGCTCATGCCCGAGACCGACGAGGCGGACGACGAGCGGCCCTACGAGTGCGAGCTCTGCGACGATTCGTTCCGGACGGAGGCCGAGCTCGAGGACCACGTCTGGGAGTACCACGAGATGGACGGCGACGTGCCGCCCTGAGCCCCCGGCCAACCCAGCGCTCGCCCAGCCTCACGCCACCTGCTACTGGAACATCGTCGGCCCGGTGGGCTCCTCGGGTGGCTCCTGACGTTCGGCGGCCATCATCTGCTGGTAGTGTCTCGAGATCTCCTCCATCTGCGTGCGGATCTCGTCGGCCTGCTCCGCCAGCTCCGTGGTGTCGATGTCGAAGTCGACGAGCGGTTCGAGCGCGGTCTCGATGACGGACTGTGCAGCGGCCGGGTCCGGCAGGAACGGGTTCGCCTTCACGACGAGTACCGACGCCGGGACGCCGGCCTCGTGGCAGGCCGAGACGAGCGCACCCGTGATACCACCGACGAGGCCGAAGCCGTCCGCGATACGGATGTCGGCGGCACGGAGCTCGGACTCGACCTCGTCCGTGGTCGCGACGCCGAACACGTCGCCGATCTCCGCTTCGTTCTCGGCCGGCGCGCCGGTCAGGAAGATGACGCGCTCGAACTCGGTCGCCAGGTCCTCGAGGACGCAGTTCGCGAGCGGGTCGAACGCCCGACCGGGCAGTGCCACGTCGCTCTGGAGCGTCATCACGGGTGGCTCGGCCCGCGCGTACACCCGGACGAGGTCCTGCACGCGGCCGTCCTTGAACGGGGCGACGGACGGGAACTCGTCCGAGACGATGCTTCCGTAGTGTTCGAGCTCGAGCTGTCTGGTGACGAGGTCCGTCGCGATGGCGGCGACGAGCCCGTGGCCCGGCAGCCCCTCGATGAGATAGGGTTCGTCGGCCTGTACGTCGGTGTACCGCTTGAAGGTCGCGGTCGGTGTGGGTTGGGACATGGGTAGTGCTGGAGTACGGTCGTCAGTCCATCCATTCCGAGACGCCGAGGATGGTGTCACAGACGGGACAGACCCAGACGGTGGCCACGCCGGAGTGCTCGCCGGGTTCACCACCGTTCCGTGGTGTCACCTCCTCCTCGCAGTGCGGACAGCGTCCTGTCATGTGGTCACGCGTCGCGAGCGAGGATAAAAGTTCGTCGTCGGTTACCGAGGAAGCACCCGGCTGTGACGGCCCCGTCACCGGGAACTCTCGCCGAGGTCGAGGACGAGTCCGTCCCCCGCACGCTCGAAACTGGTGTCGAACCGTGCCGACAGTGCGCGCATCCGCTTTCTCGACCACACCGCCACCCCGGGACCGGCCCGGTGGACCGCACAGTTCCCGATCTCCGTCGGGACCAGTCGGAGGCTCGCTGGGTCACCTCTGGTCGTCGTCCTGAGTTCGAACAGAAACGACCGGTCGTTCCGCAGCTCGTCGTCGACCGCGTAGTCGTCGACGAAGTCGCCGGTGTCGTAGAGGATCGGCCGCCCCCGGTACACCTCGACTCCCTGGAAGACGTGTGCGCTGTGGCCGTGGACGACGTCGACGCCACCGTCGATCAGCCAGTGTGCGAGGCGTCGGAATGCCTCGGGTGGCTCCGTGACCATGTTCGGCCCCCAGTGCAGTGAGGCGACGACGAGATCGGGCTCGGTCGAGCCGGCCCGGTCCAACGCCGCTCCGAGCGCCTCGCGGGTCCCATCCTCGTCACCGTGGATGTCGACGTACGCCGTCCCCGGTGTCCGCTCCGTCGCCGCGTACTCGGGCGTGTTGTCGGTGACCGAGACGACCGCGACGTCGAGTCCATCCAGCTCGAACCTTGCCGGCGCGAAGGCAGCCTCGCGATTGCGGCCCGCGCCGGCACGCGCGAATCCGCCCTCGTCGAGCCAGTCCAGCGTGTCGAGGAGTGCCTCCTCCTCGAAGTCGAGGACGTGGTTGTTCGCGAGCGCACAGCAGTCGACGCCGGCCGCGTCGAGCGCCGGCAGCGCCCACTCGGGGTCCGCGCGGAACCGGAACGCCCGCCGGGTCCGCTGCCACGGGGTGCCGCGCTTCGAGAGGCAGCACTCCAGGTTCACGAGCAGGCCGTCGAGCGACTGGAGCCGCTCCAGCACGTCGCCCCACACGGCGGTGACCGGCCGACGAGTCTGGCGCTCGTCGACGTTCCGACCGAGCATCACGTCGCCGGTGAGCCCGAGCGTCGGTGCCATGGCGTGTATGGACGGACGAAGCGTGGATAACAGCCACGACGGTTCAGCCCCGGTAGGCGGTCTCTTTCCCCGCGTCCGGCCACACCGCACGTCGAGGAGACGGGGTTCCACGTCCGACACCCCAGCTGCCCCTCGACCTCGGTCCCGGACCCCTCGCAACTGCCGGCTCAGACCCCCTCGTCCTCCGCACTCAGGAAGGTCCGATGCTCGGCGAGGTAGTCGTAGCCACCTCCGAGGACAGCCCCGTAGATCGCGTACGCCACGAACGTCACGACCAGGAACGGGATGCTCTCACCGACCGTCCGTCCCTCCATCCCGATGGCGTAGAACACCGAGACCGCGTATCCGAGCCAGACGATGGTGGCGAACACGACGCCGTGGGTGAGGCCGGACTCACCGGGCAACCCCCACGTGAACCCCGCGAACAGCAATGGCCAGGCGATGGCGAACAGGAGGAGGAACCAGACGAAGGTGAGGAGCGTCGCGGTCGAGGTGGCAAGTCCGCAGTTCGGGCTTGTCGCGACCGCGCAGGACCGCATGAACGTCGAGAACACGAACAGGTCCGGGCCACTGAGGAACACGTCCGCGATTAACAGCAGGACGAGGAGTACGACCGTGGCCGCGAACCCACTGCTCAGGCTGCTTCGGACGGGGTCCATGGCGGCCATTCGTGGCTGGTATGGAATAGTATGCACCGGGTTATCGCAGTCGAGGCGGTCAGAGAACAGTCACAGGGGGGTGCGGAGCGGGCCTTCTCAGGGGGCGTGACAGCCGTCACCCCGATCCGGATGGGCCGCACAGCGGGGGTAAGCCGAGGTTTCGACCGACGGGTGACCCGTGGGCGGAGTCCCTGGGGTGGCGGGTCACCCACCGTCGGTACAGGACGCGATGGAGTCGGCCAGGACCGCCTCCAGCCCTGTCCCCCCGAACCCCGGACAGGGGTTGAGGTCGACGGCGTACCACCGGTCCGCCGTACGAACGAGGTCCACACCGATTCCTCGCATACCCAGCGTGTCCATCAGCGTCTCGATACGGTCCACGTGCTCGGGGACCGGGTCGGCCCGCCCGACGATGGTCTTCTCGCCGTCGAGCTTCGAGGTCGCCCTGAGGACCACCGTCCGGTACCGCTCCCCGTCGTGGACGGTGTAGTACTTGTAGTCGACCCGTTCGCAGGGAAGCAGGGGTTCGTACACGTCGCCATCGCCGTTGATCTCGAGGACGTCGTCCCAGTGGTAGAGTCCCTTGGCGACGTAGTCGCAGTCGGGCTTCGTCCTGGTCACGTCCGGGACGTGGAAGCCGACGGTCTCGAGCGCACAGAGCTGGCTCAGCCGCGAGATGCAGACCTGCACCCCCGTCGCGCTGTTCCACGTCGGCACCCCGTGTCGCTCGGCGGCCACGAGCGACCGGACCGACCCAGGCCGTGTGTGCTTCGTGACGAACGCCGCGAGTCCGTCGAGCACGTCGACCGGCAGGGTCCGGGTCGCGTCGAAGTATCTGACGTCGAACCCGTCCGCGACGAGCCGGTCGCCCACGACCGAGAACACCGGGTGCTCGGGGTCACTCGTGATGCCGATGCGGGGCCGGCCGCCGTCACCGCTCACCCTGCCACGCATCGTTCGATATCCGCGATGGACTTCATCTCGAGCACGTTGAACGGCGCGCCGATGCGTTCGGCCACCTGCCGGAACTCCGGGAGGACGTCGTGGGAGTCCCGCTGGCCGTCGTTGTCGTGGAGGTGGACCACCCGGATACGGTCGCCGAACGTCTCGACGTACTCCGCGACGTCGACACCGGTGACCTTGGCGTGGCCCACGTCGAGCGTCACGCCGAGGTACGGCGAGTCCACGCCGACATCGTCGAGGAACGACGCGAGGCGCGCCGGCGTCTCCGTGTTGCGCTCCTGGCTCTCCTTCCGTCGCTGGTTCTCCACGCAGAGGTGCATCCCGATCTCGTCGGCGTGGACTGCACACTCCCGGAGCGACCGGACCGCCTGCCGGCGGGCGATACTCCGGATCCGGTCGGGGTAGCGGCGCGGGACCGAGCCGCCGTGCACGACGACGGCCCCGGCACCGGCCGCCAGCGCGGTGTCGAGCGACCGCTTCACGCCGTCGACGGCTGCCTCCCGGAGCGGCTCGTTGAGGTTGGCCAGGTTCGACCCGCGGAACGGGGCGTGGAACGTGTAGCTGAGGTCGCGGTCTGCGGCCAGTTCCCGCAGTTCCCGCGGCGTCGGTGCCTCGGGATGGACGTCGAGGTACCCCTGCCGGAGCTCGACGTGGTCGAGTCCGAGCCCGGTGACCAGGTCGACGAACTCGTCGATCGGGACCTCGTATCGCAGGTCGAGCGCTGCACCGAACCGCATCAGCGCTCCCCCGACAGCGACCGTGGATGGACGTACATACCACCCAGTTCGGCGCGAACCCATTTCACCTTGCCTCCCGGGGTGGCGAGCCCTGGCGGACAGTCGGCCGCTTCCCGACCGGTCTCGAACGGGGGCGGCCGGACGGTGACTGACGGCTCCGCGTCACCAGCCCTCGACGCGTGGGCGGCCGCCGGTCACGCGCCGGAGGCGGTTGTAGAGCGCCGCGAACGCGTAGCCGCCGAGGAACCCGTCGAGGAACGCCCAGAGGGCGCCGACGAGCAGCCCCGACCCGCTCTCGTCGTACCCCCGGTAGACGTCGGCGAGCAGTCGTTCCCACCGTCTCCCCCAGCCGATGCGGGCGGTGATTCCGAGCAGGACCACCGCCGCCGACCAGAGCAGTCCACACGCCAGTCCGAACGCCGAGCTGTCGAGTCTCGTGGTCGCCATACCGTGGTGTTCGGCATCGAACCGCTTAGGTCTCCCCTCGGACTGCCCTGTCCCCCGATCGACTCGGTGACGGAGCCCGCCACACCTGTCCCGCCGCGGTTGCTCGTCCGTCGAGCAGTCGGGTAATCGGTGTAGAACAATGTGGGACACCACCGTCCGGGTAGGGCGCACATGTCCTCACGGGTCCACCTGTCCCGAGGGGTCGCTCGACACGTCCGGCGAGCACGCCGCTCGGAGAACCGCGCGCCGCGGCCGGCATCGATGAACCGCGAGCCGTGGTTGGCAGGGCGGATCGCTCCCCTCCCCGGCCTCCAGCCCGCGCGGCGTCGAACGGAGACGGAACCAGCGGTCCGCTGCAGTGACCGACCCGGGCCGGCGGTGGCGCCGTGAACCGCGAACGTCTCTCGCTGGGAGTCCACGCCGCCTCGGCGGCGGCGCTCCTGTTGCTGCTGGCTGTTCCACCCGTCCTGGACCCGAGTACGGGCCTCGAACCGTACTACTCGGCGACCTGGCCGGAACCGCTGGCGCTCGGCCTCCTCGCCTCCGGAACGGTCGCCGGTGCACTCCTCCAGACCGGGGGATTCGTCGAGCGGGAGACGCTCGCCGGGCTGGTGGTCGTCGTGGCCGGCGCATTGCTCCTCGTCGCCACGGGCTGGGCGCTCCTCGGCCAGGGGCAGGCGGCCGTGGGGTTGCCGACCATGCGGGAGTTCGTCTACCACCGCTGGGTGGTTCTGGCCTTCGCGGCCGTCACCTTCGGAACGGCGCTCTGGTACGCGGACATCGTTCGTCGAACCATGCGGGAGTCCGCGTCGTCGGAGTAGGGCGTCCCCGTCGTGTGGTGGTCGGTCAAACGGGAGGGGTGCCATCATCTGTCGGACCGGAGGCTGCACGTTCCTCCGGTGTGTGTCGCCAGCGTCACCACACCCGGACAGTTCCGGGTGCAGTCACGACCCCCCGAGGACCGATCGTCCCGGTGCCCCTCGCAGACCGGGTCTCCCGCTCGGGACACCGTTCGGGCGCGGTCCGGTTCTCCAGCCCCTCAGTGGCCGCGGCAGAACATCGATGTCCGCTCTGGCGGTCGAAGCACGGTGGCACATCGCGCCTGCTGTTCGCCGAGCAGCCGTCGGAGAGACGAACCGCTCCTGGTCTGCCCGTCTCCGCTGGCGACCGGGTTCGTCCTCACGTCCGGTTCTCGGCTCGTCGTCCACAAGGGCTGATTGATGCCGCCGTCCGTGTCGACCGGCCACCCGACACTCGTTCCGGCGATGCCCTCGCGTGGCTCCGGCGTCCCATCGTCGGAGACCTGTGCCTCGATGAAGCCGACGCGGACGACGACGTCACGGCCCAGCTCCTCGGTCAACTGGTCGTCCCAGCGTTGGGCGAGGTCGGGTGGTGCTTCGAGATCCCGTGGAATGGCCACCAGGACGTTCACCTGCGGCTGGTTCCCGAGGAGCACGTCGACCGGTTCGTAGTCGACCGTCACGGAGACGAGCTCGACGCCCTCGATGTCCGCCTCCTCGAACCCTTCCTGGAACTCGGTTCGGGTCTGCTGCTCGAAGGACTGGGTCTGGAACGTCGTCCAGGTGACCAGACCGAGGGCGATTGAGAGGACGGCGATGCCGATGGCGAGCACGACGATTCGCGAGAAGACCGCCGCGCGGACGCCCTCGAACTGCCCCGCCTCGAGGGGTTTGAACCCCGCGAGCCAGAACAGCACGAGCGCCGAGACGTTGATGGCGAGTAGGTTCACGACCACCAGCACCGAACCCGCGATGGCGACTCCCGGGAGGCCGAACGCGATTCCCAGCCCCGAGGTCGCTGCGGGCGGGACGAGCGCGACGGCGATGGCAACGCCGACCAGGGTCGATCCGGAGCCCCGCATGATGCTGAGTGACCCGGCTATCCCCGACCCCAGTGCCAGGAACAGCGACAGGAAGTTCGGACTCGTCCGCTCGGCGATCTGCGGAATGGTTCGGATGTCGAGTCCCGGTGCGATGAGTATCGTCTGCTTGAGCAGCCAGCCCATGACGGCGGCGGTGAGTATCGCGGTGAGTAGACCGGTCACCTGGAGCGTCACACCTCGAGAGGTCATCTTCGAGTCGGCGAGTATCGCCCCGACGCTCGCGGAGATCGCTGGTCCCATCAGCGGCGCGACCACCATCGCCCCGATGATGGTCGCCGCGGAGTCGAGCAAGAGCCCGGTCGTCGCGATGACGGTGCTCAGGACGAGGAACGCGAAGAACGTGGATGTCGCCGGCGCGAGGTCCTGGGCGCGTGCGTACAGCTCCTCGCGCGAGATACGGAGCCCGGGGAACCGTTCGATGAGCGCGGAGAGGCGTTGCGAGACGACGGTCTCGGTCGGCAGCACGATGGTGTAGGCGTCGTCCCGGACGCCGGCCTCGACCAGTTCGTCCATCACCGGTTCGACGCCGCTCGGGGGGACGGGGAACTGGACCATCGCCTCGAACTCCTCGCGTTGGACCTCGTCGAAGACGGCGTAGTCGATACCCTGGCTGTCGAGCGCCTCGAGCACAGTCTGTCGTGTCCCCGTTGGAATCAGTACCTGAACGAGTCGCATGAGTTGGTGGGTCCCCGGTCATCAGCTGTCCAGATGGCCGGGGTCGTGGTTTCCGCTCGCTACCGAGGCACCGGGCCTGACCGGGAGCGCCTCGGATCAGCCCGCGACCTCCTCGGCTGCGAAGGTTTCCCGGAGCTTCGTCTCGTCCTCGGGCGACAGGTTCGTCTCGATGATCTCGAACTCGTACTCGAAGTCCGCCAGTTCCGACTCGATGCGGTCGATGTTCGCATCCCGCGTCAGCATGAACAGGGCGGAGCTGCCGGGCTCGACCGCGTCACTGACCTCCTTGATGAACGAGTCGTCGATGCCGAAGTCCCCGAGCTTCCCGGAGATGGCTCCGGCGGCCGCACCGGCGATGAGGCCGAGCCACGGGGCGAAGAACAGCAGGCCGATGAGCATGCCCCAGAACGCCCCGCCGAGGGCGCCCGCGCCGACGAGGCTGTGTGCCTGCTTGACCTTCGCCCGGCCTTTCTCGTTGCGGACGACGACCGCCGCGTCCTCGATGGTGATCAGCTCTCGTTTCTGCAGTTCGTACATCTTCTCGCGCATCGCCTCCGCACCTTGCATCTTGTCGAACGCGAGTACCACAAGGGAACTCATGGGCCGCAATTGCAGGGAGCGGGCCTTAGTTAAGAACACTCATAGAGCGGTAACTACGGCGTAGATTCGGAGAACGCAGTCTCACCGTGGAATCACCGTTCTCGTCGACCAGCCATCTGGTGCTCGTCGTCTCACGGACGTGTCGGCGTTGCGGTCGCCAGGGCCATCACTCACTCGTCCGTCGATTCGTGCACCCGGGCGACGGGGTCGCCTTTTCTCGGCCGGTGCGAACTGCATCGGTTGGAACTGAACAGGCCAGCGATGGCAGGTGGAGCGGTCCGTGGGCGGAGCCGTCGGGTCGGGTGCTGTTCCCGGGAACCGTGGCGGTCGGCAGTAGGCAGCGGTTCGCAGCGGTAGGACCACCGAAACGACAGATGCGAGCGGTGCGACGTCCCCCCGAAACACGCTCGATACCAGTGCGGAAACGACTGCCGAACATCGCGTCAGTGCCGACGAGAGTGGCCACAGAGGAGGGGTGGAGTGGAGCGAGGAGTCGGGCCGGCGCGTCGCCACAGACACACCTGACCAGTTCGACCCCGACCAGCGCGTCGCGGTCGAACCAGGACTGTCGGGCCACCTCGGGAACTAGCCACTGATCGGTCGCTCGGTCTCGACCGTCTCGGTGCTCGTGCGCCGTCCCATCGTCGCCAGAGCGATGCCGGTGGCCACCAGGTTCAGCCCGAACAGGAGTCCGACCGCCCAGGTGGCGGTGCTGGGGAACCCCAGCCAGAGCAGCACCCCGGCGAGCAACGAGATGATGCCGCTCCCGAGCAGGAGGCCCCAGCCCTCCTTGCCGCGGTCGCGGAGTGCCCAGACTGTCTCGAGGATACCGTCGACGAGCAGGAACGCGATGACGAGCACCGTCAGCGTCGCCAGGCCGAGCACGGGGTTGGCGAGCAGGCTGATGCCGGCGAAACCGTATAGCAGGCCGAGCACTATCTGCCAGAGGCGGGAGCCGAGGCGGCGTCTGCGACCGAAGGCGTGTGCGACGTGGACCAGTGCCCCGACGACCAGCAGGCTGCCGAACAGCAGCGAGAGCGACAGCCCGGTGACGAACGGGAAGAGGATCGCCAGCAGACCCAGTATCCCGATGATGATGCCGCCGACGACGGCTCCCATCGAATCGTCTATCTCGCTCACCGTATCCGCTGATGTAATGACCATGGTCTCACCGTTCGTACAGACGACAGGACGGGAGAAAAACCGTTATTTCCAGATACGACACCGACTGCGACCTGCTACCTGCAGGATACGTCCGCGATGTGAACGTCGCCGACCTGCGGTGCCTGCTCCTGGTGTGACTCCCGGGTACCGACTGTCGAGTGGTCCGCCACCACGCCGTCCGGTTCTCCGACGGCGCTGGAGCGCCGTCTCTCGACGACCGCTCGGTGGCAGCGAGCCCCCATCTCTCGCGGTCTCCACCCCAGGGACACCCCCTGCCTCGCGGCCGTCACAGACCGGTCACCAGCTGGCCTCGATACGGAAATAATAGAAATGACAGCTCCCGTCGAATAGTGCGACCGAGATGGGTCAGCCGACCTCTCGACGGAGTCCCCGATATGACTGACACGTACTACCTCATCAGCGACCTCCACATCGGCGGCGACGAGCAACTTGAGCAGGTCGACTTCCTCGACGAACTGCTCGCGTTCCTCCGAGAGCTCGAGGAGAGCGACGAGGACGCGGAGCTGATAATCAACGGCGACGCGTTCGGGCTGTGGGAGTTCACGCAGGTCGAGGGTCCGGCGAAGCTCGACGCCCTCCTCGACCGCTACCCCGAACTGTTCGCCCAGCTCCAGGCGACCGGCCGTGAGATACCGATCACGCTCATCCCGGGCAACCATGACTACGAACTCGCCGCGTACCCGGAGTACGTCGACCGACTGGCCGAGTACAACGTCACGCTGGAACAGGAGGTGTCGATCGAGCGGTCCGTCGGCGAGCACGTCGTCCACGTCGAACACGGGATGCAGGAGGACCCGAGCAACCGGATCCCCGACTTCGGCAACCCCTACGCGAATCCGCCGGGCTACTTCGTCAACCGGCAGATAACGAGCCGAGCGGGCCGTCTCTCCGACCGAGGGAAGTACAACTGGCTCAAGGACATCCAGGCCGTGACGCCGATGACACAGATTCCCGACTGGATGATCTCGAACTACTTCTATCGGGAGATGAGCGCGTGGCTCAGGTACGCTGTCGTTCCGTTCCTCCTCCTGTTCAACGTCGGCGTGCTCTACGTTGCGATATTCGCGCTCGACTGGTTCGGGCTGTGGTCGGCGCCCCTCACAGCCGTTCTAGAGTTCCTCGAACTGTTCGGCCCGGCCGGAGAACTGGTCAGGCTCGTTCTGGTTGGGAACCTGGTGCTCATCCTCCTGTTGCTGGCCATCGCGATTCCACTCTCCGTGTTCGTGCGGGATGCCCGGAAGACGCTCAGACGGTTCGGTTTCGTGCGGTCGCGGGGAGACGCCGACCCCGTCGAGAAGTACATCGATAGGGCCCGAGCGGTGTTCGCCTCGAACCCTCGGGCCGCCGTGTACGTCTACGGACACACGCACCGCCCGTCGTCGACCGAGGTGGACGACCGGCTCGTCATCAACACCGGCACGTGGCTCAAACGGTTGCGCCGCATCGACCCAGTCATCGGCGTCGTCCCGCCGGTCTTCTACTCGTCGTACCGTCTCAACTACTTCCGGCTCTCCCCGGCGGATGACGGCGGCGTCCTCGTCGAGTACGAGGTGATCGAGAAACCCGACCCGGACGACGAGACGCTGCTCCAGCGCCTCCTCACCCGGTCCCCGAAACAGCAGACTCCGGTGCCCGCCCGGACCGTCGTCGATCCGGCCGGGGAGTTCGACCGGCAACTGGAGGAGACGGACGCCACCACCGGTGACGACGAGATACCGAGACAGCCTTCAGACTCATGACACCGGACGATGACACGGTCACGAGGGCCGGGATAGCCTGCCAGGGCGGCGGGAGCCACACGGCGTTCACCGCGGGCGTGCTCGCCCGCCTTCTCGAGGAGGACGACGTGGCGTTCGACCTCGTCGGCCTCGGCGGCACCTCGGGTCGTCGTAGACGATGGCGAGCTGCCGTTATCTGACTCTTTCCGTCTCCCGTGCGGCCACACGAGGATCGACGGTACTACCGCCCTTCAGGTTGAATGGGTTCTATACCCTGCTCAACGGTGGATACTGTTTACTGCTGTTGCTGTCGACCACTTCGAAGCCGATGAAACGCGTACTCATCACCGCCATCGTTGCACTGGTTGGAATCGTCGCGATCGTCGCAATCGCACTTCGTCGTCGTGGGCGAGAGCTCGGTGAGTCGTAACAGGAACGCACTGCCGCAACCCGCGACGGCACGTTCCGCGACAGAACTCTCCAGCATCCCGGGACGTCTCTCTCGGTGACGTTCGGTCCGACCAGGGGTTTTCAACGTATCTACAGAGGAAACAAGGCGAGTGCCTCGGGGCTTGACCCCGAGGCGGTTCACGTGGGCTAGAGACTCGATTCTGTCCCGCTTCACGGTCCGGTGAATCAGGTTCTGCGTCGTCCGATGTCGGTCGGGCGGATCGTTCCAGGCGAGCGTGCTGGATTCGACGCCAGCGAGTGAACACCCCGGACACCTGTCTGTGACCGGTCTCAGGCCCTCTCAGACCCATCCCCCGTCGGCTCCTCCTGATCCGCGAACGCTCCTCGGTCGTCGTCGAGGCTCTCCGTCGACCCTGCATGGTCACCAGCCCAGACCGTCTCGAAGACGGCCTTGACCATCCCGATGAGGATGGGACCGTAGAAGATGCCGACGAACCCGAACAGCGCGAGACCGCCGAAGATACCCACGACGACGAGCGCGGGGTTCAACCGGCCCGCCTGCCCGCCGATGAGCGGACGCAGGTAGTCGTCGCTGACGCTCACGACGACGGCTCCGTAGAGCAGGAAGGCCACCCCCGCCAGCGGTCGCCCGACAGCGAGCAGGTAGATCGATGTGGGGACGTAGACGAACGATGGGCCGACGACCGGGAGGAACCCGAGAATCGTGGTGACGAGCGCCCAGAACAGGACACCCGGCAGGCCGAGGAGGAAGAACGCGATGCCGGCGAGCAGTCCCTGTATGACTGCGACGGCGACCTCGCCGACTACGGCGCCGAAGGTGAGCGCGTCCGCACGCTCGGTGAGTTCCCGCCACTGGTCGTCCGGGAGCGGTGTCTGGGCGCGGACCCACTCGAGGAGATCCGGCCCGTCGACGAGCGCGAAGTAGAGGACGAACGCCAGCACGGTCAGGACGAGGACGGCGTCGGTGAACCCCCCGAAGAGAGCGAGTGCGCTGCGAAGCAGCGTCCCGGCGTCTATCGACCCCGCCGAATCGGTGAGGAACCGCTCCAGGGTCAACTCACCGCCGAACAGCTCGCCGTACACCGCCTCTCCGCCGTCCGGGACCAGGCTCTCCTCGCGAACGACGGCCAGGATCTCTCGGATCCCATCGACGAGCGCCGACGCGAGGAGGAGAAACGGCAACAGCAAGAAGAGCGTGAACGCGACGATGAGGCCGAGTGCAGCGACCCTGTCTCCGACACGGGGTGCCAGCCGACGATAGACGGGTCGCAAGACGTAGGCGATCAGCAGGGCGGCGAGAACCGGTGTGAGGTACGGTGCGATGAGGACTCCCGCCACGAGCACCGCGAGGCCGACCACCGCGACTCTGAACACGCTAGCAGAGTCCATGGTAACAGTTCCGTGGAGCGAGATAAATTCGTTTGGGAGCAGCCCTCTCTTCGGGGTCCTCGGCCTTGTCGAAACGCCGCCCGACGGGTCGATCCCGAGTCGGTCCGGCTGGCCCCCGGTGCAACCTCGGAGTGGTGTCCTCGACAGGGTCACGAAACCACCTCGCTCGGTCGCCGTCTCCCGCTCGACACCGGTGTCAATCCTGCGGGCTCGACTCCTCCTCCAGGCTCTCGACGAGGCGCGAGTTGAGGACGACGTTGATCGGAACCAAGAGCACCCAGGTGAGCATCGCCCAGGTCGGGTCGACGCTCGCGACTGCGATCGAGCCCGCGAACACGATGGGGGAGATCAGGAAGCGAGTCGCCTGGATGCCGACGGTGCGGGATGTGAGCCCCGCCTCGATGAGTTCCCTTCGCGACGCGTAGATCCAGAGGGAAGCGAGGGAGAGGCCGGTGAGTGCGAGGACTGCAGCGATGAACGAGACGCCGAGTCGGTTCGGATACGTGCTGAACACGCTCGTCGCGTAGGGGACGAAGGCCACGAGCAACAGGAAGAGGAGGTTGAGCCAGACGATTCTCCGGTCGTGTGCCTCGATGTGGATGAAGATCCGTCGGTGAAGTGTCCAGTAGAGTCCGATCACCAGGAAGCTGAGCGTGTAGCCGAGGAACTGGTGCGACTGCTCGAAGACGAGCTCCGCGACGATCGATGGGGGTGTCCCTGCGGGCACCTCGGGGACGGCAATCTCCAGGACGAGCAGCGTGATAGCGATCGCGATGACACCGTCAGACAGTGCGAGCAGGCGGCCGGTCTCCTCCGCTTCGCGTCGGAACGGTAGGGCCATACTCCATCTACGGTAGGCAGGGACAAGGGACTATGTGAGTGCGCGACTCGGTGGCCGGGAGCGACTTCGGTCGGTCCCTGTCCTGCAGCATCGGGCGGGCGTGTTCACCCGACACTCGGGCTTCGAGCCCACTCGAGTGGCTCAAGAGACCTCGAGCTGCCCAGACACGCTGACTGGACTCGGGTCCACATCGATGCCCTCCTCGACGAGGCGCCCCAGCACGTTGCGGACGTACGCCGTCCGTAGCCGATTGAAGTCCGAGCGGGACGGCTTCGACATCCAGACCCGTGCCCGCAGGCCGACGAATGTGTCGCCCAGTTCGGCGATCCTGACACTCGGCGCGGGTTCGGCCATGATCTCGGGGAAGGCCCGGGCCTCGTCCTCGATGATCTCGATCGTTCGGTCGATGTCGGCGGGGCTGACGTCGAACTGCACCGAGATGCGGAGTCGGCCGAACGCCTCCGGGTTGGTGACGGTCGTGTTCGCCAGCGTCGAGTTCGGGACGGCAATCTGTTCGTTGTCGAACGTCCGGAGACGCGTGATCCGGAGGTCGATCTGCTCGACCCGGCCCCGCTGGTCGTCCCACTCGATCCAGTCGCCGACCTCGAACAGGTCCTCGTTGATGATGTACAGTCCCGCCAGCAGGTTCCCGATGATGTCGTTCGCCGCCAGCCCGACCGCGATCGCGATCGCACCGGTGACAGCCGAGAGCGCGGTCGTGATGGAGCCGAACCCCGCGACGGACGTTGCGATGCCGAAGGCGAGCGCCGCGCTCCCGATCTGTCCGGCGAGGCGAGCCATGCTGACGATAGACGAGTCTACGCCATGGGCGGTCATCCACCTGGTCAGTCTCCTGACGACGACGAATCGGGCGAGGAAGTAGACGACGACGAGCCCGATCAAGAACACGGTGAACCCGCGAACGAATCCACCCTCCAGGGCGGATATCTCCTCGACGAACGTGTCGATTTGCAGTACTGGATAGGTCGCCCAGGGGGAGTCGAACGACATACTGCGAGTAGGGTATCGCGGCGTAAATTGTTAGGGAGGAATACCTGCTCGACAGGCCTTGAAACGCGATAAACCGGCGACTGCTGCCACACAAATCCCCGCTTTCTCACGGGTAAGGTCACCGTCGTCTCTGAAGGAACTGCATTACTTTGGTGGAACGTTGATAATTCGAGTCATCGGCTCCTGCCCGCTTCCGGGCCACCTCACGCGCTGGCGAGCGAGTCGGAACTGCCGGGGGTTCTCCCGACGCGGGTCGGCCGGTCACGCTGCGCCACGTACACATGCCAGACCAGGAATTTCACGGCCACATCGGCCGAACGTACGACGAATCGGAACCGTGGTGGCCCGAACAGACACGAGCACCCGAGGACGCTCCGAACGTGTTGCTGATAACGCTCGACGACGTCGGCTTCGGCCAGCTCGGCTGCTACGGCGGGTTGGTCGACACACCGAACATCGACCGCCTCGCCGAGAACGGGCTGCGGTACAACAACTTCCACACGACGGCGCTCTGTTCGCCGACGCGCTCGTGTCTGATGACCGGTCGCAACCACCACTCGAACGGGATGGCCGGCATCACGGAGATCTCGACCGGCTTCCCGGGCTACAACGGACACATTCCCCACGAGAACGGGATGATTCCGGAGATGCTCGTCGAGGAGGGCTACAGCACGTACCACCTCGGCAAGTGGCACCTCACACCGGCCGAATCCACGAGCGCGGCAGGCCCATACGACCAGTGGCCGCTCAACCGGGGCTTCGAGCGGTACTACGGCTTCCTCGGGGGCGACACCGACCAGTACACGCCGGCGCTGGTCCACGACAACCACCAGACTGAACCACCCGCCACACCCGAGGAGGGCTACCATCTGACCGAGGACCTCGCCCAGCGGGCCATCGAGTTCATCGGGGACACCAAGCAGGTCGACCCGGACAAGCCGTTCTTCACGTACTTCTGCCCAGGCGCGTGCCACGCCCCGCATCAGGTTCCCCAGGAGTGGGTCGAGAAGTACGAGGGCAAGTTCGACATGGGCTGGGACGAGGCCCGCGAGGTCATCCTCGAACAACAGAAGGAGATGGGCGTCGTCCCCGAGGACACAGAGCTCTCGCCGCGCAACCCCGACGTGAACGAGTGGGCCTCGCTCTCGGAGGACGAGCAGGAGCTCTACGCGCGGATGATGGAGGTCTTCGCCGGGTTCTTGGAGCACACGGACGCCCAGATCGGAAAGGTACTCGATTACCTCGAGGAAATCGACGAGTTGGACGACACGCTCGTGATGCTGGTCTCTGACAACGGCGCGAGCGCCGAAGGGGGCCACACCGGCTCGGTGAACGAGAACAAGTTCTTCAACAACGTCCCCGAGGACCTTGAAGAGAACCTGGAGGCGATGGACGACCTGGGTGGGCCGGAGCACTTCAACCACTACCCATGGGGCTGGGCGTGGGCGGGCAACACGCCGTTCCGGCGCTGGAAGCGCGAGACGTATCGTGGCGGTGCGAGCGACCCGCTCGTCGTATCGTGGCCGGAGGGTATCGAGGCCGAGGGCGAGGTGCGCGAGCAGTTCGTCCACGCCATCGACGTCGCGCCGACCATCCTCGAAGCGACCGGCATCGACGCGCCCGAGGAGGTGAAGGGGTACTCACAGTCCGATATCGTGGGCACCAGCTTCGCGTACAGCTTCGACGAACCGGACGCCCCTGAACAGCACACCACCCAGTACTTCGAGATGCTGGGGACTCGGGCAATCTACCACGACGGCTGGCGGGCCGTCCACCCCTGGCCGCTCGGCGAGCCGATGACAGCAGAGGCGCTTTCGGCGACCAGCCTGGAGGAGTCGGGCTGGGAGCTCTATCACGTCGAGGAGGACTTCGCGGAGGCGAACGACGTCGCGAGCGAACACCCCGAGAAGGTGCTCGAACTCGCCCAGCTCTGGTGGACCGAGGCTGGCAAGCACAACGTCCTTCCCCTCGACGGTCGCTCCACTCAGCGCCTCGCGGAAACCCGGCCGCAGCCGGGCAAGCCCCGCGACCAGTACGTCTACCACCCCGGTGGCCAGTATATTCCCGAGAACGCCGCTGTGAGAGTGTTCAATCGCGACCACAGCATCACCGCGGACCTGACGATACCGATGGGTGGCGCCGAGGGCGTCCTCCTCGCCCACGGCTCGTATCTCGGTGGATACTCGTTGTACGTGATGGACAACCGCCTCAAGTTCGTCCACAACTACGTCGGCTCCGAGGAGTACGAGGTGGTCGCCGACCAGATGCTGCCCGAGGGCGACGTCACCGCCCGCATGGAGTTCGAGGTGACCGGTGAACCGGACCTCCCGAACGGGAAGGGGGCCCCGGGAACCATTCGACTCTACTACGACGACGAGCAGGTCGGCGAAGGCGAAATTCCGGTGACGACACCCATCACCATCGGTCTCACCGCCGGTCTGAGCTGTGGGAAGGACAGCGTCAGCGCCGTCACCGACGCCTACCGAGACCGCGCGCCGTTCGAGTTCACCGGGGACATCGCCCGGGTGACAGTCGACGTCAGCGGCGAGCCGTTCGTCCACGAGGAGGCCGAACTGGACCGCATCATGGCCCGGGAGTGACGATGGCGGGAACGGGACCAGCGGCGGACGCCGACGAGACCCCGGGCCGGGAGACGGTCAGGATTCCCGGCGGGACGTTCCGGATGGGCTCCGAGGAGTTCTACCCGGAGGAGGGACCGGTCCGCGAGGTGCAGGTAGACGGCTTTCGGATGGACGTGGCCCCCGTGACCAACGCGGCCTTCGCCGCCTTCGTCGAGGACACCGGCTACACGACGCTCGCCGAACGCGAGCCCGACCCCGCTGACTACCCCGGTGCCGACCCGGACGACCTCGTCGCCGGGTCCGCCGTCTTCACCCCGCCGGACGGCTCGGTCGACCTTCGAGACCCGAGCGGCTGGTGGGAGTACGTCCCGGGCGCGGACTGGCGCCACCCGCTCGGTCCCGACAGCTCCATCGACGACCGGATGGACCATCCAGTCGTCCACGTCGCCTACGAGGACGCCGCGGCGTACGCCGAATGGGCGGGCAAGCGCCTCCCGACCGAGGCCGAGTGGGAACGGGCCGCCCGCGGTGGGCTGGCGGGGAAGCGATTCGTCTGGGGCGACGAACACGTCCCGGACGGCCAGCTCATGGCGAACACCTGGCAGGGGGAGTTCCCCCACGAGAACACGGCCCTTGACGGCTACGAGCGCACCTCGCCCGTCGGCGCGTTCCCCGCCAACGAGTTCGGCCTCTACGACATGGCCGGCAACGTGTGGGACTGGACGAGCGACTGGTTCAGCGCCGACCCGTCGGCCGGGGACGCCCCCGCCTGCTGTACGCCGACGAACCCGCGCGGTGTGTCGGAGGAGCAGAGCGTCGACCCCCGGGACCCGTCGGAGATGCCCCGTCGGGTGCTCAAGGGCGGCTCGCACCTCTGTGCGCCGAACTACTGCTTCAGGTACCGACCGGCGGCGCGCTACCCCGAACCGGTCGACACCTCCACGAGCCACGTCGGCTTTCGCTGCGTCGAATCACTGCAGGACTAACCGGATGACTCGTTCAGGACCTGTCCGGACGGCACGGGGTCCGGCGCTTTCACGGCGAGAGGCAGGCCGATGACCGTGGGCCCCGGGACGGGAGCGCTCACCCCGACACTCCTGCAGGAGGCGACGACCGGGGGCTTCCCGGTCGCTGCCACCCTGTGCACCGTCGCTCTCGCGCTGGTTCACCTGCTCGCGAGCCACCGTCGATATCTTGCGTACGAGCGGCGGCGCCCCCTGCTGTCGGCCGCGGGCGGGTCGACAGTGGCCTACGTCTTCGTCCTCCTGCTCCCGGAGGTGAGCGAGATGGCACTGGTCGTGGGTGAACTCCGCGGAGAGGCGCTGCTCGCGGAGCAAATCGTCTACCTGATGGCACTGTTCGGGTTCGTGCTGTTCTACGGGGTCGAGGTCGTCGTCGCGCAGCGTGCGAGCGACGAGGTCCAGGCGGAACCGCTCGTCTTCTGGGCCCACGTCGCCGTCTTCGCCGTGTACAGCGCGCTCATCGGCTATCTGCTCTTCCACCAGGAGGTGCCGGGTCTCTCGAACCTGCTGTTCTACGCGCTGGCGATGGGACTGCACTTCGGGATCTCCGACCATGGACTGCGCCGGTATCACGGTGAGGAGTTCGACCGGACGGGTCGCTGGATTCTCGCGGGAGCCACGCTGGTCGGTGGCGGCCTCGGACTACTGCTCGACAGCGGCGGGCTGCTGCTCTCGATGCTGTTCGGATTCGTGGCGGGTGCGGTCATCCTCAACGTCATCAAGGAGGAACTTCCGGACCTGCGGGAGAGCCGCTTCATGGCGTTCGTCGCCGGCGCGCTCGCGTACACGCTCGTCCTGCTGCTGGTCTGAGAGCCCGCATGGCTGTGTGGAGGTGGTACTGTCCCTCTCGCTCCCTCCGGACCCGTGAGTGAGAAAGGCCGGGCAGCGGTGACCGCCCCCGCAACCGTCGCTGACGGAAACCTGTCGTGGGTCAGCTCCCCTGTGCGGCCGCCGTGATGCCCAGACACGGGTGTTCACCGGGGTTCTCGCTGTGGTATGGCTCTCCGGCCTCTATCAGCATCGAATCGCTCGTCGACAGCTCGATGGAGTCGTCCTCGGTGTGGAGGACGAGGTCGCCCTCGAGTACGATGACGACCCGCTCGTGGTCGTGCGACCGTCGCTCCGACGTCTCACCAGGCGATCTCTCGAACCAGTCGACAGAGTCCGGGTCGTCAGCTCCCGCGTGGTCGGTGACCACGTGTTCCAGATACGCCGTCCGTGCACCGTCCGCGGACGCGGCGAGCGCCTGCCACGAACAGCCCGGCTGGGGACACCTGTTCATCGTCTTGCTCGGTTCTTACCGCCAGGTAGCATATGCCTTCCGTTCGGTCGATGGTTGGTAGCAGCCTGTGACCACCGCTGGAAACGCGGGACAGTCGCGGGTTCGTGACGGTCGTGTCACCGGCGGCGCAGGTCCGCGCCCCCGGCCATTCAAGCTGGCCTATCTCTCGCAGCGCTTCGGTGAGGTGGGGGTTTCCCTGACGGGCGACCGACATCGGGAGAGCGACTTCAGATGGTGATGCTCCCCGTCGCGCCCAGAGACGCTCATTGCCCTGGTAGAAGCAGTCGAGTACTCACTTGCATGAGCCGCAGTTCACGGGGCTCACAACCCGCACGAGCGGCTGAGGAGGCGTTCGACGTGCAGGACGTATACGACGAACCGGCGAGTGCGATGGCGCTCCGGTGGAGAGGGGGCCATCACCCGCCGAATCGCTCTTCGGAGTGGTTCGGCTTCCGATGCGACCCCGGGTCACTGTGTCAGTGCACTGCTCGATCCGACCCCGTCGGGCAGCGGATGTCGTCGCCAGTACCAGGCGACGAGCAGCGAGACGGCGACCATGACCACAGCGAACGCAGTGATGCCAGCATCCGCCTCGGACGCGGGGAACGCACCCGTCGCGATGAACAGCGCGATGTTGATGTTCCGGCCGGCCGTGCCGAGTGCGAGGATCCGTCGGTTCTGTGGGGTCGGACCGCCCGTGAGCCAGCCGACGCCGATGGTCGCGAGGACGAACAGCGCCATCACCAGCAGGGCACCGGTCCCGACGAGCGCCGTGAACACCCGGATCGCTCCGCCGAAGTCGACGACCACGACGATCGTCAGCGCGGCGAGCAGCGTCACGTTGGCCAGAGCCGTGAGCCACCTCGCGGCCTGGGACGCGGCTCCAGGGCGTCTGTCCCGCAAGACGCCGCCAGCCAGCAGGGGAACCACAAGGAGGACCACCAACGGGTAGAGAAATCGCCAGGGTGCGAAGCCGGTCTCGACCTCGATCAGTGCGAGCACGGCAGCGACGAGAACCGGCACCGTCACCGTGGCGACGATGGTCAGGCCCGCGGTCAGGCGGACGGCCTCTTGCGAGTTCGCGCGTGTCATCGACACGAGCTGTGGGATGAAGGGCGCGCCCGGGGCGACCGCGACGAGTAGCAGTCCGATGTAGAGCGATCTGGGAAGGCCGACGATCCTCCCGAGAAGCACTGCGAACACCGGGACTGCAAGCAGGTTCGCGAAGACCCATCGGAGGACGAGCCTGTACTCGCGGATTGTCCGGCCGACGTCGCCACGTGTGAGTCTGGTCCCCAACGCCGTCATCATCGCCACGAGCGAGACCACCACGAGGACGCCCTGGAGGCTTTCGAGGACGATGACCAGCGCCTCGATGGGCTCGGTCCAGTTCAGTTGCACGTGTGCGCAGCGCTCGACGAGAGTGGTCGACTTCCTGTCGCGTCGAACCCACCCAGGCGACGCCCATTCCCAGAGGGTGACTGGCGCCGGCGGCGTTCCGGTCGCCTGTCTCCCCTCATATCGAGTCGAGGGCGGCAGTGATGGCAAGCACGAACGCGTCGTCCTCGCCCGGCATGACCTCGACGCCGTAGGTGTCTCTGATGCGGAACCACCGCTTCGAGACGTTCGCGACCGGCTGCCCCTGCCGGGTGATTCTGTACTCGTGGTCGAGGATGTTTCCCTGCACGTGCAGGTCGGGGCCACCGACGACCTTGACGTCGAAGCGGTCCCGTAGCGGGGTCACGAGCGCCTTCTGGATGGTCGCGACCGTCTGGCCGTTCTTCTCGATGACCATCGTCGCTTTCACCCGGAGCATCCGCTCCTGGACGGTGTAGAGCGGCCGCCGCATCGAGTCCTCGATTCTGATGGTATTGCGCACCCTGAGCGCCTTCCCGTCGACCCTGAACGCCGGCCGTCCTTTCCCCGTCTTGATGACGTAGTCGTTGCCGAAAGCCACCAGTTTCTCGCGCATCTGGTAGCGCGTCGGCGTCGTCGCCGGGCCGCCCGGCGCCGGCGTCGTGCCCTCCCGGCGAGCTTGACGTCGCTGTCGGCCCCTCCGGGGACTCATGCTATCGCCCCCGTCGGTTCGCTGGAATCGTCCGTCGTCTGTCCGCCGATCGGTGTCATGGTGGATCTGTCTCGTGTCATGGTGGATCTGCCTCTCGTTCCGGTGTCGTTCGTGTGGGTGGGGTTGTCAGTCATCGTACGCCACCTCCTCGGCCATCCGCGTCGGTTCGGTTCGTTCGGTCCGCTTTCCCAGCTCACCGGCGACGAGGATGAGCAGGCCCATCAGCGTCGCGCCGACGACGAGCGTGACGACCACGTTCGGGTCCTCGAAGTTCGCCGCGCCGACGACGAGCGCCGCGGAGACGTTGCGCTGGGCGGTCCCGAGCGCGAGCACCGGTCTGGTGCCGGCCTTCGGGCCGCCCAGGACCCACCCCACGGCGAAGGAGGTGAGGATGAGCAACGCGAACGCGACGAGCAACCCGCTCCCGACGACGCTGATGAGCGTCTGGAAGTTCAGCACCAGCATGAGCACGACGAGGAACACCAGCGCGGTGCTGGAGACCTGGCTCATCTTCGGCTGCAGCCAGCCCGCGGTCTCCTCGTATCGCGCCTTCACGAACAACCCGACAGCGAGCGGGATGAGCATCAGGACGACCAGCGAGCTCGCGATCTCCACGGGGTCGACCGCGACGCCCGGGAGGAGGAACGGGAGCACCAGCGGCACGTAGGCGACCGTCACGACCATCAGCAGGACCATCAGGCCAACGCCGAAGGCGATGTCGCCCTTCGCGAACTCCACGAGTTTGGGGAGGAACGGCGCTCCAGCCGCCGTCGCCAGCAGAATCAAGCCGATGGACTGCGCGTCGGTGAGCGGAATCACCAGCAGGATGAGGTAGGCGAGGAGCGGAATCAGGACGAAGTTCGCCAGGAGCGCCTTGCCGACCAGCCGGAGGTCGCTCAGGGGGTCGAGGATCTGGCCGACGGTCAGGTTCAGCCCCATCGCGAGCATGCTGGTCACGACGAAGACGAGCACCGAGAGCGTGGCAAGGGATTCGAGGATGACTACCACCGTCGATCACCTCCCGACCGGGACCACACCCGACATCTCGACGGACCAGTCGGCCACCGACCAGCGGGGGCGGAGGACCGGGAGGTGAGGCGGACGGTACCCTCGGGCGTCGGTGGCCAGTTCTCCGCCCTATCGGGCCTCCTGGGTTTCTCGTGGTGGATGACCGGTTCGTCGTTCTCGACGTGCGGTTTGTTCTCGTCGTGGCGGACGCTGTTGATGGGGGAGCGTTCGAACTCGTCGCCCACGGGGGAACTGCTGTCCTCCTCCCGCGTGCACTCGTCCCGCTTCTCGCAGAAGACGGGCTGCTGGAGGCCGTACGGGTATGCGTCTTCCGCGAGCGAATCGACGTCCGGTCTGTGGGTCGTGTTTGCCATTGTGTTATCTGTCAGTTGGTCGATGTCGGGACGAAGTCGGTATCACGACTCCCCGATTCAGTCGGTCACCTCGGTCGGCTGGGTCTCCTGTGTCTGGACTCGTGCCTCCGACACCTCGGTCTCCGACACGCGTCGCGGCAGGAACGTCGATGCGACGAGCGTGAACAGGACGAAGAGAACGAGCAGCAGTAACGCAGCCCGCTGTGCGTCGAAGATCGCAGCCCGGAAGGCGTCGACGAGGGTCGTGATGCGGTTGGGTCCCATGCTGTGCTCGTGTCTTAGTCGTCGTCCGGTTCCTCGTGCGGGGGCCTCTCCATGAGTGACTCCGTCACCTGCTCACCCATCTTGCCCATCCAGTGGAAGGTGCCGTGCCGGGCGAACCCGACCTGCTCGTAGGAGCGGCGCACGTGCTCGCGGTCCTCCTCGGTTATCTCCACGAGGTGGACGAGCGGGTGACCCGGCAGCACCCGCGGGTTAGCCAGGATGCCGGCGAGGAACCCGTCGAACGGCGCCTCGACGACGTGCTCCTCCGTACTGAAGTGGTCGGAGATGACGCAGATGGTCTCCCCCTCGTCGACGATGGGCAGCGGTCCCCACTTCATCTCGACGAGCCCGCCGTTGTCTGCGCGGATCCACCTCTTCTCGTCGTCGTTCGTGAGGACCCGCTGGAACTCGGGCCGCCGTGGCGTCGCCTCCGGGTGCATCTCGTAGGCCGCGAGGACGTTCTCGACGGCCTGGACGCCGAGGTCGATGAGCATCGGCTGGAAGCGGTTCGCCTCGCCCATCTCCACGGTGACGATCGGCGTCCCCTTCTCGGTCGCGACCCGGCGGAGCATCCCGGAACTCCCCTCGCCGGAGATGACGAGCGGGATGCCTGCCGCGTCGACGAGTCGCTGGATGCCCTCGTCCGCCATGTCGGCGCGGCCGTGGAAGACGGTCATCCGGTTCCGTGTCGACGTGTGGAAGTCCAGGCCGATGTCGCACTTGCTCACGAACCGGTCCCAGATGACCCGTGCCATCCGCGAGGCGGTCGAGCCCCCGCTGGTCCCGGGGAACGACCGATTGAGGTCCTGGTCGTAGATCGGGAGGTAGCGTTGCTGGGCGATGTAGCCCGGCACGTTCACGACGTGCAGGCAGACGATGGTGCCGTGCAGGTTCCCCGGGTCGTAGCGGTCGGCCACCTCCTGGAGCACCTTGACCCCGTTCACCTCGTCGCCGTGGATCGCCGCACTCAGGCACAGGCGTGGTCCGGGGTGTTCGCCGTTGATGATCGTGATCGGCAGCTCGACCGGCCGGCCGAGGTACGTCTCACCCACCTCGTACTGGATGTGTCGGACCTCGCCGGGGTCGACCTCCGCGTCGTACCGGAACGGTCGTTGGTCGTCGTGTTCAGAACTCATGGGTTTCGGGAATCGGCGGTCAGCCAGGTGCCGACCTGTGGAGATGATGGGTCCTGCGAGTCTTTGTTATGCCATTCGAACTGGGAGTTCGCTCGGATTACGCCGATCCCTGGGGCCTTTCAGACTGCAACGCCCACCGCCGACGTGGTGCGCGTTGACATCCTCCCCGCCCTGAAGGGCGAGGATTCCCGACCGTCGTTGGGATATTGTGGTTTACGACGTTACGTGTTCTTGAGGTGCGAACGCACCAGTTTCCTTGTCAAACAAGAACGTCGAAGGCTGTGCCAACCAGCCGTTACTCCTGTCTCCCCCATCACAGGCGAGACTCGGAGATACTTTCTGCCGAATGTTCTCCGCACCGTTCACGTCCGCGTTCGCAACCGTATCACACTCCTCGCAGACGTACAACCCGCGTTCAACACGGTTCGCTTTCCGTGTACGACCACAGCACGAACACGACTTCGACGTATCCCGCTCGGATACCTCCTCAACCGAGATACCTTCCATCTCGGCCTTGTAGGTGAGTAGGTCAGTGAAGCGGTCGAACGCCCACGAATGCAAATCAAGGTTGCCGTGTTTCCCCCAGTTCTTCGACTCGCCGTTCTCCTCATCCTCACGGATACCGGAGAGATCGCCCACCACGATGGTTCCAACACCCTCCTCAACGCATCGTTCAACGATGTGTTTCGAAAGTGTGTGGAAATAGTGGGTGCGGCGAGCCGACTTCTTCTGGTTCAACCGCGTGGCCTGCTCGGAATCCGAGTCGTCGCACTGGCCGATTCGCTTGCTGAAGTAGTAGTCATCCTGCTTCAAGCAGTTCAACGGGTACAACTCGCTGTCTCCGTCCTCGTAGGCGAGCGCAGCGAAGTTGTTGATACCGAGGTCAACACCCACGGTCTTCTCACCGGGTGATTCAGCGACTTCGGTTTCGACTTTGCAGACGAAGTGCAGTTCCCACTCGTCGCCCGTCCAGACCGCCCGGACCTGTTGGACGTTCTCCACGGTGGAGAGGTCAACATCGGGGCGGGTCTGATACTCACAGAGAGTGAAGTCCGACCAATACTCTTTCAGGTTTGACCCCTTGCTGAGTCGGACGCGGTTGTACTGGGTGTCGAGTTTGAAGCCAGCGGCTTTGAACGTGACCGTACTACGCGGGTGTTCGTCGCCGTGTTTACGGTACTTCGGCGGGTTCGCTCGTGTATCTCCGGTGCGTCGTTTGCCGTACCAGCCGTTGAACGCTTCAGCGAGTTCTTGAAGGACTCGCTGACTTGACTGCGAATGCAGGTCATCGTAGCGTTCGTGGCTCTTGAGGTACGAGGTGAGTTCGTTGTGACCGGGGATGTGGCAAATCTCTGACCATACGCGGTCACAAACCCTTCTTCCGACGTTCCAGAGTTTTGATGCGGCGAACCCGAGCGAATCAAGGTCGTCCTGCACCTGTGATTGGTTCCGTATGGACGCAACGTAGGTGCGAGTGACGACCTGTTTCGCCATACGTAACCTATGTAAACAAACATACTTAGTGATATGGATTCGAGCGTGGAATATCCTGCCGTGCCACCGAACAGTGGACTGTGTAGGAGTTGTCGGATTCATCCCCGCCCTGAAGGGCGGGGCTTTCTCCTTGACTCTCCGTAATGACACCGAGGAAGGAAGCGTCCCGCTCGGTCCGTCACTCCTCCTCCGAGCCGATCACGGACCCGACGGTCTGTGTCCGCTCCCCTCGCTCGGTGCGGCGGTACGACCGGTAGGCCAGACGGGTGACCCCGCCCAGCCCGAGCAGGAGGACGAGGGACTCGATGACCGGGCCCACGAACGGGAGCAGCACCAGCAGCCCGACCACGAACGTCCCGACCAGCAGTCCCGCCCAGCGGTTCTCGACACGCCGGACCTCGATGTCGACGGCCGCGAGCCCCTGGGAGACGGCTCCGAGCACCCAGAGACCGACCGTGAACCGACCGAAGACGGCTCCGAGCCACCAGAACACGAGGTAGACGGCGGTGCCGGCGAGCGCCAGCGGAATCCCGAACAGGCTCAGCCCGAGCATCAGCAGCGCGACGGGGACGGCGAGCACCACGGCGAGGCCGGCCGCGGCAGTTCGCAACGGGTCGCTGGTACCGAGGTCGGACACGTGTCTCGAGAAGCGCGGCAGGAGGCCGACCACGACCAGTCCCAGGAGGAGCGTCGCGAGCTCCCAGTAGAGGTCGAAAAAGGAGATGCCCAGGCTCCGGAACGGTCTGAGCTGCAGCGGCGTGGGCTGCTGCTGGACGGAGACGCTCTGCCGTGGCATCCTGTCGACCGTCGCGACAGCACCACCGACGGACGACAACGCGGTGGCCGGCGGTGCGGACTCGGCCCAGGCGAAACTGGTCGCGTTCCCCTCGAACACGAGGAGGACCCTGCTCGCGTTGACGGTCCCGACGACCTCGCCGCTGTACTCGAACTCCCCGAACGGCTCGGCGAGGTTCACGTCGTACGTCCCATCGATCTCCCTGGCGCCGGTGGTCGTATCCACTCGCCCCTCTGCACTGGCGGTGAGCTCGAACCAGCCGGCGACCACGACGATGTCACCCGTGACGGACGCCCTGAGCTCGAGCTGCGGGCTCCGGGATTGTCGTTCTGCCGTCGCGCTCGTCGTCTCCGCACCACCCGTCTCCGCACCGACCGGACCGATGCTGCCCGCGAGAACGAAGGTAACGAGCAAGAGAGCGAGAAGGGCCCGGGCCCGGGATCGTGAGGTCGTCATGGGTGGCTGAACGCCCCGTTGGACCTGCCGTTGGCCTCTGGTGCTGGTCGGTCGACCCGCCAGCGGGCTGGCCGGCCCTGTTCGGTGTGGCTGTGCCGGGCGTCAACCGAACTGTCGGGTGGGAGAGCCTCCACTGGGAGAGCCTCCGCGTCGAGTCCGCAGGGGCGACGGAGTTCGTGTGTTGCGTCCATGTTTCGATGCCGGAAGACGTGGTCTCGCAGCGATTCTGGTCACGGAACCCGGGCCGGCCTGACTCCGTCAACTGACGTGACTGTGGAAGCTCTGTTCGTATTTTGTTAGTTCGAGGTATCTCCGAGTGAACGACGACTTACTGGTCACCGGGGCGACTCGCCGGTCGTGGTGTCACCTCCACGATGCTGTCCAGCGGCACGGGATGGAAACCTCAAACCTCGAGTGGCATACACTGCGGTCGCCATCTCGAAACCGCGGTGGCGTCGGAGCTGTCGCTGCTCGGATTCGGTGTGTCGAAGAACGGATGTGAGTTCGGATGATCGATTCGGATGGTCGATTGCGCGTCCCGTCAGCGAGACGCGGTTTCGCTCCCGGCGGCAGCCTGGGGGGCGCGGCGGTCCTTGGCCCAGCCGCCCACGGCGCCGGCGATGGCGCCGGGGATCGCCTGGAAGAACAGGACCAGCAGCGCGATGGTTGCGCCACCGATGGCGGGGATGATTCCGATGAACAGGACCCCGAACACGGTGAGGAAGGCGAGCGTGAGGAGTGCGCCGATGACGGTGGCGAGGCCACCGTGGACGGCGCCGTCACCGACCCCCGAGACCATGTAGCCCGCTACGAACCCACCGACGAGACCGGGGATAGTGAACAGCCACACGGACGTCTCGCTCACGCCGACCAGGGAGGCGGCGAGGCCGAGGACGACCGCGACGATAAACCCACTGAATACTGCGTTCCAGTTAATGTCCATGATACGAGAATAACGACGACATCTGAGGATTTTGTAAGGCACAACATATCATTGTGGTAAGGTTTCTTGTTTGGGTCGGATACACACCCGATTATCGGCTGCAGGGCGGCGATGCTCTCTCCGGTCAGTCTCGCCTCGGTCGCCCCGTGCGCGGCGATGCCTGTCCCTCAGGAGGTCTCTCCGGCCGCTTCGCGCTGAGCCACCAGCGCCTCGGCCGTGGCCTTCGTCAGGCCGAGAACGACCGGACCGACGAACAGACCGAGGAACCCGAACACCGCCACGCCGCCGAAGATGCCCACCACTATCAGCCCGGGATTGAGATGTGCGCCTCGTTGCATCACGAGGGGCCTGACGTAGTTGTCCGAGCCGCTGATGATCAGGGACCCGTAGACGAGGAGCCCGATTGCCGCCGGGATGTTCCCGACGAGGGCGAGGTAGACCACCGCCGGAACCCAGACGATGGAGGCACCGATGAGGGGCAGCAACGAGAGGAGGAACGTGGCCACGCCCCAGAAGACGATGTCGCCGATTCCCACGGCGACGAAGCCGAGGACGGTCAACACCGCCTGGATGCCGGCGACGATGACGTTGCCGACCACCGCCGCCCACAGAAGCTCGTCGGCCCGACGGGTCAGGTCGTCCAGTATCTCCGGGTCGAGCGGGGCCGCGGTCCGGAGCCACCGCACGAGGTCGTCCCCGTCCCGGAGCAGGTAGAAGAAGCTGAACAGGAAGATGACGCTCCCGACGGCGATGGCCGGGATGCCGGCGAGGATACCGACGAGGCTCCCCGCGAGTCCCCGGACGCCGATCTCGGCCGCGCTGGCGAGGGGTCCCTCCAGCCTCGAGAGGTCGGCATCCGCTCCGAGCCACTCCTGGAGAATGAGCTCCAGGGCCGCGACGTCCGGGAGCTCTGCGCCCCGCACCAGTGTCACCGCCTGTTCGGCTGCGATACCGAGGACGGCGAGGACCGGGACGAGCACGACGAGGACCGTGACGAGAATCGTGACCGCGGCCCCGATGGTCGGGCCCAGCCGACGCGAGAGCCGCCTGCTCACCGGGGCGACGAGGTACGCCAGGAGTCCCCCCGCCAGCACGGCCTGCAGGAACGGCAGCACGAGGAGGACCGAGAGCGTGCCGATGACGGCCAGTAGCAGCCGAAGGAACGTTACCGATGAGCGGTCGTCGTCGGCGGTCATGGGTTGCTGTGGTCAATCCCAGGCTATCTTCGGTGCTCACCCGCGCCAGGTCGCTGGTCGGTCAGTCGCTGGCCCCCGCTTCGCGGCACGGGTGGAGAGCCGGGCGGCCGAAGGCCGCCGCAACCTTTCACTCCCGGGCCATGATGCGCTCCAGCTCGGCCTCGTGGTCGACGAACGGTTCGCCGCTGACGTCCACCGTAACGCGGGCGATATCCCCGGTGAAGTCGAACGGCGCCCGGTCGCGGTAGCTCTCGCTGACTGTGCTGACCGCGTCCCGACCACAGCTCAGTCCGGTGACGATGCCGATCATGATCGGGACCGTCTTCGGGAGCTCTCCCTCGCCGACCTGCTGGTCGCCGCAGTAGAGTCGGACCGTCGCGGGGACGCCCTCGCCGTTCGGGACGTCTGGTTCGCCGGTCGCCTCGAACTCCATGCGGACCGAGACATCACCCTCCGGGAGCGGCTCGTCGGCGGTCACCCGGTACTCCTCGACGCCGACGTAGTTGTGGACGTACTGCAGCCGATTGTCCCGGACGAAGAGGCTGTAGCCGCCCCACCGGCTCCCATGGGCGAGCAGAACGCCCTCGGCACCGCCCATCGGTATGGTCAGGTCCGCGGTGATGCTGTGGTCGCGGTTCAGCACCCGCACGGCGGCGTTCTCGGGGACGTGCTGGCCGCCGGGGTGGTAGACGTACTGGTCGCGCACCTTCCCCGGCTGGGGGCGGGGTTCCGCCAGCCGTTCGACGCCGCGGCCATCGAGGGGGAGCACGTCGTGCTTCCCGGCCTCGGTCCACCAGAGCTGGGCGAGCTCGAGCACCTTCTCCGGGTGTTCGCTCGCGACGTCGTGGGCCTCCGAGAAGTCCTCCTCGACGTGGTACAGCTCCCAGCCCGACTCCTCCAGGCTCGTCGCAGAGAGGTCTTCCGCCGTGATGCGCTCTCCGAACGGCCACGGGCGGACGGCGCGCCAGCCGTCGTGGTAGATGGCGCGCGTGCCGATCATCTCGAAGTACTGGGTGGTGTGCTGTTCGGGCGCGTCTGGCTCGTCGAAGCTGTACGCGAAGCTGGTGCCCTCGATCTCCGACTGCGAATATCCCTTCACCTCGTCCGGTGGTTCGATGCCGACCGCCTCGTAGATGGTGGGCGCGACGTCGATGGCGTGGACGAACTGGTCGCGCACCTCGCCCTCGGCCTCGATGCCCTCGGGCCACGACACGACGAGCGGGTCACTCGCGCCGCCGCGGTAGGTCTCGCGCTTCCAGCGCCGGAACGGCGTGTTGCCCGCCCACGTCCACCCCCACGGGTAGTGGTTGAAGCACTCCGGGCCGCCGAGGTCGTCCATCGCCTCCAGGTTCTCCTCCAGGCTCTCCGGGACGTTGTTGAAGAACTTGTTCTCGTTCACCGAGCCGGTCGGACCCCCCTCCGCGCTGGCACCGTTGTCAGAGACGACCATCACGAGCGTGTTCTCCAGCTCGCCGATCTCCTCCAGGTAGTCCAGCACCCTGCCGATCTGGGCGTCGGTGTGCTCTACGAAGCCCGCGAACACCTCCATCATCCTGGCATACAGCTGCTGCTGGTCCTCGGAGAGGCTGTCCCACCGCTCGACGTCCTCGTTCTGGGGGGACAGTTCGGTGTCCTCTGGGACGACGCCTGCTTTCTTCTGTTGTTCGAGGATGACCTCGCGGGCCTCGTCCCAGCCCATGTCGAACTCGCCCTCGTACTTCTCGATCCACTCCTGTGGGACCTGGTGGGGTGCGTGCGCCGCGCCCGGGCAGAAGTACGTGAAGAACGGCTTGTCGGGGTCGACCTGCTTGGCGTCCCCGATGAACTCGATGGCCCGCTGGGCGATGTCTTCCGTGAAGTGATAGCCCTCCTCGGGCGTCGCCGGTGGCTCGACCTGATGGTTGTCGTGAATGAGCGTCGGGGTGTACTGGTCGGTGTCACCGCCGAGGAACCCGTAGAACCGCTCGAACCCCCGCTGCAACGGCCACTGGTCGTAGGGGCCGGCGGCGCTCGTCGACTCGGCCGGCGTGAGGTGCCATTTGCCGAGGTGGTAGGTACTGTAGCCCTCCTCGACGAGCGCCTCCGAGACCATCCCGTTCTCGTGTGGGATGTGCCCGTTGTAACCCGGGAAGCCCGTCGACGCCTCGGCGATGGCGGCCATCCCGTTCGAGTGGTGGTTGCGCCCGGTCATCAGACACGAGCGCGTCGGCGAGCAGAGTGCGGTCGTGTGGAAGTTGTTGTACCTGAGCCCGTTCTCGGCGAGTCTGTCGATGTTCGGCGTGTCGATGAGGCCGCCGAAACAGCCGAGCTGCCCGAACCCGACGTCGTCGAGTGTGATCAGCAGCACGTTCGGCGCGTCGTCTGGTGCCCGCGTCTCCGCGGGCCACCAGGGTTCCGATTCGTCGTACGTTCGGCCGATGTGGCCGTGGAAATCTTGCGATGGCATGTGTGTGGGGAATCGCCCCAGTGAAGGGGGGAGTCGCGTCCGTCACCGCAGGCCAGACCGCCCTCGCGTCCGACCGGAAGCGCAGACGGTCGACTCAACGGAGGGAGACACGCCGACCGCCCGGAAAGTAATGGAGGCGCTATCGGGCGGTCACCCTCGCGTCAGTTCCGAATGTCCGCACTAGGTCCCAGCACGTTCCACCATCGTCCGCTCTCCGTGGGAAGGGTGGAACTCGGGAGGGGCCTCGACGGACGACGGTAAGGCGGAGTTATGCGGTCCCCGTGATTCGCACGGCTGCGCCGACGAGTGCCCCGCCGGCAGCCGTCATCTGCGTTGCCACGGCTCGTCCGTCGTCTGGAGGCCGGGGAGCGGTTCCCACTCGGCCGTCGTCGGCTGGTCGACGAACGGCAGCCAGCCCCGCACCATCGACGGGATGTTGATGCGCCCCTTCGAGAGCCACGTCCTCGTCGTCCGGCGAAGACGGGTGACACGGGCGAGGTCAGCCTGGGTGATCGTCTCGCATGGCTGCAGGAACGCGACCACCCACGCGAGGTGGGTCTGGAATATCGGGTCGGAGGGGTCGTCGGGGGCGTAGTACCAGGCGAGCTCGAGGTTCTTCCCGAGGCCGTCCCACGTGAGGTTCGCGGAGCCGGAGACGAGCGCGGGCTGTGCGCCGTCCCTGAGGTAGAGCTTCGGGTGGATGAACCCGTCGCGGTACGTGAGGAGGTGGACGCGGTCGTCGACGTCCAGCTCCCAGAGTGCGGTGGCGACGAGCCGGGAGAACTGGTCGGCGCCCGTCGCGACGACGACGTACAGCTCGTTCTCGGGCGACCGCGCGAGGAACTCGACGAGGGCCGGACGGATCGTCAGGAACCCGGACCATGTGAAGTATCCCGTGGTGAGGTAGATGGTACCATCCTCCTCGAACAACCGCATGACGGCCTCGGCGACCAGCCGGCCCGTGATGCGGTTGTCGAACAGTTCCTGTTCTACCATCGCCGTGTAATACGCCGGCACAGGGCAAATAGCGTGGAGTGCGTTTATTCCAGGCCGCACGACGGCTGGTCGATAGCAGTCGACCCGGGCTCGTCAGTCGAGCTGTTCGTCCTCCCCATACTCGCGGTAGCGGTAGAGTTCGAGGTGGCCGTCCTCGAGCACGAGGTAGGTGTTGTGGACGGGTGCGGTGGCCTTCCAGGACCCGGGGTTGGCGGCGACGTTCTCGTGGTGTACGTACGGACTGTGGGTGTGCCCGTAGACGAGCTTGTCCTCCGCGATTGATTCCAGGAACGCGTGTGCGCGGCGCTGCCGTCGCGAGTAGCTGGCCGCCGCGTCGCTGGACGCGACGCTGCCGACCAGCGGGAGCGCCTGGACCCGCTGATGTCCGCGTTTGACGGTCTCCCTGAACGCGGCGACGACCGGGTCCTTCCGGCCTCCCGTCGGGTCGATGTCACCGCGGTCGCCGGGCCCCGAGAGCCGCGACGAGAGCACGTCGAACTGGAGTCGGTCGAAGGCGTTCCCGTGGACGAACCGGATGGTCGTCCCGCCCTGTTCGACCGCGTACTCGTCCATGAACGCGACGTCGTACCGGGCGTCGTCGAGCTCCCCGAGGTACGTGTCGTGGTTGCCGAGCAGCAGCCGCACGGGAACCTCCGCTGCCAGGGCCTGGAGGCGACTGATGGTGTCGGCGGACTCCCAGGCGACCCCGAACGGGTCGCGCCGTATCATGTCCCAGACGTCGCCGAGGAGCACGACCTCCGTCACGTCCTCGCGTTCGTGGCGGATGCTGTCGAGGAATCCGTTGAACGCCTCCGCGTTCGCGTTCTCTGACCCCAGGTGGACGTCACCCGCGATCACGACCGTTCCGGTCACTGGTTCCGCGACCGGCGCTGTGGGAGTGCCGGCCGGTGACCGTCGTCGTCTGGCCCGTCGGGTTCGTGCCCCCGAGCCAGTGTCCCCCATCCGTATCTCGGGTCGGTTCCGTCTCGCATTGTGGCGGGCCGTAAGCGCTGGCTGCGTTAATGTCCTTCCCCCGGTCGTCGTCGGTACCTCGGGGGTCCACGGACACTCAGGCCAGCGCAGTCGGTTCTGGTTCCGGACGTGCCGGCATCGACGGTAGTGTTCCATTGTGTGGAATCACAGCAAACTACGAAGACCCAGTCCACAGCGATCTCCGGCGTGTCCGGAAGGGCAGTTCGGGTCTGGCCCACGTCAGGGTCGGAGCATCGGAGTACGCGTTCGACCAGCTCGGGAGGGACGCACCGCTCGCCTCGGCTACGGCCGACTTACCTCGGGTACTCGACGTATTACTAATTCACCACACGCACGAGGTACGTCCGCATGAGTTCACTAGTCGTGCTCGTCTTCGACACGATGACCGGCGCGCAGGAGATGCGCGAGAAGATGTACGACCTCCAGAAGCGCGAACTGATCACACTGGAGGACGCGGCGGTCGTCGTCAGGAAGGATAGCGGGAAGGTCAAGGTCAAGCAGGCACACAGCCTCGTCGGTCGAGGGGCGCTCGGTGGTGCGTTCTGGGGCATGCTCGTCGGCCTCCTGTTCTTCGCGCCGTGGCTCGGCCTGGTCGCCGGCGCCGCCGCTGGAGCCCTCGGCGGGAAGTTGACGGACATCGGCATCGACGATTCGTTCATCAAGGAGGTCAGCGCGTCCATCGAGCCCGGTAACTCGGCGCTCTTCCTCCTCTCCCGCGACGCGCAGATGGAGCGCATCCAGGAGGAACTGGCGGACTACGACTTCGAGATCATCCAGACGAACCTCTCGTACGAGGACGAGACGAAGCTCCGGGAGGCGTTCGCTGCAGAGGAGGTCTCCGGCTGAGGCGGCCGGGAACTCGGTCCCGCTCGGTGGACTGCAGTTCTCACCCTCGGACGACCGGCACGAACGATATCGAAAATGACAGCTTTCCCATGGAGCCGCCACGTCCGTCCCCACTGAACGGTGACTACCGCTTTTTGCCTCGCTACCGTACGTCCTCTATCGGCAGGGGACTGGGGACGGTAGTACCCATCCCCCAGGAGTACCCACGATGAGCCAACGACTCGAGGAGGTCTGGTTCCTGCGCGACAGTCGGGTCAACGCGGTCATCACCTGGACGATCGTCGCCGCCCTCGTGCTGGTCGCGGTCCAGGCCTTCTTCGCCGTGTTGTTCGTCCGGATGGCACTCGCCGCCGTCGCCGCGTTCGTCGCGGTCACGCCGGTCCTCGTCAGCCGGTCGTGGACCCACACGGTCCCCTGGCCGCTCCTGTTGGTCAGTGCGCTGCCGCTCGCGAGCGGTGTCCTCGCCCCGGGGTTCTTCGGTGACTTCGTCACCGGTCTCAGCATCGCCGCCCTCGGGATGCTGGTCGTCGTCGCCCTGCAGCTGACGGGCTCGGTCCAGATGACGCCCGGGTTCGCCGTCGTCTTCGTCGTCCTCTCGACGCTGGCGACCGCGGGCTTCTGGGCGGTCGGGTCCGCAGCCTCGGCGCGCTACCTCGGCACGCCGTTCCTCGAGACGAACGACGAACTCATGATCGTGTTCACGGCTGCGACGCTCGCCGGGTTCGTCGGCGGCGGACTGTTCTGGGCGTACTTCCGTCGGCGCCTCGCCGCGAACCGCGAGACCGTCGGCGGCGAGGGGGTGGTCTCCCAGTGAGCGTCCGCAGCCGGCTCCACGTCTCGAAGCACACGCTGGCCAGGCTCGTTCGGGTCCTCCAGGCGCTGATGGTCGGCATCCTCGTCCTCGGCCTGCTCATGGGGAACCCCGGCATCGTGGTCAACGCCGCGGTCGGGCTGCTCGTAACCCAGCTGCCCGCCATCCTCGAGCGACGCTTCGACATCACGATGGACGTCGCGCTCGTCCTCTGGATCACGCTCGCGATGTTCCTCCACGCCATCGGAACGGTCCCGCTCCCGGGGCTGGACTTCATGACCCCCTATCGTGGGACGACCTGGTGGGACCACATGACACACGCGCTGTCGTCGTCGCTCGTCGTTGGCGCGGGCTACGCCGTCACGCGAGCGGTCGAGGAGCACACCGAGTACGTCGACCTCGGCCCGAAGTTCACGTTCGTATACCTGCTCGTGTTCGTGATGGCGTTCGGCGTGCTCTGGGAGCTACTCGAGTTCTACATCGCCGTGGTCGCCGAGCTGGTCGGCATCCCGAAAGTCCTCACGCAGTACGGGCTCGAGGACACCATCCTCGACCTGTTCTACAACACCCTCGGTGGCCTCCTGGTCGCACTCTTCGGCACGGCGCACCTGACCGGACTCTCCGACCAGCTGCTCGGCCGACTCCGGTCCAGAACCCCGTGATGCGGCCCTCTGTCCGGGCCTCCGGCTCTGCGCGGCGAGTCTCGCGAAGCGGTTGGCCACCGCCGGGTGTCAGGAGGGCAGCGCGATGGAGATCTCGTGGCCCTCCCCCTCGATCGCTGGATGGCCACAGAACGGGCAGTACTCGTACACGTGGATCCCCGGTTTGACGTTGTACCCCTCGGTCAGCTCGCAGTCGATCCTGGTCGTGGCGCCCGTGTCGTCCTCGGGTGAGCGAATCATTGCCATGGCAAGAAGGTTCGTAGGTATAAACCTGTGCTTTCTCGCAGTATCATCTGACTGCTACCTCGAATCGGGGCACGTCGACTTCCTACTCTACCGACGGTACGGGGACGTTACCGAGGACCAGTTCGGCTGTCGAAGCGTCGCTCGGTTGAGAGGTGGGCTTCAGGCTGGACGCAGAACGCGTGACGCCACAGACCAGGCGTGGCTGTCGACCGCCCGAGCCACGCAGAGAACCGGGGTGTGTGGCCAGAGCTGTGCACGGTGTGGTCCTGATCGCCCGGCACCGACGGCAGGCAACTGATGTAGTGTCGCTGTCGGTAGCCCCGAACTCCGGGGCGAAGCCGGGGCTCTCGCGTCAGTCAGGCAGTCGCCCCGGCGTCCCGGGCCATCTCCGCCGGATTCTTCATCCCCTCCTTGACGCCCAGATGGACCAACACGGCATTCACGGGGAAGGCGGCGAGGAACCCGATGGAGAGGGAGAACACGAGCGCGCCCCAGAACAGGAGGTCGCCGATGTGCGCGCCGCCGGCGAGGAGCAGGTCCGTGCCGATGGCGGTTATCTCCATGACGGTGATGCTGGGGGTCTCGCTGTAGAGTGCGTCGAGCATCGCCTCGCCGAATCCGACGCCCTCCTGCATCAACGGGCCGACGGTGAGCGCGTATCCGAACAGGTACGCGAGGGTGAACGTGCCGGCCGTGATGACCAGCGAGCTCTCCAGCGCCAGCAGTCCTGCGAGGGTCACGAACCCGACGACCTCGCCGGCCCCACAGCCCGAGTAGCAGTGGGCCGTCGACCTGAGGCCTCGGCGCCAGAGGGTGTCGTCGCTGATCTGGGTCCTGCCGGCGTAGGCGTAGACGCCCAGCCCGAAGGGGCCGGAGTAGAGCACGACGAGCGTCCAGACCCCCTTCATGAGCGAGGGCAACGCCTGGTTGCGTTCGCGGATGTCCCAGAGCAGGACCCCGACGGAGACGACGACGAGGACCGCCCAGATCCCCATGACGAGCGGGTCCGACAACAGCGGTCTCATCACGTGGCGGACCGGTGCGAGCGCGTGTTCGATGTCGCGGAGGAGTGCATCGAGTTGCATGGTTCGAGCTTGAGTCGCAGGCATGGCCGGGAACGATCTGCCGACCACCGCGAGCGTCGGTCGCGACTAGGGCCTCACGCAAGTTCGTCCCGCGGCCTAACTCTGTACCCTCACCCGTCCTCGGCCGCCAGTCGGTCGTCTATCCGGGTCAGCATCGTGGATACCGACGTGTCGGCCTGTTCGAATCGCCGCAGTCCGGCGAGGACTGCTGGGTCGAGCTGGGGACTCAGGACGAACAGCGCGCCGCCGGTGGCGGTCGTCTGCAGGACCCAGCTCGCGAGCGCCGGGATGGGCGGGGTCGTGACGTCGGTCCTGACGACCGCGACGCGCCACGCCTGTGCGCGCCCTTCGGTCATCGAGCGTAGCGTGAGCGACTCGTCGAACCGGCCGAACAGCGCGTCGACGTCCTCGACGCCAGCAGCGTAGACCTGCGCGAGTGCCTCCTGCTGTGCGTCGACCAGTCCGGAGAGGATCTCGTCGATGGCGAGGTGGTCCTCGTACTTCTGCTCGCGGTTCGGGTCCAGTCCGACGTCCTCCAGCGCGAGCGCGAGGTCGTAGTTGATGTGCGCGTTCACCCCCAGGAAGGCATCCTGGACGACGAGCGTCTCGTCGTGCATCGAGGCTCCGAAGGCGACACGCCACGGGTCCGGGACGGCCGCGACGTCGCCCGTCTCGAAGGCCAGGAACGCCCGGCGGTAGTAGTTCGCGAACGTGACGAGGTAGCGCCGCATCCACGCCGGGTCCGCGAACCGACCCGTCTCGATGCCGTCGTGGACCTCGCGGGTCATCCGGACGTAGATGGTCAGGAACACCGCTCGGCGGTCCCCGCGTTCTCGCAGCCGTGACTCCAGCGTGTCGAGACGTCGCGTCGCATCCTGGACCGTCTCGAAGGCCCCATAGACGGGGTCCACCAGTTCCGGGTCGGGTGATCCGGGCGGGTCGAACCGCTCCGGCTCACCACGTATCGCGCGCACGAACGCCCTGAGTTCAGCCCCTCCGACCAGTCTGGCCGTGTTTCTGTATCCCCCCATCGGCAGTACTGGTTCCGTTCTCGTCCCCTGGGCAAAAAACAGTCGACCAGGGGACAGGGTCGCTACTCGGTGGCTGGCGCGTGGCTGCCCGTTGCTGGCTGGTCGCTTCGTCACGGCCCGGAGCGCGAGCGGATGTCTCTCCACCACGCCGCCTCCAGAACGGTGGAAGCCACGGGCTGCGTTGCAGGATGGTCGACTGGTTCGGTACCAGTCTGAAAAACGAACGCCGACTATCGTGACGAACGACAGGCGGACTGACTCGTTACTTGCGGGTGAGGTTCGATGCGCGGGGTCCCTTGGGGGATGATTCGATGTCGAACTCGACCTCCTGACCCTCCTCGAGGTCGGGGCCGCCGACGTCTTCCATGTGGAAGAACACGTCCTCGTCGTCGTCAACAGCGTCGTCGTCGGTCGAAATGAAGCCGTAGCCGCCTGTGTCGTTGAAGAAGTCAACTTTACCGGTTGCCATTACGAACAGATGTTCACCGGGACGAGGTAAAGGCCTTCCGAGGGTAGCGTTACCACGCTTTTTCCGAGAGACGACTCCGGCGATCGTCCGAATCGTCGCGCATCTCGAACCGACGGGGTATCTTGCATCGGCAGACAAGTATATACCGGGCCGTCACAAGTGGTGACATGCATCGCAATGAAACCGTGCCACAGCTGCCAGACCGTCATCGACGAGTATCTCCTGGACAAAAAGCTCGAACCCCTGCGCGAGCTCACGGCTGACGACTTCAACATCTGTGCGGACTGCGTCACGATCGACGTGGATGCGTGCGTGAAGTGTGGCGGCGCGGTGTACGTCCCCGAAACCGTCTCCCCCGACTACTGCCCGGCGTGTCGGTCCGACATCATCGACCACACCGGGAACGACCCCGGTTGGACGCGGGACCACGTGTCGACCTGACCGGTCGTCGTACGCCAACACTTTTTCGTCGAGAGAGCCGGTCGAGGACGGGTTCCCGAACAACTGCAGTACCGGAGCCAGGTGCGACTACGGGACCGAAGTGGAGCAGGGACGACGAACAGTCTGCCGAGACCAGATGGAGAACCGCTTCGAAGATCGGTTCTCGTGGCTGGCTCTCTCAGTCTCGGAGGGTCCACTGTCTCGTGTCACTGGATTCTTGGTCCCGTACGTCCCGAGTTCATCGAGGCGTTTTCGAGCGGATCTCCCGGGTAGAAACGCCGTCGTGTGGCGATTGCAGGTTTCGTGCGTCACCGAGGGCGTGGACCCCTGGAAATCTGGTCGTGATTACTATACTAATCGCGACCACATGGCTTTCCGTGCTGCACGGTCGTATTTCCCGCCCTCAAGCGCCAGATGGCCGGAATTCGGTCTCATACCGAACTTATAAACTGTATATTGCGATATTAAATTGGGTGGCTGCACGAGATCGAGACACGGAGCTATGCAAGCCTGCGAAGCGTGTTCTCCGAGGAATCGATGGGCAATGTGGCTCTGGAGATCCCTCGTTTGTCACCGCTTGTCGTGCTACCGACGAGGCCAGGGGCTGTTCGGGCGTCTCGACTGCGGTGGCTCGTACCGCTCCTGGTTCAACCGACATCGACGGGTTCGAGATTCGTCTGGACGACGAGTCGCTCCCGGCGCACGACGGGCCGATGGTCTCCGTGTCGCTGCACGGTCTCCGGCTGGTGGCCTTCCGTGGAAAACCAGGTCTTTCGAATCCGCGGGGCCGGCCCCATGTAACGTATCCAGACGATTTGTCGAGCCCCAGCCGATACACCGAACTCCGATGGTTTCATCCGTCTCTTCCCACGATTCTCGGAGGAATGTGGTACCGGAACCGGAGCGGCTCGGTCTCGTTCGCTGGATGTCCGAAACACCGCACGACGAGCTGAACGCATGGCATCGGTAGCGCTCGTCCTGGCGATCGCACTGGTGGCAGCGGTGTTCATGTCGTTCACCGTCGGAGCGAACAGCAACTCGGCTCCCGTCGCCCCCGCGGTCGGAGCGAACGCTGTCTCAGTGCTCCGCGCGGCCCTGCTGGTGGGTCTCGTCGCCGGCCTCGGCGCCATCCTCCAGGGTGGAAGCATCTCCGAGACCGTCGGGAAGGACCTCGTCACGGGGGTGACGATCACGCCGCTGGCGGCGGCAGCAGCCCTGTTGACCGCGGCGACGCTGATCACGATCGGGAACACCTACGGCTATCCGATTCCGTCGGCGTTCACCGTCACGGGAGCGATGGTCGGGGCCGGAATCGCCCTCGGTGGTGGGTTCGCCGTCCACGAGTACGTCGTCATCCTCGGATTCTGGTTCGCGATCCCCATCGTCGAGGGGGTCCTGGCGTACGGGCTGGCGCGGGGCCTCCGCAGTGAGTCCATCGCCGAGACCACCGGCATCCCCCTCCTCGGGGGTGCCGTCGGCTACGCACTGGCAAACATCCAGCTCACGGTCATCCCGACGGCGAACGGTGCACAGGGCTCGGTCGCTCGATACCTCGCCACTACGTACGGGCTCCTCCCGACGACCGTCGGCGGATCGTACACGGTCGGGATGGTCGCGGTGAGCGTCGTCAGCGGTCTGGTCGCACTCGCCGGGACGTACGCCCTGCTGCGACGTGACGAGACAGCAGGTATCAACCAGTTCCTGGTGGTGCTGGGACTGATCGTCGTGTTCACGAGCGGTGGGACGCAGGTCGGGCTGGCGACCGGGCCGCTGGAGTCGGTCTTCGAGACGGATCTGGAGCTCCCGTCCCTCTACCTGCTCGCGCTCGGCGGTGGCGGCATCCTGCTCGGGGCCTGGATCCGCGGCCCACGACTCGTCCAGGCGGTGTCGAACGAGTACGCATCGCTCGGCCCGCGGCGGTCGATCGCGGCGCTCATCCCGGCGTTCCTGATCGCCCAGCTCGCAATCGTGCTGGGCATCCCTATCTCGTTCAACAAGGTGATGATCGCGAGCATCGTCGGGAGCGGGCTCGCCACCAGCTCGGCGGACTCGGGTGGCGTCTCGGCCCGGAAGATCGGCATCACGCTCGGCTCGTGGGTCGGCTCGATGATGGGGGCGGGCGTCATCAGCTACGTGCTCTACCTCGCGCTTCGCGCGCTCCCCATCTCGTAGTTCAGGGGACGATCTGATCGATAATCTCCGTTTCCGCGGCCTGGGTCTTCATCTCCTCCCACGTCTCGAACTCGGTCGTGCTGTCGATGTACTCGTTGAGCCGGTCACGAGAGACGTTCCGGATGTCGGAGACGTTGTCGAGAGCCCAGGGGCTCTGTGCACAGAACGCAGCGAAGGACTCGAACTCGGTGTGATTGCACATGAAGGACTCCGAGAAGAAGGCGTCCGACTCGACTCGCGTCCCTGCCTCCAGTTCGCCGATTCGTTCGAGGGCGCTCCCGACTCGCTCCTCGAGATCTTCCAGCCCACCGACCTGAAGGTCCATAGCTCATCTGGCTGCCGAAGGCGGGTAAAAGCCACGGACGTCGAAATCGGTCGCCCCGGCCACTATTCCTCCGGTTCCGCGATGGTCATCACGGGGACGGGTGCCGTACGCACGGTCTTCTCCGCGACGCTGCCGAGCAGGATACGGTCCGTCCCGCGCCGGCCGGTCGTCCCCATCCCGACGGCGTGGATGTCGTTCGATTCGATGCAGTCGAGGATGCGCTCGTCGGGCCGTCCGTGTTCCACGTGGGTGACGACGTCCGCCACGCCTCGGTCCTCGGCCGCCGAGACGATGGTCTCGACGGCCTCGTTCGCGGCCTGGTCGCTCTCCTTCCCGGAGACGGTCGACCTGACGTCCGGGCCGAGTGCGGAGTCGTCGACGACCGAGAGGACGTGCAGTGTCGCATCGAGCGACGCGGCGAGGTCGACGAGGTGGTCGGCCGCATACGTCGCGGCGGAGCTCCCGTCCGTCGGCACGAGGAGGTTCTCGTACGGGAACTCCAGGGTCTCGTCGTCCTGCATGCGGACCGAGAGGACGGGGGTCGAGGAGAGTCGGACGACCTTCTCGGAGACGCTGCCGACGAGGTACCGGGAGAGCCCCTCCCGCCCGTGGGTCGGCATCACGATGAGGTCGTGGTCGTACCGCTCGGCGTAGTCGACGATGGTCGGGGCGGGGTTCCCCTGGACGATGTCGGTCTCGTACGACACGCCCAGCGTCTCCAGGGTCTTCGCGCCGTCCTCGACGATGTCCTCGCCCTCGCGTTCGAGCACGTCGACGGTCTGGCCTTCGATGACGGTGACGCTGTCACGTGTCGTGTCGGCGACGTAGAGCAACTGGATGGTGGCGTCGGCCCAGTGGGCGATCTCGCTGGCGTGGTGGAGCACCCCTGCCGCGTCGTCGCTCCCGTCGAACGGGAGGAGTATGGTGTCGTACATGAGTCGCTACGAGGGGGTACGGTCGTCTGCTTCCTAATCGTTTTCACCTACAGACCTGGGGCCCGGCCGGTACGCGGGATAGTCGAGCCGTGGCATCGACGTGCGAGCGCACGCGCGGACACGGACCAAGCTCCCCTTCCTCCACAGGCCCCGCTGAAGAGGGACCGTCTAACCGGCGCCGACTGTCAGTCGGTTTCGTCCTCGGTGAGCGCCGGGTCGTCCCCGAGGGGTTCGACGGTGTCGCGTTCGACGCTCACGCGGACCTTCTGGATGCGGGTGTCCTCCACCTGTTCGGCCCGCAGCGTCACGTTCTCGTACTCGAACTCTTCGCCCTGCTCGACGAGGCGACCGGCGCGGTTGAAGATGAACCCCGCGATGGTCTCGAACTCCTCGCCCTCCGGCAGGACGATGTCGAGTGCCTCGTTGACCTCGTCGATGTTGACCGAGCCGTTCACCAGGACCGTGTCGTCGTCGACGAACTCGAACGGGTGCTCCTCGTCACCGACCAGGATCTCCCCGACGATCTCCTCGAGGACGTCCTCCATCGTGATGAGCCCCTGCGTGGCCCCGAACTCGTCGATGACGATGACCATGTGCAGCCGGTTCTCGCGCATCTCCGTCAGGAGCTCGTCGACGTTCTTCGACTCGGGGACGTGGAGCGTCGGGTTCACGACGTCGGCGACCTCGTGGTCGGCTGCGTCGTCGTAGGTGGAATCCTCGAGGTCGCGGATGTCGAAGATGCCGACCACGGTGTCGAGCGAGCCCTCGTAGACCGGCAGCCGGGCGTGGCCGGACTGGATGCACTTCCTGATGCCCTCGTCGACGGTCGCGTCCGTGGCGATGGTCTCCATGTCGAGACGGGGGGTCATCACCTCCTTGGCCGAGGCGTCGGTGAACTGCAGCGTACGCTGGAGCATCTGGCGCTCCTCCTCGTTCAGGATGCCCTCTCGCTCGCCGGTCTTGATCATGTTCCGGATCTCGTCGCGGGTGACGTACGTCGACTCGATGGACGCATTGCCGCCGGTGACCTTGTTCACAATCGACGTCAGGTAGTAGAACAGGGTGATGAGTGGCCACAGGACCTTCTCGACGACCTTCAGCCCGCGTGCGACGCGGCGTGCGTGCAGCTCCGTGTTCTCGACGGCGTAGGACTTGGGTGCGCTCTCCCCGAATATCAGGACCATCGAGGTGATCCCGAGCGACGAGACGAGGACCGTCGTCACGCCCGGTTCGAGGTAGTAGCCGACGAGCGTGGTCGAGACCGACGACATCGTGATGTTGACCATGTTGTTCCCGACGAGGATCGTCACGAGCAACCGGTGCGGGTCCTCCTTGAGGGACTTGACCGCTTTCGCCCCGCGTTTCCCCTCCTCGACCATCGCGTCGATCTGGTGGGCCGGCAGGGAGAACAGCGCGATCTCGGACGAGGAGAAGAACCCCGACCCCACGAGGAGCAATCCGATGAGGACGACACCGATCGCGGTGACCTGCGTCTGGCCCAGCTCGACACCGAGTACCGGCACAGTGTACAGCGTGATACAGGCCTCGGCCGCCACCGTGAGCACGGATGGGGACATCAGTACTGAACCTTGCCACAGCCAAAAAGTAACTCTTGTGGAACAAAATCTCGAAGGTTGGACAGAAGATGTTAGTTTATCGGATAGGTTGTGTGCATTCGTACTCGAATTTTTTCTCGAATGTAGCTATTTGCATTTCTCGAGGGGGGTCGGGCCCCCGCCGAGCTCGCGCCCTGGCTGCTGTGCGGGACGTGGCTCCGGACCGCTCCCTGCAGCTCGTGGTACCCGGAGGTCGGTATCCCCATCGGGTGAAGAGGTGTGGCCGGGGACGGTCACTCCCAGAGTGCGTACATCTCGTCGTCGACGCTGCCGACGAGGTGCTCGCCGTCGCAGACGACGCCGACGTCCTCGGCGTCGGGGGCAGCCTCGACCGTCGCGACGACGGTCGCGTCGATACCCTCCTCGTGGAGCGTCGAGACGACCTCCTCGGCCTCGTCGTCGGGCACCGTCGCGAGCATGGCACCCGAGCCGAGGACGCGGAGCGGGTCGACGTCCATGGCGCCACAGCAGGCCTCCGTCTCTGCACTGACCGGAACCCGCTCGCGGTCGAGGTCGATGCGGACGCCCGAGGCACCGGCCAGTTCGACGAGGCCGTTGAGCACCCCGCCCTCGGTCGGGTCGTGCATGGCGGTCGCGGCCCCGGACAGCACCGCCGACTCGGGGAGGACGCTGATGTCGTCGAAGAACGTGGCTGCACGGTCGATGGTCGCCCCGTCGACGCCGGCGGCTTCGAGTTCGTCGCGGAAGTCGGTCGCGAGCACGGCGGTCGCCTCGATTCCGGCGCCCTTCGTGAGCACCACCGCGTCGCCGGGCTCGGCACCCGCGGTCGGGACGTAGCGGTCGGTGGGGCCCATGCAGGTGAGCGACAGGAGCGGCCTGTCGAGCGCGGCGAGCGTCTCGGTGTGGCCACCGACGATGGTGATGCCGAGGCGGCGCGCCTCGTCGTCGAGCTGCCTCGTCACCTCGTCGAGCAGGTGCTCGTCCTCGCTGGGCAGGAAGATGGTGGCGACCAGCCACTCGGGGATACCGCCGCAGGCCGCGACGTCGTTGCTCGCGATGGCCACACCCAGCGTGCCGATGCGGTCGGCGGCCAGCGAGATGGGGTCCGTGCTGACGACCATCGTCGAACCGTCGGTCGCGACCGCGGCCGCGTCCTCCCCATAGCCGGGGCCGGCCAGGAGGTCCGCGTTGGCCGCGCCCGTGCGCGAGAAGATGAAGCGCTCGAGCGCGTCGGGCGAGAGTTTGCTCATGCCCTCTCCTGTGTCCGGTGTCCCCTTGTGCCTTCCTTTCGCCCCGGCGGCTGTGCCGCCATCGGTGACCCCCACGGCTAAGCCCGCACGCGTGAAACGTCGGGCTATGCAGATGACACCCGGCCCGACGGCGGTTCCGCCGCGGGTGCGCGAACGGATGAGCGACCCGATGCCGAACCCGGACGTCGAGGAGTCGTTCTTCGAGCTCTACGACGAGGTCTGCGGGAAGCTCCAGCGCGTCTACGGCACCGACGACGACGTGATCGTGATGGGCGGGGAGGGGATCCTCGGACTCGAGGCCGCCATCGCCTCCACCGTCTCCCCCGGCGACGAGGTGCTGTGCATCTCGAACGGGCTGTACGGCGACGGCTTCGCGGACTTCGTGGAGAGCTACGACGGAGAGCCGACGCTCGTCGGGACCGAGTACACGGAGCCGCTGGACCTGGAGGGTATCGAGGCCGCGCTCGACGCCGGTTCGTTCGAGGCCGCGACGATGGTCCACTGCGAGACCCCCACGGGGACGCTCAACGACATCGAGCCGGTGCTGGAACTGCTCGACGACCACGGGGTCCTGACGATCGTCGACGCGGTCTCCTCGCTCGGGGGGACGCCGGTCCCCAGCGAGCACATCGACATCAACCTCGGTGCGTCCCAGAAGGCGTTCAGCTCCCCGCCCGGTCTGACGACCGTCGCCGTCAGCGACCGCGCGTGGGAGGTGGCGACCGAGCGCGACCCCGACTCGCTGTACACGAACCTGCTCCCCTGGCGAGACACGAGCGAGATGTTCCCGTACACGCATCTGGTGGCGAACGTGGCCGCGCTGGACGAGTCGCTCGCGATGCTGCTCGACGAGGGACTCGAGGCCGCCTACGAGCGTCACGAGCGCGTGGCCGCACACTGTCGGGAACGGGGGGCCGAACTGGGGCTCGAGCTGTACCCGGACGGATCACGGAGCGCACCGACGGTCACGGCGTTCCACCTGCCCGGACGGGCAGGCGCGGTCCAGCGGGAGCTCGAAGCCGAGCACGACGTCGTCCTCGCGACCGGCCTCGGTGACTTGGCGGGCGACATCCTGCGGGTCGGACACATGGGATACAACGCCGACGAGGCGAAGGTCGACCGCGTGATGGACGCGCTGGCGACTGTACTCGACTCGTAGGTCCGGCCCGCGTCCACCGCGCGGACGGCCCGAGCTCGTTCTCACCCGAAGCCTACGTCCACTGACGGGTGTAGCTACCCATAACTTATCCATACGTATGAGTCGGTTATGGCGATATAGTATTGTGCGATAATCCCAAAACCGTTATCTACCCTGCTCGATTACCAGCTACCGTGCAGAAATCCAATATCCACACAAGACCGTTCGGATGGGTGAGTAGAGATGCTAGGTATTGAGTCTCTCAGCGGCAACGCGCTCGCGGCGGCACTCGTCGGTATCGTCCTCTTCGAGGCGCTCCTGCTGTACGTCGGTTACGGGGCGCTCGAGTCCCTGGTGGGTGGCGCAGTCCGGCGTGTACTCGCGGGGGAGTGCAAGGTCACTGACCTGCTGCTTCGCCGTTGCTCGGCCTCCGCCGGGGGTGCTGACCAATGATGGAGCTGATGGGAGTGGGCGTCGACCTGCTCCTGCTGTTCACCGGGTTCGGTCTCCTCATCGGCATCCTGTTCGGCTTCTTCGGCATGGGTGGCTCGTTCCTCGTGACGCCCGCGCTGCTGGTGATGGGCTACGAGCCGAACGTCGCGGTCGGTTCCGGCCTGGCGTTCGTGTTCGGGACCTCCGTCATCGCGACGTTGAAACACCGTGACCTCGGGCAGGTCGACTACAAGCTCGGCATCCTGATGATCGCCGGGACGACGGCCGGCATCGAGGTCGGGAAGCTCGGCCTGGAGTACCTGCAGCACATCGGGCTCGCCGGCACGGTCGTCAGCGTCGCCTACGTCCTCCTGCTCGGCGGCATCGGCGTGTTCGTCACGCGCGAGGCGCTGAAGGGAGGCGGCGGCGGTGGTGTCGACCACGACGCCGATGGCGAGATCGACGCGGACGACATCCCCGACATCGCGAAGAAGATCCAGTCCTACCGCGTGCCGCCGATGATGAAGCTCCGTGGCGGTGTCCGGGTCTCGCTGTGGCTCATCCTGGCCGTGGCGTTCGCGACCGGGCTCCTCTCCGGGTTCCTCGGCGTTGGTGGTGGGTTCATCCGCATGCCCGCGCTGTTCTACCTCATCGGGGTCCCCGTCCCCGTCGCGGTCGGGACGGACCTGTTCGAGATCGTCTTCTCCGGCGGTCTCGGGAGCTTCCTCTACGCGCAGTCGGGCGCGGTCGACCTGAGCATCGTCGTCCCGCTGCTCGCCGGGAGTGCACTCGGTGCACGCCTCGGTGCGGCGGCGACGAGCCTCGTCGAGGAGGAGGACATCAAGGTGTACTTCGGTGTCATGCTGCTCCTCGGAGCCATCGCGGTCGCAGTCCGCGAGATCGGTGGGGTCCTCGAGATGCCCATCCTCGACACCGTCAGCCTGATCATCATCCTCGGCGCTGCGCTTCTGGTCAGCGGAGCGGTGACCTACAGCGCCGTCCACGAGCTGCGTGCGGACGAGGCGGAGTCCGCCCCTGCGACGTCGGTCAGCGACTGACCGCACCCGGAACCGTATTGCTCCAATTTTGCAATTCTGGCACAACCGTAACACGCCATAGTGGCATCTAAACGGGCTGATTAGCCTATTTTTGGCGGCCTCTTTCCCAAACCACTATCCACTGTATTGCACAGTATACACAAGATATAAGGTCCCCAGTCCCCAAACGGTGAGTGTAACATGGATGCAGACGACTTCCCGACACCCGCTGTCGAGGTCGACGAGATCGAACCGAGCGAACTGAAGGCACAGATCGACGCCGGCGAGGCTGTCACCATCCTCGACGCCCGCATGAACGGCGACTTCGACGAGTGGCACATCGACGGCGAGAACGTCGAGATCGCCAACGTCCCGTACTTCCACTTCCTCGAGGACGAGGTCGAGGCGGACATCCTCGAGCAGGTCCCCGAGGGCGAGCCACTCGTCGTCCTCTGCGCGAAGGGTGGCGCCAGCGCGTTCGTCGCGGGCAAGCTCGCGGAGAACGGCCGTGACGTCGTCCACCTGGACGAGGGGATGAACGGCTGGGCCCGCATCTACGAGCGCGTCGAGGTCTCGCGCTACGACGGTCCCGGAACGCTCTACCAGTACCAGCGACCCTCCAGTGGCTGTCTGGGCTACCTGCTGGTCTCCGACGGCGAGGCCGCTGTCGTCGACCCCCTCCGGGCATTCACCGACCGCTATCTCGACGACGCCGAGGAGCTCGGTGCCGAGCTGACCTACGCGTTCGACACGCACATCCACGCCGACCACATCTCCGGTGTCCGCGCGCTCGACGACGAGGGCGTCACCGGCGTGATCCCCGAGGCTGCCCGTCAGCGCGACGTCACCTACATCGACGAGCTCGTCTCCGCCGATGACGGCGACGAGTTCGCCGTCGGCGACGCGACCGTCGAGACCGTCTACACGCCCGGCCACACGAGCGGGATGACCTCGTACCTGCTCGGCGACAGTCTGCTCGCCACCGGCGACGGCCTGTTCATCGAGAGCGTCGCCCGCCCGGACCTCGAGGAGGGCGACGAGGGCGCACCCGACGCCGCGCGCCAGCTCTACGAATCGCTGCAGACGAAGGTGCTGACGCAGGACGACGACGTGCTCGTCGGTGGCGCTCACTTCAGTGACGCCGCAGCGCCCGCCGAGGACGGAACCTACACGGCACCCATCGGCCAGCTCCGCGAGGAGATGGACGCACTGACGATGGACGAGGACGACTTCGTCGAGACTGTCCTCGCGGACATGCCGCCGCGTCCCGCCAACTACGAGGACATCATCGCGACGAACCTCGGCCAGCAGACCGCGGACGACGACGAGGCCTTCGAGCTCGAACTCGGCCCGAACAACTGCGCAGCCAGTCAGGACGCCCTCACCGGCGACTGATCGACAGGTCCACGAGTCCGGTTCGCCGGGTGAACTGATTCCCACATCCTTCGGACACCTCCCACATTCTTCCGTCGCACGTACGGTAGCAGCTGCAGTCGCATTCGGGTAACCACGAGTTTCCAGCTATCAGTAGTTCATAATTTTATGTGATACTAGCCGACCTGTACGCATGGAGGGCCGACGATCACGGTCGGACGGCGGTTCCGGGTACGAACTTTGGAGTCGGCGACACTATCTCGTCGCAACAGTTGGGATCGGTGCGCTGAGTGGCTGTCTCGGTGGTGACGAGGCCGACACGGGCGGGACGACCGTCGCCGAGACGACCACGCGGGCGGACGAAGACGACGGAGCGGAAGACGGCGAGGACGACGAGGAAGAGGAGCTGCCGGAGGGCGTCTCGCGGGAGCAGTTCGAGAACGGACCCGTCCCGGACGTCTACCTCTCCGCGCGGTCCATCGGCGGCGAGCAGCGGGGGAGCGAGGAGCTGTTCTCGAAGGCGGCCGTCCAGTTCTCGGAGTACGAGGAGGCCCTGGAGAACAACGCCCACCAGCCGGGGCGGTGCTGTGCGAACTGTCACGAGTACATCCACGACCGCAACGGGGACGCGTTCGGTGCCTGTGTCACCGTCGAGGGCTACATCGACGGCGCGGACTGGTGTACCGTCTGGGAGGAACTCCCGGAACCGAGTGTCCCCGAAGGGCTCTCGGCGGCGGAACTCCCGACCGCGCAGGTTCCGGAGCAGTACCGGACCGCCAGCTCACAGGGTGACGAGGAGCGCGACCCGAACGACCTCCAGACGCAGGAGGCGGTGCAGCTGATGGAGTCCGTCGACGCCATCGCCGACGGCATCGGCCAGCCGGGACAGTCGTGTGGCAACTGTGCGGAGTTCATCCCCGACCAGAACGGCGACGGCTGGGGAGCCTGTGCGAAGGTGGAGGGCTACGTCGCGGCGGAGGACTGGTGTGCCATCTGGGAACACATCAGCGAAGAGCTCTGACTCAGCGCGCGCCGGCCGGCGGCACGAGCAGGACGTTGCAGTGCGCCCTCGCGGTGACGTCCTCGGAGACGCTGCCCAGGAGCAGGCGCCGCATCCGGCTGCGACCACGCGAGCCCATCAGGATGGTCGTCGGCTCGAACTCCGTCTCGGCGGCGAGTATCTCCTCGACGGCGGCGCCCTCACGGACGACGGTCCGGGTCTCGATCCCCAGCTCCTCCAGTTCGGCTGCGAGTTCGTCGAGTCGAGCCTGGGCATCGGCGACGGCATCGGGGTCGGTCCCGGACCGCCGTTCGGGCGGCGCGACGTGCAGCAGGGTCACCTCCTTCGCAGCGTGCTTGAGGTTCCTGAACTGGTCGAACGCTCTCTCTGCGTTCTCAGAGAAGTCGGTCGCGTAGAGGATGCGCTGGAAGAGGTGTTCGGCGGCGACCTCGTGGTCCTCCTCCCCGTGTTCGAGGATGCGCTGGACCAGCAGCGGTCGGCTGGCGGTGCGGGCGACGTTCTTCGCGGTCCCGCCGATGAAACGCTGTTCCAGCGGGCTCTGGCCACGGGACCCGACGATCACCAGGTCGGCGTGAACGCGGTCGGCCAGCCCGTTGATGCGGCGGTGTGGCGTCCCCCGCATCACGTGGGTTCGGACGTCGAACCCCTCCTCCTCCAGCAGCTGGCGCTGGCGTTCCAGGCCGCGCTTGGTGCGGGCTCCGATGTCGCTGCCCGGCATCCCCGAGGTGACGTTCGGGCTGGTGACGGTGACCAGGTCTATCTGGTCGATGCCGTACCGTTCCAGGCACTCCAGACAGGTCCGTGAGCTGATGGCTGTCTCGATGGCGTCGGACAGGTCGGTCGCGAGTACTGCGCGCATAGGTGATTCTACGCGGACCGAGCTAATCAGTATTGTGCAAGATTGTGATTCTTGCAGCGACCAGGATACGGGAGATTCGTTCGGGTCTCGATGAGGCCCCTATCGTAATGCGAAATCTTCGTTCGTCTCCTGGATTTCTCCGATGGGTATTGAATGGGAATCACAAGATTGATTGGGGGTGATCCGATGTGTGTGGATATGGACCGTCACGTGGATGCAGTCGACCGCGGTGGACGGAGGTCGCGATGATACAGGTGCTCGGTGGGTCCGGGCTGGCCGCGCTGGTCATCGCGCTCGTCGTCCCGATCGTCCTCGTCGCCTTCGGGACCTACGTCGGCGTCCTGATGGCGCTCCAGGAGTTCTTCGGTGCGGAGTCGTGGGACGAGGCCATCGGCCGGACCGAGGAGTAGGTCAGTACCGACGCGAGGCCGATGCCACGACGCGCTGGTGCGTCTCGACGAGGCCGAGGAAGTTCTCGAAGACGAGCTTCGCCGGCTCCGCCGCCGCAACCGATTCGTCGGTGATGCCGTCGAGGACCTGCTGGATGCGCTCGTCCGGGAGGTCCTTCCCCTCCGTGACCCAGACCGCGGTCTGCCGGTCGTACTCCGGGTGGAACTGGACACCGTAGGCGCTGCCCACCCTGTACGCCTGGATGCCGTAGTCGTTGCGAGCGAGGACGCTCGCCCCCGGCGGGAGCTCTGCCACCCGGTCCGAGTGCGTCTCGAAACTGACGAACTCCGTCGGGATGCCGTCGAACAGGGGGTCCGTCCCGACCCGCGTGATATCCCGGTAGCCGAGTTCGTACTCGCCCATGTCGACCACCCGTCCACCCAGCGCCTGGGCGATGAACTGGTGGCCCCAGCAGATCCCGAGGAGCGGGACACCAGCCTCGTGGACGTGACGGAGCCACGTCGTGGCCTCGTGTATCCAGTCCCGGTCCTCGTAGACGGAGGTCTGGGAGCCGCTGACGACGACACCGTCGTAGTTCCACTCCGGGCTGGAGACGGTGGGTGGAAGCGCCGAGGCCGGCAGCTTGTAGACGTCGACGACCACGTCGTCCGCGACGGCCTCCAGTTCACGTCGCAGGTTCCGTTCCGCCGGCGTGTCGCCGAGGGACGCGTCGAGCACTGCGATGTATCGGGTCATACCGAACAGTACGTGCCGCGGTGGCATAGTATTTCGTACTCCAACCACTACAATCTCTGTGCTCATCTCTCGAACGACTCCCAGAACCCGGCAAGATGCTCCTATTTGGGGCGTCTGGCGAAAGATCGCGGTTCCCTGGGAACATTGTATTGTGCAGAAAGAGCACAACACCTAAGTTCGAGTAGCGTCAACGAACTGGTGATGAGTGGAGATAGTACCATCGAGGACATCCGCGAGCAGAAGAAGAACGAACTCCAGAACCAGACCGAGGCGGAGACAGCCGACGCCGGCGACGTCCCCGCGGAACCGGTGCACGTGAACGGCACCGACGAGCTCACGTCGACCATCGGCGACTACGACGTCGTCCTCGTCGACTTCTACGCCGACTGGTGTGGCCCGTGCCAGATGCTGGAGCCCGTCGTCGAGTCCATCGCCGAGAGCACGGACGCGGTCGTCGCGAAGGTCGACGTCGACGCGAACCAGCAGCTCGCCGCCCAGTTCGGCGTGCAGGGCGTCCCGACGATGGTGCTGTTCGCCGACGGCGAACCCGTCAAGCAGATGGTCGGGTTCGAGGACGAGGGGACGCTCCGCGGTCTCATCGAGCAGTACAGCTAGACTCTCGTTCTCCCTGCGGGGGACCGTCTCTTCGTCGAGCGACGGCCCCTTCTGGCCGGCCGTCGTCACTCCGGTCCCACGAGGAACTGGTCGAGCACCCGTTCCGTCGCCCGCCTAAGCGTGACGCTGGCGGTCGACTTGTCGACGTCCAGTTGGTCGGCCACGTCCGCGAGCGTACACCGCCGTGGAACCTCGAAGTAGCCGGCCGCCCGGGCCGTCCGCAGGCACTCCCGCTGGCGCTCCGTGAGGACGTCGTCCGACGCGTCGGAGTGGACCACCGTGAGGAGCTCGTACTGGAACTCCCGCTCGTCGAGGGTGGCCCCGATGGCGTCGAACTGCGCCTGCGTGGCCGCGACGTCGAACGTCATCCGACCGTCCTCGACCACGACCGGGAACAGCGGTGGGAGCGACGACTCGCCGAGGAACTCGTAGAGGCGGCGCTCCGTCGACTCGTACCGCGAGAGCGCCCGGCCCTCGTCGACGAACAGCAGGTCGAACGCGACCACGTCCGGGTGGTCGCGGACGGCCTCGGCGGCACGTCGGGCGTCGTCGGCCAGCACCTCGCCGAGTTCGAGCGAGCGGCCCTCGACGGCGGCACCGGTCAGCAGCCGGTAGGTGGCTCCCGGGTTCGCCCGCGAGACCTCGCTGATCCACATCTCCGGCGGGAGCGTCATCCGGAACCGGGCCCGGATCAACCGGCGCTCGCCCCCTGCGGGGCGGTCTCCAGACTCCATGTGCATGAGGGCGGGAGCGCACCCCGATAAATCCAGTGTCCGGAGACCTCCCGGTGAGTGTCCGGAGCCCTCCCGGTGACGGCGGGTTTAACTAGATGCCCATCAGAGACGGTGGTGTGCGCCCCGCCGTGCGGTTCCTCGTCGGTGTGACGCTCGGCGCGATAGCGATAGCCGCGTATCTCTGGGTCGTCGGCGTCGGCACCGTCCTCGGCCGGGCCACGACGATCGCGCCGCTCTTTGCGGTCCTGGTGCTCGCGCTGGTGCTCGCCGAGGGTGCGGCGGACGGCATCGGTGTCTGGGCCTCGCTTCGCCCGCTCAACGGTGGACTCTCGCCGAGAAAGAGCGTGCAGTTCGCGTTCGCCGGGGACTTCTTCGACACGCTCAGCCCCGCCGGCCCGGTGACCTCTGAGCCCATCATGGCCCGGTTCTTCGCCGTCGAGACCGAGACGAGCTACAGCGAGGCGCTGGGTGTCAGGGGCGTCGCCAAGTACGTCAAGTCGGGAGCGCAGCTGCTCGTCTCCACGGTCCTCGTCGTCGTCCTGGTCCTGCTCGGACTGACCCCATCGTTCCTCGTCTACACGCTCGGTGGGGCGGTCGTGGTCCTCTTCGTCGTCGGTCTCCTGCTGGTGGTGACCAACCGCTGGTTGAGCGGTGGTCTCGTCGTCCTCCTGACTCCCCCGGTCAGGCTGCTCTCTTCGCTCTATCGGGCGGAACCGTACGGCCGCGAGGACGTCACCGCAGCTGTCGACCGGTTCTGGATGCGTGCCGGGCAGTTCCGGGACGCCCCGGGGCTGGTCGCCCTCATCGCGGTCGGTGGCATCGTCGAACAGCTGCTCACTGCTGGCGCCCTCTGGGTGGCGCTGGGAGGCATCGGAACGCCGGTCGCACTCCTCCCCATCGTCGCTGTCATCCCGCTCCCACAGGCCGCCAGCGTCGTCCCCGTGCCGGCGAGTCTGGGTGCCTACGACGTGCTGCTCGGTGTCGTCCTTGGACTGCTCACGGTCGCCTCGCAGGCCGACGCGGCCGCCGCCGTGTTCGCCGTGCGGACGTTCAGCATCGGCTCCGCGCTGGCGATTGGCGGGGTCTCGACGGGGTTCCTGCGTGGCTGGCGGCCCTGAGCCCCCACCGACGAACACCCGGGATGGGCCGTTCGACGGGCCCGCACGGTCGACCGCCCACCGACGACCGCACCACGGTACCCGCCCCGACATTCTTGGCCCGTGCCGACGTAGGTTCCGTCTATGTTCGACGACATCCTGGTGCCGACCGACGGGAGCGACTGTGCGACCGCTGCGGTGGGCTACGCGGAGGACGTGGCGAGCCGCTACGACGCCACCGTCCACGTGCTGAACGTGCTCGATTCGCGCCTCGCGGAGAACGCGCCACAGCAGGAGCGGAGCGGTTCCCGCGCCGAATCGGTCGTCGACGAGGTCACCGAGGAGGTGTCGGCGCAGTCCCTCGACGTCGAACGAGCCGTGCGAACGGGGGTCCCCTACCGCGTCATCCTCGAGTACGCCGGTGAGAACGACATCGATCTCGTCGTGATGGGCACCCACGGTCGGACCGGCGTCGAGCGCTACCTGCTCGGGAGCGTGACCGAGAAGATACTCCGACGCTCCGACGTGCCCGTGCTGACCGTCCGGGACTCGGACGACGGCTCGGTGCACTACCCCTTCGAATCGGTGCTCGTCCCGACGGACGGGAGCGATGCCGCCACGGCCGCTGCAGACGTGGGGCTCGACGTCGCTGGCCGCTACGGCGCGCAGGTGCACGTCGTCTCGGTCGTGGACGCGTTCTCCATGGGCGTCGACGTCCGCTCCCAGCTCATGACCGACTCGCTGGAGGACGCCGCACAGGAGGCCGTCGACAGCATCGCCAGCCGAGCGGGTGACTCGGTCGCAGGCGTCGAGACCGCCGTCGGCTTCGGACGACCGTACAAGAAGCTCCGACGGTACATCGCCGACAACGACGTCGACCTGGTCGTGATGGGAACTCACGGTCGCACGGGGCTGGAGCGCTACCTGCTCGGCAGCGTCACCGAGAAGATCGTTCGCACCTCGCCCGTTCCGGTGTTGACGGTTCGGTCCGCGGACACCGACGCGGAGTGACGGGTGTCCGTTGTCCGCAGGCGCTTCCCGCCGTGGCGTAACTGTCGTCTCGTTTTATTGTCTCTCCCGTCGAACGACGAACGGTGTTCATAGATGTCACTGCTCGATGACGAGATCGCGGTCATCACCGGCGGGAGTTCAGGTATCGGACGCGGTATCGCACTCGCGTTCGCCGAACACGGGGCGAAGGCCGTGGTCGTCGCTGACGTCCGCGAGGACCCGAAGGAGGAGGGGATACCGACCCACGAGAAGATAGAGACCGAGACCGACGCCGACGCCGCGTTCGTCCACTGCGACGTGACCGACCGCGACGACCTGTCGGCTGCGATGGACGCGGCCGACGAGTTCGGTGGCGTCACGATCATGGTGAACAACGCGGGCGTCTGGCGGGCCGAGGACTTCTTCGACGTCAGCGAGGAGGACTACCGCTGGCTGATGGACATCAACCTCTACGGCGCGTTCTTCGGCTCGCAGGTCGCGGCCGAACGGATGGCCGAGGGCGACGGCGGCAGCATCATCAACATCTCGAGCATCGCCGGCCTGTTCGGCAACGGCAACTGGCCGACGTACTCCGCATCGAAGGGCGGGCTCACGATGCTGACGTACTCGCTCGCCCACAAGCTCGCCGACCACGATATCCGTGTCAACGCCATCCACCCGGGCGGCATCGAGACGATGATCGGCGGCGACCGGGAGACCAGCGAGGAGGAGGCCGCCGCGTTCGCCCAGCAGGTCCCGCTCGGGCGGTACGGCCAGCCCGAGGAGATCGGCGGCGCGGCGACGTTCCTGGCGAGCGACCTCGCGAGCTACGTCACGGGCGAGTCGCTCGTCGTCGACGGCGGCTGGACGAGCTGGCGGTAGCTCGTCGAGGAGCCCAGAGAATACAGGTTTCGCGACGGTTCAGTCCTTGACCTCGATGCCACCGAAGGCGGTGAAGCCGCCGACGACGAGGTCGACGTCGTCGTTGACGGTCTCGTACCGGCGGCGCGAGTCCTCCGCCGCACCGAGGACGGGCAGGACGTCCATCTGGACGTTCCAGTCGCGCGGGACGATGACCTCGGCGGCACCGAACAGCGCCACGGCGTTGATGCGGGCCGGGCGGTCGGTGATCTCTGCGTCGCGGAGGTCGATCTCGGCGCCGCCGAAGATGGCGGTCAGGTCGGCCCCGGTGAACGCCTTCGAGGTGTTCCGTCGCTCGACGCCACCGAAGGCCGCGAACATCGACGTGTAGGCGTCGTCGATCTCGACCGACCGTGAACGGTAGGTCCCGAGGACCACCGAGAGACCGAACGCGATGACGAGTATCGGCCAGAACACGATGACGTCGTCGACGGTCGCGACGTCGAGCGCGACGGCCTGCCAGGCCGCCCCGATGGTGACGAGGACGACCGGGCCGACGATGTTCCGGAGCCGGCTCTGGAACAGCGCCCAGAGGCCGACGAGGACGAACAGCGACGGCGCGTACAGCAGCAGGTCGGTCGTCGGGAACACGCCCGTCGTGTCGAGCAGCAGCAACGCTCCGAGGACGACGACGAGTGCGCCGAACAGTACCTGGATGGACGGGAATCTACGGGACGAAGTAGTGCTCATGGATTAACATACGTATAGTGATAATATAAAGAGGTACTATCGGTCCCGGCGTTTGAGAACCCCGCGAGGCCGCGAACCCGTGTGACAGTCCGATACGACGAACTGGCCGGACGGGTCACTTCCGGAGGTCCTCGGACCTGAGTTCGCCCCTCGCGTGCCAGGTCCGCGGTCGGAAGGCGACGACCAGCGCGGCCGTGTAGAACGTGGCCACGGACAGTACGACGCCCCACCCGGGGATCGCGCCGACCTGGGCCGTCGCGAGCCAGGAGTCCGTCGCGAACGCCGTGATCCGGACCACCCAGGCGACGAGCAGGAGCCCGAACAGCGGCAGGTAGATGCGTCGCAACCGGTGGGCGATGGCCTCCTCGGCCGTGATCTTCAGCGTCGGCTGGCGGTAGTCCGCCGCCAGCTCCGTCCGCCAGTCCGGGTTGGTGAGCTCGATATCCGGGTCGAGCCCCTTCGCGAACACGTTCTGCTGGAGCGAGCGGACCCTGGTCCGCCAGATGTCGTACCCCCGGTAGCGGCGCGCCTCGACGACGAGGAACACCGTCAGGGTCGCGATGCCGATGAGGATGACGTAGTGCGGGGTGTCCGAGGAGGAGAAGGACCACGTCAGCAGCGCCGAGATGACGACGACGGCCCAGTTCGTGGTCCGGTCCAGCCGCTCCCGCCAGAACTTCATCCGGTGTATCTCGCCACGGTAGAGGTGGGCCATCGACGAGCTCGGACCCATCTCCTCGTCGAGCAGACCCTCGCCGACCAGTGGGTCGGCGCGGCCCTGCCCGTCGCTATCGGCCTGCTGCTCCCGCTCGTCGGTGGATTCCTGTGTCATGAAGGAACTGGTCGGTCAGACCAGGAGCTGGATGTCCGCCTCGGCCATGTCCTGGATGGCCGTCGCTGCGCCGACGCCGGTGGTGACGCCGTCGAAGAAGTCGTCCTCGTCGTAGTCCATCAGGTCGATGGTCATCTGGCAGGCCTGGAACTCGACACCCATGTCCAGCGAGGTGTCGATGAGCTCCTGGATGGTCGCGGTGTCGTTGTCCGCGATCTGCTTCTCCATCATCTTCGTGGTCATGCGGTCCATGCCCGGGAGCGCGCCGATGACGTTCGGCACGGGCATGCTGGGGTTGCCGACAGAGCTCAGCTTGAGCTTCTTGGACTTCTCCTTGTGCAGGATGTCGAGGCCCCAGAACGTGTGGAACACGGTGACCTCGTAGCCGAACGCGGCGGCCGTGCTCGCGAGGATGAGCGGCGGATACGCCATGTCGAGGGTGCCCTTCGTCGCGATGATGGACATCTTCGGGTTCTCGTCGCCTGCGTCGGCCTCGACGTCGGCCAGCCGGTCCTGCAGCTCCTCGACCTGGGCGGCCAGTTCTGCACGTGACGGCACGTCGCCGTCGGGTTCTGCGGTGTTTGGTGTGTCGGTCGACATGATCACTCGGTCTTGCGGACGTAGTGCGTGTAGAGACCGTCGCCTTCGACCTGGCCGACGAGCTCCACGCCTGGCGTGGAGTCGGCCCAGCCCGCGAGGTCGCTCATGCTCCCGGAGTCGGTCGAAAGCACCTCGAGCACCTCGCCGGCGGCGAGGCTATCGATGCTCTGCTTGGTCTTGACGACCGGCATCGGGCAGTTCTGTCCTTTCACGTCGAGCGTCTCGGTGGATTCGTACTCCGTCATGGTATTGGCTTCACCACCCAATACTGGTGGGTCACTAAAAAGCGTGTCGGTAGCCGTTCGTATTCCGAACACGACTACTCTCGGTTACGCGTACGTAACCAGTCAGACGAACGTTTTCGATGCCGGTCTGTCTATCCGGTATTGTGCGCCCGTAGAATTACTATGCAAAGTCTTATCTGTGCGACCGCTGTAGATGGAATCGACAATGACAGACGGACGGTACACCGGCCGCTCGACGGCCGGCGACCACGGACCGGACATCGGCGGTAGCATCGTCCGGCGAACCGACACCGGAGACGACCGGGGAGGTGTCACCGCGAGATGACCGAGCTCGCACCGTTGCTCGTCCTGGGTGACCTGTTCCCGCGCGGGATACTCCCGTACGCCCTCGGCGGCCTGCTCGTCGGGCTCGGAGCATCGATAATCTACCTCTCGACCGGTATCATCGCGGGGGCGAGCACGTTCCTCGAGTCCACGCTCTCGTACGTCTCGGACATCGACCGGTTCAACCGGTTCAAGTACGTCCAGTCGCGCGACTGGCGGCTCGTGTTCACCGCGGGCATCGTCAGCGGCGCAGCGATCTGGGGGCTCGTGCTCGAACCGGGTATCTGGACCACGGAGGTGCAGTGGTGGCGGCTGCTCGGCGGCGGCTTCCTCGTCGGCGTGGGTACCCGCCTCGGGAAGGGCTGTACCTCCGGCCACGGCGTCTGCGGCGTCGGCTCGCTGTCGAACACCTCGCTCGTGAACGTCGCGACGTTCATGGCGTTCGCCATCGGGACCGCACAGCTCGTGATGGCGCTGGGGGTGAGCCCATGAGCACCGCAGAGCGGAGCCCGCTGTTCCTGCCCGCCATCTACCTCGGCGGCATCGTCTTCGGGCTCGGACTCGCCATCAGCGGGATGGCCCGGCCGGAGGTCGTGCTGGACTTCCTCCAGTTCCAGGACTTCGGGCTGCTGTTCGTGATGGGCGGCGCGGCGGTCGTCACCGGCATCACGTTCTTCGTGGCGACGACGTTCCTCGACCGCGCACCCATCACCGGCGACGAGTACAAGCGTCGCGTGAAGTCGTTCGACCGCAACGTCGTGATCGGGGGCTCCATCTTCGGCGTCGGCTGGGGGCTCTCCGGTATCTGTCCCGGCGCGGCCTACGCGAGCTTCGGCGTCGGGAACTACCCAATCCTCTGGGCCATCGGGGGCATGTTCCTCGGTGCGTACGCGCAGGGCTACTGGCGATCCATGCGGTCGTCGGAGGGCGCCGAGCAGGGAGCAGACCACGCCTCCTCGCAGGACTGAAGCCCTGTATTCGACGCCTCTGGCAGTATTGTGCCGAATTTGCAAACACTTTTGAGTGGGCAACCCCTATGTACATCAAATGGCTGACTCGATGAGCGAGATGCTCCGGCAGGACATGTATTGCGAGGGACTGCTGGAGTGCTTCCACGACCTGAAGGGTATCGACAAGGAGATCTTCCAGCTGCTGAACGAGGAGACGGACGCGCTCACCGTCGACGAGATCGCCGAGGAGATCGACCGGGAGCGCTCGACCGCCTACCGTGCGGTCCAGCGCCTGCTCTCGGCCGGCTTCCTCCAGAAGGAACAGATCAACTACGAGCAGGGCGGGTACTACCACGTCTACCGGCCGCGCGACGCCGATGAGATCGCACAGGAGATGCAGCGGATGCTCAACGACTGGTACGCGAAGATGGGCAACCTCATCGGCGAGTTCAGCGAGAAGTACGCCGACGGGGAGGCACAGGCCGAGCCCGTAGAGAGCTGAGCTACTCGCCGAACAGTTTGTCGACGAAGCCCTTCTCGCGGGAGCGCTCGGCCAGCAGCACCGAACACGGCACGTCGTCGACGACGTCCAGCACGAGCGATCCACGGAGCAGCCGCGACAGCAGCCCTTTCTCGGTGGCACCGAGGACGAGCATCGAGCTCTCGGCGGCCGCGTCCTCGATCACCGTTTCGACGTCCCCACTCTCGACGACGAGCTCCGCGTCCGAGAGCCCGTGACTCTCGGCCCACGACTCCAGGAACTCCCTGCCGGCGTCCACGTCTTCGGCAACGTGCAGGAGCTTGACGGTCGAGCCGTACTCGGCCCTGAGGAGCTTGGCGAGCTCCGCGGAGAGGTCGGAGTCCGGTCCACCGGCCGTCGGCACGAGGATCTCCGACGGATCGAACCCGCGGTCCTTCAGCACGAGGAAGTCACACGGCAGGTTCTCGGTCAGCTCGTCGACGGCACTCTCGACACGGCCGGGGGAGCCGTGCGTGTCGTCGTCCCAGCCCATGACGACCATGTCCGCGTCGTGGGTCTCCGCGGCGTCGAAGATCTGCTCGAACAGCGTGTGCGAGAGGATGGTGTGCGTCTCGACGTCGACGCCGAACGTCTCGGCGTCGCGTTTCGCCTCGTCGAGGATGTCGTGGTAGTCCTCCTCGAACACCTCGGGGTGCTCCGCCGCGTACTCGAGCGAGGTCTGGTCCGGCGCCTTGACGATGTGGACCGCGTCGACGGTGCCGCCCTTCTGCTTCGCGACGGCGCTCGCGAGCGTGATGAGGTCCTTCTCGGTCTTCGGGTTCGCGAGCGGGACCATCACGCGGTAGTCGTCGGTCGCGCTCCCCTGGACAGTGTCGGGCTGGACGGTGTTCGCCGCCGAGACGGCGGCATCAGGCATCTCCTCGGGGCGGGACAGGATGTACGTCGAGAGGATGCCCTGCTTGTTGGTCTTGTTCCGGGCGTAGACGAGGTACCAGACGATACCGCCGACGACGAACAGTACCGCGACAGCGATGTACTCCAGGTTCATGAAGTAGATGAGCCCGAAGGAGGAGATCGCCCCGATGATCGGGACGGCGGGGTACAGCGGAACCTCGAACTCGGGGTCGTACTCCGGCGTATCGGCCTCCCGCATCACGATGAGCGCGAGGTTGAGCAGTCCGTAGACGATGAGGTGCAGGACACTCCCTGCCTTCGCGAGCACCTTCACGTCGCCGATGACGATGAACGCCAGGATGAGACCGCCCGTGACCGCGATACTCCGGTACGGCGTCGCGAAGCTCGGATGGATGGCGTTGAGCTTGTTCGAGATGAGCTTGTCACGGCCCATGGCGAAGTTGATCCGGGAGGACGCGAGGATGCTCGCGTTCGCGCTCGAGGCTGTCGCGAGCAGGCCGGCGAACGTGAGCAGCCCGACGCCGATTCCGGCGACTCCGTAGGCCCCGAACGCGATATCAGCCACGTCGAGGACCGGCGTCGACGTGAAGTCGGGACCGAGCTGGCGCCAGTTGATGACGCCCATCAGGACGACCATGATGATGGCGTACATCACGGTCACGATGGCGACACTGCCGACGACCGCCAGCGGGAGGTTCCGGCCGGGGTTCTTCAGCTCCTCGGCGACGGTTGTGATCTTCGCGAAGCCGAGGAACGAGACGAAGATGAGCCCGGTCGCGGGGAGGATGGCGGTCGCACCGCCGGTGTCGGGCGGGAAGATGGGCCGGAGCGTCGAGAGGTCGGCCTGGAGGAAGCCGAGGACGGAGAAGAGGGTGAGGATACCGACCAGCAGCGTCACGATGACGATCTGGATGCTCCCGGTCTCCTTGGCGCCGACGTAGTTGATGACGATGAACAGTGTCCCGGCGACGAGGGCCCCGATCTGGAACGAGGAGAGCGCGATGGGGCCGAGTGCGACCTCCGGGAGCGCCAGGAGCGTGTTGAGGTACTCTCCGAAACCGATGGTGTAGAAGGCGCTCGCGAACGCGAGCCCCATCCAGTTCCCCCAGCCGGCGATGGAGCCGAACAGCGGGCCGAGCGCGTGGTTGACGTAGTAGTAGCTCCCGCCGGCCTTCGGCATCGCCGTCCCCAGCTCGGAGGCCGAGAGCGCGGTGAACAGCGAGATGACGCCCCCGACGACGAACGAGATGGCGACCGCTGGTCCGGCTGCCTGAGCTGCCTGCCCCGGGAGGACGAAGATACCGGCTCCGATCATCGTACCGACGCCGATGGTCAGCGCGGAGAGCAGGCCGAGGTCCTTCGCGAGCTCTTCGTCGCCGTCTGTCATCCGCTGCCCTCCTCGGGGACGGCGATGACGGGTATCGGCGACTCGGTGACGAGCCTGAGCGAGTGACTTCCCGAGAGGAACCGGACGATACGGCCCTGGTCACGTGGCCGGTAGACGATGGCACTCGCGTCCAGCTCGGTCGCGACGTCGATGATGCCATCGACGACGTCTCGTCGGTACGCCACGGCGTCGTCGGCGTCGGGGAAGCTCTCTCGGAACGCCGCGAAGGCCTCCCGGGCGACCTCCTCCGACTGCTCGACGGGTGTCTTGTCAGGGACCCCCTCGCCCTTCTCGACCACGTGCAGGACCGTGACCTGGTCCAGCTCGTAGGGTTCGAGGGCTCGTGCTGTCTTCCGTGCGTCCGATTCGTCGGCGACTGGAACGACGACTGATTCTGTGAATGACTTGCTCATTGATTCGGTCCTGTCCGTATCGCGTTCGTCTCGTTGCTCGTCGGGCCGTTCATCCGTCGACCGCCTCGGTTCCGGTGCCGCGGAACGTCTCCAGCGCGCGCTCGTCGGTCGGGTTCCGGGAGAGGACGGTGACGATGTCGTCCGGCTGGACCACCGTCTCCCCGTGGGGCGTCAGCTCCGACTCGTCGCGTTCGATGCCGATGACCAGCGTGTCCGCGTCCAGGATGCCCTCGCCGCTCGCCTCCTCGAGGCTCCGACCGGCGATGGGGGCGCTCCCGTCGACGGTGATCTGGACGATGTTCGCCTCGCCGGTGAGGCTGATGACGTCCTCGGGGGCGCCGGCGTCCCGGTCGCCGTCCGGGTCGAACGGAGCGTAGGGACTGAAGAACTCGTCCTCGACGAGGTCCTCGTCCTCGATCTCGATGCCGAGCTGGGAGAGCTTCCGGGCCACGCGCTGCAGGTCGCTCGTCGTCTCGCCGACGGCGACGACGTGGAGGTTCTCCCGCCCCGTCATCAGGGTCCTGACGTTGATGACGCCCGGCACGGCGCGTGCCCGGTGGGCGAGTGCCTCGCGTTCCGGGACCGGCACGTTGCAGAGGTAGAGGTTGGTGAGGTTCCCGCCCGCTCGCTCGAAGTCGATGTGTGCGGTGTAGCCGCTGATGATACCCGCCTCCTCGAGGTTGCAGATCCGGTTCCTGACCGTCGCCCCGGAGACGTTGACCGTCTCGGCGATGGCCGCCGCCGTCGTGTGGCGGCTCTCACGCATCAGTGTGAAGAGGATCCGGCGGTCGATGTCGTCGAGGCGGTACTCGGTGTCTTGCTGTGGCATGTCGGTTGCTCCTTGCGGATTTCGGTTCTACAAGCAGACCGCGTCGGGGATTCACTTAATGCTTGCTAAGGCAGGCACGAATTACGGATATGGAAGTGACGTGGACTGCAGGCGGCTGTCGTCATCGTCCTCGACCGATGACGTGGACGTCCGCCGATGAGACGGTCACCGCGACGGCGTCTCCCACCTCGAGGGCGAGCCGGTCGACCGTCGGCGGCGCGACGGTCGCGACCAGCGTCACGGTTCCGGTCTCCGACCCGGTGGGATTCCCGGTGTCGCGGTTCTCGCTGTCGGTCTCGACGATGACGCGGAACTGGTCGCCCTCGTTCACCAGTCTGTCCACCGTTCCGTGGAGTCGCTCGGGACCATCCGGCGTGGCTGCCGTCGGCCGTGCGAGTCCGAGGCGGGCGGGGTGGACGCTGACGGTGACGGTCTCACCCACCTCGGGGCCGGACTCGCTCCCGTCGAGCGTCGCCCGGAGCTGGCCTGCGCCGAGCTCCAGCAGCAGCCTGCCGGACTGCCGTTCGACCACCCTCGCCTCGAGGACGTTCTCGCTGCCGGTGAAGCGGGCGACGAACGGCGTGGCTGGTCGCTGGAGGACCGCGTCGGACGGCCCGACCTGTTCGACCCGGCCGTCGTTCAGCACGGCGATCCGGTCGCCGAGCGCGCTGGCCGTGCGCTGGTCGTGGGTGACGTAGACGACCGGGATGTCCAGCGAGGCGAACAGGTCGTGGAGCTCCAGCCGAAGCCGTCGTCGGATCGGCGTGTCGAGGCTCGAGAGCGGCTCGTCGAGCAGCAGCGCATCCGGGTCGGCGGCGAGCGTCCGGGCCAGCGCCACCCGCTGGCGTTCACCACCGGACAGGGCGTCAGGTCTGCGGTCGAGCACGTCGTCTATCTCGAGCAGCGACGCCAGTTCGGTGACGCGCCCCTGGTCGGTCGCTGCGTAGGAGACGTTCTCGCGGGCGGTCATGTGCGGGAACAGCGCGCCGTCCTGGAACACGACGCCCGTTCCGCGGGCCTCCGTTGGCGCATCGGTGATGTCGCGGCCGTCGAGCGCGACGGTCCCGCCGTCCGCGTCGACGATTCCCGCGACCGTCGAGAGCAGCGTCGTCTTCCCGCTCCCCGACGGGCCGAGCACCGCCAGCACCTCGTCCTCGACGGTCAGGTCGACCGGGCCGAACGTGAAACCGCCGTAGCGTGTCTCGAGCGAGGTGAGTTCGAGCATGGTCACTCCAGTGGGTTGGTGCCGAGTGCGTTCAGGACGACGAGGCTGACGACAGCCACCGCGAGCAGGACGACCGCGACCGGGAACGCCGACGACAGGCCGGCGGTGCTGAACGAGACCCAGATCTGGACGGGCATCGTCCGGGGGTAGTACGCCAGCATGATGGTTGCGCCGAACTCGCCCATCGCCCGGGCGAACGCGAGCGTGACCCCGGCGAGCACCCCCGGCCAGGCGATCGGGAGCGTGACCCGCCGCACCGTCGTCGCCCGGCTCTTGCCGAGGGACCGGGACGCGGCCTCCAGCTGTTCGTCGACCCCCTCGAACGCCGCCTTCGCCGTGACGACGACGAACGGGGAGGCGACGAACGTCTGGGCGAGGACCACCCCCGCGAACGAGCGCGTGAGCGGGAACCCGCCCGACGCGGCGACCTCGCCGACCAGCGTCTCCGGGCCGACCACCGTCAGCAGCACCATCCCGCTGACGACCGGGGGCAGGACGAGCGGCAGGACGACGAGCGCGGTCAGTACCGTCTCGCGTCGGCCGTCGGTCCGCGCCAGCCAGTACGCGAGGGGGACCCCGAACGTGGCCCCGATGGCCGTGCTCACCGTCGAGGCGGCGACGGAGGTCGTCATGGCGCCGACGACGGCCGGGTCGTCGAGTCGGGAGAGCACGGCGCCAGGGGGCTGGCTCGCGACCAGCGAGAGCACCGGGACGAGGTAGTAGCAGAGCAACAGCACCCCGAGGACGGTGGCGACGGCGAGCCAGTCCGGCCCGCGGGCCGTCTCAGCTCGCGACGCCATCCGGTGTCTGTCCCGTGTACCGGGGGTACGTCTCGGGGACGGTGAACCCGAACTCGGTCAGGTAGCCGTCGTCGGTCAGTGCCTCGAACACGGCGATGGTCGCAGCGGACTCGTTTCGCAGCGTCGCCGCGTAGCTGATCGGAGCCCCGGTGACGACCGTCCCGCCGGGTAGCTCGTAGCTCGTCGACGCGTACCGGTCGGCCAGCGACGGGTCGCCGAGGTCGATGGCCGGGGGGAGGTCGACGAACTCGTAGTCGCGGTCGACCGCCATGCTCCGGTAGGTGAACGCCGCGTCGATGGCGCCGGTCTCGAACTGGCTGACGAGCTGCGTCTCGGGGTAGCGCTGGTCCGGTGACGGGACCTCGGCTCTGAGGTCCACCGCGGTGTCGTAGTGGTCGGTCGCCAGCTCGAGCGCGAACAGCGTCCGGTAGCCGAGCGGGTCCAGATCCGGGTCGGTGCGTCCGAGGGAGACCCCACCATCGAGCAGGGGCCGCCACCAGCCGTCCACGCCCGCGTCGGCGACGCGACGGCCGCCCGGGCTGGTGCTGTCGTAGGCGAGCACGAGCGAGTTCGTCGCGAACTCGGCGTACCAGGGCGGGGTGAGCGTCGACTCGAAGAGCGCGACGTCAGCGACGGCGACGATGTCCGGGTCCTTCTGTCCCTCGGCGACGAGTCGGGCCACCCGGGCCGACCCGTGGGCCTCGACCTCGACGCGCTCGTCGACGCGCTCGACCAGGCCGTTCTCCAGCGCGTCGTTCAGGCTCCCGGCCGCCAGCACCGACACCGCCGGACCGCCACCGAAGACACCGCTGCAGCCCGCGAGACCCGCCGTCGCCCCCGCGACCCCGGCCAGAACCGTCCGCCGCCGGGGTGTGCCTCCCGTCGTCATGGCCTCACCTCGGGGAGGTCGCCCAATAAAAGTATCTCACGTCGGGGGGTTTCGCGGCGACCTGGGTCGGGTGATGGTCCGCCGGATATCGGTTCCACTCTCGGCGCTGTGTCCCGCTGCGTTCCAGGGGCGGACGAATTCAGGACTGCTGACGGGCTCGGAAGAAGCGTCGAGGACTGGCGAGGAGGGCCTGTCGACGACCGGGTGTTCCGCCCGACCGGGCGAGGAGTTTTCCACCATCGGTCCCCAGTGTCCCACATGCTACCACTGGCGATGGGGTGGCGGAACCTCCTCTTCGACAACTATCCCGTGGCGCCCGACCTCGTCGACTCGCATCTCCCCGACGGGGTCGACGTCGATACGTTCGACGGCGACGCCTGGCTCTCCGTCGTCCCCTTCACGAACGTCGACGTCCGCCCGCGGGGCGTGCCGGAGGGGTGGGGACTGCCGCTCCCCGAACTCAACCTCCGTACCTACGTCACCTGTGACGGCGAACCGGGGGTCTACTTCTTCAGCCTCGACGCCCAGGGCGTCCTGGGCGTGACCGGTGCCCGGCTGTTCCACCACCTGCCGTACTACTACGCCCGCATCTCGCTGGACGGCGTGGACGGCAAGGTGCGGTTCCTGAGCAGACGGCTCCATCCCGGGGCGCGACCGGCCCAGTACGAGGCGACGTACTGGCCGAGTGGCGACGCCTTCCGTTCGGTCGACGACCCCCTCGCGCGCTTCATGGTCGAACGCTACCGCTTCTACACGCAGGCGCCGGACGGCTCTCTCATGTACACGAACGTGGACCACGAACCGTGGACGCTGTATCCGGCGAGCGTCGAGGAAGAGACGAACACGCTGTTCGCCGCGAACGGCTTCGAACGGCCCGACACCGAGCCGGTCCGGTTCTACAGCCCCGGGCTGGACGTGACGGCGTCGCGTTGCAGACGGTGGGACTGACCCGGTCAGGGGAGCGTGTCACGGAACCGCTCGGGGTCGTCGTGGAAGCAGTCGCCGACGACCACCGCGTCCGCACCGGCGTCGAGTATCTCCTCGGTCTGTCGCTGGCTCGTGATGCCGCCACCGTAGAGCAGGACCGTCTCGTCGAGATACTGCGCGGCCGCCTCCACGTCGGCTGTCCCACCGTAGGTCCCCGAGTACTCGATGTAGAAGATGGGGAATCCGTAGAACGACTCCGTCGCGAGCGCGGCGCCAGCGACCTCGTCCGGGCTGTACGTCCGCTCGACACCCGAGACGGCTGCCGCCTTCGAATCGAGGTTCTGGATGACGTAGCCTTCACCGACCACGTTCTCGGAGACCTCGGCGACGGCCTCTCTGCCGCGCGAGGCGATGAGCTCCCCCACGACCGGTACCCCCGACCCGACGATTTCCTCCGGTTTTGTCCCGATCTCGGTGAAGAACTCGACGTGCTTCGTGACGAAGTTCTCCCGGTCCCCGTTGTACACCGCGGGGACGGCGAGGTAGTCCGACGCGTCGACGGTCGCCGTGGAGACGTGGCTCGAACTGTAGGGCTCCTGGAACACGGGCAGCTCCGGGAACCGGGATTTGATGCGCCTGATCACGTCGAGGGAGTTCTCCTGTGTGACGCCGTCGGACCCGCCGACGATGACGAGGTCGGTCCCACCGAGGATGTCGAGGTCCCGCGGCAGCTCCTCCGCCGGGTCGACCTTCGTGACGTGGGAGATGTCGCGCCAGTCCAGTGGCATGATAGTCGTCATTTATCAGAGTCGGTATTCAGTCCACCGAATCGACGCCCGGAGACACCGCCTCCAGCCACACGACGTCCCGTCTCGACAGCAGATACGCCAGCTGGTCGACGATGCCGGGGTTCATCGTGAAGCGGTAGTCGCGTTCGAAGAGTGCGGGGAGCAGGATGACCAGGAACCCGACGGCAGCGTTGCCGACGATACCGCGGATGCGAAGCCAGAGGCCTGCCACCAGTGCCCCGAGTATCACCAGACCGGTCTCGGCCCGGGACGAAGCCCCGGCTACACGACGAGCGGGTCCTGATTCGGCCACCGTCTGCAGCTGTCGGCACTGGCTCTCCTCGTCGAATCCGGTCGACGCTCCTTCTGCCCCACGAGCTGCCCAATACTTCTATACTACGAAGTTGCAAGTATAAGCTTCGTCCCCCACTATCGGGAGTATGAAACTGGCAGTGTTCGGGGCGACTGGTCGGACCGGTGTCCCCCTCTGTGAACAGGCGCTGGAACGTGGGCATTCCGTCGTGGCTCACACCCGCTCCCCGGAGAAGCTCGCCTTCGAGCACGACCGGCTCACGGTCGTCGTCGGGGATGCCTACTCCGGCGAGGGTGTTCGCGAGACCGTCACCGGAGCCGATGCCGTGGTCAGCGTGCTCGGCCAGACCGCCGACGGCCCGGACGATCTCCTGACGGTCGCCGGCGACAACATCGTCGCAGCCATGACCGACGCTGGTGTGAGCCGGCTGGTGACGCTGGTCGGCGCCGGGGTCAGGACCGAGGGCGAGTCCGTCCCACTCAGTGGCCGTGTCGTCGGGACGATGTTGAAGTTGCTCGCACGGTCCGTGCTCGAGGACGCCAGAGCGCACGTCTCGCGTGTTCGTCGCTCGGACCTCGACTGGACGGTCCTGCGTGCCCCGAGACTGACGGACGGGAGGGGGACTGGTTCGTACAGTGTCGGGGACATCGACCTCGGGTTCGCGAGTGTCGCCCGTGCCGACGTGGCAACCTGCATACTGGATATCGTGGATGACGGTTTATACATCCACGAACTCCCGAAGGTGGGCCCGTCATGACCGACGGAGGGGCGAACGACGAGGGGCGGCCGGACCGAGTCCTCGTCACCGGAGCGACCGGCACCGTCGGGAGTCACGTCTGTACCGAACTCGTCGAGCACGGGGACTCTATCGTCCGCGCCGCGGTTCGGGATCCGGCGGGCTACGATGGCCCCGTCGACGAGGTCGTCGCGTTCGACTTCACCGACCCGGCCACATACCGTGCGGCGTTCGCTGACGTGGACTCCCTGTTCCTCGTCAGGCCGCCGGCGATCTCGCGGGTTGCCCGGGACGTGGTCCCCGCCCTTGCCGCCGCTGTCGGTGCCGGTGTCGAGCACGTCGTGTTCCTCTCGGTCATCGGCGCGGACCGCAACCCGCTCGTCCCCCACGCGAAGATCGAGTCGTGGCTCTCCGACAGCGGTGTAGACACCGCCTTCCTCCGTGCATCCTTCTTCATGCAGAACCTCCTCACCGAACATCTTGCGGAGGTTCGCGCCGGCGAACTGTTCGTCCCCGCCGGGCGTGGCGAGACGAGCTTCGTCGATGCACGCGACGTGGCCGCCGTCGCTGCGGTCCTCCTGGAACGGTCGCGCACGGGCGCGTACGACATCACGGGCCCCGAATCGCTGACCTACCACGAGGTCGCCGCGATACTGTCTGCGGAGCTCGACCACGACGTCCGGTATCGTGAGCCCTCTCTCGTACGGTTCTGTTGGCGTCGCGCGCAGCAGGATGGCGACCTTCGGAAGGTGCTGGTCATGGCGGGCATCTACACGACCACGCGGCTGGGGTTCGCTGGCCGGGTGTCGGCGGACGTGCGTACTCTCCTCGGTCGTGACCCATTGTCGTTCTCGACGTTCGTCCGTGACTACAGGGACGTGTTGTCCTGACGTTCAGCACCCCTGACACGCCGTCCAGATCAGTCAGAAATCGCCTTCCGTAAGGCCATTCATCGATGATGTTCATTGGTTGTGTTCACTGTGTGCGTTCATTCTTGTTGTTCTCTATTGGCGTTCATTGCTGGTGTTCATGGTGTGGGTGCATGAATGGTGTCCAAGGTATCTTTTCTTGGTTGATGTTCGTTGCTAGTGTGTCTTGGTTGTGTTCTTGTCTGTAGTTCATTCGTTGGTTTGGTGGGTGGTATTCGGTACTGTCGTGGATTACGTGTGTCCGTTGAACGAGTTCGCTACATCAGTTACTTGCTGTGGTGGGTTTGTGCAAGTGAATACAGTAGCTGGATGCCTCAACTGGTCACAGGATGCGGTTGTGTTCAGTGCGGTCGTTCAGTACATGTGTTCATAGGATGTGTTCGATGGACTCGTGCACTTCTCATGTTCATTTGTCCTGTTCACCATCTGAAGTCACGAATGCGTCTGACGAACATTCAAGATGAATGGCTGTGATGGTGCGAGCATGTTAGCGTACTCGACGTACAGCGAAGCCGGCGGCGTCGGGAAGACGACGACCGCCGCCAACCTCGCCGTGGCGCACGCCCGGGCCGGGCTGAAGCCGCTCGTCGTGCCCCTCGACCCCCAGGACGGCGATCTCTCCCGCCTGTTCGGCGTCGACGACCAGCGGACCGAACCGGTCGACAACGTCGTCCGGCACATGATTCGACGGCCGAAGGGCGACTTCGACGACCTCGTCAGGACCGTCGAGGGCGTCGACATCGTCCCAGAACACAACATGCTCTCGGACCTCGCGGAGTACCTCCAGCGGGAGAAGGACCAGGCGGAGGCGATGGGCGAGGCGTTCGGCATGCACGCCCAGCTGCTCCGGGTCCTGCGCGAGGCCGGCGTGCCCGAGAAGTACGACGTTCTCATCTGCGACCCGCCTGCGACCGAAGGGCCGCATCTCTACAACGCCATCCACGCCACGCGGTCGCTCGTCATCCCCGTGGAGCCGAGCGCGAAGGGGCGTGCAGCCGTCGAGGGTCTGGAGGCCCTCGTCGCCGGGCTGGAGGAGCAGCTCGAGGTCGACGTCGGCGTCCTCGGGGCCATCCCCATCGGGTTCAAGGACACGCGCGACCAGCGCACCATCCTCGACGAGATCCAGTACCCGATCCCGGAGATCATCGGCGAGCGGGCCTCGCTGATGGAGGGCTGCTGGATGCAGCAGTGCTCCGCGTACCGGTACATCCGCGAGCACCGGGACCGCCAGCGCGACTACGAGGTGGAGACGCTGGCGCAGTTCGACCGCATCGCCCGCCACCTGGAGCAGGAGGTCGGTATCGAGGCGCCGAACCCGCCCAAGCCGGGCGATATCGAGCACGAGGTGCTCGCGCCATGACCGGCATGAAGGAGGGTGCTGGCGAGGACCCGTTCGCCGAGGACCCGGTGACTGACTCGGGCTCCACCGAGGAATCGAGTACGGAGACGACGACGGAGACCAGCTCCGCCGAGACGACCAGCACCGGGAGCGCCGACCGGTCCACCGCGAGCAGTAGCCGGAGCGGGGGTCGGCGGTCGATGTCCATCCCGTACAAGTTCCGGCGCGACGGCGTGCAGGACGGCCGTGACCGCGTCCCGCTGTTCCTCAAGCCGGAGACGAAGAGCGCCGAGCGCGACGCCCTGCGGGAGCTGGAGGAGCGGTTCGACGCAGACGTCTCGCTCACCGACCTCCGGGAGGCGCTCGTGATGGTCGGACTCGAGCACCTCGACGAGGTCGAGGGCGAACTCGAGGAGTGGGGCTACGGGATGACGTTCGACGACTGATGGCTCGCCCCTCCTTGTAAACTACATATCGCTATACCGACTGTGCGGGCCGGGGGATGGGCCAGACGGCCCGAGGCGAGATGATTCTGTGCCCATCCACCGCCCGCATCGCACGAGGACTCGTCGGCCGTGGTGCCGTGGCCTTGACGGTTTGTGAGTACGAGGAGGAGGGTCACGCGACCGCTGGATCCAGACGCTGTCATTCAGCTCGCCGTTCAGGCCGAACGTGCCCGAGTGATGGCGACGGGTTCGTCGTCCACGGAAGACGTCATATAGCCCGGTCTGGCGTCGGTCTAAAGGTCCGTCCACTCGTCCTCGCGACCACGAGATTCTATCGACGGAAACCTTTTGCCGCATCCTTGCGAATTGGCACCATGGCCCCTGCCGCGCCGACAGCAGGCGACGTGCTGGAGAAGGTCGACGACCTCGGCCCGCCCAGCACGCCGGTGACGACCCCGGAGGTCGCAGCGGGATTCGACTGCACCCAGCGGACCATCTACAATCGACTCGAGGCACTGGTCGAGGACGGCGTTCTGGAGACGAAGAAGGTCGGCGCGAACAGCCGCGTCTGGTGGCGCCCCGTCGACGGCGGTCTCCGACGAAACCGTGGTGCCCCTGCGCCCGGTGGTCCCGTCTCACTTCGAGATGAACAGTCTCCGCCATTCACTGCCGACTGCGAGATGGCCGAACGCATCCGCGAGTTCGACTGGGCCGAAACCCCGATTGGCCCGATGGAAGAGTGGCCAGCGGAATTGCGGACTGCGGTCGACATTATGCTGGGGGCGGACGAAGCAATCGGCATCTACTGGGGCGACGACCTGACGCTGCTGTACAACGATCTCGCGGGAGATGTCATCGGGAAGAAACACCCTGACGCGCTCGGCCAGCCCGCCCGGGACGTGTTCCCGGAAGCGTGGGACACGCTCGGTCCGGTCCACGAGCAGGTGATGGCGGGAGGCGGGGCCACTCGACTCGAGGAACTGTTGCTCCCGCTCGAACGGACCGACGAGATCGAGGACATCTGGTGGGATACGAGTTACAATCCGATACCGCTCGCCGACGGGTCGGTCGGTGGCGTGTTCAACGTCGCTGTCGACGTCACCGAGCGTAAGCAGGCCGAAATCGAGCGGGAACGCGCTATGGAGGCCCTCCAGGAGAGCGAGGAACGTTATCGCACGCTGTTCGACTCGCTCAACGAGTCCATGCAGGAGGGGTTTTGCGTCGTCGAACTGCTTGAGGAGGGCGAGGCCACCGACGAATCTTCGAATCGGGACGAAACTGCCGCTGACCGGAATGCCCTGGGTGACTACCGCTTCGTGGAGGTCAATCCCGCGTTCGAGGAACTGACCGGGATGACCGACGTGGTCGGTACTCGTCGGTCCGACCTGGACGTCGACGGCGACGTCCCCGGGTTCGACGTCTGTGCCGAGGTCGCTCGGACGGGCGAGTCCCGTCGCCTCGAAACGAACGGCGAGCCGCTCGTCGACGGATGGTTCGACGTCCGCGTGTTCCCGTACGGCGGGTCGGACAGTCGGCAGGTCGCGGTTCTCGTCGACGACATCACCGAGCGCAAGGAGGTCAACGCAGCGTTGCGTGAGAGCGAGAAGCGACTCCGACTCGCGACCGACATCGCGGACATCGCCGTCTTCGAGTGGGACCTCGAGACGGATCGGGTGAGCGGAAACGAGCGGATGCACGAGTTGTTCGGATACGACGAACAGGAGACCATCGTCGGGCAAGCGTTGCTCGACGAGCGCATCCATCCGGACGACCTCGAATCAGTCACCGACCAGCTAGAGGCGGTGTTCGAGTCCGCGTCTGACGGGGAGTACGAGTTCGAGTTCAGAGCGAGGCTTCCCGATGGGGGCGAACGGTGGGTGCTCACGAACGGCGAGGTGTTCTTCGAGGAAGACGGGGACGACCGGCGGGCGGTCCGCGTCTTCGGGACTGGTATCGACATTACCGAACAGAAGCAACGCGAGGAGCAGCAGGAGTTCCTACTCCGGTTCAGCGACGCCCTGCGGGCCCAGCCCGATGCGGAGTCGATCGAAGAGACGGCCGTCGAGATGCTCGCCGAGCAGCTGGATGTCGACCGCTGCTGGATCGCCAAGGTGTCCGAGGAGGAGGGAGTTGCCCGGGTCGGCCCGGAGCGTTTCCGCTCGAACCTGCAGCCGATGTCCGGCACGTTCCAGATCTCTGACTCCCAGGAGGTGATGCGACGGCTCGCTACGCAGACGATTCAGATCCCGAATCTGGCCGACGACCCGCGCTTTTCCGATTCGGAGAAGGAGTTGCACGCCGGGCTGAACATCGTCGCCCTGCTGTCTGTACCGCTACGGAAGGGAGAACACGAAGTCATCTGGGCGTTCCCAGCGGCCATGGCCGAGCCACGCCAATGGACCGACAACGAGCGGATATTACTGGAGGAGGCCGCCGAACGGACGTGGGAGGCCGTCGAGCGCACCCGTGCCGAGCAGGTACTGAACCGGTCCAATCAGTCCCTCGAACGACTCAACGACGCGAGCCGCGAGCTGATCGACGCCGACCCCGAGACGATCGGCGGTCGCGTGGCCGAACTCGTCGTCGAAGTCCTCGATGTCGAGTACGCGGCGCTCTGGGGGTACGACGCGCAGACCGGCGACCTCGAACTGGACACCGAACACGCGGCCCCCGGAACCGACTTCGATGCGATCCGTCCGGCGGCGGTCTCCCACGAGCAGGTCTGGGGGACGTTCGTCGGGGGCGAGTTCGACGTCGAGAACGCGCTCGACATCGCCGAGGACGACGCGTGGCCGGCCGGGCTGAGGAACCGTGTGTTCGCTCCGTTGGGCCGGCACGGCGTCGTCTGTGTGGGCTCGGAGGACCCCGGGGCGTTCGACGATCGACTCCTCGACCTCCTGCAGATGGTCGTCTCGACGGTCAAAACCGCGTGGAGCCGAGCCGAGAGCGAGCAGGAGGTGGCACGCCAGAACGAGGAGTTGACGCGCCTCGACCAGCTCAACACGCTCATCAGGTCGATCCACCAGGTGCTCGTGGCCGCCGACACGCGCGAGGGAATCGACGAAGCAGTCTGCGAGCAACTGGCCAACTCCGACCTCTACGAGTCGGCCTGGCTCGCCACCTACGATGCAGCCACGGATACGCTGCGGCCGCAGACCTGGGCAGGCATAGACAGTCGTTATCTGGAACACCGGACAGTGACTGTCGGTGATGGGTCGAGCGACGACCCGCTCGTCGCCGCCCATCGAACACACGAAATGCAGATCATCTCCGATATCGCCGTCGAGGCCCAGGCAGCCTCGTGGCGTGAGGACGCACTCGAACGCGGTGCCCGTTCGGCGATCATCGTTCCGCTCGTTTACGAGGAGTCCACCTACGGTATGCTCACCGTCTACGGGCGAACCCCACAGCCAGACGAGCGCGAGACGGAGGTGCTGGCGGAACTCGGCGGGACCATCGCACACGCCATCCACGCGCTCGAGGCGACGACCACCCGGCGGACCGACAGCGTCGTCGAACTCACGCTCCAGACCAGGACGGCGGAGACGCCGTTGGTCCGGCTCTCGCGGGAGCTGGACTGCGAGCTCGAGTTCGAGGGGCTGGTCCCAGGGGACAACGGTGACACGACCGTGTTCTTCACCGCGAGTGACGTCGCTCCCGAAGCGCTGGTCGCGGACCGCGGGCAGGTGCTCGCAATCGAGGAACTGCGTCACGTCGCCGACCGAGAGACCGGAGCCCTGTTCAAAGCACGATTGGCGGGGGCGACGCTCCCCGGACGGTTCCTCGAACGCGGGGCGACGATACGGTCGCTGTCCATCGATGCGGGGACGGCAACGGCCGTCGTGGAGCTCCCGGAGACGGCCGAGGTCCGCGAGTGCATCGAGGAACTGCGGCGGGACGCGCCCGACCTCGACCTGCTCTCACGACGGACCCGGACGCGCGAGCCGCAGACGACACTCCAGAGTGCGGTGCTCGACCGGTTGACGCCGCGCCAGGAGGAGGTCCTGCAGCTGGCGTACCGCAGTGGGTACTTCGAGATGCCCCGTATCCAGTCGGGCACGGAGCTGGCCGACGTGCTGGGTATCGTGCCGTCGACATTCACGAAGCACATCCGGACCGCAGAACGGAACGTGCTGGACGCCATCTTCGCCGACGAGCAGGAGCCCCCGGAGCGTGGGGAGAAATAGTTTCCCCACGTTGGGGCGGGGGGCGAACAGTTTTTGGGGTCGGGTTTTGTCGTCGTAGCATTCATCGGGACGTATGCCCATCGACCGATCCTGGAACCGTTCAGAAGGGTCGCTGCAGGCGGACGGCTCCGACTCGCCGGGGGAATTGGCGTCGCTCTCCGAGATGCTTGACGCTCTCGGACGGCAGTCACGGCGTCGGGTCCTCCTCGCGCTGCTGCGCGAGGACGAACCGGTGTCGGTCGAGTCCCTCGCCCGGATGGTCGCCGCGAAAGACGCCTCACCGGGTGCGGACGGGGGAGAGCGAATCGATGGGGAGGGAACGGGAGCATGACCAGTCGCTCCGGCTCGGCCGAGTCCGGCCTGGACTCGATGCTGGACGTCCTCTCGAACCGATACCGCCGACGGCTGCTCGTCGCGCTGCTGGACCACAACCCGCAGGAGGGCGACGACCCACAGGTGCCCGACGACGTCCGACTGGGCGACGAGGAACTGGACCAGCTGATGATCGAGCTGCGTCACGTCCACCTTCCCAAACTTGCGGAGTCCGGGTTCGTCGACTGGGACCGGGAGACGAACACCATCCAGACTGGACCGCGGTTCGAGGAGATACGACCGCTACTGGAGTTGATGGTGGCCCACGCCGACGAGCTGCCGGACGACTGGCTCTAGCGCTGCGTTCTGTCGCCGGGCGAGATGGGTACAGGTATGGAATCCGGGGAGCGGTGACACCGCCCGAACCCATCGGAGACCACTGACACTGGGGGCCGACACATCCGGTCGCGTGGCACCGGTGTCGGACTGTCGGGATGGACTCGACGATCGACGTCAGCGCCATCTGGCGACGGGGCCACCGACCGCACGCCCTTCGAGGTCGATCTCGTGCTGCCAGAGCGTCTCTCCCTGGTGCGGTGGGTCGTGGGCCAGTACCATCGTCACACCGAGCTTCGTCGCGATGCTCGAGACAAGCACGTACCGGTCACAGCCGTCCGGCGTGTCGTACTCGAACGAGTCACGGAGGGCTCCATCGGGTTCCAGCACGTGCAGCCGCCCGTCTCCGTCTGCGGCGACGATGACGTCCACGGGGTCGGCGTAGGCCGCATCGGCCGGGCTGGGGAGTGTGACGGACACGCTCTCCCCCTCGTGACGCCACGTGACCGTCGTGCGGGCGCCGTCGTCGCCGTCCTCGATGTTCATCGCTGCTACCACTCGGCACTCACTGGGTCGGGCGACGACCGGCCGGGTGGCAAGTGCCACGGTTTCACCCCTTTCGGACGGTGACGATACCCCCCGGACGTGTCGGAACGGTTTAGCGAGCCCCGCCCGTCGACCGACCAATGGAGGTCCTCGAGCGGGAACCCTACTCCCACGTCCTCCTGGTGCGGGACGGGGAGTGGTTCCTCACGTTCCTGGTCGGCAGGGCAGTCATGCGCGACGTGACCGTCCGATTGACGCCCGCGGAGATCGCCGCGGTGGAGGCCGGTGAATCGACGACGGCCGACCTGGTCGAGACGTTCCGCGACGACCGCTCGTCCTACGAGGGCAGGCGCGTCACGCCCCCGATTCGGCCCCCTGCGGACCCCGACGGTGGTGCGTAGTCCCGTCGGCTGGACGGTCAGTGGTCCTCCGTGACGAGTGTGGTCTGTTTGTTCACCAGCCGGACGAAGTCGGGTTCCTCGATGGCGGCCAGCGACTCGTGGCCGCTGAGTTCCTCGCGGAGCCACTCGCCGCCACAGGCCTCGATGAAGTCCGTCCACTCCGCGACCTGGAACTCCTCGAGGGCGAAGTTCGCTCCGACGAAACCGTGTCCCTTGCCCTGGCTGAGCTGGATCTCGCCGGCCTCGAAGGAGAGCTTGAGTACCTTCGGCCAGTCGCTGCTGTGGGGGCGGTCTGCGTCGTGGTCCGGGCTGGAGATGACGTAGTAGGTTGCCATGGCTGATTCGGTGGGTCCGCGCCGCCTCGAACGGACCGAAGACGCGTCGAGGGGTGCCCGCACTGGCCAGCGTACGACCGCGTTCGTGCAGGGCGCCGGTGGGGGCCGACGGCGTGGCCGCATCGGTGACCGACAGGCGATACGGCACCCGCGGACGCCGACTACATAAACCCGCGTTCGGTGGGGGCGGCACACAGTCGCTCGACGATGACAGGGCCGGTGGTCGACCAGACGGCCCGGCTGAGGGACCGGGAGATATCTGCGGCGGTCCTTTAGCGCTGCCCTGCCGACCCGAAATCCTTCGCGATGGAAACTGATATATTATCCAGCGAACGATTCGGATGCAACCAACCGCCGTTGTCGTGCTCCGTGATGGATCCGTCGACGGAACCGGTTGCCGCCTACTCATGGATTCTACGATACAGACGGTCGGACCGGACGCACTGGCGGACGCTGTCGAGTCGGACGAGGTGACACTCGTCCTCTGCCCACCGGGCATCGAACCTGTCCGGCGGCTCCGGTCGCTGGGTCGGGTCGTCCGGGGGCTGCCCGAGACGGCGGCGAGCGACGACGAGCTCCTCGTCGTCCAGGAGTTCGTGGACGCGGTGTTCGACCTCGTCGACGGGAGTGTAACGAGCTACTGCTCCGAGTACGGAGACCGGTCGCTGTTCGCCAGAACGGGCGGCACGGTGCTCGTGACGAGGCCACGGAGCTTCGACTGGCTCTGCCGGAGCGAGCTGGGTGTCTCGGGGGAGTTCGTCGAGGCGGTCGACAGGGTGTTGCTGGTCAGGACCCCGCCGACCGACGCGATGGCGGCGATCGACGGTGTACGGCAGCGAACCAGCCGTCGGGGCGCTGGCGGACTGCGAGACGACGAACAGGCGGCCGTGCTGGAACGGGCCCGGTATCCCCCGTACCACTTCGAGACCCCGGCGCTCCAGCGCCATCTCGGGTGGTACGATGCGACCGTCACGCCCGAGGTGTTCCTCCCGCTCTCGAAACACGACCCGGAACCGGTGATGTTTCCCGAGGACGCCGGGCGGGCGCTCGGAGAGCTGGACGTCTCCGTCGGCCCGCTCGGCGAGCCGTTCGCGGACGCCGTCTCGCGACTCGTGCCGGGTGGTGGCCTCCCGAGCCGGCTCCCGAACGAACGCTCACCGCCGGTCCTCGTCGCCGCCGCGCTGGTCGCCGTCGGACTGAGCGAGGAGGCGGACTGGCTCGACACCCTCGCCGGGCTCCGGACGCTACCGACCGCCGCCGAGCGGCTGGAGATCGCGCTCGAACTCCCGCCCGGAACGGTCGACCGGCTCACGGTGTTCGCCGCCGACCCCGCCCGAACCCTGTTCCGCGACCGTCTGGCCGACGAGCCCGGCGACCAGGCTGGGGAATCGGTCCTCGACGTGGCCCGTGGGGTGGTCGATGAGCCGGCGGACGCGCTCCGGTCGGTCGGGTCGTCGCTCGAGACGATGTCGACGGACCCGGATGCGTACGGGTCCTCCCCGCTCGTCGGTGCCTGGCACTGGGAGGGTCCCCGGGCGTTGCACGATGCCGCCGCGGAGCGTGAACTACCGACACCACTCCCGGAGTCAGACGGCGACGACGAGGGAGGGTCGGACTGGCGGTCGCTCGTCGAGGAGACCGACCTCCTCGAGGCTCTCGACGGGGGCTTGGTCGTCCTCTCCGGTCCGAGGGGGAGCGGGAAGCGACGCGTGGCCGCCGCACTGGCCACGGAACTCGAGAACTGGGGGGCAACAGTCAGACTCCCGTCCCTGACGACCCCCGACCACGTTCGGACGGGCATCGAGGCGACGCCCGACGCAGTCGTCGTCGCCGCGTACGGTGCCGAGCCGGCGCGGATACCCGGCGACGACGGGCTCCGGGCACTCCCCGAGTGGGTGGACGAAGGGGTCTGTTCGGGGGCGCTGCTCATCTGCGACGACACCGACCGAGAGCGCCTCGACGAGATCAGCGAGCGGGCCGGCTGCGGGGAACTGGCGGCCTGGGTCGACCGCGTCGAGATCAGCATGGAGGACGCGTACGACTCGCCGGAGAGGGAGCCCGCAGCGGTCGCGGGTGACCTGCTCGATGCGGTCGGCTGGGGCGAGGTGGCGTCGCCGTCGCGTCGGACCGTCGACGTGGAGCGGGTGACGGACCAGAGCACGCTGGCAGCGGTCGCGGGCGTCCCGGACCACGCGCTCGACGGGACGTTCGTCGGGCACGTCGTCGCCGAGGTCGTCGACGTCGTCGCGACCACCCACGGACCGGACGCCGCACGGCCGTGGCTCTCGTTCGTCGACGACCTCGTGGCGGACGTCGGTCGGAACCGCGGTCCCGGCAGCGACGACGCACTCCAGTACCGGGGCGAGGTCTACGCGACGGCTGTGGCGGCCGTCGCGACGGCGGACCCGACGACCGCCGAGTGGGTCCACGCGGTCGCACGTGGCGCGCTGGAGGTGACGAACGAGACCGCGACACCGCACGGGGTGGCGTCCGTCGGCGGCCAGCTGGAACCCTTCGCCTCCGCGTTCGCGGGTGCACTGGCCACGCTCGCCCAGCCACCGGACGGGGCGACGGTGAACCACGGCGCGGTCGGCTGTGTCGACCAGGTCCTCCACGAGGTGGTCCCGGAGGACGGCTGGCGGTTCCCGCTCCACCTCGTCTACGGACGCGCAGTCGGGCGAATCGTCCGCCGAACCGCCGATCCGGCGGCGGCGAACGGTGGCCTCTCGACGGTGCTCTCGCTGGTCCAGCAGCACGCACAGAGCCCGCACACCCACCTCGCGACGGACGTTCTCGGGAACAGTCTCGCCTCCATGCTCGGGGCGGTCGCGGGCGTCGAGTGTCCGCCCGAGGACCTGGCGGCGTGGGTGACGGATATCGAGTCGCGTGCGGTGGACGCGGCCGGACTCGTCGGGGACCCGTCGGACCGGAGCCTGCTGCTCGAACGGTTCTACGCGGACGGGATCGGTCTCTGGGTCTTCGAACACGACTGTCCGGACGACCAGCTCGGTCCCTGGCTCGACGCCGTCGGGCAGCGCATGAACCGGACGGCGACCACGGCGGCCTCCGACGACGCCGACGCGTTCGTCTCCGCTGTGTACGGTCACGCCGTCCGAACCGTCGTGGAGACGGGCGAACTCGACCGGGCGGAACGGCTCTTCGCGGCCGGTCACCGACTCGTCGACGCGGTCGCGGGCGCCGACCACGTCGAGGACGAACCGGAGCTCCGGGCGACGCTGCACGCGGCGGCGCTCGCCGCGTTCGCCGACGTCGAGCACGCTCGTCCGGACGCTGTCGGTCGGTACCCCTACGGCAGTGACACGGTCCCGTCCCCGGACGCCCTCGGCTTCGAGGACTGGATGGAACGCTACGACGCCACGGTGCTGGGACGGGAGGCGGCGGACCGTCCCATCGCGGCGCGAACGGGGTCCCTCGCCGCCGTCTACCGGGGTGCACTGTCGACGCACGTGCAGGGCTTCGACGCCGATTCGGACGGGACGGCAGACGGTGTGACGCCACGCAACGAGCGTACCTGGTACGCGGGCCTGACGGAGCTGGTCGAGGCCAGGGCCGCGGAGTCGGTCGACGACCCGGTCCCGTTCCTCGCGGACGTGTTCGGCGGGGCGGCCGTGCGATGGGCGGCCGACGGGGAATCGAGTCGCACCCGGGAGTGGCTCGAGGTGCTCGTGCAGTCGCTGCGGGCCAGTCGAGAGACCATCGACGGACCCGACAGGGGGGACTGGTTCGACGCCTTCGCGACGACGGACGCCGAGGTGCTGCTCGCGGTGCTGACCCGAACCGACGTCGGCGAACGGACCCACGACCGGATCGTCGAGGCGGTGCTGTCACAGGTCGAACTGGCCGCGAACGCACCGGACAACCCGGCGCATCCGGTCGTCTACGTGTCCTCGGTGTTCGGTACCGCCCTGGCACTCGCCGCCGACATCGAGCCGGCTGCGGTCCGCTTCGGTGTGACCGAGGTCCTGGGTGTCCTCGAGGAGGGCGGCTCGCTCGACAGCGTCGACAGCGACCCCGCGACGGTCTACGAGCGCGTGTTCGCCGAGGCGCTCGCGACCGTCGGTCGGCGGAACGTCGACGACCCGGCGGTCGACGAGTGGCTCGATATCGTGCACACCGGACTCGAGACGACCGCGACGAGAGAGGTGCCGGACGGACCGGCCGCGTTCGTCGCCGACGTGTTCGTCCGGGCCGTCGCCGAAGCGGCCCAGGACGGTGCAGACGGCTGGTGCCGACGGCTCGATGCCGAGCTCCGCGAGTTCGCGAGGGGGCCGCTCGTGGACGACCCGGCGACGTTCCTGGAAGGAGTGTACGCAGACGTCGTCGTGGCGGGTGCGAGGAGTCCCGGGCCCAGAACACTGACCGAGTCGTGCATCGACGCCGTGGACGAATCGGTCCAGGCCGCCGTCGACGCGGACCTGCTCGGTGCCGACGGTGCCCACGAGCGGACGTTCTCGCGGGCGGCCGAGAGGCTGTCGGCGGCACCCCCTCGTGCCCGCGTGGACCACGTCGCACGGCTCGAGCAGGGACTCCGGGCGACGGGGAACGGCGACATCGCCAGCGCCATCTTCGACGCGGAGGGGGTCGACCAACCGGATGGTCCACGTGTCGAGCAGGACTCGACGTCCGACGGGAGGTCGGGGATCGACCGGCCCGGGGACGGCGACCGCTGAGCGTCCCATCGGGTCGAGACGACACCATCGGGTCGAGACGGCCCGTTCGGCGGGTATGCGCACAAGAACATTGTGTTCGAACCGCCTACCGTTGTCGTATGTACGACCGGATACTCGTGCCGACGGACGGGAGTCAGGGCGCGACCACCGCGCTCGAACACGGTATCGAGATCGCGACACAGTGGGACGCGACGGTCCATACCCTGTACGTCGTCGATACGAGGCTCGCTCGGTCCGGGCCGGCGCTCGAGACGCTCCGTCGCGAGGGACGGCGGGCGATACGGGACGTCGAGGTGGCCGGTACACGGGCCGGTCTGACCATCGTGACCGACATCGTCGAGGGGAACCCACACGAGGAGATCCTGTCGTACGTCTCCGAGAACGACATCGACCTGGTCGTCATGGGGACCCACGGCCGGACCGGGCTCGACCGGGTGTTCATGGGAAGCGTCGCGGAACGAGTCGGCCGCCGGTCGCCCGTTCCCGTCCTGACAGTCCGGGGTGAAGGGGGAGACTGAGCCCCGGCCGTTCTGGGCCCGGTCGTGCGTTCGTGGAGCGGGTTCCGGCGTCCGCCCCCTTTATCGCCTCGTGGCCCGTTCTCGGTCCCGTACATGACGAGCGAACTCGTGGTCCATCCGACCGGCGCCGCCGGAGTCGACGAACGCCAGAACCCGGACGAGCCGTACCGGGTGCATCTCCCTTCTCGACGCGACGCGATCGGCCGTCGGGACGCGAGCCGGGTGGGTCGTCGATGACACTCGTCGAGGCTGTCGTCATCTTCGTCGTCGGCTACCTCAGTGGAACTGTCACCCGTGTGTTCGCGGGACTCGCGGCGCTCGTCGCCCTCGTGCTGGCCGTGCTCGGCCTGGCGGCTCCGGCGTCGTTCTTCGAGCTCCTGGAGCCGGTCCTCTCGTTCTACGCCGGCAACGAGCTGCTCTTCCTCTCGGGGTTCCTGTTCGCCATCGCGCACCGGAACCGGGACGGGGGTTCCTCGGCCACTCTGGACTGACTGGCCGCCGACCGCCCGGGGCCCGACTCTCGCCGCCTCGGCGCCATCGCGCATCCATTCAGTGTGTGGTGGTATTCGGGATGCCATCCCCGCCGGCGATAGTACCGTCGGGTGGTCCGTGGTTCGACGACGTGGTCTACGGGGGCCTCCCGGCTCGGCATCGACCTCGCGAACGTCACGGTGCTCGACCAGACCGGGGTCTGAACGAGCTGCCAACCAGTAGTCGAAATCACGATTTCGGAAATTACGATTTCCAAAACTATAGTTTCGACAATCGGAGGTTCCAAGTGGGCTCCTGACGCAGGTCGGGTATGGCACAGTTCGTCGACCGGGAGGACGAGCTCGAACGGCTCGAGGCCGCCTACGAGTCGGACGACGCCGAGTTCGTGGTGCTGTACGGTCGGCGTCGGCTCGGGAAGAGCGAGCTGGTCCGGCAGTCAATCCTGGGTCGCGACGACGCGGTGTACTACCAGGCGACCGAGTCCACGGCCGAGAACCAGCTGGAGTACTTCGTCGAGGCCGCGACGGAGGCGGTCCCCGCGGTCGGGAACGTGCGCCGGGACTGGGAGATGCTGCTGGAGGCACTCGGTCGGGAAGACGCCGTCGTCGTCGTCGACGAGTTCCCGTTCCTCATCGACGCCGACGAGGCGCTCCCCTCGCGACTCCAGCGGGTCTGGGACACGGCGCTGTCGGAGACGGGGATGACGCTCGTCCTCATCGGCTCCTCCATCAGCGTGATGGAGGAGAAGGTCCTCTCGGGGGGAAGCCCCCTCTACGGTCGACGAACCGGGACGATAGACCTCGGGCCGCTCGACGTCGGCGAGGCGCGGGCGTTCTTCCCGGAGTACGGTCCCGAGGACGCCGTCCGCACGTGGGCCATCTACGGCGGCACGCCCTACTACCTCCAGACCATCGACCCGGGAGCGTCCGTCGCGGACAACGTCCAGCGGTCGGTGCTGTCCGAGCAGGGGCTGCTCTACTCCGAGCCGGAGTTCCTGCTGCGGACCGAGCTCCGGCAGCCGAACACGTACTTCAGCATCCTCCGGGCGCTGGCACACGGCCGCCGGACGCCGAACGAGATCGCCGGGATGGCGGGCGTCGAGTCCGCGTCGCTCAGCACGTACCTCCAGAAGCTCCGCCGGCTCAGGCTGGTCGAGCGACACATCCCGGTCACGGCGTCCCCCACCTCGTCGAAGCGCGGCCGGTACCGGATAGCGGCCCCGCTGTTCCGGTTCTGGTTCCGGTTCGTCTACGGGCAGCAGGACCGACTGCGGCTCCTGGAGGACGACGCCTTCGAGGAACTGGTCGCGCCGGAGCTCGCCGACCACGTGAGTCCGCTGTTCGAACGGCTGTGTCAGCAGGCACTGCCGCAACTGGTCGATGGACGGTACCGTGCTGTTGGCCAGTGGTGGTACAGGGAGCACGAGCTCGACGTGCTGGGGTTGAGCGACGCGGGGCTCGTCGCCGGCGAGTGCAAGTTCACGTCGTCGCCGGTGGGCGAGGGCGAGCTCGCCGACCTGGAACGGACGACGGAGCAGGTGCGGTGGTCGGAGGAACCCGCGGAGTCGAGCACCCGGTACGCGCTGTTCAGCCGGTCCGGCTTCACCGACGACCTGCGAGCGACCGCCGGGGACCGGGCGGACGTGTTCCTCTACGGGCTCGAGGACGTGCTTGCACCGGCCCGTTGACCCGACGGTCGCCTGGCTCAGTTCAACAGCTCGACGTCGTAGCCCGCGTTCCGGATGCTCTCGAGGATGCGCTCGGTCTGGCCGGTCCCGCTGGTCTGGACGTGGAACTGGAGGTAGGCGTCGCCGACGTCCAGCTCCTTCGCGGAGCGCTCGTGGGTCACGTCGTGGATGTTCGCGCCGCAGTCGGCGATGAGCTCGGAGACGCGGCTCATCTCGCCGGGCCGGTCGACGATGTGGACCTGGAGGTGGACGAGCTGGTTCCGGTGGGTGAGGCCGTGGGTGAGCACGGTCTGGAGGTCGGTCATGCTGAGGTTACCGCCACAGAGCAGCGGGACGACCACCTCGTCGCTGACGTCGAGCGCGTCGCTCCGGACCGCAGCGACCGAGACCGCCCCGGCCCCCTCGACCATCTGCTTCGTCCGTTCGAGCATGAACAGCACGCTCTCTGCGATCTGGGTGTCGGTGACGGTGACGACCTCGTCGACGTGTTCCCGGATGAGCTCGTAGGTCAGCTCCGAGATGCCACCCGTCGCGATGCCGTCGGCGATGGTCTGCATGGAGTCGATTGTCACCGGGACACCCTTGTCGAGGCTCTCCGGCACCGTCGCGGCGGACTCGGCCTGCACGCCGACCACGCGGGTCTCGGGCGACCGTGCTTTGATGGCGGTCGCGATTCCACCGATGAGTCCGCCACCACCGATGGGGACGACGACCGTGTCGGCATCGGGCACCTGTTCGGCGATCTCCAGCCCGAGGGTCCCCTGTCCGGCGACGATGTCGGGGTCGTCGTAGGCGTGGACGAACACGCAGTCGTCGTCGATCCGGGTCTTGGCGTGGCGCATCGCCGCCTGGAAGTCCTCGCCGTGGAGGACGACCGCCGCGCCGTAGCCCTCCGTCGCGTCGATCTTGGCCTGCGGGGCGTCCTTCGGCATGACGATGGTCGCGTCGAGACCGACCTTCGTCGCGGCGAGTGCGACGCCCTGGGCGTGGTTCCCCGCGCTCGCGGCGAGGGCGCGGGTCGCGTCGCTGTCTGTGGCGGCGACCTGGGTGAGCTTGTTGTACGCGCCCCGTGTCTTGAACGAGCCGGTGCGCTGGAGGTGCTCCATCTTCAGCCGGACGTCGGCGTCGACCTCGGCGGAGAGTGAACGGTTCGTCTCGATGGGCGTCTCGCGGACGACGGACTCGTCGTCCAGGCGGTCGCGTGCGTCTTCGATGTCTGCTACCGTGACCTGCATTGCGGGTACTGGTACAGACCACCGGATGGGCGGACATAAAACTACATACCCGTTTTCGAACCCGGGTTGGTACGGGTTCGCAGCGATTGCAGGTGTCGACAGAACTGTCGGCGACCGACCATCGCGAGGGAACGGTATCCCCTGGTGCGGTCAGTCCGTTCGATGCCGGCCCTACCGGCTGGTCAGGGCTGTTCGAAGTCGATGGTGAAGGCGAGTGTCTCCGAATTCGGCGTCCCACCGGCCCAGTCGAAGGTGACCGTCCCGGTGATGACGAAGCCGTCCGAGAGGTCTGCGTTGCCGGGCTCGACGAGCAGGTACTGTTGATCCGCACTTCCGGTGGTTCCGTCCTCCGAGATACCGTCTGTCGCACCGATGGATGAACCGTTCAGCGCGAGGGAGTCCACGGTGACCGATTGACTCGACGGTGGGGAGCTGCTTCGCGCCTTCACCGTGACGGTGAACCGGTCACCGGGGTCGGTCACGGATGCGCTGCTGACGGTGTCACCGTCGACCGTCAGTACGGCCGTGGAGTTGCTCGAGTAGTACCTGAGACTGAAGGACTCCTCGGTGCCGGCCGACCAGTCGTGGCCAGTCGTCGCGAGCGGATTGTTTCCGCCATCGCGGATCTGGAGTTCGGTCGAGCCGCCGCCGGCACTATCGCCGTACCGACCGCGAGCGTCCCACGCCTCGGCACTGAACTCGATGGCGTCGCCGAATCCATCACCGGTGCTGGTCGTTCCCTGGAACGTGTACGATGGCGTTCCGGCACCTCCGGTGCCGGTCCAGGAGAGGAGCGGATACGACCCGCCGCCGTCGGCCGACTCCCATATCAACTGGAGCGTCTCGTCACCGTCGCTCCCGGACAACGTCAGCGAGTCACCGGCGGTGACCTGCCCGTCGGAGGCGGTCCCGCCGAGCGTGTCCCACGTCCCCGAGGAGACAGTTCCGTCGGGGTCGTCGACGACGACACGGAGCCGCGAGGGGTCGGCGGGCTCGCCCCCACTGTACGTGATGGCCACGCCCGAAGACGTGTTGGCCGTCTCGAAGGCTGCCTTTGGGGGTGGTGATGCCGTCGCCGACTGTCCGAGGTCGAACACGAAGAGACCGACGCCTGCGGCGGCGAAGAGCACCACGGCGACGAGCAGTACGGTCGACACGACCGACGACAGGGCCCTGTCGGTACTGGAGGGGGATGCGTCCATAGTGTCAGTAGTGTGGTTCCGGTGGTGGGTCTGTTGGCCAGCGTGCTGTCCCGCGACGTGGGCCAAGCCGACCCATCGGACGAGGTACGCCCGGATTCGACCCGTGAACCAGATTGCACTTGTGCTCGACCCGACTATCGATGGGCATGAAACGGCGGCAGATGCTCGCGACAGTCGGAACGGTCGCCGGTGCCAGCGCGCTGACCGGCTGTCTCGGGGTGCTGCGGGGGGACTCGAACCCGAACGTCGTCCTGGGCGACCCCGGCGAACCGTTCGACAGCGAGGACGTCGCGTACCCGGCTTGGGGACAGCAGCTGCCGGCGGTCACGCTGCCGGCGCCGCTCGAATCGCGAGCCGTCGGGCTGGGGTCGGTCGAGCGCCCGCAGCTCCTGACGTTCTTCTACAGCCACTGTCAGACGGTCTGTCCGGTGCTCGTCTCGGCGCTGCAGCACGTCCAGGAGCACGCGGCGACCAACGGCTACGCCGACGAGGTGGCGTTCCTGCCGGTCACCTTCGACCCCGAACGGGACACCGCCGACCGACTGCGGACCTACGCCGAGGAGCGCAACGTCGACGCCGATGCGGGGAACTGGCACTTCCTGCGGCCGGACTCGAAGGAGCGCGCGAAGGCAGTCGTCGAGGACGAGTTCGGGGTCGCGTTCCGACGGACCGAACCAGAGGACATGGACATGTACATGTTCACGCACACGTCCCTGACGCTCCTCGTGAACGGCGACGGCTACGTGGAACGGGCCTACAGGGAGCAGTCGCCCGACGTGGACACCATCGTCTCCGACCTCGAACGGGTCCGGAACGCGTGACCGGGCGACCGGCACCGCGGCCGTCGGCGGACCGCCGACCGTTCGGGAGGTAGGCCGAGCTTAGGTGACGATAGCGTCGAGTAAGGACTTCGTTCTATTGCCGGACGCCGTTCAAGCACGACGGAGCATGAACTTCGACGAGTTCACGGGCGAGATCCAGCACCGCCTCGAGCTACCGGGCACCGGCGAGACGGTCCGAGCCATCCGTGCGACGCTCACCACGCTCGGCGAGCGCATCCCCGAAGGCAACGCCGAGGACCTCGCGGCGTCGCTCCCGATGGAGATCAAGTGGTACCCGACGGGCGCGGTGCACGAGCACGGTCAACGGTTCGACTGGTCCGAGTTCGTCGGACGTGTCGCGGAGCGGGAGGGCATCGAGCGACAGGAGGCGGCGTACCACGCACAGGTCATCGTCGACCTCGTGGCCGCGCAGGTCCCGGCGTCGGACCTCCAGCAGCTCCGCGACCAGTTGCCGGAGGCGCAGGACGACGAGAACTGGGGGAAGCTGTTCGCGGTGGTCGACGCAGGCGGCTGGCAGGAGTCGGCGACGTAGGTTGGTGTCGCCTCGATGGGGGAGTTCTCTCCCGAGCAAGGCGTGTCTTTGGACGAGACGAAACCAGACTTTAGATGCCCCCAAGAGATTCGGGACCAGTTGAACGTGGTTGGGCCGCCAGTGAGCGATCATCGCCCGGTGATGAACCAGGAGAGAACAGCGTACTGACCCGTGGTTTAGACAAGTCTAATTCTCACATTAGAAGAGAACTATTATATATTTCGGAGCCCAACCATCGACCGAGTATGAACGATACGAACGGGAACTTCTCCTCTCGTCTCTCTCGCAGACAGGCGCTCGCCGTCGGCGGTGGAGCACTGCTGAGCGGTATCGCGGGCTGTCTCGGCGAGACCAACGCCAGTCCGGACGACGATGGACCGACGGCCGTCGCATCCTTCTTCAGCTTCTACGACTTCGCACGGAAGATCGCCGACGGCACGAGCATCACGGTCGAGAACCTCGTCCCGGTCGGGATGCACGGCCACGGGTGGCAGCCCAACGCACAGGTGAACATCAAGGTCAACGAGGCCGACGCCTTCCTCCACGTCGGACCGGGGTTCCAGCCCTGGGCCGACCGCATCATCCAGACACTGGAGGACGACAACGTCGACACGCAGCTCATCAACGTCCGCGAGGGCGTCGAGCTGGTCGACCTCGCCGCGAGCCTCGACCCGGATGAAGAGGGTGTCGGTGAGCAGCAGGGGAAGGACCCCCACTTCTGGCTCGACCCGTACCGTGCGAAGACGTCGGTCGACAACATCACCGAGGGCCTCGTCGAGCTGTCACCCGCCGAGGAGGACACCATCCGCGAGAACGCGGAGACGTACAAGTCCGAGCGACTGGACCAGATCGACGCCGACTACCAGGCGATCTTCGACGCCGCGGAGCGCGACGTGGTACAGCTGGCCGCTCACAACGCCTTCCAGTACATCGGTGTCCGGTACGGCGTGGAGATGCGACCGCTGGTGACCAACCTCGCGGCGAGTGGCGACGTCTCCCCCGGCGACATGCGCCGGGCGCAGGAGACCATCGAGGAGCACGACATCAGGTACATCGCCAACGGCGTGTTCGAGTCCCGTCGTCCGGCGGTCCAGCTGATGGAGGAGACCGACGTCGAGGCGTACTTCCCGGTGACGCCGTACGCCGGTGTCCGCGAGGAGTGGGTCGAGGAGAACTGGGGCTACGAGGAGATCGCCTACAACATCAACATGCCCACCTTCGAGGTCGTCCTCGGGAACAAGCTGCCCGAGGAAGCCGGCCCCGACGGCTGGGCCGAGGAGTGGCGCAACTTCCAATGAGCTCACAGTACGCCGACACCCAGAGCGACACGGAGGGATCGACCACCGGGGAGACGATCATCGACCTGCAGGACGTCTCCTTCGGCTACACCGCCACGTCGGTCATCGAGGACGTGTCGCTCTCGATCCGGAAGGGGGAGTACGTCGCCGTCGTCGGCCCGAACGGCTCCGGCAAGTCGACGCTGATGCAGCTGATGCTCGGCCTGCTCGAACCGGACGTTGGCGAAGCGACCCTCTTCGGCCAGCCGGCACACCGGTTCGAAGACGGGGAGCGGCTCGGTTACGTCGCCCAGCACGCCAGTGCCTCGAAGGAGATGCCGATCACGGTCCGCGAGGTCGTGAAGATGGGCCGGTTCCCGCACGTCGGGTTCGGCCGGCTCTCCCGGGAGGACTGGGCCATCGTCGACGACGCACTCGCGATCGTGGGTATGTCCGCGTTCTCCGATCGCCGGATCACCCAGCTCTCGGGCGGCCAGCGGCAGCGTGCGTTCATCGCCCGGGCGCTCGCCGGCGAGGCTGAGCTGCTCGTGCTCGACGAACCGACCGTCGGCGTCGACGCCGAGTCGGTCGAGGCGTTCTACGACCTGCTCGAGTCGCTGAACGAGCGCGGCATCACGGTCCTGCTCATCGAGCACGACCTCGGAGCGGTCACACAGCACGCGGAACGCGTCGTCTGCCTGAACCGCGAGGTGTACTTCGACGGCCCGACCGAGGAGTTCGTCGACAGCGACGCCCTGGCACAGGCCTTCGGGACCGCCGCCAACTTCCTGGGTGATTCGGGATGAACGGGGCGCTGGCCGCCGTCGCCCTCCAGTCGCAGTCCAACGAGACGCTCGACACACTGCTCGGGCCCATGTACTGGCTCCTCGATGCATGGGGTGGTCTGCTCAGCTGGATCGCCCGGACGGCGGGCATCGAGATGCTCGGCTACGGGTTCATGCAGCGGGGCATCCTCGTCGGGCTCTGTATCGGCGTCATGGCCCCGCTCATCGGCACCTTCCTGGTCCACAGACAGCTCGCGCTCATCGGCGACGCGCTCGCCCACACCGCGTTCGCCGGCGTCGCCGTCGGCCTGTTCCTGAACGCGACCATCGACCTCGGGGTGACGCCGTACCTGACCGCGGTCATCGTGGCGATGATCGCGGCGCTGTTCATCGAGCTCATCTCGGAGGTGACGGACGCGTACAACGACGTCTCGATGGCGATCGTCCTGTCGACGGGGTTCGCGCTGGGGACGACGCTCATCAGCATCAACGCCGGCGGCATGACAGTCAGCGTCGAGCAGTACCTCTTCGGCAACCTCTCGACGGTGACCTCACAGAGCGCGGCTATCCTGCTGGTGCTGTTCGGCATCATCGTCGGGGTCGTCGCGCTGACGCGCAACCAGCTCCTCTACGTCACCTTCGACGAGACCGCGGCCGAGGTGTCGGGCATCTCGGTGAACTGGTACAACCGCATCATGGTGATGCTGACCGCGCTCGTCGTCGTGGGCGCGATGCAGATCATGGGCGTCATCCTCGTCGCGGCGATGCTCGTCGTCCCCGTCGCGGGGGCGTCACAGGTGTCCCGCAGCTTCAACGAGTCACTGCTCGTCTCGATCGTACTCGCCGAGCTCTCGGTCATGCTCGGCATCGCCGTCTCCTACACGATTGGTGCGACCGCAGGTGGCGTCGTCGTCCTCTGTGGCGTCGGCATCTACGCGGTCGCCGTCGCGCTCGGCAAGCTCAAGACCCGCTACGGCGACCGGGAGACGCCGGAGATGGGGAGCATCGACGTGAGCGACGACGGGGAGACCGGCGCGATATGGACCGACGAGGCCGACGGCCGTGAGGCCCTGACCGACGACTGACCGTTCCTCCAGACTCGGTACTTCGGCGACCGTGGCGACCGAGGGAGCCACCGCGCCCCTGTCAGGCGATGATAGCCTCCGCGGACAGCCCCACCCCGTTCTCGAGGTTGTCCGCCACGGGACACCGCGCCTCGACCTCTCGTATCCACGCGTCGACCGCTGCCTGGTCGGCGTCCGTCTCGACGGTGACCGAGAGCCGGAGCGTCTCGAAGCCAGCTCGCGGCTCGGTCGACTCGCCCATGTACCGTCGTGTGTCGATGTCGCCCTCGACGGCGACCGACAGGCTGTCGACGGTGATGCCCTGTTCCTTCGCGACGAGGTGTCCGATGACGTTGAAGCAGCCGGCGAGCGACCCGAGGAGGTACTCGAGCGGGCTTCCGTCGCGTCCGATCACGAACTCACCTGTCCCCGTCTCGACGTGTGTGTTCTTCGGACCGAGTGCGTCCCCCGTGATGGCGATGGTCTTCCGGGCGTCGGTGGTGGATGTCTCTTCTGTTGCCATGACTGAACGATCGACCGTTCAGGACATAACGAAGACAGGTCGTTCTCACGCCGTGAGAGCCGGACGCGCTGTTGAAGCCGCCACGGCGCGTCTCTCCGGTATGGAATCGACAGTCACTGCCAGGTCCCGGGACCACGCCCGATTGGGGCCGGCCTTCCCCGCCTACGGCCCCGTCGACGCTGCCCTCGGCTACTGGCTGTTCTACGTCGTCGTCGACCGGGCGACCCCGACCGTCGTCGACCTGTTCGCCGGTCGCGTGCTCGAGCTCTCGCCGTCGCTCGTCCGTCTCGGACTCGCGGCGCTGCTGTGGTTCGTGCTCGCGGTGACCGTCCTCGACCAGCTCCGCACGCAGTTCGACGCGCTCACCGGTCGGTCGGCGGCCGGACGTGGCTGGGTGATACACCCACTGATCCCGGCCCAGTACTGGCTGCTGGTGTACGGGCTCGGTGCTGGACTGGCCGGCGCGACGGCGCTCGTCACCTTCGAGGTGGGCGTGAGCGGAGCGGTGACGCTCATCGAGGGCATCGCCACGTTCGACCTGGCCGCGATCCTCCTGCTCGACGTGGTCGCCGTCGTGGTGTTCTTCGTCTCCTTCGCGGTGGCGTCGTTCAGCCTCGACCGGCTGACGATCCGGACCATCCGCGAGCTGCTGGCCGACGACCGGGACCACGGCGCACCGAAACGCTGAGGGGACCCGCCGTGGACAGGTCAGTCACGAGACCGGTCCGGCCGTCGCTGGCCTCGCTGCAGGCGGTCGGACCGTCCCCCGACCACGACCGTGCTCGAACAGTACCTCCTCTTCGTCGGCGGGCTCGCCCTGCTGGTGATCGGCGCAGAGCGTGCCGTCTCCTCCGCCGGCGACCTGGCGCTGTACTACGGTGTCTCCAAGTTCTTCGTCGGTGTCACGGTCATCGCCGTCGGGACGTCCGTGCCGGAGATGACGACGTCCATCTACGCTGCGTCCTACGGAGCCGGCGACCTGCTCGTCGGGAACATCGTCGGCTCGGAGACCGCACAGATCACCCTCGCCATCGGGATCGTCGCGCTCCTCTCGCCCATCGTCGCCGAGCGGCGGAACGTGATGATCTACGGCGGCGCGATGGTGCTCTCGATGATCATCATGATACTTGTCGTCGAGGACGGCGAGCTCATCCGGTCGGAGGGGTTCCTGATGATGCTCTCGTACGTCTTCTTCATCTACACGTTGTACACCAACGAGGGCGGCGAGGAGATCACCGAGGAGGTCGTCGAACGCGAACCACCCCGGCGGACGGTCCCGTGGATCGTCCTCGGCCTCGGGATGGTCGTGGTCGGCGGCCACGTGATGGTGACTGCGGGCGTCGAGATAGCGATCTCGGTCGGCATCCCGGAGTACATCGTGGGCCTGCTGACCGGTCTCGGGACGACCGCGCCGGAGATCGTCGTCGCGGGAATCGCGGCCAGAGGCGGCCAGGAGGGTATCTCGGTCGGGGCCATCCTCGGAAGCAACATCACCGACCCCGTCTTCTCGCTCGGTATCGGCCCCCTCTTCTACGACGTCACTCTCGTCGACCCGGTCGGCATCATGCTCTCCGCACAGTACATGCTCGCCGTCTCGCTGCTGGTCCTCGGCCTGTTCTATTGGCAGCGAGGCATCGACCGGCGAGCCGCGGTGCTCTGCCTGCTGCTGTATCCGCCGAGTTTCCTTATCGTGTGAGCCACGAATGTCCGTCGACCCCGTTAGCTCAGCGTCCGCACCCAGCCACCGAGTGCGCCTGCGATTCCACTCGGGATTGCGAACAGCAGCGCCACGATGATACCGATGATGAAGATGCTCGCTCCCGCGAACAGACTCCCCAGCGGACCGGCGATCGCTCCGACGAGGGAGCCGGCGAGGGCGAGGACGATCACCGCGACGATGCCACCGAAGGCGCCGGCGACGAGCCCGTTCCACATGCCGTTCCACAGCCCGCCACCCGCGATGTAGCCGGCTATGAGTCCACCGATCACTCCCCCGCCGACAGTCCCGAAAACCGGGATGACGATACCGCCGATCGACCCGACGAGGACCTCGACGAAGAATCCGATCAGGACCGCTCGCCACGAGATGGCCATGCAGTGGACACACTCCCCGGGTGCAAAGTTACGAGCTCTTTTGGAAGGGTAATCGGGATCTGTCGCTGTCCGTCGGCACCGGCACACAGTCGGGAGTCTCCGCCGGTCGAATGGCCGCCTGCCCCGCCGTAATCCCGCGTTTCGAACGTCGCGGACGGCTGCGCTCCGCAACCAACTTCGGTGCGTACCGTCAGTCCGATCGACCTCGTAGATGGCGGCCCGGTCGCTCCTCGTGGTAGTGTCGACGGAAGGTGCCTGGGGGAGAGTCGGCTCGGAGTGGCCGGGTCAGGGCGTCGTCGTTTCGTCGGCCGCGTCCGGCTCGTCCGGTGACTGCCCCGGCTCGGTCCCCGGACCGACGGTCCGCTTTCGGTAGAGGTACAGGCCACCCAGGACGGCGGCTGCGAGTAGCACGAGCGGGACGACGAAGATGACCAGGATGACGAGTATCTCGGGCAGACCGAGTGCTTGGAGTGGTATCATCACGGCTAGAGAGACGTCAGCGGGCGGCTTGAAGTCGGAGGCAGGTTCTCCCGCGGTGGGAATCGATTCCGGGTCTCGACCCCGATGCGAGACGCCGATGGCGGAGTGCCTGCCGCGACCCATCACTCGTCAACACCGGGGAGTGAAACCGGTTCGAACCGTTGGAGCCCGAAGTACGTGTTGAGAACCGCGCCGAAGCCGACGCCGATGGCGGCGAGCTGGACGAGCGCACCGACGAGGGGGAACGCACCGAGCACCTCGAAGGCGAACAGCACGACGCCGACCCCGAGGAAGGTGGCACGGTCCGTCCGCGCCACCGGGAGTCTGCTGCCGACGAGGTATCCGAAGACGACCTGTGCGTACAGTACGACCGCGAGTTGGCCGAGGAGACCCACCAGACTGACCGGGAGGAGGATGAGCGTGAAGGCCATATAGACGAACAGCACGAGGAGGGAGAGCGCTCCGAGCGAGCCCACGACGCCGCACACCAGCGGGTGCTCCGTCACGGCGTGACCGACGTTCGACAGCAGCGTCGGCTGTCGACGGGCGAGCCACCAGCCTGCGGCGCCCAGGACGAGGAACTGGAGCAGGAAGGTCCCGACGCGCCGGGTCGGGGACCCGCCCGGTGCCGGAGGCTCGAACCGGTCGAACACGCCGATGGTCGCCCCGTCCGCGACGGTCACCCGCCCGCCGATGGTCCGAAGCGTGCCGGCGAGCGTCGCGCGCTCGGTCACCGTCACGTTCCCCGCGAGCACCGTCACGTCGCCACTGAGTGTCCCGTCGAGACGTGCGGTCCCGCCGATGACGTACAGGTCCCCATCGACGGATGCGTTCGCCGGGACGGTGGTCGTCCCGCCGGCGACGACGTGGACGCCGTCGATCTCGTCGAGCGTCTGGTCGCCCTGGAGCGTGACCGTCATCCGGTCCGGGTCCGCCCCGCTGGCGGAGACGAGCAGCACGACGACGACCAGCAGCGGGACCAGCTCGGTCGGGTTCACGCGACATCACCCGTCCGAGCGAGGAGGACCATCCGTCGGGCATAGAGCCCGGCCAGCAGCCCGAACACCATCAGCAGCGAGAGCGCCTGCACGACGTTGAGGTGCGAGAGCAGGGTGAGCTCGGACGCCTGGAAGTAGAGGGCGAGCGCGGTGCTGAGGAAGGTGGCGAGCCAGCCCGCGACACCGATGCCGATGGCGGAGTGGGTGCCGATGGTCTCGGTCGTCGAGAGGTCGGGCCAGAGCGCGAAGTTGAGGGTGGTGTAGAAGCTGACAGCGACCGCGTAGAACGCCGGGTTCAGCGGTGAGGCGGCCCCGCCCGCGATGGTCGGGAGTGCGGCCGCGAGCCGGAGGTCCCAGGTGTAGAGGACGTGGGTCAGCGCGAACAGCGCGAAGGTCCAGAGGAACACCCGGTTCAGGGGGTAGTTCGCGTAGATGACACCGGCCATGACGGCGCCGACGACGTGCGCGACGGCGATGAGCAGGCGTGTCGAGAGCTGGGGCGACTGCCAGGAGCTCAACAGCAGTGCCGGTGTGTCGATGATGCGGAGGAAGCCCAGGCTGTCGACGAAGAACACGCCGAACATGAGCACCGTCGGCACAGCGAAGGCGAGGCTCCGGGCGGCGACCGGCTCGGGCCGGCAGAACCGACCGGGGCCGAACGCCTCGCGTTGGCCCTCGAGGGTCGAGAGCACGGTCTCGAGTCGCTCGCTCCGACGGGAGACGAGGATGCCGAGGACGAGGATGCCGGGCAGCATCGCGGCCACCATGAGCCGGCTGAACGTCTCGACCGACCACGTGAGCGGGATGGCGTTCGCGAGGAAGTACGCGACCGCGGTGATGAGTGCCGCGACGTAGCCCCGGTCGGGAACCGGGACCAGGTCGACCGCGAGCGAGAACGAGACCGGGAACCCGACCCCGAGACCGACAGAGGCGACGACGATCCACGCGCCGAAGCTCGGGACGGTTCGGACGAACGGTGCGACGAGTGTGAGACAGAACTGCACGACCACGACGCCGAGCAGCAGGCGGAGCTTGGTCCGGAGGTCGGTGCTCCAGCCGCGACGGTCCATCGTGACGCCGGTGGCGACGGCGACGACGAGGGTACAGAGCGCGAGCCCGGCCATCCAGGCCGAGACGGCCGTCTCGGACATCCCGACGAGCCTCGTCCCCAGGTCGATGAGGCCGAGCTGGACGAAGGTGATGTTGTAGTAGTAGCCGGCGACCATGAGGGCGACGAACAGTACGTACCCGAGCACAGGCGTCCACCGTCGTCGTCGCAGGTAGGTGGTGAGCTGCATGGCGATTCTCGGACTGACCTGTCGCCGCGAACGACAATAAAGGGCGGTGCGCTCAGCCCTGCGCCGCGACCCGGAGCGCGAGTGCTCCCATCACGAGTCCCGGGGCCATCGCGATGCCACCGGCGAGTCCGACCGATGGCCAGCCTGGTGCGACGGCGGTCCTGACCACGAGCAGGTAGTAGACAGACGCCGGGACGAGCAGGATGGACAGGAGGAGTCCGGCCACGATCGTCCAGTCACTCGTCAGCGCGGCTTCCAGGGGGGATGCATCGATGCGCATACCTGGATGGTGGGTCCGAGTCACTGGAGTCGATTCTGCCGGATGGCAGGGGTCCATTCAAGTGGCGGCCACCCACCGACAGTTTTTCCGCGGCGTCCGAGGACGTTCGAACATGAAGCGAGTCCGAGTGACCATCCACCCGCAGTCACTCGAGAACCCGACGCTGTACGAGCGACTCACCCGGGCTCCGTACCTGCGGCGCGTGCAGACGGTGAACTGGAACATCAGGGAGCCGCCCGCTGCGTTCCTGCTCCGGCTCCGTGGCGACTACGAGCGACTCGTGCCCGAGCTCGAGGCCGACGACCAGATGCTCGACCACGAGCTGTTGCCGGTGAGCGACCGCGAGTGCTATCTGTTCCTGAAGGGGCACGCACCGGCCGAGGCACGGGCGCTCTGGGAGAACTTCACCCGGGACGGGCTGCTGACCGTTCCACCGGTGGAGTGGGGCGAGGACGGGAGCAGCACCTTCACCATCGTCGGGACGGAGGCGGACGTGCAGGCCGCCGTGGACGGCGTGCCCGATGCGGTGGACGTGGAGGTCCGCCGCGTCGGCGGCGAGCGAGTCGCGCCGGCCGATGCCAGAGGGGCGCTCTCGGACCGCCAGCGCGAGGCCGTCGAGACCGCACTCGCGCTCGGATACTACGCGGTCCCGCGGGAGGCGACGACCGCCGACGTGGCGGCAGCACTCGACTGCTCGCCGTCCACCGCTGGTGAGCACCTCCAGCGGGCGGAGTCGGCGGTCCTCGCGGCCCTGTTCGGTGACTGAACCGGCGGAGAGACGACGTGCGCACCGACCGATTGAATGTCGATCCGCGCGTACTCAGGTGTATGGGAGACCGGGTGCTCGATAATCTCGACAGGCGCATCCTCCACCTGCTCCAGCTCGACGCGAGAGGGATGACGGATACGGATATCGCATCCGACACCGGAGTGTCGAGTACGACGATTCACAACCGTATCGAGGCACTCGAAGATCTGGGCGTCATTCGGGGCTACCATCCCGAGATCGACTACGAGAGCGCGGGGTATCCCCTCTCGGTCCTGTTCATCGGTTCGGTCCCCATGTCAGACCGGTCGGCGGTCGCGGAACGGGCCCTCGAGATCGACGGTGTCGTGAACGTCCGCGAGCTCATGTCGGGCGAGGGGAACCTGCACGTCATGGCGGTCGCGGGGTCGACGGACGAGACGGAACGGATAACCGAGGAACTGGACACGCTCGGACTACGGATCAACAGCAGCGAGATCGTCTCGACGGAACGGTTCCAGCCGTGGGACCACTTCCACCTGTCGAACGATGCCGACGACGAGGACGAGGGGTCGTAGTGGCTGGAGGGAACCGACCGGGGGGACGAAAAGCGGCGAGCCGCTGCTCTCGCAGCTCGGTAGGCGACGGTGAACGACCACGTAGGTGAGCAGTTGGAGTCTCCAAGCAGCGGTCGTTCGTGTCTTGAATATTGCAAGTAATTGTTCTCCGCTGATAATGAGCCTTATGCATCTCAGGTGCGTCTAAAACGATATGGGACGGATAGAGGCGGAGGAACTATCAGAGATTCATACACTCCTCGCACACCCCTACCGACGGTACGCGCTGGACTACCTCTCGCAGCAGGCGGGTGGCGTCGAGCGGGAAGAGCTCGCGAGAGGAATCGTCGAGTGGACCGGTGGGGAGACCGGCAGGACCGTCGAGGACGTCGAACTGCAGCTGCATCACGTCCACCTGCCGAAGCTGTCGGAGGCAGGGCTCATCACGTACAGTCCGAACCCCGGGAAGATCTCGCTGGCGGAGTCCCGCCAGCTCGATACAGTCCGTCGGGTACGGGCGGAGGTGGGCGCCGGCGGGGAGAGCGCCGACGGGCAGCCCTGATCGAGCAGTGCCACCGGTTGAGCGGCCGTGGACGTATCGGTCGCCGGCAGACCGTCTCGCACAGAGTTCCAGGAGAGCGGCGGCCGGGCCTCGCTCAGAGCCCCGTCGTCTCCGACGATGGCCGTACACGTATCCTCGACTGGTCCTGGATGACGATCCAGCAGCCCGCGTACTCGAACGAGACCGTGATGGACCGGCTGGGTATCTGGTGCCCGACGGGTGAGAGGAGGGCGTCGAGCGCGTCGGGGTCGATCGCCGAGTAGAGTGGTGGCAGGTCGAGTGGGTCACGTTCTGTGGCGACGGAGACCGAGGAGACGACGGCCTCGCTCATCGACCAGCGATCGTCCTCGCCCGAGTACCGGAACGACTCCGTCTCTGGCTCGTACAGCAGGTTCGGCAGGTCTGGCTCGACTGGGGGTTGAGGGCGGCTGTCGAAGTCGTCGGCGCTCATACACTGCGATGATTCGGTGACACCGAGTGAATGTTCCTTCTTCATATGAACGGTGTTCTTCACCCGGCAGTACCGGTCACTCGATCAACGTGTTCTCGATGAGACGATGTGTCCCACGGCGGAGTCGAGAGCCGAGCGACTGCCCCGTGATACCGAGTGTCTCGGCCAGCTCCGCCAGCGTGACCTGTCGGGGCGACTCGTAGTAGCCCTGCTCGTAGGCGAGAACCAGTGCCTCCTGCTGTGCCGGCGTCAGGTCGTGGTCCTGACCGGTCTGGAGCTCCGAGAGACGTTGCAGCGAGACGAGCGTGGCGTGGATGTCGAGTTCGCGGCAGCACTGCTGGAAGGCCGCGATGGACTCGTGGTCGGTCCCCCGGAGTTCGAACGTCCACTGCTCGGCGTTCCCGACGCCGGAGAGGAGCACGACGTCGGTGTCCGTGATCGCCCGCAATACACCTTCGTATCGTGATCTCCACTCGGCACGGAGGAGGTACGCGCCCTCGACCCTGTCGACGACCTCGACGTCCTTCAGGTCCGTCTGAGCGGTGAGTCGCGCCAGGGTATCGGACTCCAGCGGCCCATCACAGCCACGAACCCACAGGTAGGGGACGATGGCGTCCCTCGTCGGGATGATCCGTTCGAGTTCGACGGTCACGTCTGGGAGCTCCTCGGCGATTCTCCCGAGGGGGAACTCGGTGGCGGGGATGACGAACTCGGCGATCGTCGCCATGAGACAGGGTACGAGTGCATCCCAGATAGGAGTGGCTCTGGCCGGATACCGACCAGAAACTCGGGTCCTGGCGCATATCGGGAGCCACGGAGGGACCCCACCTGTGAGGCGATGGACAGGACTAAACCACGGACGACGGTAGTGTGATGTGGTCACTGATGCCACATCTCGAACCACTGCCGATGGACGAGAACCCGGAACTCGAAGAGGACTTCGCGCTCTTCGAGGAGATCCTCGGGTTCGTCCCGAACAGTCTCCTGACAATGCAACGGAAACCACCGGTCGTCCGGGGGTTCCACGACCTCACCGAGGCCGTCATGAACGAGTGCGACGAGGTCGACCCCGGGTTCAAGCGGATGGCCGCTCACTTCTCGAGTCGGGCCGCCGGCTGCCAGTACTGCGAGGCGCATTCGCTCATCGCGGCCGAGATACACGGGGTCAGTCAGGAGAAGATAGACGACCTCTGGGAGTACCGGACGAGCGAGCTCTACACGGAGAAGGAGCGGGTGGGACTCGACTTCGCACTCGCGGCCGGGAAGGTCCCGAACGAGGTCGACGAGGAGATCATGACCGCGATGAAGGAGCACTGGTCCGACGACGAGATAGTCGAACTGCTCGCCGCCATCAGCCTCTACGGCTTCCTCAACCGCTGGAACGATACCATGGCGACGGCGCTCGAGGACGTCCCGCGAGAGATGGGTGAACGCGTCCTCGCCGACCACCACTGGGACGGCGGGAAGCACGTAAACGAGGGCTGAACCCGGCGGTTCAAGCTACTGTCGACCATCGACACGACGACGAGCAGCCCAGAGGCAGAGACTGATTCCGAGCAGCGACCCGAGGAGGCCGAATCCTGGCGCGCCGCCGTCACCCGACGCTGACTCATCAGTCGCTTCACTGGAATTTCCGATTCCGGTGGTGGCCGTCTCCTGGCCTCCACCTGCCTGCTCCACCGTCAAGGTGACCGTCTCCGACGCGTCGCCGTATCGGACCTCGAGTTCTTGGCTCCCAGGCTCCGACAGTGGGATAGTGGTACTCCCATCGGTGTCGAGCGAGTAGACCGCACCGTCGAACAGCACGTCGATATCAGCAATCGAGGCATCACCAGCGTTGACGGTGACCGCGGCCCGTTCACCGGTCTGGAACGACTCTCCACCCCCGGCGGGACGAACGACGACGGAGATGTTGATGGGGCGACTGGCCGCCGTCTGGAGTTCCTCGACGCGCTGGGCCAGTGCGTCATCGATGGAGCCGTACTGGGCGATGGGGTTCTCGGTCTCGGGCAGCGCCTGGACGACCATCGGCCGGTAGCGGAGGTCGCCATCGTCCGTCTTCGTCAGGAGGCTCGGGAAGCCGTGGCCGTTTCTGGCGACGCTGTCCCCGGAGAATGGCACTGCTCTCCGGTCGTCCAACTGCTCGTCGAAGACAACGTGCTGAGAGTCCACGAAGGCGAACGACCGTCCAGAGTAGTCGACAGTCCAGTCGGTTCGTACGAAGCCATCGAAACCGTCCAGGCCGGTGACCATAGCACCGCTGTTCGGATCGAAGGCACTGAGGGACGTCCTGTCGTTGTCGCTGTAGGTGACGAGGAGTAGACCGTCCGGATGGACCGCCAAGTCCTGAATACGACTGTCGACGATGCGGTGATCGTTGTCGATCAAATCGTCTTGCCCGCTCCGTTGTACGGTCGCCCCGCTCAGGTCGTACCTCGCAACCTGGAGATGATGGGCGGTTCGACTGTGATCCTCGGAAAATCCGATGTAGAGCGTCTCCTCGTGGACTGTCAGTGAGGGATTATGAACGTCGGCGCCCGTCCCAGTTTCAAGGAACCCATTGAGACCGGGTTCGGCGGTATTCAGCGCCCAGAAATCGATTCCGGTGGTGTCGAAATCGTCCGAGATGACGAACACCCGACCGTTGGGACCGATGGTGGTATCCTCGAAGTTGATACGCTCACTGTCGGTGCGAACCGTCTGTTCGAAATCCAGACTTCCCTCGGACGTCACGGCGATGTGGCGGACGGCGTGGGTGCCAGCGTCTGGCTGGGTGCGGTAGATGATGTGGCTCCGCCCATCTTCAGACGCCACAACATCGATCTTGGTGACTTCGTTCACAGCAGTCGTGACCCGTGAAGTGCCGACGACCTCGCCATGCGTCGTGACACTGGCAAGGTGTATCTCCTCGCCTCGCGTGAACGCGATGCGGAGTACACCATCGCCATCGGCGTTGGTCATCGCGAATCGGTCGACGTCTTCGAGAACGGTGCCTTCCGGGGCCCACATCGTGGTGTTGTCACCGTCTGGACGGTCCAATGCGGTACCTGTGTCGACGGGAGAACTGGACGACGCTCCGGTATCCACGGCGACCGTCGATGCAGTCGCTGTCGATGCGACGAGACACACAACGAGTAAGAGTCCGATTGTGGTCCGGAACGCGCCACCGATCGAGGATCGACCTCGCTCTGTCATAGCTCGAGTTATCAGTAGAAATTGATAAAACTACTTGCCGGTACGGCCTTCTCACAGCGGTGCTGGCGTCCAACAGTCGTCGGTGGGGGCCCAGAGTCGACTCGTCTCACTCCCGTTCGAACGTGGGCACCCACTCCTCGAGCACGTAGCCGTCGAACTGCGTCTCGGAGACCAGGTCCCACTCGTCGCGGTCGAACTCGGGGAAGTATGCGTCGCCGTCGTACTCGCCCTCGATGCGACTGAGGAGCATCCGGTCGTAGTGTGGGAGGAACGCCTCGTAGATGGCGCTGCCACCGAGGACGTAGAGGACCGATGCGCCTCGCTCCCGGGCGATGGCGACCGCATCCGCGACGCTCCCGGCGTGGGTCACGTCCGGGTCGTCGTACGCCCGGTCGCTGCGGCTCAGGACGAGCTGCGCCGCGCCCGGCGGGTCGTCGAACATCTCGAAGGTCCGGCGGCCGATGACCACCAGATCGTCGGCGACGCGCTCCCGGTAGCGCTGCACCTCTTCGGGCAGACTCCAGGGGAGCGTCGGTCCGTCCCCGATGACACCGTTCTCGCTGACAGCCGCGACGGCGATGACGTCCATACCGCTAGTTCCGGTTCCACGGTGTAAGCCCCATCGTTCCCGGTGGACGAGTCGGCTGGTTCTCGGGAAGAGAGAGACGGGCTCTGGTTATAAGCTGCCAGCTGACCTATCAGAAACCATGTCCTCGACGCTACGGAACTACGGCGCAGGTATCGGCATCCCGCTCGGCGCGGGTATCGGCGGCACGGCTGCCGTCGTCACGGGCCACTCGGCGGACCTCGCGTTGCTGGCCGGCTACGGCGTCTCCGGGGGCCTGCTCACCGGCGCGATCGTCGGTCAGTTCGCTGGCACCTACAGCGGGGCCGACGACTGGGCGAGCCGCGTGATCGGCGTCGCGGTGCTCGTCGGTCTGCTCGTCGGCACCGCGCTCGGCCTGCTGGTCGGCTGGTCGCTCGACGCGGTGGTCGCGAACGCCGCGGCCGTCGGCGCGGTGGCGGGGGTCTCGCTCGGCGTGCTGCTCGGCGGAATCCTCCTGACCTCTGCACGGAGCGCGGAGAAGCCACCGCAGGGCAGCATCGGCGGCTCCGACCAGTAGGAGTCGCACCGAGCCGGCACGACAGACTGCGGCCCCTCCGGGATTCGAGAGGTATGCTACCGTCTCGCAGGTTTTCAGCCCCTGAAACGAGAGGGGGTGGATTATAAGGTTGCCGTCAGATGGTCGGTGTATGAATGCTATCGATGCGACGAACGTGTCGAAACACTACGGGTCGACCACAGCCCTCGACAGGGTAGACCTCACGGTCGAGGAGGGCGAGACGTTCGGCTTCCTCGGCCCGAACGGCGCCGGGAAGTCGACGTTCATCAACGTCCTGCTCGACTTCGCGAAGCCGAGCGACGGCCACGTCGAGATCTTCGGGACCGACTGCCAGCGGAACGGTGTCGAGGCCCGCGAGCGGATCGGGGTGCTGCCGGAGGGCTACTCGGTCATCGAGCGCCTGACCGGCCGCCAGCACATCGAGTACGCCATCCGCTCGAAGGACGCCTACGACACGAACCCGCTCGACATCCTCGACCGGGTAGGGATCCGCGACGCCGCCGACCGGAAGGCGAGTGGCTACTCGAAGGGGATGGCCCAGCGACTCGTCCTCGGGATGGCACTCGTCGGCGAGCCCGACCTCCTGTTGCTCGACGAGCCGAGCACCGGTCTCGATCCGAACGGCGCGGCGGAGATGCGCCAGATACTCCGCGAGGAGAACGAACGCGGGGCGACGATCTTCTTCTCCTCCCACATCCTCGAACAGGTCGAGGCCGTCTGCGACCGGGTCGGCATCCTCCAGCGGGGCGAGCTCGTCGCCGTCGACACTATCGAGGGGCTCCGCAGCTCGATGGGCGGCGGGACGAAGCTCGTGCTCACGCTCGACGAGCTCCGCGACAGCACGCTCGCGGAGATCGAGACCATCGACGGCGTCGAGACCGTCGTCTCGCAGGGTGACTCCACCATCGAGGTGACGTGTACGAACGACGCGAAGATGGACATCGTCGTCGCCCTCCACGAGGCCGGCATCGAGGTGATGAACTTCAAGACCGAGGAGGCCTCGCTCGAGGACATGTTCATCGAGTACACGGGCTCCAGAGGGCGATGAGCTGGCGACTCGTCGCCGAGGAGGACTGGCAGGACACCGCGGACCAGCGCTCGACACGGGTGCTGCTGACGCTCGTCGCCCTGGCCATCCTGCTCGCGGGCTACATCTACCCGATCACGTTCCCGCCGGGGGAGCGGGCAGCCGTGACGACCGGCACGTTCACCACCTACGCGACCGGCTGGCTCACCACGCTGGTCCCGCTGGTCGGCGTGTTGCTGGGCTACAGCGCGGTCGTCGGCGAGCGGGAGTCGGGGTCGCTCCTGCTGTCGCTCTCGCTCCCGATCAGCCGCGAGGACGTCGTCCTCGGGAAGTACGCCTCTCGGACGGGGCTGCTGGGGGCGACCATCGTCGGCACGATGGCCATCGCCGGCTTCCTCGTCGTCTACCCGTACGGAACGCTCGACCTGCTGCCGTTCCTCGGCTTCGTGGTCCTGACCGTGTTGTACGGTGCGATCTGGACCGGCATCGGTCTCGCGTCCTCCCTGCTCGTCTCGACGAAACGGCGGGCGCTCGTCCTCGCGGTCACCGTGTTCTTCCTGCTCGTCATCGTCTGGGACACCGTCGTCGGCGCGCTGGCGCTGGCGCTCCGGGCGAGCGACCTCATCGGTGACGAGCTCCCCGATCCCCTCCAGTTCGTCGTCGGACTGGAGCCGGGGCGACTGTTCACCCGGATCACGACGGGGCTGTTCGACCCGAGTGCGAGCATCGACGGGGCGTGGTACCTCAGCGAGTGGGTCGCCATCCCCATCTTCCTCTGCTGGCTCGTCGTCCCGCTCGGGCTCAGCTACCTCCGTTTCTCGGGGGTGGACCTCTCATGAGCTGGCAGGACATCGCGTACAAGGACGTCAACGACGCGGGGCGCTCGAAGGCCATCTGGCTGCTCGTCGCCATCCTGCTGGTGCTCTCGGTCGGCTATGCGGTCCTGCACCAGTACGTCGGCGAGGAGACGTTCACCGCCTTCGTGAACGGCTACGCCGGCGTGCTGGCGCTCGTCGTCCCGCTGCTCGCCATCATGCTCGGCTACAAGTCGGTCGTCCACGAGCGCAACAGCGGGAGCCTGAAGCTGACGCTGTCGATGCCCCACGACCGCAAGGACCTCGCCGTGGGCACCTTCGTCGGACGCTCCGTCGTGCTGCTCGTCCCGACGCTCGCCGCCATGGTCGTCGCCGGCGGCGTGGCCGCGGTGCTCTACGGCACCGAGGGCCTCCTGTGGTACCCGTGGTTCCTTTTCGCGACGGTACTGCTCGGCCTCGCGTTCGTCGGCTTCTCCGTCGGACTGTCGATGTCGACGGCCGTGGACCGCTGGATCACGTTCGGGGCCCTCGGCGGCTACCTGCTGCTGGTGAACTTCTGGGGACTCCTCCACGGGATGACGTTGCTGGTGCTCCACCGGCAGCCCGTCCCACCCAGCGAGTTCCCCGACTGGGCGTACCTCTACCGCCTGCTCGAGCCCGGACAGTCGTACTATCGGGTGCTCGAGTTCGGCTTCGACGGCGGTGGGGCGGGTCTCTACCTCGGTGCCGGGACCCCGTTCTACGTCGACTGGTGGATGGGAGTTCTGCTGCTCGTGCTCTGGGCGGTCGTCCCCCTCGTCGTCGGCTACCGGCGGTTCCGGAGCGGCGACCTGTAGCCACCGCGCCGGCCCGACCGGGGCCGTACCGTCGCACTCGGCGGGCGCGCTTCACACTGCTGCACCGGGCGTGTCACTCAGCCGGTCTGACGGGGAGCCGACGTCGTCACTGCGACCCCGGCTCGACGGTGACGGTTACCACCTCGCCGTGGTCGAGCGTCTGGGTCTCGCTCGCGTCGAGCAGCCGGAGGAGGACGTCACCGTCGCCCGCATCGACGACCCGTGCCCGGAGACACTCCTCTCGCACGTCGTCGTCGACGAGTTCCCGTTCGAGTCGGTCGAGCTGTGACCTGATCTCGGTCAGCGTCGCGTTCGGGACCGGTTCGACGGTGGACCCACCGGATTCGTCCGCCCCGTCGGCATCCTCCCCGTGCTCTGCGGGGGGCGTCGGATCGCTTGGCTGGAAGCGGTCGACGAGTCCTCCGACGGCGAGCCCCTCGGCCGACGATGTCACCTCCCCTGGACTCACCGAGGGGAGGGAGTCCGTCTCCCCTGTGAGCCCATCCAGGCCGCCGTTCGTGTACTGACGGCTCCGGAGTCGCCGGGCGACGTGGTCGTTGACCCACGGCGGGGCCACCCACGTGCCGTCCCGGTAGAGCGTGTACTCGTCGTGGTCGGTCGTCGCCCAGACGAAGCTGTCGTAGCGGTCCTTGTACCGGGACAGCCCCGCCCCCGACTGGTGGGTGACGACGACCTGTCTGGGGGCCATGGTCTCGACGAGTTCGTCGACGGTCTCCTCCGTCGGGTGGTTGCTATACCGGTACTGTTCGACCGTGCAGCCGGCTGACTCGACCGGCGAGACCCCACCGCTCGTGAGCTGGACGAGCGTCGCCCCGGGGTCGTCCGCCACCAGGTCGAACAGCCGTTTCGAGCTGCCCTCGACCGGCACCTCAGGGCCAGCGATGGTCACGGTGCCCGGTTCGACGAGTCCAGTCGGTTCGCTGTACGTCGGGACCGTGGTGACCGTCTCGTGGTCGTAGCCCAGCGTCTCGTAGAGCTTGGCTGCGTGCCCGACGAGCGTGACGGCCGGGACGTCCAGCTCGTCCTCGAGAGCTGAGAGGAGTGTGGCGACGTGGACGCCGGCGAGACCGCTCGCCGTGACGAGGACCGAGGACCCGGCCCGTGTCCTGGCCAGTATCGACTCGATGGCGTCGGTCAGCGTGTCCTCGAACCGGTCGTCCGTCGCGCCGGTCAACAGGAGCGCCGACGGCGACGGCGACAGGGGGAGCCCCGGGAAGCCGGCGACCTCCCGTCGGGTCCAGTCGCCCGTCGCGAGCACCGTCTCGCGATCGCCAGCGTCCTCGAAGCGGAGCAGGAACCCGGCGGCCCCGGGTGCGTGCCCTGCCGGGACCGGTCTGATGCCGATCTCGCCCATGACGGTCGTCCAGTCGTCGACGGGTTCCAGGGCGTCGCGGACGCGGTCGACGTCGGAGATGTCGTAGTTGGATGACGCCTCGGAGAGGACGTCGTCGAGGATGGCCGCGGTCGGCTCCGAGGCGTAGACGGGGGCGCCGTCACGGAGGTTCTCGCCGAGCGTCGCGTAGTGGTCGAGGTGTGCGTGTGTGAGCAGCACTGCCGTCAGGTACTCGTCCGTGCCCAGGAGCGAGTCGACGTCGACGCCCGTGCCGGCGTCGACGAGGATGCACGCCGTCTGGTCGGTCACGTCCCCACGGAACCGAAGCAGGACGGACTCGGCACCGGAGTGAGGGTTCGCGTGCTGAAAACTGACTTCCATTCGGTTCGTCCGTCGATTAGGCCTCCAGACTCAAAATTCTATCCAAAACTGTGTTAATATATTGGAAATTAGATTCGACAATCATCTACGCATCACACGTTCGGTACGTGCCGACGACCGCTCACCGATGGCGTGGCCCCCGTCGAGGACGGCGTCGAACAGCGCGGCCAGCCGGTCCCGTTCCGCTGGGTCCTCGACGGCGCCGAGCAGCCGGTCTCTGGCACGGTCGATCACCGAGGAGAGGAAGGCCCCGCCCTGCACCGACGCCTCGTCGGCGGTCGGGTCACGGCAGAGCGTCGCGCGGGTCACGGTCATCCTGTTCTCGCACCACCGCCACCAGGATGTCGGCGTAGACCGTACGGAGTGACGCCGGGCCGTCGGTCTGCGCGCCCCGGCTGCTGGTCCTTTCGCGGCGACCTCACCGTACAGTCGTCTGGACGATTCCGCGGTCTCTTTCAGCGGTCGTTCGGCGTCTCGAGGGAGAGTTCGTACTCGGTCCGACCGGACCCGTCGAACACAACGTGGTCCGTGCGCTCGCCACCGAAGTACACGTCGGCCTCGATCTGCTCGGAGGCCATCGGCATGCCCGATAGCACCGCCGAGTCGACGCCGGAGAGATCGGTATCGGCGAACACCACCGTCTCGGCGTCTGACCCCCCGAACCATCGCCAGGACCCGTCGCTGTCCTCGGAGGCGCCGAACACCCCACGGAGGAAGAGCGGCTCCGACCGCTGGCTCCCGATGTCGTAGGTGAGGACCGTCTCGTCGCCGGACTGGAACGACAGCTCGTACGCCATGAAGGCGAGCTCGCGCTCGTCGTCGCTGTCCGGATTGATCGAAGCGGGGACCACCGTCGTGTTGAACGAGAGCCTGAACGTCGAGCCGGTCGGGTCGAAACCGCTCGACGTGCCGGTCGCGAGCTGGTCGCGAGTGATCTCCAGATACGCGGTTCCGAACTCCTCGTCGGGCTCGACCTGGGTGTCCTCGTACCACTCGTTGAACGAGGTGAGGAGCACCGCCGGGGCCTCGGCGAGATGTGGGGACACCTGCTCGAGGACACGCTCGTACCGCTCCGGAGAGGACGAGAGGACGGGATTGTCCTCGCGGATCGAGGCGGGCAGTCCGGTGTCGTCGTACCCGGGCATGACGATGGGGACGTGGTCTGCGTCGAGCGCCCTCGCCCCGAGCTCCAGTACCTCGTTCCCATGCTCGTAGTGGTCGTGGAACACCGACTCGATGTCCTGGCGTGCGCTGTAGGCGTTGTACGCGGTGTAGCCGTCTGCGACGTCGGAGATGGGAGACGTTCCCGGTGCGCCGCCGAACGCCACATCGGCGAGGATGTAGGGCCGGACCCCGATCTCGGCTTCCACCGCATCGAAGGCCGCGGCGATGTCCCCGCGGAGGCTGTCGGCGAGGTAGACGAAGACGACGGGTCTGTCGTCGAGGTGGAGGTAGTTCTCCCTGTGGAAGTACTCGTCGGCGAGGTACCGGAAGTCGTCGACGAGGATGCCGCGACCGATGGAGTCGTCGAGGTCGTAGTCCTGCCCCTCGAGTCGCCCCTTGGTCTCGTACAGGATCGAGAACTCCACGTCCGCGAATCGCTCGCGAGGGAGCAGGGTCCGCTGGATGACGTCGTCTGTCCCGGTGCCCGGTCCCCACCAGCTCAGCGAGAGCCAGCGGATGCCGTGTTCGAGGCACCACTTGAGGTGCTGGTCGACCACGGCCGGGTCGCTCCCCGCGTACTCCCCCAGGACAGGTTCGGAGACGATCCGGTCCGTCCAGTTCTCGTGTCCGGGCGTCCCGTACCAGGGGTAGTAGTGCGTCCCGACCAGTCGGTCGGTCTCGGCCGGGTCGACGTGGACCGGGACGTGTCCGGTCCGGACGCTGGTCGACGCCGCTGCCCCCGAACCGTCGACCACCGTGACGGTGGCGTCGTATCGCTGGCCACCCTCGACGGCGAAGGTGGTCTCGAACTCGAACCGGTCCCCCTCACCGGCGTCGAGTCTCGTCTGCTGGCCCGCTGTCGTCACCGTGACCGTCCGGATCGCGTTGCTGGTCTCGACCGTCCCGGTCACCGTCAGCTGGCTCGCATCCGTTCCCAGTTCACTGGCAGTATCGAGGGAGACGGTGACCTCGGCGCCAGGGTCGGTGGTCACCTGCGTACTGGTCGGGGTTGTGGCCCCCTCGGTCGGTGTCCCGGTGGATTCGCTCTCCGCTGGCTGGTCCCCACCGCTTCCCTGACAACCTGCGAGCGTCGCGACCCCCAACAGCCCAGCCGACCGGAGCAGGTCACGGCGCCGTCTATCGGACATGGACCAATCCTGTATTCGCCCTGTCAAAAGTCTGGGGGCCACACCGGCGGCGTCGACGATGGCGAAACCCTTACCCGGTCAGTTCGTCTCCCTGGTGACGTACATGGGGCGTCAGTCCGATGCGGACCCAGGTGTCGCGTTCGCCGCGCTCGGGAACGAGTTGCGGCTCACCATCCTCCGGAGACTGGCAGCGGCGGCGGAGGCCGAGCGTGACGGGCTGTCCTTCACGGAGCTGTACGACGAACTCGCAATCGATAGCACCTCCCAGCTCTCGTACCACCTGAACCAGCTGGACGGCCGGTTCGTCAGGAAGTCGGACGACACCTACGCGCTCACCCAGGCCGGCGACCGGGTCGTGAGGGCGGTCCGGTCGGGGACGTACGAGCAGGAGCCCACCTTCGAGCCGATCACGGTCGAGGGTGCGTGTCCTCGCTGTGCGTGCACGACGCTCTCGGTATCCTACCGCGAGCGGCTGCTGACCGTCGCCTGTGCCGACTGCGACGCGATCGTGGTCACCTACGACCTGCCGCCACCCGCGACGGAGGACCGGACGAGCGAGGAGGTCCTCGCCGCCTGCGACCGGCGTGCACGGAACGACCTCGCGGTCGCGCTGGAGGGGACCTGCCCGACCTGCGGGGGGCTCATGGCCGTCTCGGTCGAGCGCACCGACGAGCCGGCGGGCTACAGCTGCCGGGCCGACTGTTCGCAGTGTGGTATCTGTCTGTTCGCCCCGGTCGAGGCCCGGTTGCTGTACCACCCGGGCGTCGTCTCGTTCTTCTGGTCGCACGACGTCGACGTGACGAGCCTCCCGTTCTGGCGGCTGCTCCCGCTCGTCGAGACGTGGGAGGTCGAACCGGACGGCTCGGAGCCGCTACCGCTCACGGTCACGGTCGTCCACGAGGGTGAGAGACTGGTGGCGTCCGTCGACACCGACCTCTCGGTGACGTTGCTCAAGGATCTTTGAGTAGTATCCCCGATAATATATAAAATTCTCAACAATATTTATCCCCGGGGCAGCGCTACCGGTCACCGTGACAGCTATCAGTACAGACGGGCTCACGAAGCGCTTCGGGGACGACGTCTACGCGGTCGACGAGCTCTCCCTCACGGTCGAGGAGGGCGAGGTGTTCGGCTTCCTCGGCCCGAACGGCTCCGGGAAGTCCACGACCATCGACATGCTGCTGGACTACGTCAGACCCACCGCGGGCTCCGCGTCAGTCCTGGGGTTCGATGCCCAGGCTGAGGCCGACGAGATTCACGACCGGGTCGGCATCCTGCCGGACGGCTACAGCCTGTACGACCGGCTGAGTGGCCGCGAGCATCTCCAGTACGCCATCCGTCTCAAAGGGAGCGACGACGACCCCGACGACCTGCTGCACCGGGTCGGCCTCGACGAGCGCGCCGGCAGCCGTCCCGCGGGTACCTACTCGAAGGGGATGAGCCAACGGCTGGCACTCGGAATCGCGCTCGTCGGAGACCCGGACCTCCTCATCCTCGACGAGCCCTCGAGCGGGCTGGACCCCGACGGGATACGTGACATCCGTGAGCTGACGCTGCAGCACGCTGCCGACGGCGGCACGGTGTTCTTCTCGTCACACATCCTGAGCCAGGTGGAGGCGGTCTGTGACCGGGTCGGCATCCTCGACGATGGCCGGCTGGTGGCGGTCGATACGGTCGACGGGCTGCGGGAGTCGCTCGGGACCGGGACCACCATCACGGTCACCGTCGACGAACCACCCGTCCGTCCAGACCTCGATTCGCTGGCCGGTGTCTCCGGGGTTCACGTCGAGGGTGACGAGATTCAGGTGACGTGCACCGAACCAGCGGCCAAGCTCGCCGTCCTCGACCAGCTCAGAGCGGGCGGGACACGGATCCTGGACTTCGACACCCGGAAGTCCTCCCTGGAGGACCTGTTCTCGGCCTACACCCATCGAGGGCCGGAGACGCCGCCGATGGAGGTGCAGCGATGAACGTGGCCGTCATCGCGCGCAAGGAGTTCGAGGACGCGATGCGGTCGCGTCTCCTCTGGGGTGTCGTCGCGTTCGTCACCGCCATCGTGAGCCTCAGCTTCCTGCTCCCGTTGCTGGTGCCCGCGATGGACACCGGCGTCCTCGCGGCACTCGGCGGGGCCAGCGAGTTCGCCTCGATGCTGGTCCCGATCGTGGCCCTCGTCGCGGCGTATCTCGCCATCGCGGGAGAGCGGGAGTCTGGGAGCCTCCGCATCCTCCTCGGACTCGAACCGGGTCGCACCACGGTCGTCCTTGGCAAGTTCCTCGGCCGAAGCGCGGTCGTCGTCGTCGGACTCCTCGTCGGATTCGTCCTCGCGGGCGTCGTCGCCGTCGCGGTGTACGGGACGGTGCCGGTGACTGCGTTCCTCGCGGTCGTCGTGCTGACCGCCGTGCTCGGTGTCTCCTTCGTCGGAATCGCGGTGGGTGTCTCGGCCGCCGTCGCGACGCGGTCCCGGGCCATGACCGTCGGCATCGCCCTCTATCTGGGGCTCGCCGTCCTCTGGGACCTCGTCCCGCAGGGGGCGTACCTCGCGACGGTCGGGAGTCCACCGGGCGGTTCGGTGCCGGCGTGGTTCGTGTTCCTGCAGGGGTTCAGTCCCTCCGGGGCGTACAGCGCACTCGTCATGTCGGCCATCAACGCGGTCGACCCGGCATACCCCACGGCGACGACGGCGGTGCGGGGCTCGGTGCCGTTCTACGTCGAACCCTGGGCGTTCGCGGTGGTCCTGCTCGCGTGGACGGTCGGTCCGCTGGTCATCGGGACGATGCTGTTCGAGCGCGCGGACCTCGACTGACCGGACCCTCCGACTGACCGGTCCTCCGTCCAGGGACGCCGGCCCGTTCCCACTTCTGAACGAGAACCGTGGTGTCGGAAACTAAGTGCCCGGGGGCAGTAGTGGCCGGACACGAGATGGTCCCCGATCTCCCCTCCCTCACGAGACGACGGCTCATCGGCGGTCTCGCCGGCCTCGGCATGCTCGGGACAGGCGTGACCGTCGGGCTCGGCATGCGCGACCCGACGGCCCTGCCCGACCAGGTCACCGACTACGCATCGCGACAGTACCCGACACCGCCCGAGGTCACCAGCCACTGGCGACCCACGGTGACGGAGGAGCACGCCGCGTTCGCCGTCGACCTGCTGACCGAGACGACGAGCCGTGCCGAATCGCTGTGGAGCGAGTTCGACTCCGAGCGACGGTTCGTCGGCGACGGTGGCTGGCTGGACGACGCCGAGTCCGCGCTGCGCAACGGCGACCACCACGAGGCGCTCTGGCAGGCCACCTACGGCCTCCAGTTCGCCGGTGAGGACCTCGGACGGGCGCGCTGGGAGACCGGCCGAGGCGACCTCCAGGCGCTGGCGACACGCGGCACCGAACTTCAGGAGCGGGCCGCACGTGTCGCCGAGGCCCTCGAACCGTATCGGGTCTCGGACCCCGCGACGGACCTCGCCTGGTACCTCGAGATTGAGCAGGAGGCCATCCTGGCGGAGCAGCTCGCGGACCTGCGCGGCTTCGCGGACGCGACGAACGGCGTGGACGACGAGGACGGACCCGCGACGGCCGGCGTCGACGCGCGGTCGGTCGGCGAGCTGACGGCGAACCTCCTCCAGTCCGAGGTGCACATCGAGAGCGCGGAACGGTTCCAGCGACATCTGGAGCGCCGGCTCGGCGACGACGCGGCGCCGTACTCCGAGCGGTTGCAGGCGGCCACAGAAGCGTTCAGGACGTCGCTCGCGGACACACCGACGCGGGAGGCGGCGCTCGCCCGACAGGGGCTCGGCGACAGTGAACAGGACGACCTGTACGCCTTCGCCCACCGACGGCTCGCCAGGTGGTGCATCCCCTCGGGTGTCCCCTCACCGTGGACGGTCGACGTCGACCGGGAGCTCCGGGTCACGACGGCGGTCGCCTTCTCGACCGGCGTCGCGAAGGCACGAGCGTACGAGCGGGCAGTCGACGAACTCGTACTGGAGCAGGGTCAGACCGGGTTCGACTCTGGGCACCTCATCACGGCGAAGCGCCGCGCCCGCTCGGTCTACCAGTCGGTCATCGGGGAGGACCCACCGCCGCTGCTCACGCGGCAGGCGTCGCGGGCCATCGAGGACCTGCAGGTGGCGGAGGTCGACGGGAGCGGGGACGGTGACTGGAGCCTCGGGCACGAGCGCGTCCAGGCGTACTGCTACGCGCTGATCGGGCGGCTGAAGCTGCAGGAGTACCCCGACCTCTTCGAGACGGTCGTCGAGGGTCCCTGAGCGTCGTCCGTCTCGGGACCAGCGGCTCGTCGGCGCCGGCTGCGACGCGGGGGCTCGGTCGGTTCCGAAGTTACTATGCGCGGGACCGCCCTCCGTCGGGGTATGAACTCGCTTCGCTCGACCGTGGACGAGAGCGTCAAGAACCTCCGCGGAGCGGGGTTCGGTGCGGTCAGAGAGCTCGTCTCGCGGTCGTACCTGCGGTACGCGCGGACCCTCGAGTCGGACGAGATGTTCGACGCGGACTGGGACGTGCTCGTCGTGCTGGACGCCTGCCGGGCGGACCTCTGGGACGAGGTGGCCGGCGACCACGGCCTTCCGACCGGCGAGTCCCGCATCTCCCCAGGCGGCACCTCGACGGAGTGGCTCAGCACCGTGTTCGGTCCCCGGAGCGCCGACGAGCTGGGGGACGTCGGCTACGTCACGGCGAACCCCTACAGCGCGTCGCACGTCGACCACGACGACTTCGCCTTCGTCGAGGAGGTCTGGCGCGACGGCTGGGACGACGACGTGGGGACGACGCGCCCGCGTCAGGTGACCGCGGCAGCGGTGCACGCCGCCCGGACACGGGACGCAGACCGGCTGGTCGTCCACTACATGCAGCCCCACTTCCCGTCGCTGGCCGACGACCGGGACGACGGTATCGCACTCGACGACTTCGGCGAGGAGTCGCTCTCCGTCTGGGAGGACTTCCGCTTCGGCAACCGCAGCTACGATGACGTCTGGGCGGCCTACCGCGCGAACCTCGAGATCGTCCTCGAGGACGTCGAGCTCCTGCTCTCGAACCTCGACGGTGACCGGGTCGTCATCACCGCAGACCACGGGAACGCCATGGGCGAGCATGGCATCTTCGGTCACGCCGCCGGCATCGCACTGCCCGAGCTCCGAACGGTCCCGTGGTCGGTCACGACGGCGACGGACGAGGGGACGTACGACCCGGTCGAGGCGGGGGACCTCGTCGACGGTGACGGAGCGGTCGATGCCGACGTGGCGAGTCGGCTCGAACAGCTCGGCTACCGCTGACCGCAGCGGGTCCGTCAGACCGCCCGCGCCCTGAGCTTCAGGATACCGATAGCGGCCGCGCCGACGGAGGTCGTGAAGAAGAACCCGCCGACACGGGAGATGGCGACGGCGGCGGTGATGGTCGGTGCGACGACCGACGTCGTGGCCACCAGCAGCGTTATCTGGAGGGTCTCGACCCCACCGAGACCGCCGGGCGTGGGGAGCGCCCCGGCGAACGCCCCGAGGGTGACGACGAACAGGGGGATGTACGGTGGGATGACGATGCCCAGCGCCCAGAACGCGAACCAGAGCCCGGCCGCCTGGAGCGCCCAGCCGGACGCCGAGAGCACGACAGCGATGACGAGCCGGCGCCGGTCCGTCGCGATGCGCTCGATACCGACGAAGAACTCCCCGACCATCCGCTCGACAGCCGCGCGACCGGGCACCGAGACCTTCGGGAGCACCCGGTCGGCGAACCGAAGTGGGGGGACGAGGACACGGACAAGTCGCCGCTCCAGCGCCTCGCGCTTGCGCCAGGCGAGCCCGCCGAGCACCGGCAGGGTCACCGCCAGGATGACCAGTCCGGCCGCGAGGTACTGGATGCGCTGGACGAGGACCGCCTGGACCGCGTAGTAGCCGAGCCCGATCAGCGCAAAGAGCAGCGACGGGACGACGTTGATGGTGTCGAAGCTCGTCATCGCCGCCAGCGCCCGCTCGTACTCCGCGTCGCTCGTCTCCGTCACCAGCCACGCGGCGATGGGTTCGCCGCCGGCCTGCCCGAACGGGGAGATGTGGTTCGCGAACGCCGCACCGGCGTGGACCAGCACCGCGTCGACAGCCGAGATCTCGACGCCGACCGCTGCGAGGATGACCCGTAGCGCGACGCCCCAGACACAGAGCCAGGCGAAGATGGCGAGCGGGACCAGCACGACACGGCCCAGGTTCGCCTTGCCGATGGCGTCGAGTATCTCGCCGGTCCCCACGAGGTACGCCAGCCCGAGCAACACGGCGCCCGCGATGGCGAACCCGACCAGCGTCGCGGCGGCGTTGCGAACGTTCACACCGTACCTTGGCCGCAATGGGGGCTTCAAGCCTCCGGAACTGGACGCCAGGGGCCGGCCGTGGCAGCGACCGCGGCGGGACGCCCGGGGAAACGGCTAAGTGGTCCTTCTGTCGACTCTGGAACATGGGCGACCGATACCTCGTCCTCGGTGACCACCACGGTGACACGGAATCCCTCCGGCGTGTGCTGGACGACGTCGACGGCGAGACGTTCGATTTCGTCGTCCACGTCGGGGACTTCACGGACGCGATGCGGGCAGGGCGAGAGACGGCATCCCGCCAGCTACGCGAGGTCGAACCCCTGCTCGCAGACCTCGCCGACCACGCCCGCCACGACCTCGTCTGGGTGTGGGGCAACCGCGACACGTTCGGGGAGTTCGACGCGACGCTCGACGTGGGCACGGAGATACCCACGGCTGGCTGTGTCACCGTTGGTGGCCAGCGGTTCACGAACTCGCCCGACGCCGTGGCCGAGGACGTCATCCTGGTGACCCACATGGAGACGTGGCGGCTGCTCGACCAGTTCGAGGGGCGGGCGCACTTCTGCGGGAACACCCACCTCGGTCGGCTGAAGGGCCGTCGGCTCAACTCGGCGTTCCTCCAGTGCACCCACCGGAAGACGGGCGAGCAGTCCTACGGCGGCTACTTCCTCGTCGACGTGACCGACGAGCCGCCATTAGACGTTGAGATGCGCGAGATCGGGACGCTGAATCGGTTCGACTGTCCCGAACACGGTGAACGCGGTGTCCAGTACCACGACGCGTTCGACGACTGTATGTACTGCGCCGAGCCGGATATCCTGCGACGCGAGATGGCCGCGAGCGCGTTCTACGGGCTGACACACGACCGCGACCAGGACACCGTCTCGGCGGGGGAACTGGTGTCGTCCGCAGTCGACCTGTGGGATGACTCGCCGACCGACTTCCGGTCGGAGTTCGCCGCGTACGTCGACGGAATCGAGGACGACCGCTACGCGCCCCTTGCCCGGACGGACGGGGGGCGACTCTGCGTCGCCGAGACCAGCTACGCCTACTGAGGCTGCTGTCGCGTTTTCCACGATATCGTGGAGCGGCTGCCGGACACCGTCACTCGGACGGTCCGCGTCCAGCCTCGCGCATGTACTCGTCGAGCCGGTCCACGATGGCCTCGGCGAAGGACTCGTCGTTGATGTCCGTGTCCAGTTCGAGGAGTTCCACCTCGGCGTCGAGGTGCTCCCGGAGGGCGTCGAACAGGGCCGCGTCGGCCTCCGGGTCGTGGAAGTCCTCGCCATCGACGTCGATCATCGAGACGCCTGCGAGTGGAAGCGCGAGCGCCGTCGGCCCGGTTGCAGCGTTCAGCTTCTCGGCGATGATGCGACCGAGTTCGGCGTTCTCCTCCGGTGTCGTCCGCATGAGCGTCACCTGCGGGTTGTGGACGTGGAACTGCCGGCTCTCGAACTCGGCCGGCACGGAGTCCCGCGGTCCGAAGTTCACCATGTCGAGTGCGCCCGTCGATACGACCTGCGGGATGCCGGCCTCGCCGGCGGCGTCCAGCCGTTCGGGGCCCGCGTTCAGGACACCACCGACGAGTTCGTCCGCCCACTCGGTCGTGGTCACGTCGAGGACGCCGTCGATGATGCCCTCCTCGACGAGCGACTCCATCGCCCGGCCGCCGGTGCCAGTCGCGTGGAAGACGATGGTCTCGTAGCCCCGGTCCTCGAGCAGTTCGCGGGCGTGCTGGACACAGGGGGTCGTGACGCCGAACATCGTGATGCCGATTGTGGGGCGGTCCTCGACCGCCACGTCCGGGTCGTTGACCACCATCCCGACCATGGCGAGGGCGGCGTTGGCGATGACCCGCCGCGAGAGCTGGTTCAGTCCCTCGATGTCGGCGACGGAGTAGAGCATCGCGATGTCACGGGACCCGACGTACGGCTCGGTGTCGCCGGAGGCCATCGTCGACACCATGAACTTGGGGACTCCGACGGGGAGTGCCCGCATCGCCGTCGTCGCGATGGAGGTGTTGCCCGAGCCGCCCAGTCCGAGCACGCCGTCGAGGACGCCCTCGTCGTGGAGTCGTTGCGCGACGGCGGCGGCTCCCCGTCCCATCGCCTCCATCGCCTCGCCACGGTCGCCGTCCCCGCGGAGCGCGTCGAGGGTGGTGCCGCCAGCCTTGGCGACCTCGCTGGCCGACGTGTCCGGTGTGAACTCCGGGTCGCCCATGACGCCGACGTCGACGACGTGGGTATCGACGCCCTGTGCTTCGATGACGTCCCGGGCGAACCCGATCTCCTCTCCCTTCGTGTCCAGCGTGCCGATGATGACGACGGCCATGCTAGAACTCGATCTCCTTGAACTCCCGCGCCTGGTTCTGGATCGCCTCCTCGGTGGGCAGCCGTTCGATGCTGGACGCCCCGAAGAAGCCGACCACTCCCTCCGTGTTGTTCAGGACGAACTCGGCGTCGTCGGGCCAGGCGATGGGGCCGCCGTGGCAGATGACCAGCACGTCCTCGTTCACCGACTTCGCCGCGTCGTGGTGGGCCTGCACGCGCTCGGCGGCCGATTCGAGGTCCAGCGCGGTCTCGGCCCCGATGTCACCGGAGGTCGTCAGCCCCATGTGCGAGACGACGACGTCGGCCCCCGCCTCGGCCATCGCGCGGGCCTGCTCCTCGGTGAAGACGTACGGACAGGTCAGCATGTCCTGCTCGGCGGCCTCGCGTATCATCTCCACCTCCTTGTCGTAGCCCATCCCGGTCTCCTCGAGGTTCTGCCGGAACCCGCTATCCTCGTCGATGAGTCCGACGGTCGGGAAGTTCTGGACGCCGGAGAAGCCCCGGCGCTTCAGGTCCTCGATGAACACGTCCATCTGGCGGAACGGGTCGGTGCCGTTGACCCCGGCGAGCACCGGCGTGTCCTCCACGACCGGGATGACCTCGTGGCCCATCTCGACGACGATCTCGTTCGCGTCGCCGTAGGGGAGGAGCCCCGCGAGCGACCCCCGGCCGTTCATGCGGTACCGGCCACTGTTGTAGATGATGAGCAGATCGACGCCCCCCCGTTCGGCGAACTTCGCCGAGATGCCTGTCCCCGCACCGGCTCCGATTATGGGTTCCCCGCTCGACGCGACGTCTCTGAGCCGTGCGAGCGACTCGGAACGTGTGAACTTCATATGCCAATTGGTACCATCTATCGGACAGATATTGAAGCTGTGGGAGAGGAATCGGGAACAGTCCCGAAGCCTCCCCGATCCCCGTCGAGTACCAGGCCTCGGGAACCAGGCGACGAGGTGCCGAAAGCCACTCCTTCGTAATAACTGACAGGTCTCGGTGCAGTTATACTCCGCTGGATGGAGTGATATGTGTAGTCATGCCAGAGGAGTTCTTCGTGAGCAGCGATGACGTATCGACCCAGCTGTTCGACTGGGGCAGCCTGAAGTGGATGGCGACGCCCGAGGTCAACGGCTCGGAGCGCCTCAGCGCGGGCGTCGTGAACCTCGAACCCGGCAAGGGGCACGACCTGCACACCCATCCGGACAGCGACGAGATACTCTACTTCATCGCCGGAGAGGGCGAGCAGACAGTCGAGGGAGAGACGCGCGAGGTCGGCCCTGGAGAGATGGTGTACATCCCCGCCGGCGTGGAACACGGGACGACCAACACAGGCTGGGAGACGCTCCAGCTCCTCGCGGTGTACGCCCCACCCGGACCCGAGGACGTGCTGGCCGACCTGCCCGAGTGCGAGATCGTTCCCGCCGGTGAGATTCCGGTCAGGGACGACTGAAGGGAGTCCCTGACCGGGCAGTATCGCCGGTCGCCATCCGCCGTCTCACCGGCCGCCGACGTTCGACGCACCCCAGGTCACGTCGACCGCGTCGGTCACGGACGACCAGCTGCCGACCTCGACGACCGACACCGTGAGGTCGGTGCTGTTCACGTCGACGACCCGCGCCATCGTCCGGGAAGCGCTCGACTGCACCCAGTACTGCGTCGGCGTCTCGTCGAGTCCGTGGGGGACATCGTCGCCGTCGCGCACCGTCGCAGTGCCCCCATTCTCGGTCGTGTAGCCCACGTTGTCGCGGTAGACCGAGCTGGACGAGCAGGCGGGCCTCTCGACGGCGCGGCTGGCGTGGTTCCGGAACAGGTTCGCCGTCACTCGATTCGCGTCTGACCCGGCCGTCTCGACGAGTCCGTGGCGCTGTGGTCGGTCGCCGCCCACGTCGTTGACGAACGTCGACTCGGAGACGAGGCTATCCCGGGCGCCGTCGAGCACGAGCCCGCTGTACGAGCCGGGAGCGTCGCGGGAGTTGTCGGCCACGAACGCGTTCCGGATCGCCACTCGCTCGCCCGTGACGAGCGCGCCGTGCCGGCGATTGCGTTCGAAGTGACCGCCGAGCAGGTCGAGGTCGACCGCGCTCTCGAGGACGCGGACCCCGGCCTCGCCGCGGTTGTCGTAGGCGTGCGGGTGGACGACCGTGCTCCCCGCTGCGGCCATGGTGAACCCGTGACCGGCACAGCCCTCGGCGTAGAGGTTCGTCCCGAACAGGTCGCCGACGTGGCCGAAGACGAACCCGTCGCCGCCACAGCGGGCCACGTCGATGTCCGACAGCACGGGCTCGAAGGAGTACTCGCCGTCGGGTCCAGGCTCGAACCGGATGCCGTCCCCCGGGGGCTCGCGCACGACGAGGCCGTCGAGGACGACCCGCCAGCTGTAGCCAGTGACCGAGACGGCGGCCCCGGTGTCGGTCGTAGCCCCGCCCTGATTCTCGCTCCGGTTGCCGTCGAACCGCAGGTCGGAGAGTCGGGCGTGCTCCGTGCCGGATGGCACCTGCAGCAGGTCCTCGTCGAGGTCCGGTCCGGCCCGAATGGTCGAGGCTGTGCCGCTCCCGGCGAGCCAGGTCGACGACGCGAGTCGCACCGGTCGGTGTAGTTCGTAGGTCCCGGGCGCGAGTCCGATGGCGGTGCCGGTGCCACCCGACGAGCCGGCATCGACGGCGTACTGGAGCGCGTCGGCGGCGGCACCGTCGAACACCGGGGCGTCCTCGCCGCGACGTTCGACACGGGTGCTCCCCGACCCCCGATAGACGACGAAGTCCGGGGCAGCGAGGGTGCTCGACTGCCTCACGGCCGGGTCCTCCGTTCGAGTCTTGCGCGACCGAACCTGTGCTCGACGGGCGAACCCTGCCGTCGCGAGGCCGACGCCGACGGCCCCGAGGAGCGAGCGTCGCCGACGGTCGATGTCGCGCCGAACCATCGGTTGCTACCCGACAGTTCGGCCGTGACGGACGTAAGCGTACGTTCCAACTGCCGACCAGCTGAGAGGAGTCCGGGGGGCATCGCTCACTTCTCGATGACGACGAAGTCGCGTTCGCCGGTCCAGAGCGCGTAGAGCGGGACCACCTGCTCCAGCAACGCGTACACCGGTGTCAGCACGAGGAGTGCGGTGCCTCTGAGCCCGCCGATGCGTCTCGCGCCGATGGCGATTGTGCCGACGTACAGGAGGCTCCCGAGCGCGAGCAGGACGACGAACCAGCCCGGGAGGGCGAGTCCGTGCCCCAGCAGCCAGAGTGGGAGGAACACCCAGCTCGAGGTGACCGCGACCGTCCAGATGGCGATTCGGAGTCCGACGACGACCTGACTGGCGAGCGGTGCCCGCGGCAGGTACCGCGCGATGCCGAGGTACCAGCGGGCCCGCTGGTCCAGGAAGGAACGCACGTCGTGCGGGCTCAGGACGCTGACGCGGGTCGCGCTCTGCCACACCGGCACGTCCCGCTTTGCGAGTTCCAGCGCGAACGCGAAGTCCTCGACGATGGTGTCGCGGTCGAACCCGACGTCGGTGAGCACGTCGCCGCGGGCACAGAGCAGCTCGCCGTGGAACCCGAGGTACGGCCGCCCGAGCACGCCGTTGAACAGCCGGTAGATGGAGACGTCGTCGACGTACCGGATGTGGTCGGTCATGAACGTCAGGGTGGACCGGCCCGGGCGCGGGATCAGCACGGGGTTCATCGCGCGGTAACCACGCGCCTCGTAGTGGGGGATCTCGTAGGTGAACGTGTCGTCGAGGATGCGGTTGTCGTCGTCGATGAAGCCGTACCAGTGCTCGGGCTCAGCGGCCACAACCTGCTCGATGAAGTACTGGATGGCGCGGCCCTTCGCGACTGCCTCGCAGTCGAACCCATCGGGGACGACCACCGTCGAGACGTCGTCGCGGGCGACGAGTTCGTCCGCGAGGTCGCTCCCCTCGTCGAGGACGCAGTACACCTCGTAGTCGGGGAACGTCGACACGGTGTGCTCGATGGTCTCGACGAGGGCGGGGCGAACGTGCTCGGCCGCCACCGTCGGGATGACCAGGCGCAGGTTCTCGACTGGCTCGTCCGCACGCTCGGTGCGGTAGAACGTCGACGCGAGCAGTCCGAGCCCGACCATCGCGGTGAACGCGACGCCGACGAGGATGCCGAGCAACTGGACGGCCGAGACGAGTGAGCTCCAGATCATGGGTTGTAGATGGTTGAAGGCAGGTGCTCAAGCGCGGCTCAGGCGGTCTCGTTGTACTTCAGCACGACGATCGTCGAGGGGGAGCCCGAGTCACCGTCGCCGTCGGTGACCGTGGCGACGAAGTAGTTGAACCCACCCTCGGCGTCGCTGCTGGACGTGTTCGTGAGCGTCACCGGGACCGTCCCCTGGCCGCTGGAGTCGAGCGTGACGGTCTGGTAGTCGACGTTCTCCGCGGTGTTGGCCTCGAACTGCTCCAGCTCGTAGCCGGTGGCCTGGTCGAGCTGGAGCTGCCCCTCGACGTGGAGCAGTTGGACCGTCGCGCCGGCCGGCCCGCTCACCGTGATGGTCTGACTGGCGTTCGCGACCGTCGCGGCAGAGTGGCGCGGGTCGAGTGCGCCGGAATCGAGCGTGACGCCGGCGACGCCGATGGACGGGGCGGTCGGGACCGACGACGTCGCGGTCGCCGCCGAACCGCCCGAACTCCCGTCGCCGAACAGCGCCGTCGTCTGCGTGGAGCCGTCGGCGTACTCGACGGTGACCGTCGCCGCCGAAAGTTCGAGTCCCGAGACGGAGCCCGCCGAGCCGGTGCTGGACGCGTCCTTGATGCTCGTCGGGTCGATGTCGACCGAGAACGTGAACGTCTCGCCGGGGTCGAAGTCGTCGAACGTCGCCGTCAGCTCCTCGTAGCCGTCCTCGCTGTCGACGCCGTTGTGGGGACTCGCGAAGGAGCCACCGACCAGCCCGGTCGTGCTCGCGCCGCTGTCCGGGGTGAATCCCTTCGAGCCGGCGTCGCCCGCGGTCCCCTCAGGGTCGAACACGATGTCGGGGAACATCGACTCGCCGACGTCGTAGGTGACCGACTGGATGGCGGTGTCACCGGTGTTGGTTATCTCGAACGAGCCGGAGTTGTAGGTGCTCGCGTCGATGCCGCCGTTCTCGTTGACGAGAAACGCCGCGGCAGCCGAACCGGAGCCACCGGAGCCGTCGTCCGTGTCGACGACCTCGATAGCGTTGACCTGCGGGTTCTCGGCGGCACCCGTCTCGAACGTCACCGTGACGTTGCCGTCGCCGTTCGAATCGCTGGTCGTGAACGTCTTGAGCGTGCCGTTGGCGTGGCCCACGTCCGCGACCGGGTCGTACTGGGCTAGCACCTGCGACCCCTCGACGGAGACGTTGAACTGGCGCTGACCGACCGCGCTGGTGCCCGAGAACTGGTTGCCCATGTAGAGCCGGACCTCGACCGGGCCCCCGTCGGTCGAGAACGTCCACTCCATCGTGCCGTAGCGCTCGCAGTCGTAGACCGCGTCGGGCGTGCTCGCGGGCACCGCACTCGTCGGCGTGATGGTCGCGCCGCCGCAGTAGTTTCCGACGCCAGAACTCCCGACCGAGACGAGATACGGCGAACCGGTGCCGGTGACGCCGGTCCAGTCGGGGCCGCCGTCGGTCGCGGTGATGGTACTCCCGCCGGCGTTGACGCGGTGGGTCGCCGTGCCGGCGGTCGTGTCGGTGCCGGCGTCGACGGTCAGCTGGAAGCTCTCGGTCGTCTGTGCCTCGCCGTCGTCGGCCGTCACCGAGATCGTTGTGGTGCCGGTGTCTCCGGACTGCGGCGCGATGGTGAGCGTCCCGGTGCCGTCGCCGTCGTCGGTGAAGGTGACGAAGCCGGGCGTGCTCGCGGAGAGGGTCAGGTTGTCGCCGTCGGCGTCGCTGGCCGAGACGGGGACGGTGACCGTCTCGCCCCTGATGACGGTCTGGTCGTCGATGGTCGAGACGGTCGGCGCGGTGTTGCCACCGCCGCCGTCGCTCGCGTTCGTCACCGTGATGGCCGAGACCTTCGCGTTGTCGACGGCTGCGGGCATGTCGACGTCGAGCGTCCCGTCGCTGACAGTCACGGTGAACGTCTCCTGGGTCGCGTTCAGCGGCCCGACATCCGCGTAGATGTCGTAGTCTGAGAGCACCGTCTGCCCCTCGATGATTACGTCGAACACGCGGTCACCGGCTCCCCCGCCGGGGTTCCCGTCGGAGACGCCGTGGTAGATCTCCGCCAGATGCAACGTCACGTTGTACGTGCCGTTCGTGACGGGGAAGCTGTACGAGAGCGGGTCACCGTAGCGTTCGGTCTGGTAGAGCGTATCGTCGACGGTGTTGGCGATGGGTTCGCTCGTCGACGCGGTGCCAGCGGACTGATCGAAGTACGCGTCCGCGACGTACTCGGTGCCGTCGGCCGCGGTGTAGGCGTTGCCGCCAGTGTTCACCGCGTAGACGGGCTGGTCGGCACCCGCTCCGCCGTCGTCCTGCGCGTACTCCAACACGACGACGTTCGATCCCATCCCGGCACCGGCGGCGTCGGTGACGCTCGCCACGAAGTAGTTCAGGCCGCCGACGTCGGTCGAATTCGTCAGGGTAACCGGGACGTCGACGGTGCCGTCGGATCCGATTGTGGCCGAGTAGTACTCGACGACCTCGGCCTTGTTCGCCTCGAACTCCTCGATGTCGTAGCCGGGGGTGCCGTCGTAGTCGGGCACGTTGCTCAGTTCGAGCTCGCCCTCGACGCGGACCAGCGTCACCTCGGCACCGACCGGCCCGGACACCGTGATGGTCTGGCTGGCGTTCGCGACCGTCGCGGCAGAGTGGCGCGGGTCGAGCGCGCCGGTGTCGAGGCTGACGCCCTGTGCGTCGATGGTCGGGGCGGCCGGCACCGAGGAGTCGACGGTCGCCTCGGAGCCCCCGGCGCTGCCGTCGCCGATGGTCTGGGCGGTCTGCGTGGTGCCGTCGCCGTACGCGACCGTGAACGTCGAGCGCGCGAGTTCCAGCCCGGAGATTGGGCCGGCCTCCTGAGACGCGAGTGTCGCTCCCTTGATGCTCGTCGGGTCGTTGTCCGCCGAGAACGAGACCGTCTCACCGGGCTCGAAGTCCGTGAACTCGATGGTGAGTACGTCGTAGCCGTCGGAGCCGTTCACCCCGTTGTGGGGCTGGCTGAAAACGTCGCCGTCGGCCGTGCTGACCACGCCGACACCGTCGCCGGACTGGCCGTCGATGTTGAGTCCCTTCGCGGCCTGGTCGCCGGCGGTCCCGTTCGGATCGAACACCACGTCGGGCAGGCTGGCCGTCGAGAGGTCGAGCGTGACGCTCGTGATGTTCGACTCGCCGGTGTTCGTCACCTCGTACGAGCCGCCGCCGTACGTCGACGCCTCGATGCCGGAGTCGGGCGTGATGGTCAGCGTCGCCGAGCTGTTCACGGTGGGCGCCTCGGACACGGAGACGGTCTGCGTCGCGGTGTCGTTCGCGCCGTCGTCGTCGGTGACGGTCAGGCTCACCTGGTAGTCGCCGGCCGCGGTGAAGGTGTGGGTGGCCTGCGCACCGGTGGCGTCGGTGACCCCGTCGCCGTCCCAGTCCCACTCGTAGCTGGTGATGGAGCCGTCACCGTCGCTCGAGGCGGCGGCGTCGAACCCGACCGGGTCGCCCACCGTCGGCGCGCTGTCGTTCACGGTGAACGTCGCCGTCGGCGGCTGGTTCTCGACGGGTGCGCCGGTCGTGAACGTCTCGGTCCCGCCGTTCGCCCACTCGCCGTCCGAGTTCTGCACGTGGGCCCGGACGACGTACGTCGTGTCGTTCTGGAGGCCGCTGGCGTCGATGCTGAACACACCCGGTTCGGAGGGAACCTCGTTCGCGGTCCACTGCTTCGTGGAGTCCTCCTGGCCCTGGATCCAGTACTGGAAGTGCGCCTTCTCCAGCGAGTCGGCGCCGAAGCTGAACACCTCGGCGTTGAACGTCGCCGTCGTCTCGGTGACGTTCGTCGCCGGCAGCGTCTCGACCGAGAGCTCGCCCTCGGTACCGGTCGTGAACGTCTCCACGTCGCCGGCCTTCCAGACCCCGTCGCCGCTCTGGACGTACGCCTGCACGCTGTAGCTGGTGTTCGACTGGAGGTCGACCGTCGCGCTGTACGGGCCGGGTGCGGTCTGCGTGGAGCCGGTCCACCACGTCAGCGTCGAGCTTTGCTGGCCGGTGACCCAGTACTGGAAGTAGACCGTGGCGTTGTCGTGGTCGCCGAGCCCGGTCAGGTTCCCGTTGAGCGTCGCCGACGAGGAGCCGACGTTCGTCGCGGGGTCCGTCTCGACGCCGAACACCGCACCGTCCTGCGTGGTGAACGTCGTGACGGGGCCGGCCTTCCACTCGCCCTCGTCGCTCTGGGCGAACGCCCGGTACTCGTAGGTGGTGTTCGGGTCGACGCCGACCGTCGCGCTGAAGTTCCCGGTGGTCTCCTGCACGCTGCCGGTCCACCACGTCAGCGTCGAGTCCTTCGCGCCCTGCTCCCAGTAGGTGAAGTAGACGGTCGCGTTGTCGTTGTCACCGAGGTTGAGCAGTTCGCCGTTGAGCGTCGCGGACTCGACCCCGACGTCGGTCGCCGGATGCGTGGTCGCGCCGAAGAACTCGCCGGTCGGCGTCGTGAACGAGCTCACCTCGCCCGCGTCCCACTGGCCGTCGCCGCTCTGGGAGAGCGCCTGCCACTCGTAGGTGGTGCTCGGGCTGAGCGTGACGTCGAAGGTGAACTCGCCGGACTCGGTCGTCGGGCTGCCCGTGTACCAGTACGTCTCCTCGGGCTGGCCCTGCACCCAGAACCGGACGTAGGGCGTCGCTTCGCTCTTGTCGCCGAGCGAGAGCGTGCCGGAGAGGTCAGCGCCCTGGGTGGTGACGTTCGACGCGGTGCCGGTCTGGACGCCGTAGCCGCCCGTCGCGTCGGTCGTCAGGGTCTGCACGTCGCCGGCGATCCACTCGCCCTCGTCGCTCTGGGCGTACGCCTGGAACTCGTAGGTGGTGCCGGGTTCGAGCGCGACGGTCGCGCTGAACGGCCCGGGACTCGACTGCGGGCTGCCGGTCCACCACGTCAGCGTCGAGTCCTTCGCGCCCTGCTCCCAGTACTGGAAGTAGACGGTCGCGTTGTCGTTGTCGCCGAGGCCGGTGAGGTCGCCGTTGAGCGTCGCCGACGTGGCCCCGACGTTCGTCGCGGGGTCCGTCTCCACGCCGTAGGGCTGGTCGGTCGGAACCTCGGTGACGGTCATCGCCGAGAGCTTCGCGTTGTCGTACAGCGCCTCGAAGTCCACGTCGAGCTGACCGTCGGTGACCTCGACCGTGAACGTCTGCTGGGTGGCGTTGGCCGGGCCGACCGTCGCGAACAGGTCGAGGTTCGTGATGACCTGCTCGCCCTCGATGCTCGCGTTGAACACCCGGTCGTTCTCGTTCGTGCCGTCGTCGGGGCCCGAGGAGTCGACCGTGTCACCGGCTGCGACGCCCTGGTAGATCTCCGCGAACTGGAGCGTGACCTCGTAGGTGCCGTTCGGGAGCGGCACGTCGTAGCCGAACGGGTCGCCGTAGCGCTCGGTCTGGTAGAGGATGTCGTCCTCGGTGTTGCCGATCTCGACCGAGAAGTTGCTGTACGTGCTGCCGCTGACGAAGTTCGTATCGGCGACGTACTCGGTGCCGTCAGTCGCGGTGTAGGCCGAACCGCCCGAGTTCACGGCGAACACCACGTTCCCGGTGCCGGTGTCGGTGTCCTGCACCGTGACGTTCACCGTGTCGGTGTCGTTGGCCTGGCCATCGGAGACGCTGACCTCGAAGGTGAGCGTCGTCTCGCCGTCGACGTCCGGGGCGGTGAACGTCGGGTTCACCGCGTCGTACGACGAGAGGGCCACCGTCGGGCCGGCCGTCTGCGTCCACGTGTAGCCCAGCAGCGAGTCGTCACCGTCGGGGTCGGTCGAGCTGGAGGCGTCGAGCTGGACCGTCGTCCCCTCGTCGACCGTCTGGTCGGCGCCGGCGTCGGCGACCGGCGGCTGGTTCGCCGGCGGGTCGACGTACTCCGCGGTCAGGTCGGTCCACGTGGCGTCGAACGTCGAGCCCGCATTGAAGGAGGTCGCGATGAGACCCATCGCGAGCCCGTTCCCGTCGGAGGTGTTCAGCCACGCCTCGGGCACGGTCGTCTCGCCGACGAACGTCTGGGAGCCGCCGGTCGGCGTGTAGAACGCCCTGACGGTGCTGTTGTTCGGGTAGACCGTCATCGAGAGGTCCGTGTTGTTGCCCGGGCCCGTGACCGCCGGGTCGTCGGGCTGGGCGACGTTGGCGAAGCTCCCGTCGAACTCCTCGGCGAACTGCACGCCGCCCGTGCCGCCGTTGGCCGAGACGATGAGCTTGATGTAGTTGTCCTGGTCGCCGTTGCCGATGTAGAAGCCGAGCCCCTGGTAGTTCTCGGGGGTCTCGGGGTAGCCGTTGACGGTCGTCGACACCGTGAACGGCTGGTCGGGCGCGACGAAGCCGCGCTGGAACGCGAACTGCTGTGCGTTCTGGTTGTTGACCGCGTCGCCGCTGGGGACGTTCTCGACGGTGAGGACCTGTGCCGCGCCGCCGACGGTCATCTGTGACGTGTCGTAGAGGTCCTGGTAGTTCTGCCCGTTCGTCATCAGGCCGTCCCAGCCCTGGCTGTCGTCGGCGAACAGCGCCGTCTCGGAGAACTCCATCTGGACGGGGAGCGTCGTCGTGGTCCCGTTGGCCGCGTCGACGGCGAAGTGGTCCGTCGTGTCGGGTGCCCCGTCGTTGTCGTCGTCGGGGTCGTTGACGTTCGAGATGAAGTCGTCGTCGAAGTCAGGCGGGGTCGAGGCCGCCGAGCACGGGTCGGTGCCGGCGTCGATCTCGTCGGCGTTGTCGTAGCCGTCGCCGTCCTCGTCCAGGCTCGGGTCGTCCGCGCCGGTGCAGGTGTCGCCGCCACCCCCGTCACCGTAGTCGTCCGGTTCGAAGACCGTGATGCTGCCCCGGGCGGTCCAGACGGTGCCGGGGAACGGTCCCTCGTCTCCCTGCGTCGCGATGCCCAGCGCGCTGAGGTCGCTGAAGAAGTTGTCCTGCTGGTCGGTGACGCCGGTGCCGGTCGCGTTGAGCTGGACCCGGGTGACCGAGCTGGCGCCGACGACGACGAGCAGGTCGCCCTGCATCTGCCCGCCGAAGTTCGAGGCGGTGTACTCCGCCATGCCGCCGGTCCAGCCGAAGGTACCGCCGATGGAGTTGTCCTCGCTCGGGTCCTGGTAGTCGCACTCGACGGGGTCGACCTCGGACGCCGGAACCGGGCTGTTCGACGAGGTGATGTCGAGGACCACGTTGCCGTTCTCGTCGTAGATGTCGGCGCCGGTCGGGTTGCCCCGGATGGGCGCGGCGTGGCCGCCGTAGCTGCCCTCGGTGGCGAGGTGGAGCTGGTCGCCCGTGCCGTAGTCGCCAGCCTCGCTGGGCGCGTTCGTACAGGTTCCACCCGGCCCCTCGTTCACGGGCTGGCCGCCCCAGCCGCCGTTCGGCCCGTTGTCGATGACGTAGAGCTGGTCGTCCTCCGAGAGCGCGAGGTCGTAGGGGTTCCGGTAGCCCGAGGAGTACACCTGCACCGGCCCGTCCGCGACCCACATCGCCTGGTTCGTCCCGTTCGCACCACCGAAGGGCAGGTCGTCGCCCGGCGTCGAATCCTCGTTCTGGATGGTCGGGATGCCGTAGTAGAACGGCAGGTCGGGGTAGTCGGTGTCGTAGTTCTGGAGGTTGTTCACCGAGTAGTTCGCCTCGATCTGGTCGAGGTCGATGGAGAGCACGGCCGCAGAGAGCGCGTACTCGGGCGTGTGACCGAAGTTGTTGCTCGGTGCGCCCTTGTTCGTGTGGCCACCCTGAGCGACGTAGAGGGTGCCCTCGTCGTCGCTCAGGTCGAGGCCGTTCGTCGCGTGGTTCTCCTCGGAGCGCGGCAGTCCGAGCACCATCACCTCGTGGTCGACCGACGCGAGGCTCCCGTCGGTGTTCCAGTCGAACGTCAGCCGAGAGATGGCTCCCGAGTTCGTGTCGGTGTCGTCGTCGTCGGTGCCCACGTCGATGGTCGGGTCGCTGGAGGAGACGTAGACGACCGGCTGTGCTGCGGTCCCGCCGACGGTCAGGCCCGTGATCTGCCGTGTGGTCTCGCCGGGCACGTGGTTTCCGAGGTCGTCGTGGTTCGGGATGTCCTGCACGGCGTCGATGGCCTCCTGGGAGGTGACGCTGTAGGAGTTCTCTCCGTCACGGCTGACGTTCAGCGCGTACACCATCCCGTTCTGCTGGGCGACGTAGAGCCGCCCGTCGGGGCCGAACTCGAGTGCCGTGAGCTGTCCCTGCGAGAAGCCGCCGAGCTGGCTCTTGCCGAAGCCGACCTGCGCCGTGTTCGTCCCCTCGCCGGTGAGGTCGACGGTGACCGGCGAGTTGGTCCCCGTGTGACTGACCGCGAGCGCGGCCTCGTGGGGCTGGGCCTCGTCCGGGCTGTAGGTGACGTTCACCGTCGTCGATTCGCCGGGGGCGAGCGTCGTGCTCCCCGAGAAGTCGTGGGAGAACTGGCCGGCGTCGGTGCCCGTCACAGAGACGCCGTCGACGGTGATGTCGGGGTGCGAGGCGTTGCTCGCGTTGCCGAGGTTGGTGAGCGTCACCGACTGCGTCTCGGTGTCGTTCGTGAGGACCGTGCCGAAGTCGGTCGAACTCGGGGCGCCGAGCTCCCCCGGTGATGACTCGACCGAGACGATCTCGATGGCGTTGATCTGTGGGTTCTCGACGACGTGGGCGAAGTCGACGTCGATGGTCCCGTCGCTCGTGACGGTGAACGACTCCATCGCGCCGGTGTCGTCGCCGTAGATGTCGATGATGTCGAAGCTCTCGATGGTCTGGTCCTCGACGCTCACGTCGAACACGCGGTCCCCGGGCTCGCTCGTCCCCGAGTAGCCGTCGTAGAAGTAGAGCCGGACCTCGACCTGCTGACCCGCCGGCACGGGGAACTCGTACTGCATCTCCTCGCCACCGGCGGGGTCCCATCGCTCCGTCTCCCATATCTGAGACGGTGTCCCCGGTGGCACGGAGCTGTCGATGCTCGACGGCTGGCCGTGCGAGGACGTCGATCCACCCCCGGCGACCAGATAGTCTGTGAGCGGGCTCCACTGGGTTCCGTCGGACTCGGTGAACCCGCCGCCCGCGTTCGCCTGGTGGAGCACCTCTCCGACCGCCGCCACGGTCACGTCCGTGTTCGCTGATGTGGTGGCGTCGGTCGCTGTCGCGTCACCCGCACCCGGTATCGGGTCCTGGGCCGCGAAGGCACCGGTGGCCCCGGCCGCGACGACCGACGCCACCATGATGATCGAGAGTAGTACCGCGACTGTCGACTCCTTCCGAACGCTGAACGTCATACGTAGCGAGTCCAGGCTCAGGGGGTTTTGTAACCAGTAAGCTATCGGTCTTCTAATGAGAAACTCGATGTCCGTAACAGAACTCCTACCAACTGCTCGACGTCGTCACCTGTGAATAAGGGAGGATTACGCGTCGTCCGCTACCTGCTGCAGTCCTGCGTTCGACTCGGTAGCTCCTGTCTGCGAATGTATCGGTGAAGTATCAGCGGAGAATCTCCCGTGCCTGCCAGAACGCGACCGCCATCGTCAGGAGCAACAGTGCAAGCAACGGAATCGGGTGGAGTGCCGTGAATGCTTCCGGGGAGACGAGCAGGTATACGATGAGCGCTGCGGCGAGGATGCCGCTGACCAGGAAGGCGATGCCCCGGATTCGGTCGGTCGAACGTGTCCCCATACCGGCAAACACACGTGGGCACGTCGGAAATGCAGTTACAGCTTACCGGGGGCAGAGGACGTCTCTCACTCCCAGCCGAACTCCGTCGGAACCTCGCGGAACCGCTGCCCGTCGTACCGCAGCGCCGCCCAGCCCTGCCGTGTTGCACCGTCGACGTCGGCGTCGGAGTCACCGACCATCCCGAACGCGTCGGCGGTGAGTGCCGACTCGGCGGCCTCGAACGGAGCCGGCTCGGGCTTGTGTGCGCCGGCCTCGTAGGACGTGATTACGGCATCGAACAGGCTGTCGAGGTCGTTCGCCCGGAGCTTCTCGCGCTGCCACTCGGGCATCCCGTTCGTGAGGACACCGAGCTGGTAGCGGTCCGAGAGGGCGGCGAGGTCCTCGTGGGTGCCCTCCGGTACGCGGTTCGCCTCGGCCTCGAGTTCGAGGAGTTTCGTCGCGAGGGCATCCGGATCGTCGCTGACCGTGGCGAACGCGCTCCGACACGGCTCCGGCTCGCAGGCCGTGAACGCCTCGAAGAACGCCTCGTCGTACGTTTCCAGCCACTCGTCGCGGCACTCGCCCTCGACGGTCCGGAAGGTCTCGGCGAGGAGCTCGCCGTACCCCCGAGAGAGATGGAGGAGCGTGCCGTCCAGGTCGAAGAGTATGGCTCGCTGCACATCGTCTCCCTGCTCGGACGGTGACCATAAGCGGTCCGGCTTCGAGGCGGCCGGGTCGACGTGGATTCGTCAGCGAACCGGACTGCCTCGACCCCTCTTTCCCGCTGCTCGCGAACGGGAGACCGTACGATGCAACCGGATACGAACCTCGAAGACGGCTGTCATCCGGGGGAGTTCCCCGACGACCTCGAACGGGTGTCGCTCGACCACGGCGCGGTCGCCGGCGACGCGACCGCCGAGACCGCGGTGATCTGGACGAGAACCGACGGCCCGGCGGTCGTCCACCTGAGGTACTCACGCGCCGACTCGGCGGGTGATGGCGGCCGTGCCTCCCCCCGGGGGAGCGTCGAGGCGAACGACTGCACCGTCCGGTTCAGGCTCACCGACCTGCGGCCGGACACCGAGTACGAGTACCGCCTCTGGGCCGCCTCGGGCTTCGGCGCCGGCGCCATCACCGAGCCGCTAGGCGAGGCCACGACGGGTCGGTTCAGGACCGCACCGGCACCCGACGAGTCGAGTCCGGTCTCGCTCGTCTGGACGGGCGACACGTGGGGACAGGGGCGCAGCCCGCCGTACCAGATCCCGAAGCGGATGGCCGACCGCGACCCGGACTGCTTCCTCTACCTGGGCGACACCATCTACGCCGACCACGGGACGCCCGCGCTGCCCGACGGCGACCCGGAGACCGTCGATGATTACCGGGCAAAGTACCGGGAGGTGCGGGCGGAGGCACCGAACCTGCGTGACTTCTTATCCTCGACGGCGACCGTCGCCATCTGGGACGACCACGAGGTCGGCAACGACTGGGCCGGGACCGAGGAGCCACGGCTCCCGGAGGCACGGCAGGCGTTCCTCGAGTACTGGCCGGTCGACCGCCACGAGTCCGTCACCGGCGAGGACGGGGGACGGCTCTATCGCTCGTTCCGGTGGGGGTCCGAGCTCGAGCTGTTCGTCCTCGACTCGCGGCAGTACCGCGACGACAACGCCGAGACGGACGGCCCGGAGAAGACGATGCTCGGCGAGGAACAGCGCGAGTGGCTGCAGCGGGGGCTGGCCGAGAGCGACGCGACGTTCGCGCTGGTCGCCAGCAGCGTCTCGCTCTCGAGCCCGTCTAGCGCGGCCGGGGCACGGGACTCGTGGGCCGACGGCGACGCGGACACCGGGTTCGAGCACGAGCTGGCCGGGCTGCTCTCGCACATCCGCGAGGAGGTGGACAGCACGGTCGTCTGGCTGACCGGCGACAGGCACTTCGCCAGGGTCGCGTCGTTCGACATCGACGACGATGGCCGTCCGGAGCTGTACGAGGCGCTCGCGAGTCCGATGGGTGCCGCACCCCGGGCGCCAGGGGTTCCGGACCCGACGTTCGGGCCGAACGTCCACTACGAGGAGGGCGGGAAGTACGAGTACGGCGAGTTCTACAACTTCGGGGAGGCACGGGTCGAGGACGGGACGCTCACCATCTCCGTCTTCGACAAGGTCGGCGACCGCCGCTGCCGGGTGAGCATCGACGCGGCCGGCGACGGCTGGCCGACGGTCGAGGACACCCGGACCCTGTCCGGGCCCTCGTTCGTGGGGACGCTCCGTCGGTCGTTCGACGAGTTCTCGTCCCGCTGGCGCTGAGCGCGATGGTTCCGGGGCCGTCCTACTCCAGCGGTCGGCACGGCCGCCGGTGGAGCTCGGTCCGGCCGGCCGGCAGCCTGAACCGGGCCAGCGGCTCGCTGTCGGCGGCAGGACCGGGGACCTCCTTGTCGACGCTGTAGGCCGTGAAGGTGCAGTCCTCCGTCGTGAACTCGGCGACGGCGTAGCCCCAGTGGTGGCTGTCGAAGTACTCGAACTGGGGGTTCATCAGTGTCGCCAGGCCGGAGAGCAACGGTCGCGTCGCCCGCCCGAGCAGCCCTCCATCGATGCCGACTGCCTCTGCGAGATTGACGCTGGTGACGGCGGGCGTCATCAGCTCGACACCCGCCCGCGAGCCGTCGGGCAGCTGCTGGTAGCCCGCCAGGGCCGTGTGTAGATCGCCCGTCAGGGTCACCGCGTTCTCCGCCTCCCCGAGCGCCGCGAACACGCGGTCGCGCTCGTGGGCGTAGCCGGACCAGGTGTCCGGCTTCGCGGCGATGGAGACCGGACCGGTCCCCACCCGGAACGGCATCGAGAGCACCTCGTTCGCCCAGACGGTCCAGCGAGCATCGTCGGAGCGGAGCGTCTCGAGGAGCCACTCGAGCTGGGGCTCGCCGAGCATCGTCCGGTCGGGGTCGCCGGCGAAGAGCCTGCTCCCGACGTGGCCGGGATTCTGTGTCCGGTACAAGCGCTCGTCGGTGAGGGCGATGGTCGCGAGCTCGCCGAACTCGACGGAGCGCCAGAGCTGGAACGCGTCGTGCAGATGGTCGGCGTCGGCGTCGTAGTCGACCCGGGAGGGCGTGTACTCCCACCAGGCCTGGATTCCGTCCGCCGTGAGCTGCCGCATGAACGAGGGATCGTCGCCGCGCGGGTGGTCAGTCGCCGCCGGCGCGTCCGCCTCGTAGTCCCAGTACCGGTTGTTCGTGACGGCGTGGTCGTCCCACGTCCGGAGGAACGTGTGGCGCTCGTGGGCGGCCTGGAGCGACCGGTCACGGCGGTAGGTCCGGTAGAGCGCCCGGAAGTCCTCCAGGCTGGTGGCCACGTCCTTCCCGCTCGGCAGGGAGACATCGCGACCGGGATACTCGTCGGCGAACGGTGAGCGATAGCGGTCGTCGGCGGCGTCGTAGACGTAGTCGCCGAGGTGGAGCACGTAGTCGAGGTCCTCACCGGCCAGCTGGTCGAACGCGCCGAAGTAGCCGTTCTGGTGGTGCTGACAGCTCACCACGCCGAGCCGGAGACTCTCGGGGGAGTCGTCCGGCGCCGGGAGCGTGCGACAGCGACCGGTCCGGGAGGCGACACCGTCGTAGACGAACCGGTAGTGGTAGTGCCGGTCCGGGTCGAGCTCGCCGTCGAGGTCGATCCGCACGGTGTGGTCGTGCCGGCCGTCGAACTGCGCGCTCGGGAAGCGTCGCTGTGCGACCACGGTCTCCAGTTCCGGGTCCTCTGCGACGGCGAGGTACAGCGGCGTCCCCGCCTGGTACGCCGACGGCGCGACACGCGTCCAGAGGATGACGCCGGTGGGGGTCGGCCCGCCGCTGGCGACCGAGGCGGGGAAGACGCGGTCCGGGTCACCGTCGGGATCGACCTCGCAGGTGTCGTGGGGAAACTCGGCGAGGCAGTGGGTGCGCGGTCTGATGTCGACGTGTGGGAGCCGTGCTGTCCGCCCGTCACGGGCGCGACCGACGTCCGGGTTCGAGGAACGGGGCATCAGTCGACCGAGTCCGTCGACCGGCAAGAACAGGTGAAACCGGTCAGATTACCGGAGAATCCGGCCCAGGTCGGCATCGGTCAGCCCTCGGGCCCTCCCAAGAAGGATTGGGCACACTTTCTACACCTCGGGACGAACACCTGACACTGGAGATGGTCACCTACCCCCCGGACGAGGCCGCCGACGGGGTCCCGGTCGTCGAGACGGTGCCCGACACGAACGGGGGGCAGACGATACTCGTCGTCGGCGAGGCGTCGGACGCCGCGACCGTCGTCGCGAACCGTCTGCTGTTCACCCACGGTGGCCAGGGTCGGTTGCAGCTGCTGGTCTCGACACGAGCGCGGGAATCGGGTCAGACCCGCCACCCGGCGGTCGAGACCATCGATTACCGTCCCGAGCCGGCACCCGCCCAGGAACCGCGGACCGAGACCGAGGGAACCGACGTGGTCGACGGGCGACTCACGTCGCTCGGAACGACGGTCTCGAGGCGGATACTCGAGTTCAGGCGTCCGCTCGACGGGCAGGTCGACCTCCGGCTCTGTGTCGATTCGCTGACCGACCTGCTCGCCTCGCACGACCGCGAAACCGTGTTCCGGTTCGTCACCACGATGGCCGGGCAGATTCGGCGGGTCGGCGGGAGCGGTCAGTTCCACCTCCCGCTGCCGTGGGACGCCGACGAGGCCATCCGACTCGCCCCGCTGTTCGACGCCGTCATGGAGGTCAGAGCGGTCGACGGCCGGTACGAGTACCGGTGGCTCCTCGGAGGAGGCGCCGCCGAGTGGCGCGCTATCTGAGGGGAGGACCGAGGTGGCGAAGGGACGTTCGACTCTCTCGCGCCGCGACGTGGCCCTCAGTCGGAGGAGGACGGGGAGCCGCCCGAGAGGAGCCATGCGAGACTGATGATGACCAGCCCGACGATGACGGCGAGCAGGAGGAAGTCCCACGAGGGAGTTCCCCCGGAGCCGCCGGAGGTCGATGTCTGGAGTGCTGTGCGTGCGAACGTGGTCGGTCGGAGTAGGTGGGCGATACTCATTGGAACCCACTCGTGAGATGGCTCCGAGGGGGGAAGTACCGGTGAGAAGCGATAGTTCGGTATCATCGTTCGACCGCTTCGATGCTCCCCGGAGGACGCTTCGGGCGAGCAGTCGAGGGCGCCTCAGACCGGCGGATCGACGAACAGTGCCTGGCCGATGATCGTACCGACGACTGCTGACGCGTACACCGACGCGTTGTAGACGTTCACGTCGAGCATGAACAGACCGACCCCGACGAGGACGTACGTCACCGGGATGAGGAGGAGTATCAGGTCGGCGCGGTGCATACCGGAACGAGACTGGGGGCGAACTACTGTGTTCGACTCGTGGTAGGAAAGTGAGCGGTTCCCTGGCCGGGCGATCTGCCGGTCCGTCTCCCGGTTCGCGCCGTCAGGACTCCGTGATGGACTGCTGGAGCCCACACGTCGAGACGAGATGCCGCACCGTCTCGTCGAACATCTCGATCGCCCCGTCCGTCAGGTAGTAGGCGTTCGTCCGGCCGTCGACCACCACCTTGTCGATGCAGTCGCTCTCGGCGAGGTGGTTGAGGTTCTGGTAGAGCCGACCGTGGTTGATCGTCTCGCCGTAGAGCGACTCCATGGACTCCTTGATGGTCGTCCCCGTCGGGATCGTCGTCTCCTCGTCGAGCCGCCGGATGCAGGCCAGCAGGTCGCGCTGGAAGCCGGTCAGCTCGACCCACATCGTGTCCCCGTGTGGGCACCTGAGACGGTCCTCCGTACTGGGGCTCCCATCGGTCAGGGGCCGGGGCATCGATTCAGCGTGCTGTTCCTCCGTCTCGTCGGTCTCCGACGGGTCGTTGCGTTCAGCCGTATTGTCTGTCTCGTTGTTTGCCATTTGTGGTTGCTCGCTGCTGCGCTGGCGGTCGGGCCCCTCTCGAGACCGACCTGCCTCACTGCTGGTCTGTCGGGGTTCGGTCACAGGGCCCACGAGATGCCGTCACTGCCCATCGTGCTGCCGGCGGGGGAAGCCGTCAGCCCATCTCGAGGGCTGTTGGTCGTCACCGCTAGTCTGCCCATTCTGGACTGTCCAGAGTAACCTCGGCATAATAATGTAAAAGTTATCCACAGATATTTGAAATAAATAAAGCTGCGAGCCGACGCTCTTTCCACCGACCCTCGGTCCACGGGATGGGTAGTCGAGCGCATCCGGCTCAGAGCGGACAGCTCTCGTCCGCCTTCAGGAGGTCCCGGTAGCGGGACCGGATCGTGGCCTCACCGACCTCCGTGGCCTCGGAGACGGTCTCCTGCGTGAGTCGATCGGCGTCGTCGACGACGAGTGCCGCCGCGTAGACCGCGGCTGCGGCGAGGCTCACCGGGCTCTTGCCGACGGTCACGTTGTCGGCCCGGGCCGCGTCGAGGAGTTCACGGGCCCGGTACTCGACAGCACTCTCCAGGTCGAGCTCCGAGACGAACCGGACGAGGTAGTGCTCGGGGTCTGCGGGTTCGACCCCGAGCCCCAGCTCCCGGAGCAGGTACCGGTAGGTCTGGACGACCTCGCGCCGGTCGACGCGGCTCACGGTCGCCGTCTCCTTCAGGCTCCGGGGCAACGCCGACTGCCGGGCGGCCGCGTACAGGGCCGCCGTCGAGACGCCCTCGATGGACCTGCCGGGGAGCAGATCTTCCCTCGAGGCCCGTCGATAGATGATGGACGCCGTCTCCCGGACGTCATCGGGCAGGCCGAGCGAGCTGGCCATCCGGTCGATCTCCCCGAGCGCGTGCTTGAGCCCACGCTCCTTCGAGTCGCGGGTCTTGAACCGGCTGTTCCACGTGCGGAGGCGACGCATCCGCTCTCGCTGCTGGGCGTCGAGTGCGTTGCCCTTCGCGTCGCGGTTCCGCCAGTCGATGGTCGTCGAGAGGCCGTCGTCGTGCTGGGTCTTGGTGACCGGGGGGCCGACGCGCGAGGGCTGGGAACGGTCCGTGGCGTCCGCATTGCGCCACTCCGGCCCCTCGTCAATCCTGTCCTCGGCGACGACCAGCCCACACTCCGAACAGCTCCGTTCCCCCCGTTGTGGGTCGCTCACGAGCGGTCCGCTGCACTCCGGGCACTGGTTCGCCGTGGCGTCCGTACGATCCGTCTGCGTTCGTGGCTTGGTCTGATGGAAACTCATGGGTCGTGGGCAGTCGTCTGGTGACCGGCCGACGTGTGTCGGCCCTGTCCGAAGCTCGGGTGACTGCGGACCGTCGGCGCTTCAGGTGTCGTCCAGCTCCGCCGTCCGTTCGGGGGTCTCGGTCTCGTCTGGGGTTCCGTGGTCGTCGTCGACCAGGGGTTCGTCTGCGGCGGTCGTGCAGCCGTCACAGCCGGCCGGCCGGTCGCGCTTCTCGACCTCGACGGTGGTGGAGTTCGCGGCGTTGGAGGCGGCGGCCCCTGCCTCGGGACCGACGGCAGCTGTGCCGACCTCGCTGGCGGCGGCCGCACCCTCGGCACCGACGGTGACGACGCCGATGTCCGATGCCGCGGACGCACCGTGCTCGCTGACGACGACGCTCACCGAGCTGGTCTCGGAGTGGCCGTTGCTCGTCGCGGAGGTGGTCGCGCTACTCGCTGCGGGGCCGTTGCCCTGTTCGGCCTCGGCCTTGGCCGTCGAGGTGGTGTCGGCCGACCGGGGGTCTGCGTCGGCTGCGGTGGGCTTCTCGTCTCGCGGGTCGGTGTCGGGGGTTGGTTTCTTGAGCGCCATGGTCAGATGTCGATGAGTATCTCGTTCTTGCAGTGCGGGCACGTGAGGCCGCTCTCGCAGGCGGTCTGGTAGTGTGCCACCAGCCGCGTGAGCAGGTCCTCACGTGTCGTGCCGAGCGACTCCGCCTGGCCGTCGAGGAACTGGAGCGTCTGTGGGTCCAGCGCCGTATCGGCGACCGGTTCTGTGTCGGGCATCACCGTCGCTTAGTTGCCATAGGCAATAAGTAACGGATATATTAAATCCAGCTATCCATTCGGGCTCGGTGACACGTTCCCGGAGCGACGGACCGAGGGCCGTTCGTCCCCGTGAGGGGTCGGGGTCACTTCTACCGGGGAGTACTGCCATCGGGCTGGAACGTCTGGGAGACGCAACCGAGAGAAGGCACAGGGGTCCGGTATGGACCTCTCTCCGGAGGTCGCCGGCGCGATCGTCGGCGGCGCGATCGGTATCGCGAGTGCAGGACTGACAGCGGGCGTGAACTACGTCACCACGAGACGACGGCTCCGGTCGAAGAACCAGCGTCGGCTCGCGGAGTTCTACCTCGACAAGAAGGTGGACGCGCTGTCGACGGTCCACACTGAGCTCACCGAGTGCTACAGCACCCTCGGCTCCGCGCTCGAGAACCCGACGGGCTACAGCTGGGAGCGCGTCCGCACCGAGATCCACGCCGAGATCGACGCGCTCGAACAGGCCATCGTCGTCAGCGACATCTACCTGACGTCCGAGCAGGAGACGGCGCTGCGCGAGACGGTCGAGGAGTACCGCTCAGTCGCTGACAAGGTGGCTATCCTCGAGAACGGCCGGCAGGACATGATAGACGACCTGTTCAACGCGACAGAGCGAGCCGGGGGAACGCTGGCGGAGGAGATCAACCGGCCCATCCGCCGACTCGAACTGGCAGGCAGCGAGGACGACGAGGACGAAGCGACCGAGGGCGACAGCGACCGGCGGAAGGTCCCCACCTCGGCGGGCGACTCCGGCTGGGCGGCGCTCGCCGCACAGCGCCAGCGCATCCGGGACGTTCTCGAGATCACCGAAGACGGGCGGACCGAGTTCCTGGTCGACGACCTCGACCCGATGGCCCGGGCGTTCTTCACGGTGCTCGGTCGCCGGTACGCCTACGAACGGGACCTCGCGGGCTCCCCCACCGTCGACGAGTCCGAGCTGCGGACCCTCTTCGAGGACACCGACCGGAGCTTCGAGTCGTTCACGGACGAGGCGGGAGACCACCTCCTGAGCGACGACAGCGAGTACTACGTCGAAGCGGAGAACATCGAGGCAGGTATCGACTGGGCAGCGGAGTACGTCGGCGACGACCTCCTCGCTGCAGACGAGCGCTGAGCGGTGCCGCCGTGGCAGCCGGTGGTACCGAACCGCACTGGCCACCGGGGGCGACACCACGGTCGGAACAGGAACGGTCGACCGACGCGGTCCGCCGGTTGGGATCCCTCGTCCGCCGACTGAGTCACTCAGTCGTCTCTGCTCTTCGCCTCGACCTCGGTCGAGTTCGCGGCGTTGCTCGCCGCCGTTCCGCCACCGGGACCGACGGCGACGACGCCCACCTCGCTGGCGGCCGCCGCGCCGTCCGGGCCCACCGAGACCACGCCGATGTCCGAGGCCGCCGCCGCGCCGTTCTCGCCGACGACGACGGAGACGGAGCTCGCGGCCGAGTCACCGTCGCTCGTCGCGGAGGTGCTGGCACTGCTGGCTGCGGGTCCCTCGCCCTGCTGGGCCTCAGCCCGGGCGGTCGACGTCGTCTCGGGCCCCGTGGGCGGGAGCGTCTTCGTCATCCCGCCACTACCGGGCTGTCTCTCGACCGTCACGACCCGTGGTTCAGCGCTGCCCGAGCGACCGTCGTCCCCGGACTCGCTGTCGCCCGAGGCGCGTGCTCCGTCGTCGCCGCCCGGCTGAGCGGAGCCATCGTCGGTGGAGTCGCCCGACTCGTCGTCGGCCGACCCCGCACTCTCGTCGTTCCACTTCGTGCTGGGATCGCACGTCCGCTGTGACCCGTCGTCGGCGTTCGTCGTCGAACTCGACCCATCCTCGGTGTCGGCGGTCGCGTCCGTCTTCACGTCCTCGGAGCTCGTGTCGGCCCCGGTCTCGCCCGTCGAATCCTCGGTCGTGGTCGCGTTCGCGGTCGACGACGCCGTGGGCGACCCGTCGGTGCCATCTGTCGGCTGGTCGCCGTCCGTCGCGGACTCCGTCGAGTCGGTGGGTTCGTCGTCGCCGGTACTGAACAGGTCGAACGGGAAGGTATCGGTGAGTTTCATCTGGGGGTCCTCCGTCGGCGTGGCGCGGGTCGCGCGGACGACGGTCCGTCCCCTCGGGATGTCGAAGTGGCTTGGCCCCTCCGGGGTCGGGTTGTCGTCCAGCGGGACATCACCTGACAGACGCGACCCGTCGTGAAAGACGGCCGAGACTCTCCAGTTCGCTACCAGAACTGCCCGGAGCGAGACGCATCTGCAGTGTAGACAGTTTCGTCGGTACTTCTCTTCGACCGTCGAAGGACCGCGTATGTCCGACAGCACGGAGCTCGTCTCGTTGCGCGAGGAGGTCGACGGAGCGGTCTGGGTCATCGTCGCCGACCCCGACCGCCCGAACGCCTGGCTGGGGATGACCCAGACAACGACGGCGTCGCTCCCCAACTGGCGCTGAGAGGCTCGAATTCGCCCGACGGTCCGTCCAGCGACCCGTACGGTGTATCCGCTCCCGTGTTCGTGCCCCGAGCGGTGTTCGCCGGTGACGTGGACGAACGTGGAGCCGTGAAGGTGAGCCATCACGGCTCTGTGACCGGGCACTCGGCGGTACCCGGCGCGCCGGAGCTTGCGCTGTCTCAGTCCGCGTCGCGGAACGGCCCGACCAGGTCGGCGACCATGTTGTTCCACGAGACCAGGTACGCGAGACCGGCGGCAGTACAGGGACTGGCCGTGTTGAAGTGGCCCAGGAGGTAGTAGACGAGCTCCGTCTCCGTCGAGGTGACGACGAGGTCGTCGCTGTACTCCCCCTGGAGGTTCTTCGTCGCGTCGGAGGCGAGCTGGTCGTCGTTCGTGTCGAAGACGACGACGATCTGTGTCTCGTCCGGGACGGACTCGTCCTCCAGGTACGACCGTATCGCGTCCGAGTCGTCGGCCAGCAGCGCGCTGTAGTGGACGACCCACACCCCGTACTGGATGAGCGTGTCGTAGTCGGGCAGTTCGTCGACCGTGTGGTACTGCTCCTCGATGATGAGGTGGTCGCAGACGTTGTTGGACCGGATCTCGTCGAAGAGCGCCGTGAACTCGCGGCCGAAGCACGTCTTCTCCTGGGACACCACGAGAACGGTCGTCTCGTGGGGGAGCGCTTCGTGGGGGGTGTCGTATCTATCGATCATGGTATCTGCAGTGGGTATCGTGGTTCAGGCATCGCTGATGCGTTCGAACCGGTCGACGAGGGCCTGCAGGGACCGATGTTTGGCCTGCAGACGTTCGTTCCGGGTGTCACCGCGGACGATGGCCTCCTGCGAGAGGAGACTCTGTTGCTCGAAGTCGTCCACCCAGTCCTCGAAGTCGGCTCTGAGTTCGCGCCCCTCGCGGGTGGCGGCGTACTCGAGGAGCGCGGACACCTCGTCGGTGCGGCGCCGGAACTCCTCGTACCGCTCGCGCTTGCGTCGCGAGCCGTCCGGCTCCTCCCACCAGTCAAGTGTCCTGACCCACCCACGCGTCGACTGCCGTATCTCCCGCTTCGACGGGTAGTCCTCCAGGTCGAACAGCGCGTAGAACTCCACGATGAGCAACGCCGCGAGGGTCGTCGTCACCAGCAGGACCAGTGCGACGTCGCCCGTGCTCACGCCGTGTGAGAGCTCGGGCGGGACTCCGGTGAGTGTCACCACCGGGAGGACCAGGACGCCGGCCATACCGAGGTAGCCGAACACGGAGAGCCCGACGTGGAAGGGATGCCTGAACGACGGCGCGAACGTCAGCCGCCCCATGCGTCGGGCGAAGGACGTGAGGACGAGCAGCGCGAACAGCGAGATGGCCAGGTAGAGCTCGACCACCTCCGAGGAGCCCAGCCCGCGCTGGACGGATGGGTGGACGCTCCGGAGGATCTGCACCTCGAAGAAGAGGATGACGATCTGGAGCAGCCAGACCCGGAACAGCAACCAGGACTTCCGACCGAAGGTGAGGTACTCGATCGGTCGTGCGGTGTCGAACGGCAGTGGGAAGCGTGGGTGCAAGACTTGTGGGGGCGAGCGGTGGGGTCTCGGTGATGCTGTTCGTGTCCCGGCCGGTGGAGGACGACGGCCGGTGGCTCGTACCGATTCGTAGACCGAGGGTGGTAATGACAGCCCGAGAAGTGAAGCGAATGTAGACGGTTAGCGGCCATCTCTCCCGCACCGTCGGCGCAGATGTGTTCGGGAGATGGAGCGTGTCGCGGGTTCTTCGGGGCGAATCGGGACCTCTCGACATGGACAGCACGACCGTCGAGACGGTGCCGGAGTCACCGTATCCAGTTCCCGGTCAGGTGGTCCAGGAGCGACCGGTAGAAGCCACGCTCGGTCCGCCGTCGGATGGCCCGCTTCAGTCCGCTGGCGGTCCGACCGATGTCGCGACGCCGTTCGACCACCGGCCTGAGACCGTCGGTAGACTGTCGGCCCGATGCCAGCAACGCCTCGGCGAGGTCGTCGACCCAGCCGTCGTCCCACTGGTGGTAGAACACCTCGTACCCCCAGTTGAACTCCTTCGAGACGCTCGTCAGGGCCGCCGCGGTGTCGAACTGGCCGGCGCGGACCTGCGCAGGGCTCATGTCGGTGACCTCCAGCCAGAGGTAGTCGAGGTCCGTCGGTTCGACGGCGAACGCCCGGTCCGCGAGCCGCTCGCTCGTCGCGAGCAGGAGGAGGTTCCGGCGGAGCCAGGTGTGGACGTCCACCCGTCGACCCGAGGGCAGTTCAGCGACGGTGCTCCCGTCCTCGCAGATCGACGAAGGAAGGGCGTCGGCGAACGCGGCGAGGTCGGTCTCGTGTTCGACCCCGGAGAGCTCGTTCACGTCGCTCGCGTAGGAGTCGAGCGCCTCGGCCAGCTCGGAGTCCACCCGGTGGGTCTTGTAGTAGTCGACCCCGGCCCAGAGGGAGGCGTACCCACGGTCGTCGGACGGTATCTCGCCGGAGATCGCGTCGGTGAGTTCCCCGTAGAGCGGCTGGTACACCTTCCGTCGGAGCCAGCGCCGCTTCTCGCGGTGCTCGGCGAGGGTGGCGGTGGTGAACGCCATCGTGACGCCGGCGACCGCGCTGAGGCTCGCCCCGAACAGCTGGTCCCAGACCATACCGGATGGAGCGAGGAACGGGTGAAGTACCCGCGAGACGTGTTACGGAAGTTACGTGCGTCGGGCGGCGAGCGACGGGCGGCGGTCGGACCAGCACCGACGACCGAGACAGCCGGAGGGACCTACTCGTGAGTCGTCTCCGGAGCCTGGTCGTGGACATCTCCGCCGGCCTCGACGGCGATGGGGAGATGAGCGCGGTCGAGGCGGTGGTGCTGTGTCTCATCGTGGCCAACACGCTCGCCGTCGTCCTGGAGTCGGTCGACAGCGTCGCTGGGACGTACGGACCCCTGCTCGACGCCGTCGAGTACGTCGCCGTCGCCCTGTTCACGGTCGAGTTCGCGGTCAGGGTCGCCGGCAGGATGCTCGAGATCGACGACCGCGCCAGCCTGCGCGACCCCTACCTGCTCGTGGACCTGCTCGCCATCGTGCCGTTCTACGTCGGCCTGGCCGTCGGAATCGGCGGCCTGCACGCGTCCAGTTTCGGTCGGGTCCTCAGGTTCCTCAAGCTCGTCCGGTACGTCGACGGTGTGGACCTCCTCGTACAGGTGGTCCGGCGCAAGCGGAGCGACCTCGCCGTCTCGGGGCTGGCGACCGGCGTCCTCTGGGTGCTCGCAGCGAGTGCGATGTACTTCGCCGAGCACGACGCCCAGCCGGAGACGTTCTCGAGCATCCCGGCGACGCTCTGGTGGGCCGGCGTCACCATCACCACCGTCGGCTACGGCGACGTCTACCCGGTCACACCGCTCGGCCGGCTGGTCGGCGTCGTGGTCTCCTTCCTCGGGGTGGGGGTCGCCGCCGTCCCGTCGAGCATCCTCGTCTCCGGCATCCTCGAGGCGAGCAGCCCCGACGAGCCACGCTGTCCCGACTGCGAGCGCCGGGTCGACGAGTGAGGTGCCGGGTCAGGGAGTGGAACCGACCCGCCCGGCCATCCCCTGAATCGAAAGAACGACAGGTTCGGGGCGCATCGTCGACGGCGTGTCCTCCTACCGACTTCGCCTCACTCCTGAGCGGTCGACGGAGACGTTCTGGCGGACCTTCGACGTGGGCGGCGAGCGGTCGCTGTTCGAGTTCCAGGAGGCCATCGTCGCTGCGCTCGAGTTCGACGGGGATCGGCGGTGGTTCTTCGGGACCGACCGCGACTACTGGGCGAGCCCGGTGAAGTACCAGTCGCCCGGGGAGTTCGAGTCGTTCGAGAGCGGCGGCTCCATGCGCTGGGACGAGGACGTCGTCGACGCACGGGACATGACGATCGAGTCGCTCGGGCTCGACCGCTGGGGACAGCTCTGTTTCCTGTTCGACTACGTGGAGGAGTGGCGGTTCTACGCCACCATCGAGCGGATCCACGAGTCGGGCAGCGACCGACACCCGCCGGAGCTGGTCGAGCAGTGCGGTGACCCCGTGGCGGTGCTCCCGAGACAGTACGCGCCGAGACGTGAGGGCTGACGACCCGGGACCGTCCATCGAGCTGGACACTCTGGGGACGTTTATCCGTGTGTCACCTCGCACCGGACGCTATGGCAGAGACCACCGACGTGCAGACGGCGCTCCAGCAGGTCGAACGCCTCTCGGAGGCCGTCGACGAGAACGCAGCGGAGGGCGAGGAGGTAGACGAACTCCAGCAGTTCCTCGCGGACGTACAGACCGCACTCGCCGTCGCCGAGACGGAGTGACAGGCTGCAGGTCGTCCCACACCTCCTTCCAGAACGGTTCCACCGGTAGCGGCGGCGTCACGCAGACCGACCATCGTGCTACAATCGTGGACAGTCTCGCCGAGGTTTATCACCCGGTCTCCTCCGTACGGATGTGATCGACATGATCACGTCCATGGCAGCGTCGCTCGGCGGTACCGCACTCCAATCGAGCGGTGGCATCAGTCCCACCCTCCTCATCGGCATCGTGGTCGTCGCCATCGTCGTGGTGGCGATCACCTGGGTCCTGTCGAACAGCGGCAAGGGCGGCGGCGGCGCGGACTGAACCGCCCAGCCGCACGGACCACACCTCCGCTGGCAGACCCCCTTTTTTCGACGCGTCGAACCATCGATGACGGCCCAGAACGGTCGAACCGCGCGAAGATGGTCACCCGGCCTCGCTGATGTCGAACCATCGGAGCGAGGGCCAGAGAACAGCAGCAGTGGAGAACTGTCGCAGCTGCTCGACCGGGCGGCGGCTGGTCACCCAGACGGCTGCACGGCCCCACCAGCGACCAGTCCGGCGGCGAACACGACGGCGAACCCCGTCAGGGCACCGACGGCGAAGTACCAGGCGTCCCTGACGTAGGCCCGCAGCAGCGCGGGACGCTCCGGTGGTCTGCTGGGTTCGCGGTCGGTGCGTTGCATCCGTCGGCGGATCAGCGAGACCGTCGCCAGCGCAAGGAGGTAATCGCCGGCGAGCAGCGCGAGCGCGACCGACGCGCCGGGCCAGATACCGAGCTCGAACAGGTGCGCCTCGCGGTGGGTGAGGCGTCCGAAGCGTGGGCGGTCGACGCCGAGGCCGTCGGTGTCGCCCGTCATCCGCCACCGTCCTCCGTCGTGGCGGGACCGGCATCGACAGTCAGGTCTCTGGAAGTGTGGGTTCGCGGTGCCATACCCGACCGAGACCCGTCGCCGTGAAGAACCGCCGAAATCGGTCAGCGGGCTATCCGGTTCGCCGCCGGCGGGGCATCACCCGCAGCCGAGGTACGCACGGAGCGCCTTCGTCTCCGTCTCGAGGTCGAGCGATGCCGTCTCGCTGATCCCCTCGTCCTTGTACTCGCCGACCGTGTCGACCACCTGCTTGAGGTCGCTGCACGCGGCTGCGGTCTCGCCGTCCTGGAGGTGCTCGCCGGCGTGGTCGAGGTCGTCGGTGAGCTGGCTCGCGATGGCGTCCGTCATCTCGTCTGCAGCGTGGTAGGAGTCGACCAGCACCTGGAGTCGGTCGACGGTGACGGGTTCGACCTCGACCGGGAGCGTGGCGACGGCCCGTTCGCCCAGACTCGCCGGGTTCGAGACGATGTCCACCTCGTAGCTGGCGGGCGGGACCTTCGGTTGGACCAGCAGCGTCGCGGTCGTCTCGCCGCCGATGGCGAACGCGCGGTCGACGCTCTCGTCCGGGATGGTGAAGCCGTCGGAGTACGGTTCCGCGCTCTCGATGGCGAGGTCGTTCACGATGCCGTCCGGGTCGGTCGCGGCGATCTCGACCTCGGTGCGGTTCGTGTGGTAGAGCTCGACGGGGTCGAGGTCGAACTCGATGGTCTGGTTGTCGTCCGTCTCCGTGTAGGGGTCCGCCGGCGGTGTCACCTCGTCCTCGCGGCGTTCGCCGGTCTGTATCTGGTACTCCTGCCGGAAGATGTGGCCCTCCTTCTCGTCGGAGCCCATCCACGGCTTCGGGTCGCCGACGAGGTAGACGACGATCATCCGGTTGGCCTCGAGCTCGAGGTCCTGTCTGAACGCGATGACCTCGCCGTCGACGAGTATCTCGAGTCGGTACTCGTTCTCCGTGACGTCGATGGCCTGCTGCCACTCGCCGCGCTGGAGCGTCCCGCTCCGGTCGTCGTCCGGGATGCGCGGGTCGGCCTCCGGCTTCGGCTCCAGCGTCCAGTCGATCTCCTCGGCGAACCCGGTGTGGCGTATCTCGAAGCGGCTGTCGCCCGACGGCGAGAAGTCGTTCTCGTAGATGGAGAACTCGTACTCGGCGTCGTCGACCTGTCGGAAGACGGCGGCGTAGCTGTCGTTCTCCTCGAACAACACCGAAACCGAGGCGAGCACCGTGTCGTCGGGGTCGTCCTTCTCGACCGCCTCGAACGTGTACGTGCCGTAGATACCGCTCGCGTCCGAGTCGATGGTAAAGGCGGGCTGGTCCTCCTCGGGTTTGATGGTCGTCAGTGGCGAGCCGTGGTAGTTGACGTGGACGGCAACTTCCTTGTCCGACGTGTCGAGCAGCCAGCAGCGGGCGTCCTCGATGGGTCGTTCGTTCGTCATCCGTGCTCGAAGGGTCGGCCCACCGCAAGAAGAGGGGGCGAACCCTGTTAGCGGGCTGGACGGTCCCGGTGCCGTCTACGGGATCACTCGCAGCCCATGTCGGCGCGGAGCGACTGGGCCTCGGCCTGGAGATCGTCGTGGGCCGCCTCGCTGATACCGCTGCCTTTGTTCGAGCCGACCAGGTCGAGGAACTCCGTGAGTAGCGCGCAGGCCTCCGTGGTCTGACCCTCCTCGCGGTGGACGCCAGCCGAGTGCGCGAGCGTGTTGAGGTCGGTGGCGATGTCCGGGTCGACGTCGTCCGAGAGCTGGAACTCGTCGACGAGGTCGTAGAGCCGTTCCGCCGGCACCGGGTCCACGTCGACCGTCAGCGTGCACGTCGCCCGCTCGTTCAGGCTCTCCGGGTTGGCGACGAGCTCGACGTCGTAGGTCCCGTCCGGCACGTCGGGGCCGACGCGGAGCGTCGCGGTCGTCTCGTCGCCGAGGACCTGCGCGCGGTCCACGCTGTTGTCGACGATGGTGATGCCGTCCGTCGGTGGGTCGACCTCCCCGATGGCGAGCCCCGTCACGTAACCGTCGGGATCGGTCGCAGAGACCTCCTGCTCGACGAGGTTCGACTGGTAGACGTCGACGGGGTCGCAGTCGAACTCGATTCCCTCGTTCTCGTCGGTGGTCGACGTCGGCGGAGCGGGGGCGGTGACCGTGTCGAGGACGTCCTCGCCGGGGACGACCTCGAACGCCTGCACGAGGAGCCACTTCGCCTCGTCGAGCGCCGAGTCCTCGGCCTCCTCGTACGACTCGATGTCGAGCGGCTCGGGCTCGCCCACGATGTGGACCGCGTACGTCGTCTCCACCTCCAGTTCGAGGTTCACCTCGACGGTGACCAGCTCGCCGTCGACGAACACCTCGAACAGGTAGTCGCTTTCGGTCACGTCGGTCGCCGTCTGCCACTCGCCCCGTTCGAGCGTGCCGCTCCGCGGGTCGTCCGGTATCTCCGGCGTCTCGCCGTTCTGGGAGATCTCCCAGTCGACCTCCTCGGGGTACGCACAGTGCCGGGCCACGAGCCTGGCGTCCTCCGACGGCGAGTAGTCGTTCGTGAAGATGGACAGCTGGTACTCCTCCTGGCCGACACGATGGAGGGCGGCGGAGTAGCTGTCTCCCTCCTCGAGCGGCACCGAGGCCGAGGCGAGCACCGGCCCGTCCGGGTCACCCTTGTCGCGGGCCTCGAGGGTGTAGGTGCCGTACGGCCGGTCGACGGTGCCGTCGAGGGTGAGCACCGGGCCGATGCTCAGCGACTGGATGTCGGTGACGAGCGGCTGGTCGTCGTAGTTGACGTAGATGTCGATGTCGCGGTTGGTCCCGTTGAGCAGCCAGCACCGCGCCTCCTCGATGGGCATGTTCTTCTCGTCGACCTCCATCGGGGCCACCGGTCCCGGGTCACCATCGAGTCGTGCGGGTGTCGCGGCAGCGAACGCCGACGGGTCTGAATCGTGTGTCATCTCCATCCGAGCGGAGTGGTCGGTCGGTGTTCAACGGCCGAGACGTGATACCGAACGAACGGGTCGTCGACGGAGCGGCTGCCGACGGGGTCGAGCCGACCGTCAGTCGTCGGAAGGTGGTGACCGAGTCCCAGGTGTTTCCCCGGTGTTCGTCTCGACGGGATGTATCATATCTCACAGGTAACGGAACTGCTATTTAGGCGGAACGACCAACTAGGACGACCCGACAGAGATGAACGACCCATGAATACAACCGACTATTCCTCCCTTGATTCGTCTCTCGACCCCGAACTTCTGACACCCCGTCGTATCACCGCCCTGTACGTCCTGTTCGGTCTGACACTGACAGCAGCCACCGAGACGCTCCTCCCGAGCCTGTTCGGGTGGCTCCCACCGACCGAGTCGGCCGGACTCGCGCTCGCAATCTTCGAGGTCTTTCTCACAGCGGCGGTCGTGTTCATCCTGACAGACCGGATGACGGACCGGTTCACGCGGTCTGAGCTGCGATACCGGAACCTCATCGAGACGTCGCCGGCCCCCATCAACCTGTTCGACGAGGAGGGCACCATCGTCTGGGGGAACGATGCGACGCTCGACCTGCTCGGACTGGACGAGCGCGAGGAGCTCGTCGGCCGTTCCATCTTCGAGTTCATCGAGACCGACGACCACGCACTCGCACAGGGGGAGATGCGGGACGTCGTCGAGGAGGGGGAGCGCAAGGGACCGACGTCGATGCAGCTCCGGACCGACGACGGGGAACGCAGGCAGATCCGTGTCTCGACCGCCCCCGGTCGGTTCGACGGCGAGCCCATCGGACAGGCGGTCGTCCTCGACACGACACTGTTGCACGAGACGGAGGCGGAGCTCCGGTCCGAACGGGACTTCGTGCGGAACGCACTGGACGAACTCAGGGACCTGTTCTACGTCGTGGACGACGGTGGCAAGCTCCAGCGCTGGAACGCCCGGGTTCCCGAGGTCACGGGCACCGAGGCCGACGAGCTCACCGGAACCGAGATCTCCTCCTTCTTCGGTCCCGACGACCAGCAGCGCATCCTCGACGCCCTCGAATCGACGCTCCAGGACGGAACGACGTTCGTCGAGGCCGACCTGCTGACGGGCGACGGCGACCACCGACGGTACGAGTTCAAGAGCTCACCCCTGCAGGACCCCGGCGAGTCGGACCGCATCGTCGGTATCGGCCGGGACGTCACCGAACGGAGACGCATGGAGCGGGAGCTCCGCGAGAACGAGCAGCGGTACCGGACCCTGGTCGAGCTGTCACCGCACTCGATCATGGTCCACCGGGACGGCGAGGTGGTGTACGCGAACGACGCGCTCGTCGAACTGCTCGGTGCCGAGACGAAAACGCAGGTCGTGGGGAGCCACGTGAACACGTTCGTGCCGCCGGAGGACTACGACGAGGTCGCGGACGTCGCCGCACGCACCCAGCGAGGCAAGGACACACCCACGGATAGACGACGGACCGTCGTCACGCTGGACGGGGCCGAACGCGTCGTCGAGACCACGGGCCGCCAGATCGCGTACGAGGACGGGCCGGCGGTCCTGACGATAATCCAGGACGTGACCGACCGCCACCAGTTCGAGGAGATGCTGACGACGCTCCACGAACGGACCCAGGCCATGACCCGGGCCGAGACGCGTGGGAGCGCGGCCCAGATCGCGGCCGGGACCACTGCCGACCTCCTCGACATCGACGGCTGTTGTGTGTACGAGTTCGACCCGACCAACCGCCTCGAACCGTTGGCCTGGGCCGGGTTCGAATCGGCGCAAAGCGACGAACCACCGGTCGAGGCCGCCAGAGAGGGCGTCCTCTGGGAGGCGTTCGTCGAGGGCGAGGAACGGACCGTCGAGGGGGAGCCGGTCCGGGGGCTGACGGTCGACGGGGAGTACGCCGTCGTCGCTGTCCCCCTCGAGAACCACGGCGTCCTCGCGCTCGTCGGCGGGACCGACTGCACCACGAGCACCGCCCAGCGACGGATTCTCGACCTGGTCGCCGAGAGCGCGACCGCCGCCTTCGACCGGTTCGAGCAGGAACAGGACCTCCGGAAGCGGGACAGACGGCTGGAGCAACAGAACGAGGCGCTCGAACAGCTCAACCGGTTGAACGAGATCATCAGGGAGATAAACCAGACGCTCGTCCAGGCGACGAGTCGGTCCGAGATCCTGCACGAGACGTGCGAGCAGATCACCGACGCGGAACAGTACACGTTCACCTGGATCGGGAAAGACGCAGGGACGGAGGACCGCACCGTCCCGCAGTACTGGACGGGCGTCGACGCGGAGTACATCGACCACATCGGGTCATCCCCCGCCGAGACGCCGCTGCGACGACTGGCCGAGGCGGCATTCAGGGAGAACGAGGTCAGGGTCGCGCAGGACATCCTCGACGACCCCGACTGGCAGTCGACACGGAGCGAGGCCATCGGCTACGGCTTCCAGTCCGTCGCCGCCGTCCCGATCAGCACCGGCGACTACGTCGACAGCGTGCTCGTCATCCACGCGAGCGACCCCGACATCTTCGACGAGCAGGAACGTGAGGTCCTGGCCGAGCTGGGTCGGACGCTCGGGTTCGCGCTCCGGACCGTCGACCAGTCGCCCGGCTCGCAGTCCGGTCCCCTGACGGAGGCCGAGCTCTCGCTGGCGGACGACCGACTGATCACGAACCGGATCACGGCGGAGCTGGACGCGAGCATCGAGTTCGTCGGCGCGGTCCCCCGTGACGACGACGCACTCCACCTCTTCATCGACCTCACGGACGTGGCCAGTGGCGACATCGAGGAACGACTGCAGTCGCTCGAGACGGTGGCCGACGTGCGACCTCTCTCGACCGACAGCGGTGCGGGTCTGTACCACATCTCTGTATCGGAGTCACCGCTCGTGGAACTCCTCGACCGCCACGGCGTGCGGATCAGCTCACTCACGGCGGCGGACGGCGTCTCGACCCTCGTCTGCATCCTGCCGACCGGTCTCGGCGTCCGGACCCTGTACGAGCAGGTGCGGGGACAGTACCCGGACACGGAGCTCGTCGCGCGTCGGCAGGGGCCCGAGCCGGTCGAAACGAGGGTCCTGTTCCGAGAGCGACTGCTCGACAGGCTCACGGAACGCCAGCGACAGGCGATACAGATCGCGGCCTACAGCGGCTTCTACGAGTGGCCACGGGGAATCAAGAGCAAGAAGCTGGCCGAGATGCTCAGCATCGCGTCCTCGACCTACCAGTACCACCTGCGGGCGGCTGAGCGGACGCTCGTGAACGGCGTCCTGGAACCCCCAGGTGGGTTCGACCTCTAGCGGACTAGAGGCGGGCGCGACGCCTCTCTACGTGAATGGCGATTACCCGTATGCGGGAGGCGTGCCTGATATATAGATACGATGACTGCGAACGTATCGACCGAGAACGTCGGAGAACGGTCGGTGTATCGTCTCCAGCACGACTGGGACGACGCGACCGAGCTGAGTACAGAGTTGGTCCTCGCCCTGCAGGAGATCACCGGCGAGGACGTCACCACGCTGGAACCCATCTCGGAGGCGGTCAATCCGGAGGCGCTCAATCAGCTGTTCACGTCGATTCCGGACGGGGAGAACGCTGGCGAGCTCGCCTTCAGGTACTCCGGGAACACGATCACGATTCACTCCAGTGGCGACGTGCGCATCGTTCCGGACGTGCCCGCAGGAACCGACGAGCGACACTGGAGCGATGCCTGAGCGGGGCCGCCGAATGCTGAACGACCAGGCTGACGACCCTAGGCCGCCCGGCCACGTTGTTCGGGCGTCAGCCCCCGGGCGGAGGTGTCGGCAATGACCGACCAGATCGTTGACCGGGCCACGACCGGTATCGACGGCCTCGACACCGTCCTCAACGGGGGATTCATCCCGAACCGTAGCTACATGGTGTCGGGTCGACCGGGGACCGGGAAGACCATCATCGGACTCCACTTCCTCACCGCCGGCATCGAGGCCGGCGAGTCGTGCCTCTACATCAATCTGGAGGAGTCGGAGTCGGCCATCCGGACGAACGCCAGCACACTGGGGCTCAGCCTCGACGGCGTCGAGTTCCTCGACCTGGCACCCACACCGGACGTGTTCACGGCTGGCCAGCAGTACGGGATCTTCACCCCGGACGAGGTCGAGGGGGAGGACGTCACAGACGACATCTCGGAGCGCGTCCTGTCGATGGAGCCCGACCGGGTCTTCGTCGACCCGCTCACGCAGTTGCGGAACCTCTCCCCGGACGACTACCAGTTCCGCAAGCAGGTGAACGGCTTCATGCGGTTCCTCACGTCCCAGAACGCGACCACCGTGTTCACGTCGCAGGCGACGGCGCGGGAGCCGGACGACGACCTGCAGTTCATCAGCGACGGCTCCATCGAACTCGAACACGGCGAACGGGGTCGCCGCCTGACGGTCTCGAAGTTCCGCGGCTCGGCCACGAAGAGCGGTGCGCACACGGTCCGGATCACGGACGAGGGGATGGCCGTCTTCCCGGTCCTCACGCCCGAGAGCCACGAACGGTCCTTCACGAGCGAGGTCGTCTCCTCTGGCGTGCCCGAGATCGACGAGATACTCCACGGAGGGCTGGAGCGAGGCACCATCACCATCGTGAGCGGGCCGACCGGCGTCGGCAAGACCACGCTCGGGGTCCAGTTCATGAAGGAGGCGGCCGGTCGAGGCGAGCGCTCCGTCGCCTATCTGTTCGAGGAGAGTCGCAACACCCTCCTCGAGCGGTGTCGCTCGGTCAACATCCCCGCAGAGACCATGGTGGACCGGGGGACGCTGGCCATAGAGCAGGTCGAGCCACTCGACAAGTCACCGGCCGAGTTCGCCTCGATGGTCCGCCACGAGGTCGAGGCAAACGACGCACAGATCGTCATGATCGACGGCATCGACGGCTATCGGCTCTCGATGCAGGGTGAGCGGGACGACCTCGAACGCGAACTCAACAGCCTCGGGCGGTACCTCAAGAACATGGGCGTGGCGGTCATCCTCGTCGACTCCGTCGACGGCGTCACGGGCGAGTTCCAGCCCACCCAGGGTGGTGTCAGCTACCTCGCCGACAACATCGTCTTCCTCCGCTATCTGGAGATCGAGGGCGAGCTGCGGAAGGCCATCGGTATCCTCAAGAAACGCACCAGCGACTTCGAGCGCGCACTCAGGGAGTTCGAGATCACCGAACACGGCATCAAGGTCGGTGAACCGCTCTCGAGGTTGCGGGGGATCCTGAGCGGGGCACCGGAGTTCGTCGATGACGGTCGGCCCGACGGGTCGGCCGTGGACCGGTGAGCCGCCCCATGACGCCGCCAACCGCGTCACAGGACGTCGGCGCCGCCGACGGCGACCAGCCGCCCCGCCTCCATCTGTTCATGACGGAGGGGGAGGACAGACGGTTGCTCGTCGAGCTGCTCGAGCCCGACTACGAGCTCGTCATCGGTGGCGGGCCGGAGGCGGCCGACGGCACCGTCGACTGCTGTCTCGTCGACGGGGAGACGTTCAGACGGGAACGCGAGCGCCTGGTTCGACGCAAGGAGCTGGCGGAGCGGGAGTTCTTCCCGGTACTGCTGCTGGCGGAGGACATGTCCGCCCTCGGCTCGCGATTCGAGGTCTGGCAGTACGTCGACGACATCGTGGAGCTGCCGGTCAGGAAGTCGGACCTCAGAGCGCGACTGGCGAACCTGCTCCAGCGTCGCGAGACCAGCACCAGGCTCGCCGAGCGAGAGCGGACGTTGGAGCAGACGGTCGCCGAGCTCCAGCGCAAGGAGCGAGCGATGGACGCTGCCCCAGTCGGTATCACCATCACCGACCCCACCGGCGAGGACAACCCGACGGTGTACGCGAACGAGGCGTTCGAGCGGATCACCGGCTACGACAGCACCGAGGTGCTCGGTCGGAACATGCGGTTCCTGCAGGGACCGGCGACCGACGAATCGTCGGTCACGACGCTGCGGGAGGGAATCGAGGAGGAGCGTGCGGTGGATACGACACTCGTCAACTACCGACACGACGGCACCCGGTTCTGGAACCGCGTCGAGGTCGCCCCCGTGTACGACGAACACGGCCGACTAGTGAACTACGTCGGGTTCCAGACCGACGTCACGGACGAGAAGGTCAGAGAGCAGCGTCTCGCGGTCCTCAACCGGGTGATGCGGCACAACCTCTCCAACGACATCAACGTCATCGAGGGGTACGCCGACATCCTGCTCGAGCGCGCCGAGGACGACGAGATTCTGGCGCCGCTCGAGGAGATCCAGGCGGCTGCGAAGAAGCTCGAGAAGCTCGGTGACGCGGTCTCTCGTGCCGAGCGGACCCTGGACCGGTGCCGTGGGGGCCACCGGCCGGTGCTCGTGGACGACCTGCTGACTGCACTGCTCGAGGAGATGGCGGAGCAGCATCCCGAGGCGGAGCTGACCCTCGACGTCGAGGACGGCCCGTGGCAGGTCGTCGGGAACTGTCTCGACGAGGCGTTCTTCGAGCTGCTCGAGAACGCCGTCGTCCACAACGACAGCGAGCGACCGACGGTGGCCGTCACCGTTCGGGCCGCCCCGGAGACGGTCGGACACGTGGAGGTCCGTATCCGGGACGACGGTCCCGGTATCCCCGGCGACCTCGTCGAGGTCTTCCGGGAGGGAGAGGAGACGCCGTTGCATCACAGCGACGGACTCGGTCTGTGGATCGTCCACTGGGTGGTGACGCTCCTCGGTGGGACCATCAGAATCGACTCGACCGACGAGACGACCGTCTCGGTTACGCTGCCCACGACTGACCATGACGACGAGTGACTCGCCGATGCCCGAGCAGGCGACGACCGACGGTGGGGACTCGACGGACGGGGGCTCGTCCGAAGAGAACGAGCGTGCGGCGCAGGCGACCAGGAACGACCCGATACGCGTCCTGCACGTCGACGACGACCCCGACCTCCTCGCGGTCTCGACCGCGATGCTCGAACGCGAGTTCGACCACATCGAGGTGCTCCAGGCGACGAGCGTGACGGCGGCGGTGCAGCTACTGGCCAGCCACGAGGTGGACTGCATCGTCTCGGACTACGAGATGCCCCGCCAGAACGGGCTCGAGTTCCTGCAGCACGTCAGGTCCCTGGACGGGTCGGTGCCGTTCGTCCTCTTCACCGGCAACGAGGAGGTCGTCGGTGATGCCCTCGAAAAGGGCGTCTGGGACGTCGTCACGAAGGGCGTCGGGAAGACCCAGTTCGCGAAGCTGGCGAATCGCATCACGAGAGCGGTCGCGTACCACGAGGCGATCCGTGTCGGTACCCCCCGACGGGAGGACCCCGTGGAACGGACGGCCGTCGACCCGTCATCGTCCGGCCCGGAGCTCGACCGACTGGCGCTCCTGCTCGCGATGAACGAGTCGACGGTCGACGGTCGGGCGGTCGTCGGCGACGACGGGGGCGTTCTGGAGTGTAACACGCAGTTCCTCGCGCTTCTGAATCTCCACGGGACCCGCCCCGGGGACTGGATCGACAGCTCTGGGCTCCTCGAGGCGGCTGCAGAGGCGGTCGTGGAGTCCACCCGTTTCCGACAGATGGCCGTGCGCCTCACCGCGAATCCCACCCTGGAACACCACGACGAGTACGAGCTGCGCGACGGCCGGCACGTCGAAGTCTACGCCGGCCCGGTCCGCGGAGAGACCGGCGTCCGGTACGGGCGTCTCTGGACGATCTCGGACATCACGGGCCGGAAGCATCGCGAGGAGACCCTCCGCCGGACGGGTGAGCGGTTCGAGGAGTTCGCGGCCACCGTCTCGCACGACCTCCGGAACCCGCTCAACGTCGCGGAGGGCTACCTCGAACTCGCCAGGGAGACGAACGACAGCGAGGCACTGGCCGAGGTCGCGATGGCACACGACAGGATGCGGATGCTCATCGTGGACCTCCTGACGCTGGCACGCGCCAACGAGACGATAAGTGTCCAGGAGCCGCTGAACCTGCGGGTGCTGGTCGAACGGTGCTGGCGGAACGTGCGGACGGAGGTGGCGAGGCTGGACGTCGAGACCGACCGGATCATCGTCGGTGACGAGAGCCGGCTCTGCCAGCTCGTCGAGAACCTGCTGCGGAACGCGGTCGAGCACGGATGCGGGGACGGGCGAACCGACGGTAGCAACACCTGCGGCGACGACGACCTGCTCACCATCCAGGTCGGCGACATCGGGGATGGGTTCTACATCGCCGACGACGGCTGCGGTATCCCCGCCGAGAGACGCGACCGCATCTTCGAGTCCGGCTTCTCGACGACGACAGATGGGACCGGCTTCGGACTGAAGATCGTCGAACAGATCGCCGCCGCCCACGGCTGGACCGTCGACGTGTGCGAGTCGGCCAGCGGCGGGGCGCGGTTCGAGTTCACCGGCGTCGAGTTCGCCTGACCCGTCGCCCCTCGGGCTCGACCGTGTCGTCCAGCCAGTTCAGCGCCGTTCGTTGAGCGCCTCGTCGGGGTCGCCCACGCGGACCGCCTCGAGGTCGGCGTGGTACTCGACGGCCTCCGTCAGCTTGCCCGCCTTCTCCGCGTAGATCGTGAAGAGCTCGTCGCCCGTCTCGACCGTGTCCCCCTCGCGGCAGTGGAGTCTGATCCCCGCACCGGGGTCCCGGGGCGCGCCGGCGCGCCGGGCCACCTCGCTGATGTGGCGGTTCTGGATGGTCATCACGATACCGTCTCTGCCCGCCGTGACGACGTGCCGGCGTCCACCGGGTTCCAGATCGTCGCGTTCGATGTCGGGGTCCCCACCCTGCGCCGCGACGATCTCGCGGAACCGCTCCCGGGCCGCGCCGGAGTCCAGCAGGGCGGCCGCATCGGCGTCGACGTCACAGAGGTCGAACAGGATGTCGGCGAGCCTGACGCTCTTGAGTCGGAGCTCCAGCGGACCGTCGCCGTCGAGCACCGCCAGGACGTCACGTGCCTCCAGGACGGGCCCGATGCCCTCCCCGATGGGCTGACCGCCGCGCGTGATGGTGCACGCGAGATCGAGGTCGAGATGCTCCGCGACGAGTCGGAAGTCCTCGGCGAGCTCCCGGGCGCCGACGAGACTCGTCACCTTGGCGTGTTCGCCGTACGGGATGTCGATGAGGACCCGGTTCGAGCCGGCGCTCTTCTTCTTCGAGAGCACCGAGGCGATGATCTGCCCGGGTGGGTCCACCGAGAGCGAGTTCTCCGCGCGGATGATCTTGTCGTCGACCGGCGAGAGGTCGACGCCGCCGCCCCACACCAGACAGCCACCGGTCTCCTCGACGATGGCCTGCATCTCCTCGGTCGTGAACTCCACGTCGCAGAACACCGCCATCGTGTCGGCGGTGCCCGCGGGCGAGGTGATGGCACGCGAGGAGGTCTTCGGGATGGTGACGCCTGCGGCTGCGACGATGGGGACGATGATGGGCGTCACGCGGTTGCCCGCCACCCCGCCGATGGAGTGCTTGTCGGCGACGACCGGCTCCGGCCACTCGATCCGCTCGCCGACGTCGGTCATCGCCTGTGTGAGGTGGCGGGTCTCCTCGTGGGAGAGACCGTTCGCGTGGAGGCCGGCGACGTAAGCACCGAGCTCGACGTCGGTGAGGCGGTTCCGGTTGATGTCGTGGACGATCTGCTCGACGTCCGGTCGTTCCAGCTCGTGGTCCTCGAGCTTCGTCCGGATGTGTGCGACCGACCGCGGTTTGGGTGCGAGCGAGACGTCGACCGGGCCGGTGACGTGACCCAGCCGGCTCGTGACCGCGAGCGTCCCTTCGTCGACGAGCTCCGTCGTCGTCTCGACGACCCCGGTGTAGGTACGACCGTCTCGCTGGATGCGGATGCGGTCGAGCGGGTGTGCCCCCAGCTCCTCCGCGTCGGTGGTGTGGAGGATGACCGTCGGCGTCGGGGTCGCGATGTCGATTTCGCGCGCGGTGAGCTCCATATCGGAGACAGTCCCGAGGAGGTAATGAAAGAATGGGGCGAAGGACTCGGGTTGTCACCCGTCACGACACCTCGACCCCAGTGCTCGAACGAAACCACCACGTATTCGGGTTTGGCGGCCACAAAATCCGGTCGTCCCTTTACAACACGTTCACCGAAACGGCGAGGTACCACACAGATGACGGCCCTCCCCCCATGGATCGACGACCGCATCGACCACGACTTCACGAAGAAGCTCACGCAGGAACACGTGGTCGAGACCATGCTCCACGCCAACCGGCCGTTCTTCTCAGCGGAGCAGATCCGAGCGCGCGTGACGCCCGACGTGAGCAAGGAGACGGTACGGAACCGGCTCAACGAACTCAGAGAACTGGACGTGGTTTCGACGGAGGCGTACCCGGACACCATCACGCTGTACTACATCAACCACCCCGAATCAGCATGGCCGGTCTCACCCGAGGGACGGCAGGCGCTCGCCCACGAGACGCCGCTCGACACGCTCTCCGTGACCGACTTCGTCCGCCTGCGAAACCCCGCCGGTATCAGGACGCTCGTGCTCGCGGGGTTCCAGCTGAGCCTCGTGCTGTTCTCGCTCGGCGCGGTGACGACCGTCCTCTCGGTCGACATCGCCCTCGGGAGCGGTGTGAGGCTCTGGGCGGCAGCGGGGAATCTCTTCCTGGTCTGTCTCGCGCTGCTGATCGCGGAGCGCACCGCCCGCCAGCTCAGAGGGGACGGCCCGGGTGGGCTCGCACCCTGGTCGAACGGCCGGGAGGATGAGCGACAGTGAAACGACCAACCGAGCCGCCGACCGACGAGGACGGCGCGAGCGCGAGCGAGTACGAGGAGTCCGAGCCGGGGCCGAACCTCCTGACCGAACGGACGCTGACCGGGATCTTCCTGCACCCGCTCGGACTGGTCTCCGGGGTGGCACTGCCGGGCATCGTCTACCTGACGACGGACCACCCGTTCACCCGCGAGAACGCCCGGAACGTGCTGAACTGGCACCTCTGCTACCTGTCGGTACTGGCAGCGGTCCTGTTCGGGTTCGGCCTCACGTTCGTGGTCGACGCGATACTGCCCGACTTCGCCCCGTTCGACTGGGTCGTCCTCGCGCTCCTCCTGCTCGTTGTCGCGGGCATCTTCGTCCTGGCAGCCCTGACGCTGTTGACCATGGTCTTCTCGGTGGTGGGCATGGCGAAGGCGATCTTCGGGACGCCGTGGGAGTACCCGCTCGCCCCGGACCTCCTCGCGTGGGGTCGAGAGCTGACCAGCTGACCGTCCGGGCGGAACCGCGGTAGGGAATCGGTTTGGTGGCCGCCAAACGGCCGCTGGTCGGTGTCGATTCGCGTCCGGTGTCCGCCAAATCTGCTCCCGGTTTTACCCATTCATCGGCGCTGGGTCCAGTCACGATGGTAGACCGACCGAACTGGTCCCGACCGCAGCGTGACGACGAACCAGAGACCGCTTCCCGCCGCCGGTTCCTCGGTGCTGGTGTCGCCGCAGCCGGCCTCGCCCTCGCGGGCTGTCTCGACGACACCCTGGCGGGCGCTCGCGACGACAGTGACGAGACCCGAGACACCGCACAGACGCCGACCGCGACACTCAGGGGCAACCTGCGCGACGTCATCGGTGAGTACATAGACGCGGCCGCCGCGGGTGAGATGGACGCACTCGCAGCGGTCACCCACAGCGAGAGCCTCCTCCACCCCGACCAGTGGCGCGACACCGACTGGGAGTTCGATACCGAGGTGTACCAGGCCGTCGACGGGTTCGAGCTCCAGGAGGTGACCACGGACGTCTCGGTCGAGTTCCTGCTCGAGTTCCACGCGGTCGACGTCTGGTTCGACCAGGACGAACTGGGGGCCCGCATCGGGCCCGCCGAGGTCGCCGTGATCGACCTCGGCTCGGAGCCGCTGACCGAGGCAGAGCGGGACAGCTGGATTCTCGTGACCGAGGACGGCGAGTGGCGCGTGTTCTTCGTCGGGGATGGCCGGCGGGCGGGCGGGGACCCACGAGCGTCGTTCGAGCCCGAGATCTTCGACACGGCGGGCGACGTCGTCGACTCGGTCACGTGGGACGTCGAGCCGGAGTCACCCACCGGCGAGGCCGCAGCGGACCGCATCCGCGTCCGGGTCGCGCTCACGGATTCGCCCGGCGTCGACGCCGACACCGTCCGCATCGAGACGACGGTGGCGGGGATGGAGCTCGAGTTCTACACGGAGGAGAACGGGCCGATAACCACCAGCTGGGCCGGCAACACCGGGACCATCGGTGCGAACGCCGCCGGTGACCAGCTGGTCGTGACGGCCGTCGACGGCGGGACCGAGACCGTCGTCCATCGAGAGCACTACGAACCAGGGACCGACGATGACGCCTGAGCTGGACATCTCGGCGGCGGGCCGGAAGCTCGGGCTGCTGCGGGGCGGGTTCGTCACCCTCCTGGTCGGCTGCGCGGTTCTCGGGTACGGCGCCTACGACTACCAGCGCCAGTCGGATGTGCTCCAGGACGCGACCACGGTGAACGCCACGGTCACCGAGACCGCCATCGAGCGCGTCCCGCAGCGACGCGGCACCCCCGACTACCGCCCGAGGGTGACCTACGAGTACCGGTACGAGGGGGCGTCCTACACCGCGCACAACGTCTACCCCGGCTCGGTCGGGCCGACGTTCGAGCGGCGGTCGGCCGCCGAAACCGAGCTCGAGACGTTCGAGAACGGGTCCGTCGTGACAGCGTACGTCGACCCCGACGCCCCTGGGCAGTCGTACCTCTCCAGGCAGCGGCCGAACGCGCCGTTGAAGCTGGTCGGTATGGGTGGCCTGTTCGCCCTCGTCGGGGCCGGCTCGGTCCTGAAGTCGTTCGTGGGGGGCTGAGGACACCGTCGTCTGCTGGTTGCCAAACCGTTTTCCGCCGGACTCCCCGACTGCCTGCATGAACCTCTCCATCGTCGACCTCTCGCCGGTCCCCGACGGGGGAACCGCGACGGATGCGTACGCGAACACCGTCGAGGCGGCGACACAGGCGGAACGGCTCGGCTACGAGCGGTTCTGGGTCGCGGAACACCACGGGATGGCGGAGCGACTGGCCGGGACGACTCCGGAGGTGCTGCTCGGTCACCTCGCCGCCGAGACCGACACCATCCGGCTCGGCTCCGGCGCCGTCCTGCTGAACCACTACAGCCCGTTCAAGGTCGCGGAGGTGTTCGGCGCGCTCGACGGGCTCGCACCCGGCCGCATCGACGCCGGACTGGGCCGGGCGAACGGCTCCCCGGCGAGCGACCGGGCCCTCGGGACGGACCGGCACGTGGAGGACCCCGACGGCGACCATCGCGAACGCGTCGAGGCGGTGGTGAACCACCTCTACGACGACTACCCGGAGGGCCACGAGTACGCCGACCTGTCCGTCCCGGGCTCCGCCGCGGGGTCACCCGAGCCCTGGCTGCTCGGCTCCAGCCCGTCGAGCGCCGAGATCGCCGCCAAACTCGGGCTGCCGTACTGCTACGCCGGGTTCATCCGTCCGCAGTGGGCCGAGCACTCGTTCGAGACCTACCGCGAGGAGTTCCAGTCTGGTGAGCTGGCCGCCGGAGTCGACGAACCGACCGGGATGGTCGCCGTGAACGCCATCTGCGCCGAGACGGACGAGGCCGCGGCCCGGTTGCGGGCCGTCGCGGAGGCGTCGTACCAGCGGCTCCGGCGTGGCGAACTGGGGAGCACGCCCTCCGTCGAGGAGGCCGTCGACGAACTCGGCGGGGTCCCGGAGCCGACGCCGGCGACGCTCGACGACGACGAGTGGCCGCGTGCCATCTCCGGGAGCCCGGAGACCCTGGCGGGGCTGCTCGACCAGCTCGCGGACCGCGTCGGCGTCGACGAGGTGATGATCCAGCACGTCGTCGCCGACCACGACGACGGGCTCCGGTCCCACGAGCTGCTCGCGGACGCGGTCGACCTCGACCCACGGTGAGGCCGCACCGACCTCATCGGAACTTCTTTCGTCCGAGCGTCCGACCGGGTGTCCGTGAACGAGGACTCCGACGGCGACAACGCGGGCGACGACTCGGGTCCCGTCCCGGGCATGACACGTCGCCGGGTGGTCGGCACGCTCTTCCTCATCATCTTCCTCGACCTGCTCGGCTTCGGTATCCTCATCCCGGTCATCCCGCTGTACGCGAAGTTCTTCGGCGCGAACGAGTTCGTCGGGAGCCTGCTCATCGCGACGTACTCGCTGTTCCAGTTCGTCGGTGCCCCAGTGCTGGGGCGGCTCTCCGACGAACGGGGCCGCAGGCCCGTGCTCCTCCTGTCGCTCAGCGGGAGCGTGCTCGCGTGGACGCTGTTCGGGCTGGCGGGCGAACTCGGGAGCGCCATCGGTGCGGCCAACGGGCTCGTCGTGCTGTTCTTCGCCAGGGCCCTCGCCGGTGCGATGGGTGGTAACATCGCGACGGCGAACGCCTACATGGCGGACATCACTCCGCCCGAGGACCGGGCGAAGGGGCTCGGCATCCTCGGGGCGGCGTTCGGCCTGGGGTTCGTCTTCGGGCCCGCCATCGCGGGCATCGTCTCCAGCCCGCAAGCGCTCTCCGTCTTCGAGGCGGTGCTCCCGTCCGTGGTGCCGGTCAGCGAGTTCACGATGCCGTCGTTCACCGCGGCGGCCCTGACCGGCGGGAACCTCGTCCTCGCGTACTTCGTGCTCCCCGAACCAGAGCGGCGCGAGCAGACGACGAGCGAGGGCGAGTCCCGACTCCGGCAGCTGTACGACGCTGTCCGCTCGCCCGACATCGGGTCGCTCGTCGTCGCCTTCTTCCTCGCCTCCTTCGCGTTCTCGGCGTTCGAGAGCCAGTTCATCTTCCTCACGAGCGACCGGCTGGGGTACGGCACCGCGGAGAACGCGGTCCTCCTGACCTACATCGGCGTGCTCATCGCCATCGTGCAGGGCGGACTCATCGGCCCGCTCACCGACCGCTTCGGCGAGTACCGGCTCGCAATCGCGGGCGCAGCAATCCAGGTCGTGACCCTCGCCCTGGTTCCGTTCTCGCTCTCCTGGGGGTTCGTCCCGGCGCTCGGACCGGTCGAATCCGGCGCGGTCGCGCTGGCGCTCGTGTCGACGCCGCTCGCGTTCGGCAACGCGCTGACCAACGTCTCGCTGAACGCGCTGGTCTCGCTCAACGCCGAGGCCGACGAGCAGGGCGGCGCCTTCGGCCTCACCCAGTCCGCGAGCAGCCTCGCGCGGACGTTCGGCCCAGCGGCGGCGGGGCTGCTCTACGTCGCCATCGCGTACTGGTCGCCCTTCGTCGTCGCGGGCCTGCTGTTCGTGCCGATACTGGTGCTGCTCGGGCTGGTGACGCGAGACCGTATCGAATCGACCGACGGCGCCTAGAGCAGCGGTGTCGCGTCCGCCCAGAGGGTGCGGAACTCGCGCTCGAACGCCGCGACCACGTCGGGGTCGGAGACGCCGACGACACCGAGGCGGTCGTCCCGACGGACGGGGTGCGGGACGTCGAGCGTCGCCAGCTCCCCGTCGACGACGTCGAAGGAGACCGGGACGGTCGGATGGGTTCGTATCTCGAAGCTCCCCGGGGCCGACGCGACGACGTCGGGGAAGCCGTCGGGGAGGACGTCCAGCACCCCCTCGGCGAGGACGAGCGAGACGGGGAGGTCGTCCGCGGTGCCGTCGAGGAATGCCGCCACCTCGGTGCGAAGCGTCTCCCACGACGCATACTGGTACGGCGGCCCGACCGTCGCCAGCACCGACTCGGTCGCCGTCCGCGTGTGCTCCGCCATCGAGGTCCGCATCGTCTCGCCACCGAGCGACCCGAGCCAGAAGCTCGCGTCGGCCGGGGCGGTCGGGAGCAGGTTCGACCGGACCGAGCTGGCGACCCCCCGGTAGCGCTCCCACTCGTCGGCGAGTTCGCGGGTCCGCTCGGCGAGCAGCCGCTCCACGGCGACGTCCGGGTCGACCGCGTGGTACCGGGTCGGCTCCGTCGACTGCGTCCCGACGAGACCGCGTGACTGCAGACCGTTGAGCACGTCGTAGATGCGACCACGGGGGACCTCACTGGCGGTGGAGAGGTCGGCGGCCGTCGTCGCACCGGTCACCAGCAACGTCCGGTAGGCCTGCTCCTCGTAGCTCGACAGGCCGAGTTCTCCGAGCTCCGTCATCACGGGGCGCTTCTCGGGTGCGCGACAAAAGTGATGCGAGCTTCGACGGCCGGTCGTCGACCCGGACCCCCGAAAACAGACTGCAAGTGGCACCAGATTCGGGAACAGTGAAACGCACCGCGGCGGGACCGACGACCATGCATCCATACGTGTTGCTGGCCGTCGCGATCATCTCGGAACTGTTCGGGACGACCGCCCTCAAACTGTCCGACGGGTTCTCGAAGCCGCTCCCGAGCGTCGCCGTCGTCGTCGGCTACGGCGTCGCGTTCTACCTGGTGTCGCTCACGCTGGAGGAGCTCCCCATCGGCGTGGTCTACGGGACGTGGGCGGCGCTGGGCATCGTCGGCGTCGCGGCCATCGGCGTCCTCGTGTTCGAGGAGCCCGTCGACCTCGCCGGCGTCGTCGGTATCCTGTGCATCCTCGTCGGCGTCTACGCGGTGAACGTCCTCTCGGACATGTCCGCACACTGAGGGAAGAATCCGTGGCGCCCGTCAATCGTCGCAGGCTCACTCGTCGTCGGTTTCCCCCTCGCCGTCTCCGTCCGCCTCTGAGAGCAGGAGCACCGCCCCGCCGAGGAGCGCGACGTTCTTGCAGAAGTTCACCTTGTTCGCCTGCCGTTCCTGCCCCTCCATCGTCCAGAAGTCGTGGATGACCGGCGTCGTCCCGAGGAAGAAGAGGATGACGGCGCCGACCGACGCCCGGGGGAAGCGCCAGAGGAGGATTCCGATGTTGGCGACGAGCAGCATCCCCGTGACGAACGGCACGGCGACGTCGGCCATCGGGAGCCCCTTCGACTCGGCGATCTCGACCCGCTTGTCGTTGTTGATGAAGCCGTCGATGGCCATGTACGCGAGCGTGGCGCTGAACAGGGTGCGGCCGAGTCTGGACGGTGCGTCGCCCATTCTCAGACCACCTCCAGGCGGCTGACGTTGGCGCTCACGCGGCCGACAGTCTCGTACTCTCCAGCCGAGGTCCGACGCATGATGCGGCCCTCCACGTCGTCGCGCTGGTCGGGCACGTCGAACAGCCCCGAACCACAGATCACATCGCCCTCGTGGACGGCCCACGTCTCGACGACCTCGTGCGGTTCACCGGGGTAGGACACGCGCTCGAGATCGCGGCAGAAGTTCGTCGACTCGAACAGCGCCACGCCGTGCTCGTCGTTCACCCACGCCGGTGGTGCCTCCTCGCCGCCGCCGAAGAAGACGGTGCCGTCGTGGACGAACACACAGCGGATGTAGGAGTAGTCGTTCCCAGCGTCGATGCGGTTCCACGAGTCGCCGCCGTCGACGGTCCGCCAGAGTCCGCCCTCGCCGACAGCGTGGCCGAGCCCGAGGTTCTCCAGGTTGTGGTCGAGGTAGCCCGTCGTCGCCAGCCACACGTCTTCGGAGATGGGGAGGACCTGGTGCACGTCGTCGACGATGGTGTCGCGACGGTCGTGCCAGGTCTTCCCGCCGTCCGTGCTGAGGTGGATGCCACCGGCCTCGACGCCGGCGATGAGGTGGTCGGGGCGGCCCGGGACAGCTTCGAGGGCGCGCAGCCGGGCGTAGTGCGGGTCGATGGGCGACTCCCAGTGGCCGCGCGACGGAAGGTCTCGGAACCCCTTCAGTTCGGCCCACGTCTGGCCGTCGTCGACCGACCGGTAGATGTAGGGGTCGTTCGTGCCGGCGTACACCGCCCCGTCGGCGGTGGCGAGGATGGACCAGACCTCGCTCTCGCCAGCGTGCCAGAAGCGGTCACCGAGTGGGACCCCCAGGTCCGTCCAGCTGTGGCCGCCGTCGCGAGACCGGTAGGCACCAGTGGAGGAGGCGACGAACACGCCGTCGGTGTGTGCCCACGATTCGACGGCCGTGACCACCCCGCAGTCGAGCACCTGTTCGAGTTCATCGCGTTCGAACGGCACGGCATCCGCCCTGTACAGTCCGTCGTCCGTCCCGATGACCAGTGACATACCCTGTGTGAGTTTGTGACACATATTAAGTTTTTACCAAGCTGTAAAACGCTAAGTGGCAGGGTCCCGAAGGGGCTTCCAGCACGACAGACGACGGGTGGCCCGTCGCCGGGGCGGCCCAGCGCGGTCACAGACAACACCTGCAATGACACCGGACTACCCCACCGCTCGACCGACGGACGCGTCCCAGCTCGAAGACCAGCCCGCGCTGCCGACCGAACTGCTGAACCTCCCGTGGATCGACCCCCACAACCACGCCCACACCCTCTCGTGGGAGGACCGGGAGCGCTACGCGCTGTCCGGCTGCCGGTCCATGGTAATGGTCGCATCCGGATACCACTGGACGCCGTACAAACCGGCCCGGGCGAGCGACATCAGGTTCCTCTGGGACGACGCCCTCAACCGCCGGGCCGCCATCGAGCGGAACCACTTCTTCGAGGCGAAGCTCGGACTGGGGGTGCATACCGGCGTCCGCATCGAGAACCCGGACGAACTGCTCGCCGCCATGGACGACTACGCCGCGCTCGACGAGGTCGTGGCCATCGGGGAGACCGGTATGACACCCAGCCAGCACGTCGAAGCCTGGGCCCTCGACGAGCAGCGGGGCGTCGTTCAGGCGCAGATGGAACTCGCGAGGGACCACGACCTGCCGGTCATCCTGCACACGCCGAACACGGGGACAGCGTCGAAGCGGCACTACCGCGACGGGCTTGGGACACCGGGCTACGAGAAGAACCCCGGGATGGGGACGGAGCCGGTGCTCGACGGCGAGAACCCCGAACTCGAGGCGGTGAGACTCGACATCGAGGCCGCCCACGACGCCGGACTTCCCGAGCGTCGCGTGGTCGCCTCCCACGCGGATGGGAACAACACAGCGTACCTGATGGACGAGACCGATTGTTACCTGAGCTACACTATCGGCCACTCCTGGCTCGTGGGGGTCGACGCCGCCGACGTGGCGAACGCCATCGACGAGTACGGCCCGGAGCGTATCATGGTCGACACCGACTGCGCGAACGTCCTCCGCACCGACCCGTACGCCCTCAAGCGCGCCATCTTCGAGCTGTACCGCTACGGCATCGACCCCGAAGCGATCCGGAGGGTCGTCTACGAGAATCCGAGAGACGTGTTCGGGCTGGCCGACGCGTAGCGGGCGGGGGTCGGCGCTACAGGTAGGCGCAGCTGTTCGTCAGCTCGCCGAGCTCCTCGACGCCGATGGTCACCTCGTCACCCTCCGATAGCAGCACCGGCGGGTCACGATAGACACCGACACCGGGCGGGGTACCGGTGAACAGCAGGTCCCCCGGCTTCAGCGTGAACGCCTGACTGCAGAAAGAGACGAGCTCGTCGATGCCGAAGATGAGGTTGGACGTCGAGGAGTCCTGTAGGCGTTCGCCGTTCACCTCGGCGTAGATGTCGAGGTCGTGCGGGTCAGACACTTCGTCCGGCGTCACGAGTTCGGGACCGATAGGGGCGAAGCCGTCGAGGCTTTTGCCGCGTACCCACTGCCCGTCGCCGTGCTGTAGGTCCCGAGCCGACACGTCGTTGCCGACGAGGAAGCCAGCGACGTGGTCGAGTGCATCGTCCTGGTCGACCCGTCTGGCCTCCTCGCCGATGACCGCGACGAGTTCGGCCTCGTAGTCCACCTTCCCGGTGAGGTCCGGGTCCCACGAGATCGTGTCCTCGGGGCCGCCGACACTGGTTGGGAACTTCGAGAACAGCACCGGCGTCTCAGGGATGGGGTTGTCGCCCTCCTCTGCGTGGTCGCGGTAGTTCAGCCCGACACAGACCACCTTCTCGGGGTCGGTGACGGGCGCGTGTCGGTCGAGTTCGTCGGCCTCGTGGACGCCGACGCCAGTCGACGCCGCGTACTCGACCGCGAGGTCGACCTTGCGCCGCCACTCCCACGTCGCGAGCAGGTCGGTCGTCCGGTTCGGGATGTCGACGCCCGCACGGTAGCCGGCCGTCGGGAGGTCGATCACGGTGCCGTCCGCACGCCTGACACCGCACCAGGGCTGTTCGTCCGCCGTCGTCTGGAATTGTCCAATGCGCATCTGTGATTGAGTCGAAGTGTTCGAGTACGATTCAGGTCAGGTCCAGACCGGCCTCGTCGATGAGCCGATGGCCCGACTGCACGAACCGGTCGAACTCCTCCTCGACGGCGGGGTTGAGCAGTTCACCGTCGCGCTTGACGACCTCGCCGTCGACCAGTACCGTGTCGATGTGCGAGGGGTAGGACTGGAACACCACGGTCTGGATCGGCGAGTGCGAGGGGGCGGTCATGAAGTCGTCAGTTCGGAGCAGGACCACGTCGGCGCGCTTGCCCGGCGTGAGACTGCCGATCTCGTCCGCCATGCCGAGCGCCCTCGCGCCTTCGATGGTCGCCATCTCCAGCGTGTCCCGTGCGGTGATGCTGACCTCGGTGACCTCCTCGCTCTCCTCCAGAATCTTCTGGTTGTCGAACATCCGCTGGACCTGGAGCCCGATCCGCATCTGGCTGCCCATATCGCCGCTGATGTTCGAGCAGACGTCGACGCCCCACGCCGGCTGGCCGCCCGCCTCCAGCACCTTCCCGGTGACGGGGATGCCGTGTCCCATCTGCATCTCGACCTCGGGAGTCGCGGAGAAGGAGACCCCCTCGTCGACGGCGTGCTGGACGTCCGCCTGCGTGAAGTGGTTCCCGTGTGCGACGTTCACGTCGGCGTCGAGCATGTCCGAGATGGCACCGAACCCCTGGTACTCGGGGTTGTACTCCGAGGACGTCCACTGTGCCGCGCCCATGTGGATGCTGGCGAGCGCTCCCATCTCGCGTGCCAGTTCCAGGTCGCTTCGTGCGGTCTCGTCGACGCAGAAGTCCGGGCCACGGAGCCCGAGCCCCAGGGAGAGCAGGTCGTCGTCGCGGATCATCGAGTCGTGGACCTCGCGGATCTGGTCCGCCGGGAGGCCGACGTCGCTCTCGTACCACCACTTCGCCGCGTCGTCACCCGGCGGCCCCCAGGTGTACACCGCACGCACTCCAGCGTCCTGCAGCGCGTCGACGGCCCGTTCGGCGTGTTCGACCGAGTTGGGGTACGACCAGTCCAGGACCGTGGTCGTCCCCGTATAGAGCTTCTCGAACCCACCGAAGAGCCCCCCGAGGTACATGTCCTCGGGCTGGTAGAGCCCGGTGATGTTCCCGAGCATATGTTCGAAGTACTCCCCCATGAGCGACCAGTCCCCGGCGATGCCCCTGACCTGGGTCTGTGCGAGGTGGATGTGTGAGTCGACGAAGCCGGGCAGGACGATGTGGTCAGACGCGTCGATGACCTCTGCGTTCGGGGCGCTGAGGTTCCGCCCCACGTCGACGATCTTCCCGTCCTCGATGAGCACGTCGGCACCGCCCATCTCCCCGAGGTCGGGGTCCATCGTGACGAGCGTGCCGTTCTGTATGAGTGTGACTGACATACTCAATACCACAGTCTGACCACTAGGTTAAAAATTTACCGCGCGGTAAACACCGGCGCCGTGTGCTGCCAGGGGCAATCGAGTTATGTAGCTCCCGGGTGGAGTGGGAGTATGAGCGAATCGGACGAGAAGGTCTCCACGAAGGACACCGAGGAGGTGATCATGGAGGCCACGTTCCGTGCCCTGAGCAAACACGGCTACAGCGAGCTGCGGATGCGGGACATCGGGGAGGAGATGGAGCTCACCCGTCAGGTCATCCACTACCACTTCGACGGCAAGTACGACCTCATGGCCTCGTTCCTCGAGTACATCATCGACCAGTACGAGGGCAGCGTCGAGGTCGACGGCGACGCGGACCCCCGAACCGAGCTCGACGCCCGCATCGACCAGTGTCTGTTCGGCCCCGAGTTCGAGGAGTTCTCCCACTGGGACCGGATGAAGGTGTACCACGAGCTGTACACCTTCGCCCAGAACGACGAGACGCACCGCGAGATCTTCAACGACCACTACGGGCGCATCCGCGGGAGCATCGTCGAGGTCGTCGAGGAAGGGATCGAACAGGGCACCTTCCGCGACGTCGATTCGGAGCGGATGGGCCAGCTCATCACGGACATCATCCATGCGGCCCGCGGCCGTCGCATGGCACTCGGCCACGAGGAGGCGCCCGAGGAGGCCCGCCAGTCCATCGACGAGTTCGTCCTCGACTCGCTCACGCTCGACGAGGAGTGAGGCCGTCGTCGAGCCAGCCGAGACCGACACCGCCGTATCGCTGGAACCCGACGGAGCCGCCATGGAGAAGGTGAACCTCGAGGCAGCATTCGCGTCGTTCGACGACCACTGGTCGCCGCGACTCGCCGCCGAACTCAACGGGCAGGCCGTCAAGCTCGCGAAGGTCGACGGGGAGTTCGTCTGGCACCACCACGACGAGGCAGACGAGCTGTTCCTCGTCCGCTCCGGCGAGTTGACCATCGAGTTCCGCGACGAACCCGACGTGACGCTGGGCGAGGGCGAGCTCCTGGTCGTCCCCCGTGGCGTCGAACACCGCCCGGTCGCAGACGAGGAGGCCGAGATACTCCTGTTCGAGCCTGTCGAGACACGGAACACCGGGGACGTCGAGGACGAGGAGTTGACACAGACTGAGCGGCAGGACCTGTCCTGACCACCTGACGTGCCGACCGGTCAGACACGTCTGTGTGGAACACCGGCGTCACGGCCCGGGCGGGGGTACTTAAAGAGCCGCGCATGCGCCGCGACGCCCCCTCGGGTGTGGAGACGGTACCCGTCCGTATGTGCCGGAATGCCGAAGGCGCGAGACGTACCGCCAGCACGAGCGAGGCACAACAGGTAGACGAGAGCGGGGTCGCACTGCGATGACCCTCGCGGATCTCCCCAGGTACGACGAGTCGAGTGTCGGCACCGTCGGTGGAAGCGCCATCGTCCTCGGCGGGAGCGTCGCGGGGCTCTGTGCCACCCCCGTGCTGGCGGACGCGTTCGAGCGGGTCATCGTCCTCGAACGTGATGCACTCCCCACGGAACCCGTGGCCAGAGACGGTGCACCGCAGACCCGGCACCCGCACGTGCTGCTCGAGGGCGGGCGAGCCACGCTGGAGGACCTCTTCCCGGGGTTCTCGGAGGACCTGATCGACGGCGGCGGGCTGCTCGTCGACGCCAGCACCGACCTCAAGGAGTTCAACCAGGGGGATTACATCGCCGCCGCGCCCGACCGACTGCCGACCTACTGCGCGAGTCGCCCGCTCATCGAGGCGGTGCTCCGGGAGCACGTCCGCACCCTCGACGGTGTGACACTCCACGGAGAGCACCGGTTCACTGGCTACACGACCGACGACACCGGTCGAGCCATCACCGGGGTGGCGGCGCGGGACAGCGACGGTGCAGCCCGCTCGTTCGCGGCCGACCTGGTCGTTGACGCGACCGGGCGGACGAGTCGGACGCCATCGTGGCTGGCCGACAACGGGTTCGAGCGACCGGCGACGGACGAGGTGACCATCGACGTCGCCTACAGCACCATCCGGGTCGAACGGCCGCCAGACGATAGACGGATGCTGCTCGTGGCGCCGAGTGCCCCGCGAACCAGGGGTGGCGCCCTCATCCCGACCGAGGACGGGCAGTGGGAGTGCATCCTCCAGGGAGTCCACGGCGACGACCCGCCGACCGACCCGGCCGCACTACAGCGGTTCGCTGACAGCCTGCCAGCGGACGAGTTCGGCGCCATCCTCGACTCGCACGAGTGGCGGTCCGAGGAGGCCGAACGGTACCCGTACCCGTCGAGTCGGCGTCACCGGTACGAGGACCTGGGTCGGTTCCCGGACGGACTGGTCGTCACCGGCGACGCACTGGCCAGTTTCAACCCCATCTACGGACAGGGGATGTCGGTCGCCGCGCTCGACGCACTGGCCCTGCACGCCACACTGGCAGACGGCGGGGGCCGCGAGCTGGGGCAGCGCTTCTTCGACCGGGCGGCGGACGTCGTCGACGACGTCTGGCGGGTCGTGGTCGGGAGCGACTTCCAGTTCGGAGAGACGACCGGGCCGAAGCCGACCGGCGCGGACCTTTCGAACCGCTACATGCGGCGGTTCGTCACGCGAGCGCACGACGACCCCGTGCTGAGCGAGCTCTACGCCCGGGTGACGAGACTGGAGACGCCGGCAACGGCACTCGTTCGACCCACCGCCCTCTGGCGTGTTCTTCGTCCGGCTCCGGGTGGCGGTATCGACGGTGGTACCCCAGACACGGCCGACCGGGAGGGCGGGCTCTGACGTCGGGCACCCGGGCTTTCAGACCGACAGGTCCACGCCCTGAAGCAGCCGTGCGTTGACGGCGACGATGATGGTGGAGAGCGACATGAACACCGCGCCGATGGCAGGCGAGAGCAGGATGCCGAACGGGGCGAGCACTCCCGCTGCCAGCGGCAGGGCGAACACGTTGTATCCCGTCGCCCAGACCAGGTTCTCCTGCATCTTCCGGTAGCTCGCCCGAGAGAGCCGGATGAGCCGGACCACGTCGAGCGGGTCGTTCTCGACGAGGACGATGTCCCCGGATTCGATGGCCACGTCGGTGCCCGAGCCGATCGCGATGCCGACGTCCGCACGGGCCAGTGCCGGGGCGTCGTTGACGCCGTCGCCGACCATGGCGACGAGCTTGCCCTCGGACTGGAGCTCGGCCACCGTCGTGTCCTTCTCCTCCGGCAGGACCTCCGCGAAGTACTGGTCGATGCCGAGCTCCGCGGCGACCGCTTCCGCGACCGCCTCGGAGTCGCCGGTCAGCATGGCCACCTCGATGCCCATCTCGTGCAGTGCCGCGATGGTCCGGTGGCTCTCCTCGCGGACGACGTCGGCGAGGGCGAACGCGGCGACGACCGCCGTCTCGTCCCGGACGAGGTAGACCACGGTCCGTGCCTGCTCCCCGGCCTCGGCGGCGAACTCGGCGATGGCGTCCGGGCGGTCGACGCCGAGGTCGTCGAGCAGGTTCGGCCCGCCGAGGTGGACCGTCTCGTCGTCGACGGTGGCCCGCACGCCGCGCCCGCGGAGGTTCTCGAAGGACGAGACCGACACCGGTTCGACGTCACGTTCCCCTGCTGCGTCGCGGATGGCACGGGCGATCATGTGTTCAGAGTCGCCCTCGACGCCCGCCGCGACGGCGAACGCCCGCTCCTCGTCCCAGTCGGCGCCCGTCTGGACGCCGACGACGCCCTGTTCCCCCTTCGTGAGGGTGCCCGTCTTGTCGAACATCACGACGTCGAGGTTCCGGGCCTGCTCCATCGCGATGCGGTCGCGTACGAGCATCCCGTTCCGGGCTGCGGTCGAGGTGTTGATGGCGACGACGAGCGGAACCGCGAGCCCCAGTGCGTGGGGACAGGCGATGACGAGGACGGTGACCACGCGTTCGAGCACGCTCACCTGGAAGCCCTCGACGGCGACCCAGGCGACCGCCGTGATGGCGGCGACGCCCAGCGCGACGTAGAACAGCCAACCGGCGGCCCTGTCGGCGAGCAGTTGCGTTCGCGACTTGGACCGCTGGGCCTCTTCGACGAGCCGCATGATGCCGGCGAGTGCGGTCTCGTCACCGGTCTTCGTCACCCGGACGCGCAGGCTCCCGTCCTGGTTCACCGTGCCGGCGACGACCTCGTCCCCCGCTGCCTTCCCGACCGGTTTCGACTCGCCGGTGACCATCGACTCGTCCACCGAGGACTCGCCCTCGACGACCTCGCCGTCCGCCGGGACCGACGCACCCGGCCTGACCAGGACGACGTCGTCCGCCGCCAGTTCGGAGACCGGGACCTCCTCGGTGCCACCGGACTCGGTGACTCGCTCGGCCGTGTCGGGCAGGAGTCTCGCGAGTTCGTCCAGCGCGCCGGAGGCCTGCCGGACGGACCGCATCTCCATCCAGTGCCCGAGCAGCATGATGACGATGAGCGACACGAGCTCCCAGAAGAACGGCGTCGTCCCCGGAAGGAACAGCGACGCGATGGAGTAGCCGAATGCGACGGTGATGGCGAGCGAGATGAGCATCATCATCCCCGGCTCCCGGTTCGTCAGTTCGGTCCGGGCCATCCGCAGGAACGGAACGCCTCCGTACGCGAACACGACCACGGACAGGACCGGCGGAATCAACGTGCTGCCGGTGAATGACGGGGCGGTGTACCCGAGCGACGCCTGGACGAACTCGCTGTAGACGACGACCGGTATCGAGATGACGAGCGACACCCAGAACCGCCGTCTGAACATCTCTTCGTGACCGCTGTGGTCGACGTGGGGGCCGTGGCCGGTCCCACCGACGTGGTGGGGGCTCCCCCTCTCGTCGTCGGTTTCATCGTGCTCGTGGCCCCCCTGCTGGCCCCGTCCCTGCGGGTGCGAGCCATCGTCGGGACCGGCTTCGTGAGCGTGGTGGTCCGTGGATCCGTCTCCTGTCGGACGGTCGTGAGTCTCGTGTTCGTCGTGGTCGGTCATCGGAGGCGGGTGTTCCTGTCTGGAGTTGGGCGAGCACACACCGGGTGGGCCGGCCCGGGACCCGGCGTCTCCCCGGTTTCGTTTCGCGACGGATGCCGTGGCGTCAGGCGCTGGCGGTGTAGCCAGCGTCCTCTACCGCGGTGACGAGTGCCGAGACGTCGACGTCGCCTTCGACGGTCGCCGCAGCGGCGCCGCGGTCCGCGCTCGCCTCGGTGACGCCCTGGACCGACCGAAGCGCCTCCTCGACGGTCTGCTCGCAGTGCTCACAGCTCATCCCCTCGACGGTGATGTGTGTCGTCATAGGTGGACGTACGGGGTCCGGACTTAAGCTGGTTGTTGGTTGGATTCATGGGCAGCAGAGGGCCGTCGCTTTCGACTGCAAAGCCGACCCCCCCGACGAATGTGGAATCGGTACGCGGTTCGAACGTCGACGGCGGAGGACAGCCGCCTCGTCGGCTCAGCCCTCGGACGGTGCACCGGAAGCGTCCATCTCCGGTCGGATCCGCGAGAGACGCATCGCGTTCCCGGTCACCGCGGTCGTCATGCCGGCGTCGCCGGCGAGGACGGCGAGCCAGATGGGCACCATGCCGAGCGGCACCCCGATGGCCAGCGCCGCCTTGACGCCGAGGCTGGCCCAGATGTTCTGTCTGATGACGCCGTTGGCGTCGTGGGCCAGCTCGTAGAGGTAGGGAAGCTTCGAGATGTCGTCGCTCATGAGCGCGATGTCGGCCGTCTCGAGCGCGGTGTCGGTCCCGGCGGCACCCATCGCGACGCCGACGGTCGCCGTGGCGAGCGCTGGCGCGTCGTTGACGCCGTCGCCGACCATCGCGACGCCGTCGTACTCCGCGGTCAGCTCCTCGATGGCGGCGACCTTCTCGTCGGGCAGGAGCTCGGCACGGAACTCGTCGACGCCGACCTGTTCCGCGATGGCGCGGGCGGTCCGCTCGTTGTCCCCGGTGAGCATGACGGTGCGCTCGACGCCGAGCTCCCGCAACCGGGCGATGGTCCGTGCCGCCTGGGGACGGACCTCGTCCGCCACCGCGATGATTCCCTCCAGCTCGTGCTCGGTGCCGACCAGGACGACGGTCTTCCCCTCGGACTGGAGCGCGGGGACGGTCTCGTGCAGCAGGTCGAGGCAGTTGTTCCGGTCGCAGATGGTCTGGGCGGTCTGCGTGACGACGCCGCCGTCGGTCGTCGCGTGGACGTGCGAGAGGTCGAAGCCCAGCTCCTCGAACAGCCCCGGTTTGCCCGCGTAGTGCGGGCGGCCGTCGAGGTCCGCCCGGACGCCCTTGCCGGTGATGCTCTCGAAGTCCTCGATCTCGCGCTCGGCGACCCCGACGCTGGTGGCCTGCTCGACGATCGCCTCGCCGATGGGATGCTCGCTGCGGGTCTCGAGGCCGCGGGCACACCGCAGCACGTCCTCCTCGGTGTTGCCGTTGAGCGGCACGACGTCGGTGACCGTCAGCTCGCCCTTCGTGAGCGTGCCCGTCTTGTCGAGGGCCACGGCCTCGACGGCGCCCATCGCCTCGAGGTGGTTACCGCCCTTGATGAGTACGCCGTTCTTCGCGGCGCTCGTGATGCCCGAGACCACCGAGACCGGGGTGGAGATGACGAACGCACACGGACAGGCGAGCACGAGCAACGTCAGCCCGTAGACGACGGCGGTCGACCACGTGGTGTTCAGGACGTAGGGACTGCCGAGGGTGACGACGACCGCGAAGGCGACGACGACCGGCGTGTAGTACGACGAGAACCGCTCGACGAACTGCTCGCGCTCGGTCTTGTTCGACTGGGCGTCCTCGACCATCTCGACGATGCGGGAGAGGGTGTTGTCGCCGGCCTCAGAGGTCACCTCGACCTCGAGGTAGCCCCCCTCGTTGATCGTGCCGGCGTACACCTCGTCGCCGTCGGTCTTGTCGACGGGGACGCTCTCGCCCGTGATGGGGGCCTGGTTGACCGCGCTCTCGCCGTCGACGACCACGCCGTCCATCGGGATCTTCTCGCCCGGGCGCACGACGACGACGTCGCCGACCGCCACCTCGTCGACGGGCACCGTCTGCTCGTCGCCGTCCCGCTTCACCGTCGCCTCGTCCGGCGAGAGGTCCATCAGCTCCTCCAGCGAGTTCCGGGCGCGGTCCATCGAGTAGCGTTCGAGCAGCTCCGCGACGCTGAACAGGAACGCGAGGGTCGCGGCCTCGAAGTAGAGCGCCTCCCCGAACACGACGCTGGCGACGAGCGCGCCGAGGATGGCGACGGACATCAGGAAGTCGATGTCGAGGTTCCGGTTCCGCGCAGAGTAGTAGCCGTTCCGGAGGATCTCCTGGCCACCGGTCGCGATGGCGACGAGGAACAGGACGTCGGCGACGAAGAGCTCGCTCCCCGCGACCGTCGCGAGGAGGCCGTTCTGGGCGTGCAGGAGGAACTCGAACAGGAGCCCGACCGCGAGGAAGCCGCCGCTGATCCAGGTCTTCACCGCCCGGGGGCTCGTCCAGATGCTCTCCTCGGTCGCGTCGCCCTCGCTGGCGCCCACGCTGCCGGTGCTGTCGGTGACCTCGTAGCCGGCGTTCTCGATGGCACGGACCATGTCGGCCTCCGAAACCGACCCATCGGAGATGACGGTGACCTTCCCAGTCGTCGGCTGTGGGTCGATGGACAACACTCCGTCGAGCGCACCCAGCGCGTTCTCGACCTTGCCGGCGCAGGACGGGCAGTCCATCTCCGGGACGGTGTAGGATATCGTCGTCTCGGTCGTCCGCTCGACGGTGTATCCGGCCTTCTCGATGCGGCCGGCGATGGTATCGGGCGAGGCCAGCTTGGGGTCGTAGGTCACGGTGAGGGTTCCTGTCGTCACCTGCGGGTCCTGGTCGACGATGCCGTCCAGCCTGCCGACGCTCTTCGTGACCTTGCCGGCACAGGACGGGCAGTCCATGTCGGGGACCGAGAACTCTGCCACGGTCCACTCACCATCCGTCTCGCTGGGGTCCGGAGGCTCGTCCACATCGCAGGAGTCGCCTGCAGAGGATACGGCGCAGGAATCCGGCGTATCCCGTTCGGGAGGGGTCATTGTATGGAGCTAGGCCACGGAGAGTTATTAAACCGGCTGCTACGCCCTCGGGGTCGAGTATGTCCATGCTAGTAATCGAACCGTCCTCGGTTAACATTTCGAGGGGTTCGTGCGCACGTTCACGCCGGATAGCGGATGGCCACCCCGCCGCGAACCGCATCGAGAAGCCACTTCGATAACTGGATATCCACCATCGCTTACGAGTCGAATGTAATGAGCCGGGTTGAGCGTGGATATCGAAAGGGCAAACCGATTGAAGGAGTAGCCCGTACGACTAGCCATGAGCACGCATCGAAGTCAGATCGACATCCAGGGGATGAGCTGTGCGAACTGCTCACAGACCATCGCCGAGCGGGTCGAGGAACTCGACGGCGTCACGGAGGCGAGTATCAACTACGCCACCGACGAGGGGACCGTTGAGTACGACCCGGGCGATGTCACACTCGGCGAGATCTTCGACGCCATCGAGGACGCGGGCTACAGCCCCGTCACCGAGTCCGTGACCATCGCGATCACCGACATGTCCTGTGCGAACTGCTCGGAGACGGTCCAGGACGCGCTGGAGTCGCTGCCGGGCGTCGTCCGCGCCGACGTGAACTACGCCACCGACGAGGCACAGGTCACGTTCAACCCGGCGGAATCGGATCTCGACACGTTCTACGACGCCATCGAGAACGCCGGCTACTCGCCGGTCAGGGAGGAGTCCGGCGACGGCGAGGCCGGCGGCGATGGAAGCGGTGAGAGCGCCCGCGACGCCGCGCGCAACGCCGAGATCCGCAAGCAACTGCGGCTGACCCTGTTCGGGGCCGCGCTCTCGATCCCGATGCTGTTCTTCCTCGTCGACAAGCTCGTACTCGGAGGGGTGTTCGTCCCCGAGACGATATTCGGGGTACAGTTCGGCTGGGTCGAGTTCGCCCTCGCGACGCCCGTCCAGATCGTCCTCGGCTGGCCGTTCTACCGGAACTCGTACAAGGCCCTCGTGAAGAACCGGCGGGCCAACATGGACGTGCTCATCGCGCTCGGGTCGAGCACGGCCTACATCTACTCGGTGAGCGTCCTGTTCGAGCTCGTCGCCGGCAGCATGTACTTCGACACCGCCGCGCTCATCCTTGTGTTCATCACGCTCGGGAACTACCTCGAGGCCCGGTCGAAGGGCCAGGCCGGCGAGGCGCTGCGCAAACTGCTCGAGATGGAGGCCGAGACGGCGACCCTCGTCGACGAGGACGGCACGGAACACGAGGTCCCGCTCGAGGAGGTCGCGGTCGGCGACCGGATGAAGGTCAGACCCGGCGAGAAGATACCCACCGACGGCGTCGTCGTCGAGGGCCAGAGCGCGGTCGACGAGTCGATGGTGACCGGCGAGAGCGTCCCCGTCGAGAAGGGCGAGGGCGACGAGGTCGTCGGGTCGACCATCAACGAGAACGGCCTGCTCGTCGTCGAGGCGACGAAGGTGGGCAGCGACACGGCGCTCCAGCAGATCGTCCAGACCGTCAAGGAGGCCCAGTCCCGCCAGCCCGACATCCAGAACCTCGCGGACCGCATCTCCGCGTACTTCGTCCCCGCGGTCATCGTGAACGCCCTGTTCTGGGGGACCGTCTGGTTCCTGTTCCCCCAGGCGCTGGCGGGCTTCGTCGACGCGCTCCCGCTCTGGGGGCTCGTCGCGGGTGGCCCCGGGGTCGCCGGCGGTGGCGTCTCCGTGTTCGAGTTCGCGATCATCGTCTTCGCCTCCGCCGTCCTCATCGCCTGCCCCTGCGCACTCGGGCTGGCGACCCCGGCGGCGACGATGGTCGGGACCACCATCGGTGCGCAGAACGGCGTGCTGTTCAAGGGCGGTGACGTGCTCGAACGCGCGAAGGACGTCGACACCGTCGTCTTCGACAAGACCGGCACGCTCACGAAGGGCGAGATGGAGCTGACCGACGTCGTCGTCTTCGAGGACGGCCAGGCGGTCACCGACGGCGGCGAGACCGCTGCCGACGGTGGGGAGCTCGCCGTCGAGGACCGCCTGTCCGAGGAGGATGTGCTCCGGCTCGCCGCGACCGCCGAGAGCGGCAGCGAGCACCCGCTCGCACAGGCCATCGTCGAGGGAGCTCGCGAGCGCGACATCGACGTCGGCAGCCCAGGCTCGTTCGAGAACGTCCCCGGACAGGGCGTCCGGGCCGAGGTCGACGGCGACACGGTGCTCGTCGGCAACCGCAAGCTGCTCCGGGACAACGGCATCGACCCCGAGCCCGCCGCCGAGACGATGGAACGCCTCGAATCGGAGGGGAAGACCGCGATGCTCGTCGGTCGCATCCCCGCGGACGGCGACGGCGAGCTCGTCGGCGTCGTCGCCGACGCGGACACCGTGAAAGAGAGCGCGAAGGACGCGGTCGCGGCGCTGAAGGAGCGCGGCGTCGACGTGATGATGATCACGGGCGACAACGAGCGGACCGCCCGGGCGGTCGCCGAACAGGTGGGTATCGACCCCGAGAACGTCCGCGCGGAGGTCCTGCCCGAGGACAAGTCCGAGGCGGTCGAGGCCATCCAGTCGGAGGGCCGACAGGCGATGATGGTCGGCGACGGCGTCAACGACGCGCCCGCACTCGCCGTGGCCTACGTCGGCACCGCCATCGGCTCGGGCACCGACGTGGCCATCGAGGCCGCCGACGTGACGCTGATGCGTGACGACCCGCTCGACGTCGTGAAGGCCATCCGCATCTCCGATGCGACGCTGTCGAAGATCAAGCAGAACCTCGTCTGGGCGCTCGGCTACAACACCGCGATGATCCCGCTGGCGTCGCTCGGCCTGCTCCAGCCCGTGCTGGCGGCCGGCGCGATGGCGTTCTCCAGCGTCTCGGTGCTGACGAACAGCCTGCTGTTCCGCCGGTACGAGCCCGACCACGACTACAGCCTGCTCGGACTGCGCGACTGAGAGCCCGACCTGCCGGGTTCTTCCCCGCTCGAGTCTCGGTGGACGGACCGACCCGGACAACACGTGTTTTCATGGTATCATCGACCGTCTGTAGAACCATGGCCCGGTACGAATCCATCCTCGTGGCCACGGACGGGAGCGAGACAGCTGGGAGGGCGGTCGACCACGCTGTCTCGCTGGCCGACGACCCCGGCGACACGGTGTACGTGCTCTCGGTCGCCCACTCCCGCGAGAGTCCGATGTCCTTCGGGGTGGAGACGGTCGAGGGGATCGAGACGGCCGTCGAGCGGACTGCAGCCGAGGTCGGCGAGCACCTCGGCGAGGCGACGGTGAAGGGGATGGTACGGCGTGGACGACCCGTCGACGAGATACTCGCCACTGCCGACGAGGTCGGCGCGGACGTCATCGTCCTCGGCAGGACCGGAAGGTCCGGGCTGGCCGACCGAATCCTCGGGAGCACGGCGGACCGCGTCGTCAGACGGTCGGCGCTCCCGGTCCTGCTGATCCCCGAAGCCGGCGCGGGGTAGCGGATCAGTCCGGACCTCGCATCCGGACACTGAGGCTTTCGATTTTCGGGCTTCCCGAGCCGCCGGCAACCAGATTCCAAAGCGACATCGGAATCATACACCCATTCTCGAAAGGACAATCGCATTGAACCGTCCCGACGTACCTAGGACCGTGGAGACGGTCCACGGAGACACACCGATGTCCGAACACACCACCGACAACTCGCTCGTCACGCTCGTCATCGTCGTCCTGGGAGCCCTGCTCGTCCTGCCCCTGCTGTTCATGGGCTTCGGGATGCTGGGCTACGGCGGCATGATGGGCGGCTGGGAGCACGGGATGTGGAACGGCGGCACTGCACCGGGCTGGGTCGTGCTGTTCGGTGCGCTGATTCAGCTCGGCTTCCTCGTCGCCATCGTCGGCGTCGGCTACCTCATCTTCCGGGCGGTCACTGGCTCCTCGACCGAGAGGGAGCCCGCACTGGAGGAGCTCAGACTCGCCTACGCACGGGGCGACATCAGCGACGAGGAGTACGAGACCCGACGTGAGAGGCTCGAAAGGGACAGCTGACCGTCGGCGTCGGCAGCCCGACCTTACGCGGCCGGGACCAACCGGTGGACCCCTCCGCCACCACCGCCGTTCCCCAGCACGTACAGCTCCCCATTCTGGCGGCCGAACGAGAGGATCTGCGAGAGCTTCCCGGCGTCGCCGTCCGCGACGGAGAGCACAGCGGTCGACCAGAGACCGCTCTCCGCCGGCGTCGCCACGAACAGCCGCCCCTGCGCCCGGAAGTCCCCGAACACGAACTGCCCCCGGAGGCCCGGAATCGCGTCGCCGCGGTAGACGTTGCCGGTGATGACGGAGATGCCGCTGACGGGCTGGCCCTCGTGTGGGTACTCGATGACCGGCGGGAGAAGGGGCTCGCCGCCGCGCACGTCGCCGGGTGTGCTGCTCGGGCAGTCGTCGGTGCCGAAGCAGTGGGTCGCCTCGCGGACGTTCCAGCCGTAGTTGCCCCCCTTCTCGACGACGTCGACCTCCTCGTAGCGGTTCTGTCCGACGTCGCCCGCGAACAGCGTCTCCCCGTCGAAGGCCAGCCGCCACGGGTTCCGGAAGCCCCAGGCGTACTGCTCGTCCAGCCCGTCGCGACCGACCAGCGGGTTTGCGTCCGGGATGGCGTAGCCGCGGTCGCCGTCGCGGCCGTCGACGTCGATGCGGAGGATGCTCCCGAGGAGGTTCTCGGTCACGTCCTGTCCGTTGCCGCCGTCGGCCCCGTCGTACCAGTCGCCGGCGTGCCCGAACCCGCTGTCTCCGGCCGCACCCCCGTCACCGGTCCCGACGTACAGGTAGCCGTCGGGACCGAACAGCACCGAGCCGGCGTTGTGGTTCGCCTGTGGCTGGTCGATCTCCAAGACGACGCGCTCGGAATCACGGTCGACAGTCATCCCGTCCGCCGAGACGGAGAACTCGGAGAGGACGAAGGTATGGCTGTAGTCGGCCGAAGTGCCCTCCCGCCGAGGTGCGGAGTACCGGACGAACAGCCGGCGGTTCTCGGCGAAGTTCGGGTGGAGGGCGATACCCAGCAGTCCCTGCTCGAACCCGGTGACGACGGTGTCGGTGAGGTCGAGGAGTGGCTGCTCGCGGAGGCCATCCGGTCCGACCACCCGGACTCGCCCCGGCTGTTCGGCGACGTACTGGCGGTCCGATCCCTGCACGAACGCGATGTCGAGCGGGTTCGCGAGCCCACTGGCGAGGGTCTCGAGGCCCACCGCGTCGGGGACAGGTGCCGTCGATCCGGAGCTGGTAGTTCCCGAAACGGTGGTGTCCCCCGGTGTCTCGGTAGACCCGTCGCTGGTCGGGGTCCCGTCGGTGTCCGATGCGTTGGAGCTGCAGCCGGCCGAGAGGGTCGCGGCCGCGAGACCCGCGAGGAAGCGGCGCCGGTCCATACGCTACCTGCGACGTGCAGCAGGATATAGCTGGTGTGAGTGCAGGGGGACGCCCGTGCCGACCTCAACAGATCTCGAAGCCGACGGTCGGTTCGCCGTCCGAGATGCTCACGTTCACGTCGCCAAAACAGGCGTTGGTCTGGACGGCTCGGGAATCCTGGTTGGAGCCCACCTCGGCGACGACCCGGTACTGGACGATGCCCTCGGGCTGGAGCTGTTCGAGGTTGTAGACGATCTCGTCGAAGCCCGGCCCGGCCTCGACCGTCGTGGTGTGGACCTCCGCACCGTCACGTCGGATGCGCAGCGTGAGCGTGTGGGCGGTCGAGTCGTAGTTCTGGACCCAGACCGGGTGGTCCGCATCGAACTGCTCCTCCTCTGCGAGTGGCCCCTCGGTCTCGTCGGTGCCCGAGTCGCTGTTGGTGGTGTCGACGATGTCGTCGTCGGTGGACCCGTATGTCGGGCCGGTCGTCGTCGACTCGTCGCCGCCGGCGAGCGAGTCCAGACAGCCTGCGAAGCTCGCGACGGCGAGGGTGGAGGTAGTCGAAGCGAGGAACCTGCGGCGGTTCATCGTACAGGGACAGACCGAGCCAGCGGGAAGTGCTTTCTGGAGGACTGGACGACCGGCGGGCTACGGCCAGAGGCCGCGGGCCTCGTGTGCCTCGGCGACCCGCGAGAGCGCCACGATGTAGGCTGCATCGCGCCAGCTCACGTCGCGGGCGTCGAACTCCTCTCGGACCTCCGTCCAGGCGGCCTGCATCTCCGCCTCGAGCTCCTCGTGGACGCGTTCGAGCGACCAGGCTCGGCGGTTGATGTCCTGCAGCCACTCGAAGTAGCTCACGGTCACGCCGCCGGCGTTCGCGAGGATGTCTGGGACGACCGGGATGCCCCGTTCGTCGAAGATGTCGTCGGCGACTGTAGTGGTGGGCCCGTTCGCGCCCTCGACGACGATGTCGGCCCGCACGTCGCGGGCGTTCTCAGCGGTCAGGACGTTGCCGACCGCGGCGGGGACGAGCACGTCGACGTCCAGTTCGAGCAGCTCCTCGTTGCTGACGGTGCGCGGTGCGTCGTGTGCCATGACCGCCTCGGGCTCCGTGGCGTGGGACGGGATGGCGGCGGTATCGAGCCCGTCCGGGTCGTAGATGCCACCGTTCACGTCGCTCACGGCGACGACGTCGGCGCCCCACTCGTCGAGCAGTCGCGCCGCGTTCGCGCCGACGCTCCCGTACCCCTGGATGGCGACGGTCGTCTCCGAGACGTCCCGGTCGTAGTACTCGACGACCTCGCGGGTGACGATGGCGACGCTCCGACCCGGCGCGCCGTCGCGACCCTCACTGCCGCCGACGACGGGCGGTTTCCCGGTCACGACGCCGGGTGTCGTCTCGCCCTGCTGCATCGAGTAGGCGTCCATCAGCCACGCCATCGTCTGCGGGTCCGTCCCCATGTCCGGCGCGGGGATGTCGACCGTCGGCCCGATGACGTCGCGGATCTCCTGTGCGAACCGACGCGTGAGCCGCTCCGTCTCCTCGCTGCTGAGTTGCTTCGGGTTCACCGCGATCCCGCCCTTCGCGCCGCCGAATGGGAGGTCCATCACGGCGCACTTCCAGGTCATCCACATGCCGAGCCCGACGCACTCGTCGCGGGTGACCTCCGGATGGTAGCGGAGTCCACCCTTGTAGGGGCCGCGCACGCTGTCGTGCTGAGCGCGGTACCCCGTGAACACGTCGACGGAGCCGTCGTCGCGCTCGATGGGCACGGTCACCTCGTGGACCTTCTTCGGGTACCGCAGTCGCTCGACGATGTTCGGGTCGATGTCCACCAGCTCGGCGGCGTGCTCGAGCTGCCGTCGTGCGGTCTCGACGGCCGACTCCGGCTCGACCGACTCCGCAGCGCTGCGCTCGTCGTCGGGTGCGCTCGTTTGCGAAGCCATCGTCACTCGATGGGTGTGCGTCGATTACGCATCGAGCCGGTGCAGTCGGGGCAGGAACCGGGGTCGTCGGTCGCGAAGACGATGGTTCCACACTCGAAACACTCGTACGGGCTCTCCTCGTCGGGGTTGACGTCGACATCTCTCATTGTGGTCACGAGCGCCAGCGGGAAGCCCGAGGCACTCGGCGAATCGGTAATAGGTGTATAAGGGAATATCCGTGCCTTGGAAGTCGAACCAGTGTCCAACAGACTGGTTTACTATCGAACCCTGCCCGGGTGGCGTGGCTGTGCGCCCTCCGCGAACAGCACGCCGAACAGCTTCCGCTGGACGGTTCGGACGTGGCCGTAGAACGCCGTCGAGGAGATCCCCAGCGTCTCGGCGACCTCCTCCCCACTGCTCTCCCGGGGTGACTCGAAGAACCCGCTGAAGTACGCCGTCTGGACGACCTCCAGCTGTCGGTCGGTGACCTCGTCGAGGAACGACGCGTACAGCTCGTGCTCGCCGACGGTGTCGATGCTCTGTTTCGACCTGAGCTCGACCCCCGAGAACGTCTCCCGCACCAGCTGTGTCACGGTTCGGGCGTCGATCCCGTCCGGGATGTCGACGACGAGCGTGGTCGACTCGGGCATCGCGGTCGCCTCGCGGAACACCGCACCGTGGTCGGCCAGCTCGAGGGCCAGGAACGGCTGGGACAGCCGGAGTCGAACGACGCCGCCGTCGCCGTCCGTGCTGACGGGCTGGACGTCCTCGACCGCCACGAGCTCGGCGGCCGCAGAAACGACGGCGTCGACCGGCGCGTCCTCGACCTTCGCGAACACGAAACTGCCGTCGGCGGTCTGCTGGACGCCACCCTGATAGGAGATGGTGCAGTCCGCCGCGCGGGCCAGCCGGTAGAGCACGAACGTGCCGTCCTCGCTGGCGAACTCCAGCCGCGTCATCGCGGTGGTGAGCAGTGCGTTCTTGCGTTCGAGGGCGCTGAGCGCCGCGGCGATGGTCTCCCCGAGCTCCGAGAGGACCTCGCGGGCGGTGTCGTCGAAGGCGTCCCGGGAGTCCGCGTACACCGTGAGCACGCCGTGGGTCAGGTCGTTGTACACGAGCGGGATGCTGAGCACCGAGAGGTAGTCCCTCGCGAGAGCGTCCGTCCGCCACTGCTCCTCTCGCAGGCCCGCCGCGACGTTTGTGACCATGGTCGGCTCGCCGGACGCGGCGGCCCGTCCGACCGGTTCGTCGGCCTCGCTGTCGACGACGAACGACTGGCTGTCGAGGTAGCCCTGCTCCGCACCGTCCCACGCTCGTGGTGTGACCCTGCCGGTCGTCCGGTCCACCGACCCGACCCAGGCGAACGCGAACCGGTCGTCGTCGGTGAGGAGCTCGCAGACGGTGTGGTCGACCGCCTCGCGGGTCTCCGCCTGCACGAGCGCCTGGTCGATCTCGCGGATCGTCTCGTTGATGCGGTTCAGCATCGTCAGCTGCTCGTTCTGCCGCTGGAGCGTCCGGTCCTGCTCGCGCAGCCGTGACTCCCGCCTGACGCGGTCGAGCGCGGCCTCCGCGGTCGCCGCGAGCAGGTCGGCCAGTTCCCGCGTGACGTCGTCGAACACGCCGACGGTGGCCGAGCCGACCATGAACACGCCGTGGTCCCCCAGCGGGATGAACGCCGCCCCACGGAGGTCCGTCGCCTCGTTCGCGAGGTGGGGCGACCGATGCACGTCGTCGAGGAACAGCGGTTCGTCCTCGACGAAGCTGAAGCTCGGGAGGGCGTCCTCGCTCAACGGGATCTGCGGGAGCGGGCCGTGGAGCTCCGAGAGCGCCTGCGAGTACGCACTCGGCCGCAGCTCGTTCGCGTCCGGGTCGAAGCGGAACACCGCGCTCGCGTCGAGGTCGAGGACCCCCGGTGCGTCGTCGACCACGTGCTGGGCGATCTCCTGCCCCGTCTGGGCGTAGAGGAAGTCCCGGGCGGTCTCCTGCAGGGTCGCCAGTGCCTCCTCGCGCTGCTTGCGCTTCGTGATGTCCCGGCAGCTGTACAGCAGCGTCCCGTCCTGGATGGACACCTCGCGGACGTTCACGAGGAGCGTGTGCTCGTTGCCGGCCCTGTCGGTGGCGGTCACCTCGATGTTCTTGAGGACGCCCTCGGCAGCGAGCTCGTCGCGGTCGAACAGGTCCTCCCCGAGCAGCTCGTCGATGGGGACCCGCTCGCGCAGCGCTTCCGCGGTGTAGCCGAAGATGAAGTGGACGTTCGGACAGACGTACGTGTACTCGCCGTCCTCGTCGGTCATGAGGACCGTGTCGGTCATGTTGTTGAGGGTGACGCGGTGGAGCTCCTCGGAGCGACGGAGGTCGCGTTCGAGCTCGACGCGGTCGGTCACGTCGACGCCCTCGACGACCACGGACACCAGCTCGCCGCGCTCGTTCGAGACCGGCCGAACCGAGAGCTCGAAGACGCTGGAATCGGCGCTCAGAGAGGTCGGTGCGACGACAGCGTTGGCGAACGTGCCGTCGAGCGCCGTCCCGACGAGGCGGCGAACGTCCCGATGCGGTTCGTCCCCGTTCGACCAGCAGGGAAGCGACCAGAACGGTGTCCCGACCAGGTCATCGGCGGCCGCGCCGACGAGGTCGCGAGCAGTCTCGTTCAGCCGGACGACCCTGCCGTCGGACGAGAGCACCCAGGTCGCGGTCCGGTCGTCGCCGAACATCGCGTCGAACTGGCGGGCCCGCTCGCGCCGGGTCCTGTCACGCCGGGCTTCTCTGACCGCGCGCTCCGACCGGTCGAACACCTCCTCGACCGAGGCCGCTTCGTCCTCGGTGAGGGCCACGTAGTCGCTCGCCCCAGCACCGATCACCTCGCTCGCGGTCGCCTCGTCGCCGGCGTCCGTCGCGACGACGACGGGAAGCGCCGCCGTCCTGGTTCGGAGCCGTTCGAGGAGGTCGACCGCGGTGTCGTCCGCGAGGAACTGCTCGACGACGAGACAGTCGATGGGCTCCGAGCCGACCCGTTCGAGGGCGGCGGCGGCGGTAGTTTCGCGCTGGGTCCTGGCGTCGGTCCGGTCGTCGAGTCTGCGTTCGAACCGGTCGAGCCAGTCGGTCTCACCGACCAGCAACGTGGTCGTCTCGTCCAGCAGGCTGTCGGTGTCCGTCACGGCCGGTCACCCGGGACCTGCCGGCGTCGGGGGAGACTCGGCCGGCGAATACGGTGGTAGCTGGGGGCATCGCACATCGTTCGTCGGACAGACGGGCGCCAGCGATTAGGGGTTTACTATCGAACCATCAGCGTTCGAGAGGGGGCCACGGGCCGCCTGGCAGACGGGCGGAAGAAGAAGACGAGGGTCGCTCGGGACCGGCCCGGGGACGCTACGGGTCGGTCAGAGCTCGTCGACCGCGAATCCGCAGGCCAGCAAGGGTGAGAGTACCGAGACCAGCGATTTTCGGGCTGAAGAGTCATCGGACCTTCCGGACCCGGTCGGGCGTTGCTGAAGTATAGACGGGGCTGGGTATCACTCTGACAGTCGTCTCAGATCCGCCTTGGTGTTGACGTTCGTCGTCGCCACCGTCAGCCCGGACTGCGGTGGTGCCGACTCCAGAGGCACCGTTTCGACCACCTCGAGCTGCGCGACGAGAGCTCGGACGCCAGCCGCACGGGGGAGCTCTGATTCCGCATCGAGCAGCGACTCGCATCGGAAGAGAGCGAACAGCGGTTCGTACCCGCCGGTCGGGTCGACGGGGACGACAGCATCGACGCCGTCCCTCCACCGTTCGGAGAGGTAGGTGATCGCAGTCGCCGACACGAGCGGCATGTCACAAGCACAGAGGAACAGCCAGGATGTCTCCACGGCTTCGATCGCACCGTATAGGCCGGCGAGAGGTCCACGGAACCCGTCGTCGTCGATGGCGGTCTGGACCCCGTCACCGGTCACGTCCTCGACCGCATCCAGGACCGAGCGACGTTGCGCGTCGCTCCGGAAGGCCAGCACCGGCGGTTCCGTGGAGACAGCAGCCACGGCGTCGAGGACGCGACGGAGGAACGTCCGTCCCTCGAACGTGGCACTCGCCTTGTGACCGTCCTCGAACCGCGTGCTGTCGCCGCCGACCAACACGACGGCCGTGATTCCGTCAGACGTCATCGCCCGAGTCACCGGCGCTCGTCTCGTACGCGGTCCGGTCCTCGTCGGGGGACAGCGCGACGGGCGCGAGACGTGCCACGTCCTTCACGGCACGAGGCCCCTCGATCTCCGGCGCGAGGAACCGTGGACCCGCGAGTGGTTCACCGTCGCGTTCGAGGGCCAGGAGCCCGTCGAGTGCGGTCCCGATGGGCACGCAGCCCCGGAGGCCGTCCCGGCTCTCGACGACGAGGTGCGTCGTCTCGTCCGGGAGCCCGACGGCGTCGGCGAGGTCCCGTACGGGCACGCCTCGCCAGGTCGCGTCGACGAGTCCACGGGAGAGACACTCGTAGCCGAGCGTCCGCTGGACCGTCCCGACCTCGGCCTGCGACAGGAGCGCGTCGAGCGACCGGGGGACCTCACCAGCGACCTGTACGTCGGTCGTGCACCGGTCGCGTCCGCCGACTGCCGGACCGTCCTGACCAGTCATCTGTCGGGGTGTACCACGGCGACAGTGTTGAAGCCCACGCCCGATGGGGGCAGCACTACAGCGCGTGCTCCCATCGCTGGACCGTCACCGTGTCGCCCTCGTCGACTCTGGTCGTCTCCTCGGGGACGACCACCCAGCCGTCCGTCAGGGAGACGCTGGAGAGGACGCTCGCACCGGCTGCGTCGGTCTCGGTGGCCAGTGGCCGTCCGTCCGCCGACGCATCGAGCGTGACCCGGGCGAACCGCCTGACCCCGGCGGCCGACTCGATGGGCGCGGCGAGCTCCGCCTCGACGGTGGGGAACGCGGGCGTGGGGAGCCTGCCGACCTCGTGGACCGCGGGGCGGAGGAACTGGACGGCGTTGACGATACAGGAGACCGGGTAGCCCGGCAGCAGGAGGACCGGCGTGTCACCGACGACACCGAGGCCGACCGGGTGGCCCGGCTTGATGTCGACGCCGTGGACGAACAGCTCACCGAGGTCGTCGACGACGTCGGGGACGAGGTCCCGGTCGCCGACGGACGACCCGCCGGTCGTGACGACGATGTCGTGGTCGCAGGCACCCTCGATGGCGTTCGCGAGCGCCGACTCGTCGTCGGTGACGACCGAGCCGTACGTCGGCACACCGCCCCAGGTTTCCACGAACGAGGCCGTGGTGAGCCCGTTGGTCTCGACGACCTCTCCGGGGGCGGGGTCCCGCTGGACGAGCTCCTCGCCGGTCGGAAGGACGGCGACCGTGGGGCGTTCGTACACCGAGACCGACCGGACGCCGATCCCCTTGCACAGCGCGAGGTCGGCTGTCGTCAGGCGGTGCCCCGGGTCGAACAGCGGGTCGCCTCGCGAGACGTCCTCGCCGACGGGCGCGACGTCCGTGCCTGGCTCCACGGGACAGCGCACCTCGACGGTACTGTCGGACTCACGGGTGCGTTCGACCCTGACGACTGCGTCGGCACCGTCTGGGAGTTCGCTGCCCGTGTGGACCGGAACTGCCTGGCCGGGGGAGAGCTCGTCCGCTGCCTGGGCGAGGGCGACCGGCGAGTCGTCGGATGCCCCGACGATGTCCGCCGACCGGACCGCGTAGCCGTCCATCGCGGCCCGTCTGTAGTGTGGTATGCTGCGGGATGCGACGACGGGCTCGGCGAGGACGCGGCCCCTGGCGTCGGAGAGCGCGAGAGTCTCGGTACGGTCGAGTGGCCGGAGTCGCCCGCGGAGCGCCTCGAGTGCCGCCGGTAGCGACACCGTGTCGCCGTGATTCATCGCAGACCACGCCGGCGTGGGTCCGGCTTTGAGGTCATGTGCTGTCTGGACGTGGTGCGGACGCGTACTTATAACCACAGTCGTCGTGCGACCGACTGGTCCGGATGACGAACATGTTCGCGACCGGGTTGAATACCCTCCCGACGCCAAGCATCAACCTGAGTCGATTCCAGTAATCCGCCATCCGGAACGACGGTGGCGAGGAACCTCATCGCCGTATTCACCCGATTTCACCATCAGGTTTTATTATGATACATCCAGATTCACCGGATATGTCCACTGGTATCACACCTCGTGTTCGGCGGCTGGGGCGCCGTCTCCTGTCAACACGCACAACAGACAGGTGCCGTCGGGACGTCGTGACCCGGCGCCGACCAGGTGTGGGCAGTTGGAGAACGGGCCGACAGACCGGAGGCACAGATGCGCGCCGATAAACTCGTCGTCGCCCTCCTGGTGCTCGCTGTGCTGCTGCCGATGTGGGCGGTCGCCATCCAGGGCGAGCCGCCCTCGGAGGAGATCCGCATCGACCAGAGCGTCAACGAGATCAGGCCGCTCGACGGCTTCGTCGACACCCCGAACAAGCTCTCCCCGAGCCAGGTCGGGGTCGTCGTCTGGGTCGCCCTGCTGGCACTCGTCGGCGTGCTCTCTTTCTTCCACCGGTTCATGAACTACGCCGCCAGACCGGCCCCGGACGAGGACGCGATCTCCGACGGCGGGACCGTCCGGCCGAGCCTCCCCTGGATCGAGACCGAGGACCGCTGGATCGTCGAGTACGCACCGGCGAGTGACGCGCTCGCGGGGCTGGTCGCGATGGGCGGGCTGACGGTGCTCACGATCGTCTTCGCGGCCCTGTTCACCGGCGAGTACCTCACGCTCGCCCGGACCCAGTACTTCGGGATCTACGCCTTCGGCATGTTCATGTCGCTGACCGGGCTGACCGTCTCCTACTACGCCTGGTTCATGCCGCACGTCGAGGTCGCCGAACGGAGGGACCACTCGTGAGCCCCACCGACCGACGCGAGCTCCTCGCCCGGAGCTATCCCGGCAGCGAGGAGGACGACGACTGTCCGTGCGAGTCGGACGGGGCCAGCACCCCCAGCATCTACCACCCGCTCTGGCGGGACGAGCGCGCCGAACTCCACCGACGCGACTACGCGAAGGTGCTCGCGACCATCGGCGGCCTGACGGCTCTCGGGAGCCTCGCCGCACCGCTCGCCGGACTGACGCAGGTGTTCGAACGGAAGTACACCGGTCCCGTCTACTCCGACGGGGTCGCGCTGATAGATTCTGACGGCGCCCAGATCGCCGAGGACCACCTGTCCGAGGGCGAGCACATGACCGTATTCCCGCAGCCACGGCCGGGCATCGCGGACGCGCCGACGCTCCTCGTCCGCTTCCCCGAGAGCGAGTACGGCGAGGGGACGAACATGGAGTACACGGTCGGCGGCTATGCCGCGTACTCGAAGGTCTGTACGCACGCGGGCTGCATGGTCGCCGACCGCGACGGGGACACGCTGGTCTGTCCGTGTCACTCCGGCCGGTTCGACCCGCTGACCGGGGGGCGGGTCACCGGTGGGCCGCCGCCGCGCCAGCTGCCACAGCTCCCGATCACCATCTCGAGCGACGGCTACCTCGTCGCCACGGGCGACTTCACCGGGCCGGTCGGCCCGGGGGGTGAGTGATGAGCCGTCTGCAGCGAGCGTACGAGTTCGTCGACGACCGCCTGGACGTCGAGGGCGCGCAGTCGTTCCTCGGGAAGGCGTTCCCCGCGGAGGACTCGTTCCTGCTCGGCGAGGTGGCGCTCATCTGTTTCCTCGTGCTGGTGCTGACCGGGACGTTCCTCGGGTTCTTCTTCGAGCCGAGCACGTCCGAGGTCGAGTACGAGGGCAGCATCGCCGAGTACCAGGGCGAGGAGCTGCCGGAGGCGTACGTCAGCGTCCTCAACATCACGTACGACGTGCCGTTCGGGATGCTCATCCGGCGCATCCACCACTGGGCCGCGCACCTGTTCGTCGCCTCCATGGCGTTGCACATGCTGCGGGTGTTCTTCACCGGGGCGTACCGCAACCCGCGCGAGCCGAACTGGCTCGTCGGCACCGGACTCGCCGGCACCTCCATGTTCGCGGCCTACACCGGCTACGCGCTGCCGTTCGACGAGTTCGCGAGCACCGCGGCCGGCATCGGCTACAACGTCGCCATCTCGGTGCCGCTGATCGGCGACATGCTCGGCCAGATCGTCTTCGGCGGGGAGTTCCCCTCGAGCGCGACCATCCCACGGTTCTTCTTCCTGCACGTCTTCGTGTTGCCGCTGATCATCGCGGGACTCATCGCGGTCCACATGGCCATCCTGGTGCGGCAGAAGCACACCGAGGACCCGCGCGATAGCGACGTCCCGGGACGTCAGGGCGTGCACGCCGATGGCTCCGGCGAGGGCACCGCCGGTGGAAGCGAGGCCGCACGCACTGCCGTCGAGGGAGTGGACCGCGACGACGACAGCGTCGTCGTCGGCCTCCCCGCCGTCCCGAACCAGGTGGCGGTCAGCGCCGTGGTGTTCTTCCTGACGCTGGCGACGCTCTCGCTGCTGGCCGGCTTCCTGCCGGTGCACAACATCGCGGAGTACGGACCGAACGACCCCGCATCGACGCCGTCGCTCATCATGCCGGACTGGTTCCTGATGTGGGGGTACGGCTTCCTGAAGCTCACGCCGGCGTGGATGAGCTTCGACCTGTTCGGGGTCCACGTCAGCTCCGAGTTCGTCGGCGGGCTCGTGCTCCCGGGCATCGTGTTCGGCGCGGTCGCACTCTGGCCGTTCATCGACTACGAGTCGGAGCCGACGCACTTCACGGCGGACCCGTTCGAACGGCCGCGCCAGACCGCCGTCGGCATCGCCGCGGTCGTGTTCATCATGGTCGCCTCCATCGCCGGGATGGACGTCATCGTCGCGGACCTGCTGGAGACGAACACCGCGGCCCTCAAGCCGTACCTCACGGCCGCCCTGGTGCTCGTCCCGTCGGTCGCCGGCGTGGTGACCTACCTCGTCATCGACCGGACGGGCGAGGACCGGACGACCGGTGGCGACGACCCACCGGGCGCGGATGGAGATTCGACACCGGACGACGCGACGGCGGAGCCCGACGAGACGGAATCGGCATCGGAGGACGAGGGGACTGTCGCGGCCGACGAGACGTCGGCACCCGACGCCGACGCGTCGGCCGACGACGACGGGGGTGAGCGCGGATGACCGGACGTCTGGGGAGCATCGCGTGCTCCCCGCGGCAGTACCGGTGGCTCGACCGCACGACCAAGCTCGGCGGCATCGCACTCATCGCGGCCGGGCTGGAGGTCGGCGGGGACACCGGACTCGGCATCGCACTCGCAGCAATCGGCGTCGCAGTCGGACTCACCACCGTCATCATCACCACACAATGAGCGACCAACGAGAGACGCACGACAGCACCGACGACGGCCTCGACCTGGCCCGTCGTGACTTCCTGAAGGGAATCGGCGCGACGGCGACCGTCGCCGGCTCGGCCAGCGTCCTGGGCGACGACCTGCTCGGGATGGACGGCCTGGAGGTCGTCGACGACCCCATCGGCTCCTACCCCTACCGCGACTGGGAGGACCTCTACCGCGAAGAGTGGGACTGGGACTCCAAAGCGCGGAGCACTCACAGCGTCAACTGCACCGGCAGCTGCTCCTGGGAGGTGTACGTCCGCAACGGCCAGGTGTGGCGGGAGTCGCAGGCGGGCGACTACCCGCAGTTCGACGAGAGCCTCCCCGACCCGAACCCGCGTGGCTGCCAGAAGGGCGCCTGCTACTCGGACTACGTGAACGCCGACCACCGGGTGCTCCACCCGCTCCGGAGCGTCGGGGAGCGCGGGAACGGTCAGTGGGAACAGATCAGCTGGGACGAGGCGCTGACCGAGATCGCCGAGGAGGTCGTCGACACCGTCGTGGACGAGGAGTACGACGCCATCAGCGGGTTCACGCCCATCCCGGCGATGAGCCCGGTGTCGTTCGCGGGCGGGAGCCGCCTCGTCAACCTGCTCGGCGGGGTCTCGCACAGCTTCTACGACTGGTACTCGGACCTGCCGCCGGGCCAGCCCATCACCTGGGGCACCCAGACGGACAACGCCGAGTCCGCCGACTGGTACAACGCGGACTACCTGATGGCGTGGGGCTCGAACGTCAACGTGACGCGCATCCCCGACGCGAAGTACTTCCTCGAGGCGGCGTACGAGGGCACGAAGCGCGTCGGCGTGTTCACGGACTACTCCCAGACGGCCATCCACTGCGATGAGTGGCTCAGCCCGGAGCCCGGCACCGACACCGCCCTCGCGATGGGCATGGCCCGGACCATCGTCGACGAGGGGCTGTACGACGAGTCGCACCTGAAAGAGCAGACGGACATGCCGCTGCTCGTGCGCGAGGACACCGGGAAGTTCCTCCGGGCCGACGAGGTCGAGGGACTCTCCATCGACGCCGACCGCCCCGAGTACGTGTTCGTCATGCTCGACGCGTCGGGCGAGCTCCGGGCCGCACCGGGCTCGCTCGGCGAGCGCGACGGCCAGCACGACCACTCGAAGAGCATCGAGCTCGACTTCGACCCGCAGCTTGCCGCCGAGACGGACGTGGCGACGACCGACGGGAGCGTCGCCGTGCGGACGGTCTGGAACAACCTGCGTGACGAGCTGTCGACGTACACGCCCGAGCACGTCCAGGAGGTGACCGGCGTCGGCCGGGAGACCCACCAGGAGATCGCCCGCGAGTTCGCCACGGTCGACCGCGCCAAGATCATCCACGGCAAGGGCGTCAACGATTGGTACCACAACGACCTCGGGAACCGGGCCATCCAGCTGCTCGTGACCCTGACCGGCAACCTCGGCCGGCAGGGGACCGGGCTCGACCACTACGTCGGCCAGGAGAAGATCTGGACGTTCAAGGGCTGGCAGCAGCTCTCCTTCCCGACGGGGAACGTCCGCGGCGTGCCGACGACGCTGTGGACGTACTACCACGCCGGCATCATGGACAACACCGACGAGGAGACCGCGGCGCGCATCCGCGAGTCCGTGGACAAGGGGTGGATGCCGCTGTACCCGAGCGAACGCGAGGACGGCAGCCGCCCTGACCCGCGGCTCATGTTCGTCTGGCGCGGGAACTACTTCAACCAGGCCAAGGGCAACGTCGCCGTCGAGGAGGAGCTCTGGCCGAAGCTCGACCTCGTCGTCGACATCAACTTCCGGATGGACTCGACGGCGCTGTACAGCGACATCGTGCTCCCGACCGCGAGCCACTACGAGAAGTACGATCTCTCGATGACGGATATGCACACGTTCGTGCACCCGTTCACGCCGGCGGTCGAGCCGCTCGGCGAGTCCAAGACGGACTGGCAGATCTTCCGGGAACTGGCCGCGAAGATCCAGGAGGTCGCGGCCGAGCGCGGCGTCGAGCCGGTCCAGGACCGCAAGTTCGACCGCGAGATCGACCTCCAGTCGGTCCACGACGACTACGTCCGGGACTGGCTCGACGACGAGCCGGGTGGGCTGGCGGAGGACCGCGCCGCCGCCGAGTTCATCCTCGACCACTCCGAGGAGTCCAACCCCGAGGGGACCGACGAGCAGATCACCTTCGACGATATCGACGAGCAGCCGCGACGGTTCCTCGCCTCGGGCGACCACTGGACGAGCCCCATCGAGGAGGGCGAGGCGTACACGCCCTGGAAGGACTACGTGCAGGAGAAGAACCCGTGGCCGACGTTCACGGGCCGCCAGCAGTACTACATCGACCACGACTGGTTCCTCGACCTCGGCGAGGAGCTCCCGACGCACAAGGACGCCCCGGTGCTCCAGGAGAAGTCGGAGTACCCACTCGGCTACAACACGCCCCACAGCCGGTGGTCCATCCACTCGACGTGGCGGGACAGCACGAAGATGCTCCGCCTCCAGCGCGGCGAGCCCACCGTGTACCTGAATCCACAGGACGCCGCGGACCGGGGCATCGAGGACGGCGACACCGTCCGCGTCTACAACGACCTCTCCGAGGTGGAGGTGCAGGCGAAGATCTACCCGAGCGGCGAGCCCGGCACTGCGCGGCACTTCTTCTCCTGGGAGAAGTTCCAGTACCCCGACCGGGAGAACTTCAACTCGCTCGTCCCGATGTACATGAAGCCGACCCAGCTCGTCCAGTACCCCGAGGACACCGGCGAGCACCTCCACTTCTTCCCGAACTACTGGGGCCCGACCGGCGTCAACAGCGACGTCCGCGTCGAGGTCGAGAAGGTCGCGGACGGACCGGGTGGAGACGATGGCGGTGCCGGTGGAGGTGGTGACTCATGAGCCAGTCGGACGAGGGCGACACGGTCGACCTCGCGGAGGGGATCGACCACCAGGTCGCGATGGTGATGGACCTGAACAAGTGCATCGGCTGCCAGACCTGTACCATCGCGTGCAAGACGAACTGGACCGACGGCGGCGGCCGGGAGTACATGTACTGGAACAACGTCGAGACCAAACCCGGTTCCGGCTACCCGAAGGACTGGGAGGACATGGGCGGCGGCTGGAACGAGTCCGGCGAGGAGCGCACCCCCGGCGACCTCCCCGAGGAGGAGGACTACGGCACCCCGTGGGAGTTCAACCACGAGGAGATCATGTACGAGGGCAGCGACGAGCCCCTGCGGCCGATGGGCGACGCGGCCTCCTGGGGGCCGAACTGGGAGGAGGACGAGGGAGCCGGCGAGTACCCCAACTCGTACTACTTCTACCTCCCGCGCATCTGCAACCACTGCACGCATCCCTCCTGCGTGGAGGCCTGCCCGCGGTCGGCGCTGTACAAGCGCGAGGAGGACGGCATCGTCCTCGTCGACCAGGACCGCTGTCGGGGCTACCGCTACTGCGTCGAGGGCTGTCCGTACAAGAAGGTGTACTACAACGCGATGAAGAAGACCTCCGAGAAGTGCATCTTCTGCTACCCGCGCATCGAGGGCGAGGGGCCGGAGGGCGAGGTCAGACCGCCGTCGTGCGCCGAGGACTGCCCGCCCCAGCTCCGGCTCGTCGGCTACCTCGACGACGAGGAGGGCCCCATCCACAAGCTCGTCAACGAGTACGAGGTCGCCGTCCGGCTCCACCCCGAGTACCGCACCGAGCCGAACGTCTACTACATCCCGCCGTTCGCGCCGCCGCAGCACTCCGAGAGCGGGGAGTCCCTGGACGCCGAGCGCATCCCCCGGAACTACCTGGAGGAGCTGTTCGGCCCGAAGGTGAACGAGGCGCTGAACACCATCGAGCGGGAGCGGAACAAGGTCGAACGCGGCGAGGAGAGCGAGGTGATGGAGATGCTGACGACGAAGGACACGGCCGACCAGTACAGGCTGGAGGTGTTCGACGATGCGGAGGAGTGACCTCGCGCTGGTCTGCCTGCTCGGGCTCGCGGTGGTCGCGACGACGGCCGTCGCGCCCACGTTCGTCGAGGCGCGGCCAGCCTACGAGATACCCGTGCACTACACGGTCGACGACGACTCGGTCGAGGGCGCAGACGGGGAGGCGTGGGACCGTGCGCCCGCCGCCACCGTCCCGCTCAGCAGCGCCGGCGCGAACGTGCCCGGCGGCGACGACACCTCGGTCACCGAGGCGTCGGTTGCGGTCGTCCGGACGGAGGAGACCCTCCACGTCCGGGTGTCGTGGGCGGACCCGAGCCGGAACGTCTCGAACGAGGAGATCCGCTCGTTCGCGGACGCCGTGGCCGTCCAGTTCCCCGCGAACGCCTCGAATCGGCCGCCGATCGCGATGGGGAGCACCGACAACCCGGTGAACGTCTGGTACTGGTCCGGCGCGAACGCGAGCGAGGAGCTGCTCGCGGGCGGCCCAGGCACCACCACGCAGTTCCCCGACTCCACGATGACGACGAACGCCACCTACCGGGATGGTCGGTGGACGGTGACGTTCTCCCGGGCACTCGACGGCACATCGGCGAACCGGACGACGGTCCCGACCGACGAGGACCTCGACGTCGCCATCGCGGTCTGGAACGGCGGGAACATGGAGCGCTCCGGCCAGAAGGCGGCCAGCGAGTGGTACTACCTCGCGCTGGGGCCCGGGCCGGCCGGCCCACCGTACGAGGCCATCCTCTGGACCGTCGCCGGCATCGGCATCGTCGTGACCACGCTCGTGACCATCGAGGGCGTCCGCCGGACGAGGGGTGCGTGACCGTGTCGACCGACGACACCGACGGACTCGCCCGGTCTGCGGACCGACGACGGCTGCACGAGGAGATCGACGCGTCCGCCGGGGCACGAGGGGCGGTGTACGCGCTCGCGGCGCGGACGTTCGACCAGCTCGACGCGGAGCTGTACGAGGCCCTCGACGACGGCCGGGTCGCCGCGGAGTTCGACACCCTGGTCGACAGGAGCGGCCTGGCGGTCGAGCCGCCCGAGCTGACCGTCGAGGACGAGAAGGATATCCTCTCGGCCCGCTACAACGACCTGTTCGTCATCGGGTTCACGGAGGTCGTCGACAAGACCGACGGGACGGTCGACAACCAGGGCCCGCCGGTCTCGCTGTACGAGTCCGACTACCGGTCGGAGGTCTCCTGGAACGACGTGAACCTGGACCTGGCACGGGCGTACGAGCACTTCGGCTGCCAGGTCGACCAGGACGATCGGCGGAACCACGACCACTTCCGGCTGCAGTTGGAGTTCATGGGCTACCTCTGCCGACGCGAGGCAGCGGTCGACGAGACCCTCGCCCAGGCACGCCTCGACTTCCACGACCGGCACCTGCGGGTGGTGACCAGCGGCATCGCGGACGCCCTCGAGTCCGAGCCAGGCACCGGCATCTACGGCGAGCTGGCAGACTTCCTCGACCGGTTCTCCGAGGCCGACGTCGACGACCTCGACGAGCGGATCCACGGGGAGGGGGCACGATGACGACGGAGGTCCACGACGAGGACGGCCCGACGGACACCGACCCGGGTCTCCCGACCGCACGCTGGACGGGCGACCGGGAGCGGGTCGTCGCCGGCCTCGGTCTCGCCGCCCTCCTCGCGGTCGCCGGGGCGACCGCGCTGCGCACGCTGTACAACCTCCCGTTCGACCCGGTCCCGGTGTCGCCGTCGAGCCGGTCGGTCGCGGGGGCCGCGATGCTGGCGGTGCTGACGGTGACGCTGGTCGGTCTCGTCCTCTCGACCGGCAGGCGGACCGTCCGCGTCGGCCTGCTGTTCGCCGCCGTGTTCGGGGTGCTCCCCGCGTTCGACGCGGCTGCGACGCTCCCCGGCGCCGTCGGGGTGACCGGTGGGGCGAGCCTCGCCCTGCTGGGGACCGTCGGCGTCCCGGACTCGTACCGTGCGTTCCGCCGGTTCGCCGTGGCTGCCGGCTTCGTCGCTGGCGTCGCGGTCTCGCTCGCGGCCGCGACCGGGCTGGTCGACGTGGGGCTGCGCCAGACGGGGAGCCTGCTCGTCGTCGCCGCGATCCTCGGGACCGGCATCCGCGTCCAGCGCGACCGGCTCGCCGCAGCCGTCGGGGTGCTCGTGCTCGTCGCGACCCTCGCGCTGACCGGTGCCAACCCGTACGTGGCCGGGAGCGCGCTACTGGTCGCGTTCGCCGTCGTGGGTGTCCCACACCTGCTGGTCGCCGCCGCGGTTGGCGTCTGTGCCGCCGTCGGCACCGCGGCCGTCCGCCGGGGCGAGTACGCGACCGCGACCGGTGCCGGCCTGCTGGTCGTCGCCGGGATGCCCGCGACGTTCCCGCGAGCGCTGGCAGTCCTGCTCGGCGCGGCGCTCGTGTTGCTGCCAGCCGGGGCGCTCGCTCCGGGCACGGACCGGGGTCGGAGCGAGACGGAGGTGGCACCATGAGGGACGAGGAGGAGGCCACCGACGGACCGACCGACCCGCGCGTCCACCCGGAGCAGAGCCCGGGCTTCGGCGAGGAGCCCGCCGGCCTCGAGGACATCGAGGTCGACCGCGACGTGACCATCGGGGAGGCGACCCCCCGGGAGCTCCAGGCCACCGACATCAGCCCCATCGCCGACGAGGCGGTGGCTGAGAAGGTGGGCCGCCTGCAGGACGGCGACGTCGTCGACCGCCGGCGCGCCGCGCTCGCGCTCGGCGAGGAGGAACCGACCGACGTCGTCGTGGACGCGCTCGTCCACCTCGGGCTGCAAGACGACGACGGGGACGTCAGGCAGTTCGCAGTCGAGTCGCTCGGGAACCTCGGCGGCGAGCGGGCGGGTGAAGCCGCGGTCGCGACGCTCGACGACCCGAACCCGTGGGTCAGGGCGGAGGCGGTGGTCGCCCTCGACCGCATCGACCGGGTGACGTTCGAGGACCGGGTCGAGGACGCACTGGACGACGAGCACCACGCAGTCCGCCGGAACGCGGCCGTCTCCCTGTTCAAATCGCGAGGGGAGGCGATGCTCGAGACGCTCCTCGAACAGAGCCGGGACGAGAGCGAACGCGTCCGCGAGTGGGCGGTCCACCTGCTCGCGGGCGTCGACGACGAGCGGGCGGACCAGCGACTCCGGGCGGTCGCCGGCGACGACACCGAGCCGAAGGTCGTCCGGAGCACGGCCGCCCGGTCGCTCGACGCCGACCCGGGGAAGTTCCGCCGGCAGTTCACCGGCGGCACCGAGAACGACAGCGCGGCGCTCCCTGGCGAGAGCCGCCTCAACCGACAGCCGGACCTCTGAACCATGGCAGAGACACCAGATACGGACACGAGTCAGCGCTCGCACGACGACCAGCTGCAGGACGACGTGGAGGCCGCGCTCAGACGCGTCCGGGACCCCGACGCCGACAAGGACGTGTTCGAGGCCGGACTCGTCGAGGGCGTGTTCGTCGACGACGGCCGCGTCGTCGTCGAGGCCGACCTCGGGGACTTCCCACCGGACGAGGCCCAGGCCGTGACGGCGACGATGACGCGGGCCGCGAGCGACGTCGACGGCGTCGACCACGCCCACGTCGAGCACGTCCACGCCCAGCCCGAGATGGACGACCGGAGCGTCGGCATCGGTGCCGCCGACCGCGTCGTCGCCGTCGCGAGCGCGAAGGGCGGCGTCGGCAAGTCGACGATTGCCACGTCGCTCGCCTGCGCGCTCGCCGCCGACGGCGAGTCCGTCGGGCTGTTCGACGCCGACATCCACGGCCCGAACGTCCCGGAGCTGCTCTCGACGAGCGGCCCGGTCCACTCCGACGAGGACGGCAACCCCATCCCCGTCGACGCCGACGGTCTTGAGGTGATGAGCGTGGGCCTGCTCTCCTCCAGCGCGCCGCTGGCCTGGCGGGGTGCGATGGCCCACGACGCCCTCTCGGAGCTGTTCGAGGAGACGGCCTGGGATGACCCCGACACCGTCGTGGTGGACCTCCCGCCCGGCACCGGTGACGTGGTGCTGACGACGCTGCAGGAGGTGCCGGTCCACGGCGTCGTGTTCGTGACGACCCCATTCCACGCCGCCGTCTCGGACACGCACCGGTCCCTCCAGCTGTTCGAGGAGAACGAGGTACCCGTCCTCGGCGTCGTCTCGAACATGGGCGAGTTCGTCTGCGAGAGCTGTGGCGAACCCCACGACCTGTTCGACGGCGACGACCCGGTAGAGGCCCTCGGTGCGCCCGTGCTCGCCGAGATCCCGTTCGACCCCGAGATGCAGGCCGCTCCGGAGCCGTCCCCCGACGGGGTGCCGGCGCACGCCAGCGACCTCTCGACGGCGGTCCGCGACCGGCTCGGCGAGATCTGGACGGTCGACCTCCCCGAAGGTGCGGTGGACCTGCGTGGCGTCTCGCCGGACGAGCGTCGCGAACACGTCCGGACGGGGTTCGAGGACCACGACGCCGGCGAGCCACTCTACGTCGTCAGCGACCGCGATCCATCTCCCGTGCGGGAGCTGCTGCTCGACGTGGCAGACAGCGACGCGTTCGAATCCTTCCAGGTCAGACGCCAGAACCCGGAGACGTGGCTGCTGCGGGCGCTTCCGGCCTGAGCCGCGGTTCCGGTCGCCTACGTCCTCGTCGGTCGGTCGAAGCACCGTTCCGAGTCGTGCTGAACTGCGATGGTCGACGGTTGGGAACGATACGGTCAGGGGTCGGACACCGCGATTTTTCCATCATGCAGTCGATTGGTCTCCCATGGGAGAACTCGAGACAGAGGAACAGCGGACGCGTGGCGAGGTCGCGGACTACCTGCGCGAGCTGGCCGACCAGCTGGACGGTTCGGAGCCAGTGACCCTCCAGCTCGGCGGCGACCGGGTGTCGTTCGACCCGACGGACGACATCACGTTCAAGCTGGAGGGGGAGTCCGACTGGAGCGAAGGCGATACCGAAGCAAAACAGAGCATCGAGTTCGAGCTGGTCTGGTGGCGCGAGGCGAGTTCCGCGGCGGAGGGGGGGCTGTCCGTCGAGTCGGACACGGCCTGAGTACGGCTTCTCGAACCCGGTGCAGTCGTGTCCGTCGAACACATTTCGGTATCGAGCTATCCCAAAGGACTTCAGGTGGGCGGCGGTAGTCGTGGACGTCAATGGCAGACGGGAACAATATCGCTACCCGGAGAGCCCTCCTCGCTGGACTCGGTACGGTCGGTTTCGGCGGCGCTGTCGCCTACGTGGCGACCCGATCGGACTCGTCCGAATCGGAGTCTGAGTACACCCCCTCGACGTACCAGTCCATGGACGGCGAGACGGGCTACGGTGTCGAACTCGCCGGCAGGCCGGTCGTCGGCGAGCGTGACGCCCCCGTGGACATGTACTACTGGACGGACTACCTCTGTCCGTTCTGCAAGGAGTTCGAGACGCAGACGCTGCCGAAGATCGGTCGGAACTACATCGAGTCCGGCGACGTGCGGCTGGTGTTCCTCTCGTACCCGAACATCGGGCAGTACTCGCGACCGTCGGCGCACTGGGACCGGTGCGTGTGGCGACTGAACGCCGAGAGCGAGCCGTCGACGTACTGGCACTGGCACGGCGAGGCGTTCGAGGCCCAGGAGAGCGGTGGCCACGACTGGGCCGACGAGGCGACCTTCGCGGGCATCACGGAGCGGACCGACGGCGTGACCGTCCCCGCCGTCGACGAGTGTCGGCAGACCAACCGCGAGGAGATCCAGTCCGGCATCGAGGCGGACGTGAGCTTGGCCCGGAACTCGGGGGTCCAGGGGACACCCGGCTTCGTGCTCTACAACCGGGACGCCGACGCCGCCGGGAAGATCGTCGGGGCGCACCCCTACGAGAACTTCGAGGAAGCGCTCGACAGGGTGCTAGCGGCGTGAGTACCGCCGAAAGTACCGGATGGAGCCACCTCGACTCGCTGCGGGAGGCACTGAGCTATCCCCTCACATCCGACCGCCGACTGCTGGTCGCGGCTGTCGCCACGGCAGTGACATACCTTGTGCTCGTGTTGAGCACGTTCCCGCAGTTCTCGGTGCAGCTGGTCTCGCGGGACCCCACCGACATCGGCTACGCCGTCTCGGCGCTCACCCGAGAGGTGTACCTCACCACCGGCTGGGTCGGGCTCGGGCTCGTCGTGCTCTATGCGCTGCTGACCGGCGTCGCGTTGACCCACACCGCTGCACTGTACCGACAGGCACGGGGGAGAGGGGCCTCCTCGCTGGCGACGGTGCTCCCGGGCGTCCTCGCGGCAGGCTGTGCGAGCTGCGGGGCGGGCGTCCTCGGGATGCTCGGGTTCGTGGGAGCGATGGCTGCGCTACCGTTCCAGGGCAACCTGTTGCGGGTGGCTGGCATCCTGCTGCTCGTCGGGTTCCTCGCCAGGACGGGCGACCCCCGGACCTGCAGCGTCGGTGATCTCTCGTGACCCTCGCTGGCGACCGGCGCGACGTCCTGCGAGGCATCGCCGTGGGCGTCGTGACGTTCCTGGTGTTCGGCACGGTGACGGGCCTGATACCGAACCCGCTGTACGTTCGGATGGTCGCCCGGACGCCGGCGGACTACCTGTTCCTCACCGCCACGTCGGCCTTCGCCGCCGCCTTCGTCTACCAGCGCTCGCTGGCGGACGAGACGGTCGGCGATGGCGCTGCCACCGGTGGCGTCCTCACCGGACTGCTGGCGTTCGGCTGCCCGATCTGCAACGCCGTCCTCCTCGCGCTGTTCAGTACCTCGGCCCTGATGACCTACCTCGACCCGCTCAGGCCGGTACTGGGTGTCGCGAGTATCGTGCTGTTCGTCGGTATCCTGGGCTATCAACGCCGTCGCTGCACCACGTGCTGACGGGACGGCGCCGGCGCGGACCAGCCCACCTACGCTCTCGGGAACATGGCACAGTGACCCCCCATGAGTTCCGAGGGTGTGAGAAGCGGCGAACCACTCTTGGTACGACACGTGCTATCATTACACATGTACTCGAACATCCTCGTGCCGACGGACGGGAGCGAGCACGCCGAGCGCGGCGTCGAACACGGGATGGACCTCGCCGCCGAGCACGGAGCGACCCTGCACGTGCTCTTCGTCGTCGACGAGAAGGTGTACGGCTCGACACCCGCACTGAGCAGCTACGAGGCGTCGCTGGAGAAGCTGGCGGACGAGGCCGAGGACCTCGTCGGCGACATCGTCGAGGACGCCATCGAGCACGGCATCGAGACGACGACTGCGGTCCGCCGCGGCGTGCCGTACGAGGAGATACTGGCGTACACGGCCGCCAACGAGATCGACGCCATCGTCATGGGCAAGCGCGGCGCGACGGGCGAACCGACCGAGGGTACCCACCACCTCGGGTCGGTCACGGACCGGGTCCTGCGGGAGGCGGACGTGCCTGTCACACCGGTCTGAGGGGCTGAAACTGCCGTTCTCTGCCCAGAGAACCGGGTGCGGAGGCGACGTACTTCGGACCGAGCACAGCAGCCGTGGGTGCGGACACGAAGTACTTCGACTGCTAGGTCAAGAGCGCTGGCGACCGATGGGAGGTCGATGGGTAGACAAGAGACGGTGACATCGACAGCGACTGCGGTTGCGAACGGGTTCGACGCGGCTGCCGACGCGGGCAGCGGAGGCCGCCGATGACGGGCCGGGGGGACCGGTCGACGCGACGGCGCGACCTGCTCAAGGCGGTCGGGGCGACGACGTTCGCAACCTCGGTGGCGGGCTGTTCGGGACTCCTCGGTGAGACGGACGACCAGTCCGGGACACCGACGGGGGCGTCGACGACGGCAGCGCCCGAGACCGACCAGTCGCCATCGACGGACGACACGGGCGACGACACCGACCAGCCGGCCGGCGACGGCGCCACGGCCGGCCTCGATGCCTGTCCGGCAGGGAACGCCGGGGGCGGCGAGGTGGTCGAGATCGGCGGCACCTACACCGAGGACACGACGCTCGGCGCCGACGCCAGCGAGTACCTGGTCACCGACTCAATCGACGTGGAGAACGGGGCGGTGCTGACCGTCGAACCGGGGACGAAGCTCCGTTTCGCACAGGACACCGCACTGGCCATCAGATCGGACTCCGCGCTCTCGGCGGTCGGGACGTGCGCGGACCCCGTGGTGTTCACCGGCGACCAGGCGACGCGCGGGTACTGGAACGGCATCTTCTTCGAGGGCGCCGACCGCGTGCAGAGCGAACTGACCTACTCGGTCGTCGAGTACGGTGGCGGCGACTCGTTCATCTTCGCTCCGGCGCGGGCGAACGTGGTGGCCATCGACGGGGCGCGACTGCGCATCGACAGCTCGACCCTGCGCGAGAGCGACGCCTACGGCCTGGCCTACAGCGGGAGCGTCTCGGTCGACAGCTTCGAGCAGAACGTGCTGACGGCGAACGGAGACGGCGCCGCGTTCGTGTCTGCAGCGACCGCGCACTACCTGAGCGACAGCAGCTCCTACACCGGCAACGACGAGGACAGGGTCGAGATCCGCGGCACCGACATCGGCGCGGAGTTCGAGGGGACCTGGGACGCGCTCGACGTCCCGTACCGCGCCGTCACGGGCGACAACATCGTCCTCAACGGCGAGCTGACCATCGCCCCCGGGACGACGGTCGAGTTCGGCCAGAACGTCGGCTTCCGCGTGTCGGAAGACGGGCCGGGGTCGCTCCACGCGGTCGGCATGGACCCGGAGACCGAGGCGGTCAGACCGATCACCTTCACCGGCGCACAGCAGACCCGCGGCTACTGGAAGGGGATCGGCATCGTCGGCAGCGACCAGACGCCGAGCCGCTTCGAGCACGTCGTCTTCGAGTACGGCGGCGGCGACGACTACATCTTCCAGCCGGGCCGGGCGAACCTCTCGGTCTGGGACGGCTCGCGCGTCAGCATCGCGAACTGCACGTTCCGCGAGAGCGATAACTACGGCTTCAGCTTCTCCGGGAACGCACGCGTCGACGCGTTCGTGCAGAACACCGTGACTGCGAACGGGACGGCCGCCGGCAGGGTCACGGCCGCCACCGCGCACGTCCTCTCGGACACGGGAACGTACACCGGCAACGACGACGACTACGTCAGGGTCCGCGGGGACACCATCGCCGGCGACGACGCGGTGACGTGGGACGCCATCGACGCGCCGTACCGCGTCCACACCGGCGAGAACGTGCAGGTCGACGGCCACCTCACCGTCGACCCCGGCGCGACCATCGAGTTCGGGCAGGGGGCCCGCATGACCGTCGAGGAGAACGGGCCGGGCAGGCTGACGGCGGTCGGCATCGACCGGGACACCGAGGAGAGCAAACCCATCACGTTCACGGGCGAACAGCGGACCCGCGGCTACTGGGACGGCATCGCGTTCCGCGGCTCCGACCGCACGGAGAACCAGCTCCGCAACTGCGTCGTCGAGTACGGCGGCGGGGACGACTGGATCTTCGCCCCCGCCAGGGCGAACGTCGTCGTCTTCGAGGGCTCGCGTGTCCGCATCGACGGCTGCACGCTCCGGGAGAGCGACAACTACGGCTTCGCCTTCTCCGGCAGCGCGACGGTCGACAGCTTCACCACGAACACCGTCACCGGGAACTCGTCGGGCGCGGGGCTGGTCTCCGCGGCGACGGCGCACCCGCTCTCGGACACCGGCACCTACACCGGCAACGACGAGGACATCGTGCTGGTGCGCGGCGCGAACATCGGGAGCAGACAGACGGTCACGTGGGACGCCATCGACGTGCCGTACCGGGTGCACACGGACGACAACGTCGAGGTGAACGGCCACCTCACCGTCGACCCCGGGACCACCGTCGAGTTCGGCCAGGGTGCCCGGATGACCGTCGAGGAGGACGGCCCCGGCGCGCTGACCGCAGTCGGCGAGTCAGGGAACCCGATCACCTTCACCGGCGAGCAGCAGACGGCCGGCTACTGGGACGGCATCGCCTTCCGGGGCACCGCCCGCACGGAGAACCAGCTCCACTGGTGCGTCGTCGAGTACGGCGGCCGGGACGACTGGATCTTCGCGCCCGGTCACGGGAACGTCGTCGTCTTCGAGGGCTCGACGCTCTCCCTGCAGAACTCGACGCTCCGCAACGGCTCCGGCTACGGGCTGGCGGTGAGCGGCGACTCGACGGTCTCGAGCAGCGGGAACACGTTCGCCGCGAACGGCGCCGGGGCGCAGAACTGAGGCCACGTCGAACCGCCCCGCCGCCACCAACCGTTAAGCGCGCCGACTTCGAGTCGACAGCTATGACGGAGCCGCCAGCGGGTGAGGACGCCGGCGCCGACCGCCCGCTTCGACAGCGGGTCACGCGCCACCTCCCCGACCCCACGACGCTCGCGATGCTCGGGCTGGTCTCCCTTCCGGGATTCCTCTTCGAGCAGTTCGCCGGGCTTCAGCTGTTCGCACTGTTCTTCCTGTTCGGCTTCTGGCCGTTCGTGCAGGCGCTCCTGCCGAGCAGTGCCACCCCAGCGGAGGCCGACCCCGTCGGCTGGGTCGGGATGGGTGGGTCGACGAGGGAGTTCGTCCTCTCGTCGCTCGTGGTCCAGTTCAATCCGTTCGTCGTCTGGGAGGGGCTGAAACAGCTGGGCGGGCAGGCCGCGGTCTACGGCCGCTATCTGGGCAGGCTCCCGAACCCGGAGACCTGGGAGAGCGAGGTTCAGTATCGGCTCCCGGTCGAGGGCGAGTGGACCGTTGTCAACGGGAGTCACGAGCGCCGACACTCGCACTCCTGGGGGCTGGTCACCCAGCGCTACGCCTACGACCTCGTCGTCACCGACGACTCGGGTGCGACACACGACGGCGACGGGACCGACCCGGAGCAGTTCCACTGCTTCGGCCTGCCGGTCGTGGCCCCCGCCGACGGGACGGTGGTCGCGACTCGAACCGGACATCCCGACCACGACCGCATCGGGTGGGTCGACCTCGACCAGCGGAGCATCGTCGGCAACTACGTGACCATCCGACACGCCGACGGCGAGTACAGTATGCTCGCCCACCTGCGACGGGGGAGCGTCACCGTCGAACCGGGCGAGGAGGTGCAGGCGGGTCAGCGCGTCGGCGCCTGTGGTCACTCGGGAAACTCCACCGAACCACACCTCCACTTCCATCTGCAGGACCGCCCGAGCTTCTTCACCGGCATGGGACTCCCGATACGGTTCGACGACACCGCGACGGCGACCGGACTCGACGACAGGTGGACCGTCCACGACCGGGCCGCCATCACCGCCGGGCAACGGGTCTGCGACGCCGACGAGGTCGTCGGTGGGGGCAAACACCAGGGGTGAGCTATCTCGGCAAGGCCGGAGTGGGTGCACTCCGGCATCGAGGACCCTGGGGGGTCAGTCCCCTGCTGCGGACACGGTACCGACCTGCACGTTCCACAGTCTCGCGTAGCTCCCACCTGCCTCGACCAGCTCCTCATGGGTGCCGGACTCCGCGACCGCGCCGTCGTCCAGCACGACGAGCTGGTCGGCGTGACGGACCGTCGAGAGACGGTGGGCGACGACGAACGTCGTCCGGTCGGCGGTGATGTCGGCGAGGTGCTCCTGGACGATGCGTTCGGTCTCGGTGTCGACGTGGCTCGTCGCCTCGTCGAACACCAGGAGCTCGGGGTCGTCGACGACGGCGCGAGCGATGGCGAGGCGCTGGCGCTGACCGCCCGACAGCGAGGTGCCCTGCGCACCGAGTTCGGTCTCGTAGCCCGTCGGGAGCTCCTCGACGAACCCGTGGGCGCCGGCGACCCGGGCCGCCTCGCGGACCCGCTCGTCGTCCACCTCGCCCGCCGGTGCGCCGGCCGCGATGTTCTCCCGGACCGTCCCGTCGAAGAGGAACGAGTCCTGGTCGACGTAGCCGACCTGCTCGCGGTAGGAACCCGGTGCGACGTCCGCGAGGTCCTGCCCCTGCACCGCGATGCGCCCCTCGTCCGGGTCGTGGTACGTGAGCAGGAGGTCGAGCAGCGTCGACTTGCCCGCACCGGTCGTCCCGACGATGCCGACGGTCGAACCGGGCGCGACGTCGAGGTCGATGCCGTCGAGGACGCGCTGGTCCGTGCCGGGGTAGGCGAACGAGACGCCGTCGAAGGAGACGCCGGGTGCATCGAGGTCGATCGCGGTCCCGTCTCGATCGTCGGTCCGGGGCTCGCGAGCGGTGAGTCCGCCGACGCGCTTCGCGGCCGCCTTCGCGCCCTTGTATCCGTTGATGAGGCCGCCGAGGTTCTTCAGCGGCGGCGTCATCCGCTCCAGGTAGAACAGGAACGGGACGAGCTCCCCGGCGGTGAGCGTGCCGGAGAAGAACAGCGGCGGGCCGACCGTGATCCACTGCACGCCGATGGCGACGACGAGCAGGAGCCAGATGCCCGCGACGAGGCGGTTCAGCGGCGCCTGCCGGATGGAGAGCCGGCGGTTCTCGAGCCGGGCGTCGGTGTACGCACGGGATGCGTCGTCGACCCGCCGGTTCTCGGTCGCCTCTGCCGTGTTCGCCTTGATGACGTCGAGCCCGCCGAGTGCGGTCTCCAGCAGCGCGTTCAGTCGGCCTCGGTCGGTGCGGATGTCGTCCTGGATCGGCTCCACGCGGCGGGAGAACCAGTGGTTCAGGCCGGCGAGCACCGGCGCAGAGCAGAGCACGAACAGCGCGAGCTGGACGTTCAGCAGGCCCATGTAGACGAACGCGCTCACGATGGTCGTGAGCGCCCAGATGCTCGCCTCGATGAGCTTGTTGAAGAACGTGTCCAGCTGGTTCACGTCGTCGTTGAGGACGCTGATCACGTTCCCGGTGCGGTGCTCGTCGAAGAACGCGAGGTCGAAGCCGAGGACACGGGAGAACGCGCCCGTGCGGACCTCGTGGAGGAACCGTTGGGTGTAGAGCCCGAAGCAGTACTCCCCGACGAACGAGAGGGCGTGCGACACGAGGCTGGTCGCGACGATGAGTCCCGTGACGAAGACGAGCAGGTCGAGCGTCGCCGTCGGGACGACGGACTGCGGGAGCAGCGGCAGCGCGAACGGCTGGTCGTTGAACAGCGCGTCGATGCCCAGCCCGATGAGGTAGACGTCGGCGAGGCTCAGGAAGATGGAGACGAACGTCGACGCCATCGCGACCAGCAGGAGCGGGAGGTCGGCGCGCCCGTACCGGCCGACCAGCGAGACGAGCGGGGCGTCGTCCGCGCGCTCGGCGAACGCGTCGCTCATCCCTGCACCTCCGTGTGGGCAACGCCGGCCGCATCGTCGCTGCCGGCGGCAGCACCGGTCTGGACGGACCAGAGCGCGGCGTAGCTGCCGTCCTGCGCGACGAGCTCGTCGTGGGTGCCGCGCTCGGTCACCCGGCCGTCCTCGAGGACGACGATGCGGTCGGCCTGCCGGACCGTCGAGAGGCGGTGTGCGACCGCGAACACCGTCCGGTCCCGGGCGACCTCCCGGAGCGTGCGCTGTATCTCGGCCTCGGTCTCGGTGTCGACGTGACTCGTCGCCTCGTCGAACACCAGTATCTCGGGGTCGGTCAGGAGCGCCCGCGCGATGGCGAGGCGCTGGCGCTGGCCGCCCGAGAGGGTGGTGCCGCGCTCGCCGACGGTCGTGTCGTAGCCGTCGGGCAGTTCGGTGACGAACTCGTGTGCGCTGGCTCGCTTCGCGGCCGCGACGACGGCCTCCCGCGAGGCCCCCGGGTCGGCGTAGGCGACGTTCTCGTGGACCGTTCCCGGGAAGAGGAACGGGTCCTGGCCGACGTAGCCGACGTGCTCGCGGAGGCTCTCGACCGAGTGGTCGGCGATGGATCGGCCGTCGAGACGGATCTCGCCGACGTCCGGCTCGTGGAAGCGCAGCAGGAGCGTCACGAGGGTGGACTTCCCGGCGCCGCTGTGGCCGACGATGCCGACGAAGTCACCGGCTTCGGCGTCCAGGGAGACGGCCTCCAGCGTGGGCCTCTCGGCGTCACCGTAGGTGAACGACACGTCGTCGTACTCGACGGCTCCCTCGGTGACCGACAGGGGCGGCGCATCCTCGTCGGGACGCTCGGCCGCGTCGTGGCGCAGCAGCGGGACGACCCGCCGGCTGGACGCCTGCCCGCTCTCGATCTTGTCGATGACCTCGACGGCGAGCTTGCGCGTCGGGTCCATCAGCGAGAACGTGTACATGATGAACGTCAGCAGGGTCCCCGCGGTCAGCGACTGCGTGAACAGGGCGGGCACGCCCGTGAGGATCCAGTAGCTCCCGACGCCGAAGAGGAACCAGACGCCGGCGACCGCGAGCAGCCAGGAGACGCGGTTGTAGATGGCCCTGAGCTTGAGCGCGGACCACGCCGAGCGCTTGTAGGCGTTCGAGGCGTCACCCAGCCGGTCGGCCTCGTGGTCCTCGCGGACGAGCGACTTCACGCTCCGGATGCCCTCGATGGCGTCGCGGAGCCGCGCGTTGAGTCGGCCGACGTTCGAGCGGACGGCGTCGTACCGGGGTTCGAGCAGCCCGGCGTAGTACCGGGCGGTGATGGCGACGACGACCGGCAGCACGGCCACGATGAGCGCGAGGTTCCAGTTCAGCAGCAGCATGAACGCGAACGCGGTGAGGAGTTCGCCGCCGTAGACGACCGCTGCGCGGCCGCCGTCGGACAGGTCCTCCAGGTTGTCCACGTCGTCGTTGAGGACGCTCAGGAGGTCGTTCTCCGCCTCCTGATGCGCGGCGAGCGGGAGGCCCGTCGCCGTCTCGAAGGCCGTGGTGCGGATGTCGTGGAGCGTCTCGAGGTTCGCACGCTCGTAGACGAGCGTGCCGTACCAGCGACAGAGGCTCTCGCCCGCGACGGCGACGGCGAGGAGTGCCACCACGAGGGTGGCCTGTGCGCCCGCCTCGTCCGGAACCAGGCCGTCGGGGACGAGCGGCAGCCCGAACGCCTGGCTCTCGAGCAGCAGCGAGTCCAGCGCGACGCCGATGACGAGCGCGGGGACGCGCTGGAACGCGAGCGCGAGCAGTATCAGCAGCGTGCCGCCGACGAACTGGGGACTGCGGCGGCGAGCGAACCGGTGCAACAGGTACCGGACGGGGGTCGATGTCGACATATCGTGGTGTGGTGGGTGCCGAATTCCGGGTGATGTGCGAACGGTCGGATGTGTCTGTGTTCCAGTGCGGGAACGGGAAAAGCGTAATCTGTACCACGATACTGTAAGCCGGTAGATACGATGCGACCACAAACCAGTAGGTCGTGCGGGCGGACGACGAACCATGGGCGCAGATCGGCAATCCGAGACCAGCGAGGCGGTCGAGGAGCGAGCACCGGACGACGTGTTCGGGCTGCTCGGCAGCGAAGCCAGGGTCGACATCCTCCGTGCCCTCGGCTCACGCCCCGACGACGAGTTCTCCTTCTCAGAGCTGTTCGATGCGGTCGCCATCGACGACAGCGGCAACTTCAACTACCACCTCGAGAAGCTCCGCGGCGTCTTCGTCCGCAAGACCGACGGCTACGGCCTCACCCACGCCGGCAAGTCGGTCGTCGGTGCGATGTACGCCGGTACCTACACCGCGAACGCGGCCATCGAACCAATCTCGGCCGACTGGGACTGCCTGCTCTGTGGTGGCGAGATGCTGATCCACTACGAGGACGAGCGGGTACGGTTCCGGTGCGAGGACTGCGAGGAGGGTGCCTCCTTCCCGTTCCCGCCGGGCAACCTCGACGAGTTCGACCGCGACGAGCTGCCGCGGGCGTTCGCCCGCTGGTACCACCAGAGCTTCCGGAAGCTGTTCAACGGGTTCTGTGGGGTCTGCAGCGGCCGTGTCGAGCGGGAGCTGCTGCACCCGCCGGAGAGCATCGAGGAGGGACGTGGCCCGTCAGAGGTCGCGTTCGAGTGCACCCGCTGTGGCTCGTTCGGCGTGATTACCGGTGGCTCGCTCGTGACGATGCACCCGATCGTCGAGGGCTTCCTCGCCGAACACGGCTTCGACGTCTCCGCCCGGCACCCGTCGCAGATCTGGGCCGAACTCGACGACCACGAGGCGTTCTACGACGGTCACGAGCAGCCCGCGTTCGGGGTCCGCTTCGCGGTCGACGACGAACAGGTGGTCGCGACCGTGACCGCGGACGGCTTCGTGGAGGACGTCCGGCGGGAACCGCGGGCAGACTGACTTCAGGTGTCTGTTCGCTCCCGCCCAATCGATAGACCAGCGAGAGCCCCGATGAGCGGCGTGGCCGCGACGACCACGGCGGAGAGTTGGATCGGGAGCCGCCCCGGTTCTCGGTCCACTTCGCCGTCGACGGGGAGCGCGCGTCGGTCGAGGTCGGTCCCGGCCTCGCATCGAGTCCGTGCGTAGGGAGACTGCTGAAGAGTGAATTGGGGGGTGCGGGAAGTGTGTGCCCAAGGGCACAAAGCAGAAAAAATACTCAGCCCCCGCCCAACCTCCGAACCACCGATTCCAGATGAAACACTCGAAACGGTGGTGTCCTTAGAGTGTCATGAGGGAAAACCGATTGTGAAGAGCACGAGAACTAACGAGAACTTTCATAAGCGAATCTGAGGCACTAAACCGATTGAATGAGATTGTAGAACACTTATGCAACCGTCACAACCCGAAGGTTTACACTTACGAATATGAAAGTGGTAGTATGAGCACCGCAACGGAGGAAGACGACGAGAAATCCCTCGGCGAGCAGATTGAAGATGGTGTCGACGACGCGCTTAATGGCGACGTCGCCGACGCTGATGACGTCAAGGACGCCTTCCTCTCTACTGAGTAATCCGCAAAGGGGGCTCCACTCGACACCCTGTTGCTTCATATTCTCGCGGTGAGCAGTTAACTGCATAGTGACTCGTTGGCACTCTCTTTCCGACCGCGATACTGGTGTTGCCATCTTCACCGACGACGCACTGAAAGATATCCGTAAGCTCGACGCCAGCGACGGCAAAGACGCCCTGACTGCGATTATCAACTGCCTCTCGAACGCAGCACCCGAATCAGTAATCGAGAAGGATTATGAAACCTGCCGCGCTCTTCAGCAGCTCCGTCAGGGAGACATGCGGCTGTATGTGATGCTCCACACCCACCTACCAGACTACAACATCCTCTGGGTGTTCGCCGCCCGGAAACACGAATATCGAAATATCGGTAAATTTGATGCTCAGGCCTGTGCTAAACTCCAGATTCTCAAACAAAATTCGACTGTCGACGAGGTTGAGCAGTATATCGAAGCCAACGACGCTCTCACGGCCTCCGATCTTCGTGAACTGCACGACAAGCTGTAGCGACTAGTGTTAGTAGCGCAACCCCTGGGGTCACACGTCGAGAGATCTGCTTCCCCGAAGATGCACACGACCACGGAATTCCCGTGTGCATCCAACCCTGACAATCGTCACCCTGACCAGTCGATCGGCTCGGACAGCAGACGAGAATCGGAAGCACACTCCCACCAGTAGGGTTCCAGACACTCGCAAAACGCGGAAATCGATCGTCGTGTGTACGGTGAAATCTATCGCAGTACCGACGGAGCTCCCCAGATGATTCAGGCCCGTCCGGTTACCCTGTCACCGTCTCATCGCGGAGGGACCAGGCCCCGACAACGACCCCAAGCAGTGGCGTCAGCGCGACGGCGGCCGCCGACACCTGGAACGGCAACTGCCACGTCCCCGCAGACACAGCGTGGACGTGGTCCGGCGATTCGACGACGAAGTGCAGGAGCACCCCAAGCAGGAACGCGCCCGCCATGGAGACGGTGAACAGCGGCAGTCCTGACCGATGACCACGGGCGTGGAGGACGACGCCGAAGATCGGACCCAGGAACGTCGTCGCGACGACCAGCGCGTTCTGCCACGGCGGCAGCGGAACCGGCACGAGTCCGTGTGTCAGCCCGTGTGTCGTCGCCGCGACGAGGTGGACCACGAGGATGATGGCGAGGAGCCGCCGTCCGGACACCATCCTCACGGGGCCTCGACCTCGCCGGTCTCCTGCCAGCGCGAGACGACCTGGGCCAGCCCCTCCTCGACCGTCGGGTACGCGGGCTCCCAGTCGAACGCCTCGCGGAATCGGTCGTTCGAGGTCGGCATCGGCCGGGTGAGCAGTCGCCGCATGTTGTCGTCGATGGCGAACCCGGCGAGCCAGGCTGGGACCCGTCGCGGGGTCGGTGCGTCCAGCAGCTCCGCGAAGGTCCGCAGGAACGTCGCGTACGTGGTCGGGCGGTCGTCGACGACGTGGAACGTTCCCGTCGCATCGCCGTCGACGGCTGCAGCGAACGCGCTCGCGGCGTCGTCGACGTGGACGAAGGAGAGCGCCGCGTCGTCGCGGCCCAGGAGACCGTTCGCCACGATGGGCAGCCGGCGGTCACGGAGCCGCTCCCCGAACAGCTGCGTGTGGACCGTGTCCGGCGCGTAGAAGTAGCCGCCCCGGAGGACGACCGGCTCGAACCCGTGGCTCTCGGCGCCGTCTTCGACGATCCGTTCGGCAGCGAGTGCGGACCGCGTCGACCGGTCGGGGTTCGGGTCGGCGTCCTCGTCGAACCGGCTCCCGTCGGGCTGGCGGGCGACCCAGACGACGCTCTGGAGGACGACCCGGTCGGCATCGTGTGCCGCGGCTGCGGCGACGAGGTTCTCCGCACCCTCCCGTCGGACACGGTCGTTGCGCTCCCAGTCGGCGTCGTCCGGGTTCGTGTCGGTCGGAATCTTCGTCGCGGCGTGGACGAGCACGTCGGCCCCGGCGGCCGCCTCGACGATGGAGTCGGCGTCCAGGACGTCGCCACGGCGCGGAACACCCCCAGCAGTCCGGATCGTCTCGTCCCCGGCTTCGTCCCTGCTCAGCCCGACCACGTCGTGCCCCCGGTCGACACACCGGTCGACGAGTCGTCGTCCGAGCACGCCGGTCGCGCCAGCGATGAACACCTTCATGACAGTCAGTTGGACGCGTGAGGGCAAGCTGGTACTGCCGACTCTGGTCGGTTCATTTATCAGTAATGGGTGGGATGTGTAGCCGATGCGGTACCTCACGCTCCGCGTCTCCAGCGAGGAGGCAGAGCTGCACCCACTGGTGCCGACGCTCACCGACGAGTCCGTCTTCCGCGAGGTCCAGATGGTGGACTGGGCACCCTCGTTCGACCCACCGCGGGCCACCGTGTTGCTGTACGTCGACGGCGACACCGACCGGTTCGAGGCGGTGCTCGAGACGACCGAACTGGTGCTTCAGTACGACGTCACACGGTTCGTCGACGACCGCGCCTACGTCTACGTGCACTCGGAGCCACACCCGGTCGAGTGGCGGCTGTTCGAGATCGGGACGATGGAGGGCCTCATCCCGGTCTTCCCGCTGCAGTACCATCACGACGGCTCCATCACGGCCCGCATCGTCGGCCCGACACACATCCTCCAGGCCGCCGTCGAGGCGGTTCCCGAGAACATCGACGCCGAGATCGAACGCGTCGGCGAGTACGACCTCGGTCGGCCGCCGGTCCCACCGTCGCTCCCCGCCCGCCAGCACGAGGCGCTCGTCACCGCGCTCGACCTCGGCTATTACGAGGTCCCACGCGAGGCGGGTCGGGACGAGGTCGCCGCCGCGCTGGGCTGCGCCCCGAGCACGGCGAGCGAACACCTCCAGAAGGCGGAACGTCGGGTCGTCAGGAGCTACCTGCACCGCGGCCACCGCTGAAGACGAGCGGGACGGGTACCGACGCGCCCGGTCCCGAAGACGGGCGCTCGCAGCGCCTCAGCGCTCCGGCTCTGCCGTATCGTCTCCGGCCGCCTCGTCGGCGTCGGCCCCACTCTCGCCAGGGGCGTCCTCGTCTGCAGCTTCCGCCGCCTTCGGGAGGTCGCGCACCACGAGCACGGGCGCGACCGCACCCTCGGCGACGCGCTCGGCGTCCTCGCCGAAGAGTGCCGAGAGCACCGGGGGACCGCCCTCGCCCATCACGATGGCGTCGAACTCCGCGGACCGTGCGACGATGTCGTAGATGGGGGTCTCGACGGCGTCGGTCTCGACGGTGACCCGGTCGTGGTCGAAGCCGCGTCTGGCGAGCGTCGCCGCGGCCTGCTCGACCGCCGCCTCGGCGTCGAACTCGCCGCCGGTGAGCCCCCAGAGCGTGACGGTGTCCTCGGTGTCGACGAGCAGGGAGGCGACGAGGTCCGCGAGCCGGCTCACGTCGATGCTCCCGCGGACGGCGACGAGGACGTCGGTGATCTCGCCGCAGGGGTTCGGGAGCAGGGTTGCGGTCGCACCGACCTCCTCGGCCACCCGGTCGACGGTCTGGTCGCGGTCGTGGGTGAACACCACCCGCGTCTCGACCTCGCGCCCGGCGTCGCGGAAGGCGTCCGCGATGTCGGCGACGGCCTCCTGTGCGCGGTCCTCGAACTGCATGCTCCCCTGCTCCGTCGGCGTCTGCTCGGGGAGGACGTGGTAGCCGAGGATGACGATCTCGGCGGGCGCGAGGAACTCGACGAGGGGGTCCGGGACGGTCTGTCCCTCCAGCACCCGCACCGGGATGAGTACCTTCGGCGGTTCCCGGATCGATATCTCCGGGGCCGGGTCGTCGGCGGCGGCGGTGGTGGGCTCGTCGCTCATCTACACCACCCCCTTCAGCGAGACGTCGTTCGCGTAGTAGCCGTACCAGCCGCCGGAGGCGAGCATGATGGCGAGACCGATGACCTGCGATTCGAGCTTCATGAAGAAGATGAGGCCGAAGCTCGCGAGCGCCCCGAGACCGGCGACCAGCCGGTACGCGGGGACCCGGAACTCGGGGTCGTACCACTCGGGCTCGTTCCGCCGCATCGTGATGAGGGCCACGCACATGAGCCCGTACATGACCAGATGCAGGAACGAGGCGACCTCCGCGAGGACCTCCACCTCGCCGAACGCGACCAGCACGAGCACCGGGCCGCCGCCCATGGCGAGCGCGACGTGTGGGGTGCCGTACTGCAGGTTCACCCGGCTGGCGAACCGGGGCAGCAGTGCGTCCTTGCTCAGCGCGAACACCGCACGCGACGTGGAGAGGATGGACGCGTTCGCGCTGGAGACCGTCGCCAGCAGCCCGGCGAGCAGGATGACGATGGCGCCGGGGCGACCGACGAAGCTCCGCGCGACCTCGACGATGGCCGTCTCCCCGAAGCCCGCGAGCGTGTTGCTGCCGTATGCGCTCGTCGCGACGAAGATGGTGGCGACGTACAGCGTCCCGACGACGAGCACCGAGCCGACCATCGCGAGCGGGAGGTTCCGTCCCGGCTCCTTGATGTCGCCCGCGACGGTGGCCACCTGCGCGAACCCGAGGTAGGACGTGAACACGAGCGCGGCGGTGGTGAAGACGGGCATCGGGCCGAACGGCAGGAACCGCTCCGGGGCGGTGCTCCCGCCGAAGACGCCGGCGGCGTCGAGTCCGCCGTAGCTGAGGAAGAGAACGAGGATGGTCAGCAGCAGGCCGACGACGTAGTTCTGGAGCGCCGCGGCGTTCTCGGTGCCGAACAGGTTGAGTGCGGTCAACAGGACACCGAAGACGAGCGCGAGCGAGACGACGACTGGTGTGTTCCCGATGGCGACGCCGGCCTCCGTCAGCACCGCCGCGGCGTAGTTGCCGAAGCCGACGAGGTAGAACGCGGTGGCGAAGACGAGCCCGAGCCAGATGCTGATGCCGACGACTGCGCCGGCGAACGCGCCGAGTGCTCGCGAGATGAAGTAGTAGCCCCCGCCGGACTTCGGCATCGCCGTCGCGAGCTCCGACGCCGGAAGCGCCACCAGCAGGGCGATGACGGCCCCGAAGGCGAAGGAGCCGGCTGCGGCCGGCCCGGCGCGACCCGCTGCGAGTCCGGGGAAGACGAAGATGCCGGCGCCGATCATCGTGCCGACGCCGATGGAGAGCCCGCCGACGAGCCCGATCGACCGCTCGAGCTCGGTCCCCTCCTCGGTGACGGAGGTCTCACCGGAGGCCGACTCGACGGTCGTGAGCTGTTCGGGGGTCTCACCCTCGCGGTTCGCCCCCGCCTCAATCGTGGCCTGGTCCTGCCCAGTTCCCATGTGTACCCGTGATATCGACCAGCATCCTGAAAAATGTGGGCCACGGAGCAGTTGCCAGCCGTGGCCCCGCGTGCGGATCGATGGGCCGATGGGTCGGACCTGACAGGAGGAGTGGGGGCAGGGTGCGTGAGTTCGTAACACACTTGCGGTCGGCGACACATCGTTCTGGATGGTCGCGGCGTTCGACCAGGGGGATCAGAGGGGATGGACCGGACGAAACTAACGCTAGAGGGGATCACACGGACAGTCGCGTACCTCGGACTCGGACTGGTGGGCACGCTCGCCGTCGCCCTCGCACTCATGCGCTCGACGGTGTTCGTCCAGTCGCTTCTCTACGAACTCCTCTACCTGCGGCTCGGACCGAGCGAGGCGACGGAGGCCGCCGTCCTGCTGCACTTCCTCGGCATCTGCGTGGTCGCAGCAGCGGTTCCCCTGTTCGTCGCCGACTACCTCAGCAGCGACCTGGCCAACCGTGACGCCCTCCTGTCCGCACTCGCCGCGCTGGTAGGACTGCTCGTCGTGTTCCTGGTGGTGGCACTGCTCGGGTTCGCCGCCGCCCCCGTGGCGTTCCTGCTGCTCCTGCTCGTGCTGCTCGCGGTCCCCATCCTGCTCCGGTACAGGTTCGAGGTCGATTCGGGTGCCGTCCCGGCGTTCGTCGGCGGTATCCCGGTGCTGGTCCTGCTCGTGCTCCTCGTGGCGTTCGGCCTGGGCTGGGGCTGGGGCTACGTCGTCAGCGCGCACGAGGTGCCGGCCGATGCCGTCGAGGGCGAGCCAGTCGGCGACCTCTCGGACGCGCCGTCCGTCGAGAGTGCATTGTTCGCGGCCGGGAACTGCGAGACCGACGCGGACGGCTTCCAGGCCTGCTACCTCTCGCTTCGCGGCTTCGAACACGAACGCGCCGCCGTCCGCAGCCTCGACGACCTCGGCGTCAGATGTCCCTATCAGGGCACACGGGACGGCGGAACGGCCGTCCTCCAGCACGAGGGGCGGTACTACCAGGTCCGGTGTGCCCCACACGGGGACTGAGAGGGCCACGGACCGACGGTAGTGGATGGCACTGCGAACGGGCTGCCAGCGTCGGCGCTGGCAGTCGGCCCGTCAGAGCTTGCCGTCCAGAACCTTGGCCGCCGTCAGGACCGGGTCCCACACGGGGCTGAACGGCGGCGCGTACGAGAGGTCGAGGTAGGAGAGCTGCTGGACGGTCAGTCCAGCGTGCAGGGCGGTCGCGACCGTGTCGATGCGCTTCGGGACACCCTCTCGACCGACCATGCTCGCCCCGAGCACGCGCTCGCCCTCGCGGTCACCGAGCAGCGTGATCTGGATCTCCTCGCCGCCGGGGTAGTAGTGGGCGCGCGACTCGGCCGTGATGGTCACCGAGACGGGGTCGAACCCGGCCTCGCGGGCCGTTTCCTCGTCGACGAGACCGGTCCGGGCGACCTCGAGGTCGAAGGCCTTGACCGCGGCCGTCCCGGCGATCTCGCCCACCGGCGTGGGGTCGCCTGCGACCGTCGCACCGATGGCCCGGCCCGCGCGGTTCGCGCTGAGCGCGAGCGGCACGTGATCCGGGTCGCCGGTGACCACGTGGGTCATCTCGGCGTTGTCGCCGGCCGCGTAGACGTGCTCGTCGTTCGTCCGGCCGTACTCGTCCGTCGCGATGGCTCCGGTCGGACCGAGCTCGATGCCGGCAGCCTCGGCGAGCTCCGTGTTGGGGGCGACGCCGACGCCGACCAGCGCGAGGTCGACCGGGACGGTCAGGTCGCCGGCGGCGATGGCCTCGACGTGCTCGTCGCCGACCATCCCGTCGACGGCGGTGTCGAGGTGGAGCTCGACGCCCTGCTCGCGGAGGTGCTCCTCGACGACGACCGCCGCCTCGGCGCCGAACGGCTGGAGCGTGTGCGGCAGCATCTCGAAGAGGTGGACGTCGAGGCCGTGAGCGGCGAACGCCTCGGCCATCTCGATGCCGACGTAGCCGCCGCCGATGACGGCGACCGCGTCGGGCTGCTCCGCCGCGGCGTACTCCGTCGCCGCCTCCCCGTAGCCACTCTCGGGGAGGTTCACGGTCGGCGTGTCCAGCCCGAGGTAGTGGCGGATTTGGGCCGCCTCGTTCATGTTGTGCAGCGTGAACACGCCGTCGAGGTCGATGCCGTCGAACGGTGGGACGATGGCCTGCGCTCCGGTGGCGATCAGCAGGTCGCCGTACGCCTGTTCGAACTCGCCGTCCGGGCCGGCCACCGTCACGGTCCGGTCCGCGCGGTCGACCGCCGTGACCTCGTGGTTCGTCCGCAGGTCGATACCGCGTTCCTCGACGAACGCCTCGGGGGTGACCGTGACGAGGTCGTCGAGGGTCTCCACGTCGCCCTTGACGTAGTAGGGCAGCCCGCAGGCGGCGTAGGAGACCCACTCGCCCTTCTCGAAGACGACGACATCCCGGTCCGGGTCGTCCCGCTTTGCCTTGCTCGCCGCACTCATCCCTGCCGCGTCTCCGCCGACGATGACGAACGGACCTTCCATGTGCGAACGTTCGCCCGGCGAGACCATAAAGTATTGTGCTAACCCCACAATTTCGATGGCCGTGGGAGCGCCCGTCGAACGGCGCGACCACGTCGATGGTTGTCAACACGTAACAAGTCTTTTTGTGGGTTGAAGTCGGTAGTCCCGGGCGTGTCAAGCACCTACTCTACGAACGACAGCGGCACTGGAACGTGGGACCAGCTGTACGAGTCACTGGCCTCCCAGCCTCGTCGGATGATCATCTTCTCGCTCATGAAGGAGCCAGCGGACGGGCGGTTGCCGTTGCCAGATGCCGCTCGGTCGGCGTCCCGCGAGCTCGATACCGATGACCTGACCGTACGACTGCGTCACCATCATCTCCCGAAGCTCGCCGATGCGGGCTACATCCGCTGGGAGAGCGACCCGCTCACCGTCAGGCGCGGCCCCCACTTCGCGGAACCGGCGCTGGTAGTCGGTAAGATGACCAAGTCGGAGACCAGATTACCACGCCGGCTGCGCGACGAGTGTACCGTCATCGGGGAGGTGAGCGAGAGTGACTCGAACTGATCTCGTCACCGGGGTCGTCGAGGCGGTGGCCGCGGCCGACGGGGTCGCGATGGCCGACGTCCCGCAGCTCCACGACTACATCGACCCGGAGATACTGGCGAAGCTGGGTGCCCAGCAGAAGCTGGGGAACTGTCGCGTGACGTTCCAGTTCGCTGACCATCAGGTCACGGTCACGCAGGCCTCGGAGATCATCGTCGACGGTGAGCGCTACATCCCTGAGAACGTCGTGAACTGATAGCGGGCGACGGAACCAGTCGAACGGTCGCTGCCGGGGATCTGTCCCGACCCTGGCCCGTGTCGAGTGGCGTCGCCCGGGTTGCGGACGACGCGTTCGATGGCGACACCATATTGCATATTCCGCACAATACTAAAGTGCCTGGGACGAGAACATCACGACAGGAACACATGACGGACCAGGACACAGAGCAGTGGACGGACGCGGTCGAGGCTCACCGAGAGCAGAAGGACGAGTACTTCGGCGAGGACCCCCACTCGCCGCTCCCGCCCGACGTCCGTGAGACGTTCGACGGGCTCGACTACTACGAGATAGACCCCGACCTCCGGTTCGTGGTCGAGCTCGAGACGTACGAGGAACCCGAGCCGGTCGTCGTCGGCACCAGCACCGACGGGGAGCAGGAGTACCTCGCCTGGGGCGAGTTCACCGTGACGGTCGACGGCGAGTCGGTGAGCATCACGGCCTACAAGAGCGACCCCGACGAGGACCGCCTCTGGGTGCCCTTCCGTGACGAGACGAGCGGCGACGAGACGTACGGTGCCGGCCGCTACCTCGACCTCGAACCCGACAGCCACCGGACCGACGACGGGCGGTGGATACTCGACTTCAACGAGGCGTACAACCCCACCTGTGCCTACTCGGACCGCTACGAGTGCCCGCTGCCCCCGATGGAGAACTGGCTCGACGTGCCGATCAGGGCCGGCGAGCGCACGTTCGACCACTGACCACGGGCGACGCCGCGACACCCTCCGAACGTGAATCCGTTCGCGACGCCAGTGGCACCTGACTCGGACACGACTCCGCAGCGATGCGGAGTGCGACGAAGCCGAGGGGGAGCAGCCCGATGCCGTCGCTCTGCGAGAGTATTTGTCCGCCCACCGCGATGCGTCCTGCATGGAGATCGTCCCCGAATCCGACGTCGAGGCCACCGAGGCGGTCGACGGCACCCACCTGAAGCTCCTCGCCGGCGGCAGCGAGATGAACGTCCAGCAGTTCCGCATCGAGCCCGGCGCGACGGTCCCCGAACACAGCCACCCCAACGAGCAGACCGGCTACATCATCGACGGGAGCCTGACGTTCATCGTCGACGGCGAGACCCACGTCGTCGAAGCCGGTGACTCCTACGTCTTCGCTGGTGGTGAACCACACGGCGCCGAGAACCGCGGTGACGTCCCCGTCGTCGGGCTCGACATCTTCAGCCCGCCACGCGACGACCCGGACTGGCAGGAGTAGCCCCAGAACCGACTGTCGAGAGCCGGTCGCACCTCGTCGGCTGCGCTCCCGTCGACACACAGCCGTCTCTGCCAGAACGGACGAACTGACCACAGAACATCGGTTTCCGCCGCCGAACCCGCCCCCCTGATCGGAGACCCCTCAGTCCGTCACTGGATGCCCATCGCTTCGATCTGCTCCTGGTACCGGTTCCGGATCGTGACCTCGGTCACCTGTGCGACCGACGCCACCTCGCGCTGTGTCTGCTTCTCGTTGCAGAGGAGTGAGGCCGCGTAGATGGCGGCCGCGGCGAACCCCGTCGGCGACTTCCCCGAGAGGAGCCCCTGCTCGGCGGTCACGTCGATGATCTCCTTCGCCTTCATCTCGACCTCCTCGCTCACCCCGAGTTCCGAACAGAACCGCGGGACGTACTCCTTCGGGTCGACTGGCTCCATCCGGAGGCCGAGCTCCTGGGAGATATAGCGATACGTGCGCCCGATCTCCTTCTGCTCCACCCGCGACACCTCGGAGACCTCCTCGAGGCTCCGGGGGATGCCCTCCTGTCGACAGGCGGCGTACAGACAGCTCGTGGCCACGCCTTCGATGGACCGGCCACGGATCAGGTCCTCGTTCAGTGCGCGCCGGTAGATCACCGACGCGACCTCCCGAACGGACCGCGGGACGCCCAGCGCGGACGCCATCCGGTCCGTCTCGCTGAGTGCGAACTGGAGGTTCCGCTCCCCGGCGTCCTTCGTGCGGATCCGCTCCTGCCACTTCCGGAGGCGGGACATCTGACTCCGCTTCTCCGAGGAGAGCGACCGACCGTACGCGTCCTTGTTCTTCCAGTCGATCTGGGTGGTCAACCCCTTGTCGTGCATCGTCTGCGTCGTCGGCGCCCCGACGCGACTCTTGCTCTGGCGCTCCCCGTGGTTGAACGCCCGCCACTCCGGCCCCCGGTCTATCATCTGGTCCTCGAGCACGAGTCCGCAGTCGTCACAGACGAGCTCGTCACCGTCACCGCTCGTGACCAGGCGCTCCGACTCGCACTCCGGACACGACTGCGTCTCCGACTCTCCCGCCCGCTCCTCCGTGTCTGATTCGGTCTCGTTCTCCTGTGTCTCACTTTGCCGGTTCAGACGAGCCATTAAATATACTCCACAATACTGGTTCAGGCGGTATATACGTGTTGTCGGGTCGAGGGGGCCAGAATACTCGAGTCGGGGGGTGGTCACCGGACCGGGTTTGCACAGGTTTCCGGCCCCCTGACGCCCGTAGAACGCCCTGTAGTGGCCCAATTACGCTGTAGCGGCCCGAAGACTGCGACAGTCACCGGCGTGATGCGAGCAGATTCCACACAGCTGTGCCCGATTGAGGCCACTGGCCGCCCCGCAGGACAACGCTGAAACCGCTCCTGCTCGTCGGTCCGCCCGACGATGGCGCTCACGTATCCACACTTCCTGCTCAACTTCAAGCTCTACGAGGGGACTGCGGGAGCCGACGGGCTCGAACTGGCGAGGACCATCGAGACCGTGCAACGGCGGACCGGTGCGACGTTCGCGGTGGCCCCGCAGACCCCGGACATCTACCGTATCGCCGAGGCGACGGCCCTCCCGGTCGTGGCCCAGTCGGTCGACGCGCTGGCACCCGGGCGTGGAAACGGACAGGTGTCGCTTCCGGCCGTCGCCGAAGCCGGGGCTGCGGGGGTGCTCGTCAACCATCCCGAGAGCCCCGCGCAGTTCGGTGAAGTCGGCGATATCGTCGCCGCCTGTGCAGAGTACGGCCTCGAGTCGATCGTCTGCGTCGACAGCATCGAGCTCGGCCGGGCTGCACTCACGTTCGATCCCGACTGTCTACTGTTCGAGAACCCGGCGGACATCGCCAGCGACTGCGCGCTCGCTCGAACGGAGCCCGAGCGCGTCGACGCGTTCGTCTCGATGGTCGAATCGGAGAATCCGGCGACGCGGGTCCTGCTCGGGGGCGGCATCAGCACGGCGGCCGATGTGGCGGCGAGCCTCGACCACGGTGCCGACGCTGCCGGCGCGGCGTCGGCGTTCGTCGACGCTGACGACCGGGAGGCGTGGTTGACGGCGATCGCCGATGCCCTCACCAGGGAATCGGGGACGGCCGAGGATGACCGCTAGAAGACCGTCCAGGACCTGGACCCGAGTCAGTTGGCCGCACAGTTGTTTGGACCGAGTTCGAGGCGCTCGACGTCACCGCCGGGCTGTTCCTTGCCCCAGTTGATCTGCTTGATCTCGTTGTAGTTCGCGGGCTCGTCCGAGAGGCTCTCGACGATGGTCTCGACGAACGCCTGCTCGTCGTCGTCCTCGACGTCGCTCAGCAGTTCGTTCGTCGTCTCCGCCTCCAGTTCGCCGAGTTCGGTCGCCAGCGGGCGAAGCTCCTCGTCGCTGAAGTGCCCCGGCAGCACGACCGTGCCGTCCGGCAGGTCGGTGAGCTCGTCGAGGCTGTCGAACAGCCGGCCAGCGGCCTCGCGGACCGCGTCCTCGCTGCCGTCCTCGAGGTCGGGTCGGCCGACGCTCCGGAGGAACAGGGTGTCCCCCGAGAGGAGTGCGTCGCCGAAGCGGAACGAGACGCTGCCGGGCGTGTGTCCGGGCGTGAACCGGACGTCGAGCGACCTGTCCCCCACGGAGATCGAATCGCCGTCCTCGACCTCGGTGATCTCGTCCAGCTCGCCGCCATCCTCGCCGTGGAGGTAGTACGGGACGTCCAGCTCGCCGGCGAGTCGGCGAGCGCCGGAGACGTGGTCGGCGTGTGCGTGCGTGTCGGCGACGCCGACGATGTCCAGGTCGTGGTCGTCCGCCACGGACAGGTACCTGTCGACGTACTGGCTGGGGTCGACCACGACGGCTTCCTCGTCGTCGTGCACGAGGTACGAGACACACCCGGTCCCGGGCCGTACCACCTGTCGGACGCCGTCGACACCCTCGACGTCGTACTCGCGGTGGAGCCGTCCCCAGTCGTTCATCCCGTCCGGAACCGACTTCGCGTCGTAGCCGTGATTGCGCAGGAAGTCGGCGGCACGGGCCGACGTGACACCGGCGACACAGACGACGGCGATCTCCTCGTCCTCGGGTAGTTCGTCGAGGTGGTCCTCCAGTCCGGAGTAGTCGTACTCCAGCAACTGGTCGTACACCGGGAGGTTCGTGCTCTCGGGGATCTGCCACTCCTCGTAGTCGTCCTCGTTGCGGACGTCAAGGACGAACGGCGCCTCCGCATCCTCCTCGACCAGCCGTCGGGCGACCTCGGCTGCCTCGATATCGGTATTGCTCATTACGTCCAAAAGCATGCAATGGCGGGGGTTAAATGTGGTCCCAAGGCAGTTCGAACGAGGGTTTCTTGCTCACCGTCGGTAGAGGTCGAGGCGGTCTCTCGAAGCGGATACTCGCCTCGCTACGAACTGTCGTCCCTGCAGGTTTCCAGCCACCTCGTGTCGGTGGGGACCGTGAACGCGACTCGATACGAACGGTCAGTGAGCCGCCAGTAGGATTTTGGCCACCGATGGCGAGTATGCGATATGACACGACGATGGGTTACCTGCGGGACCCCGACGACGCCCGGGATACTGAATCCGGTCACTGCAGCGTGTGACCGGGGGTACGTACCGGACGAGGTTCGTATCCTGTCCAATCCGCCAGTCATGGAACACGTCGCCGAAGCGAAGGCGTTGATGAGCGAAGTCATCGCGGCATACGGAGGAGATGCCGAGATCGCGGTCCACGAACTGACGACCGAGACCGATTTCGAGAGCATCGTGGCTTTCTACCGGGACCAGGTGGAGGGTTCGCCAGCCGACGACGAGGTAGCCATCGACGTCACTCCGGGACGGAAGTTCATGTCCGCGATCGCGTTTCAAGCAGGTATCCAGTTCGGCGCGGACCACGTCTACTACTTCCATCGGAAGGCCGGCGGGTACTACGGTCAGTACTACCCCGAGATTCCACGGACCGCCACCGACCTGATCGACTTCACGGAGGTTCTGTGATGGAGGTCGGCCGCCAGCGACTGACCGTGCTGCTGAACGCACTGTACGACGAAGGCGTGGACTCGATAGCGGTCGAGCACCCATCCAGTGACATCGGCGAACTCGTCAGGATCGAACTCGAGCGAGATGGCCAGGTGACGGTCCGGTTCACCCAGGGCTCGTTCACCTACCAGGAGAACCGGGAGGCGATTCCTGCGAAGCACGGCGAATCCGCGCACGACGACCTCCCGGACGCGGAGACCTATACCCGTGCCGCCGTCGCGAGTTCGCTGGTCGACCTCGAAAACCGGGACGAGATAGACGCGTTCTTCGACCGTCATGGGTACTCCGACCTCGAGGCCGGCCATGGCCCCGTCGTGCTCGGACTCGATACGAACGTCATGCCGTGGCGACTCCCCGAGATACTCGGTGTCGACAGCAGAACCGGTGAGCCCGACGAGAAGGACCGGGCCCCGACGAACGGCTACGCACTCGCGACGGGTGTGAAGGAGGAACTCGACTGGCACTACAAGCAGTACAACACGCACGAACTCACCGCCGCCTTCGGGACGGAGTTCGAGCGCCTCGACAATCAGCCGGCCGGGAGCAACCGCGAGGGGTTCATGGGATTGTACGAGTATCGGCGCCTCCGGACGAACCGAACGGTCGACATCGTCGAATCGGGCACCGGAGACCAGGCCATCGTCGACGCGTACGAGCGGTTCAACGGGGAGAGCCGCAAGACAGCAGTCCTTCTGAGCAACGACCGCGGCTTCATCACCCGGGCGACCGACGCGGGGGTGCCCGCTCAGCACGTGGAGTTCCCGCTCGACATGCCACGGAAGGCGACTGGAACCTGGACCGACGCCTGTGAACTGCTGTACCACCTCGCAGTGCTGTTCGGCGTCATCACGCTCCCGAAGGTCACGCTGTACGGTGTCTGGAACGGGAAAGACGGCCGACACTGGCAGCACGAACAGCTCGAGGTCGACTGCCGAAGTCCGAAGATCGAGCCGCGACTGGAACGAGATCTGCGGATCCTGGACGCCACAGACTGAGAGTCGGCTTCAACACAGCAGCAGGTAGAACCAATAGGGAAGCTGGATGATGCGGTCTCGCTGGAGCGTGATCGGGTCCTCGGTCGGGACTGTATCCCCGGTCAGGAGGAACCCGACTGGAACCTCGTACTCGTCGAGGAACTCGGATAACACGTCGAGCGAATCGTCGATCGGTGGTCGATATGCGAGCGCAACGGGCACCGGCGTGTCGTCGATATCGAGGACGAAATCGACCACACCCTCTCTCCCTCGCCAGAACTGAACGGAGGGGTCCGTCTCCGATCCCTGAGCGGCATTGACTCCGTAGGTGAACCGCATACTGTGGTCGAACCCGGCGACACGAGCGAGGTCGGCCTCCCGTCCGAAATCACTCAGAGCCCGCTCGGCGTTCCCGTCGGCAAGTGCGGTCAGGAGACCTGTGTCTCGCAGATAGAGCCTGACCGACCGTGGACGGGCGTTGTCGTACTCCGTAACACCGGTCAACAGATACAGGTCCGCGAGAGCCGGGAGGTAACTGTCAGCGATGGTCCGCCGGTCGACATCGAACAGTTCGACGAGCTCCTGGTATCGTATCGGTTCGGTGCCGCGATTGGCAGCAGCAAGTGCACAGAGACGTTCGAGATCCGCGATCGTCTTGATGGACTCGAACCCCGGGACCTCCTGATAAAGCGCATCTCGGACCTCCTCCCGCAGGCGTGAGTAGTCGCTCGTCGAGAGCTCCGATGCGGAATCGATGACTCCCTCGTGCTCGTAGCTTATCGTCCCACCCATGGCCAGGAAATCCACGACCTTGGACTGGATACGGGGTTCGACGTCTTCGATCTGTGCGTACTTCCCGCGAAGCTCGTCGAGCAGCGGGTCGACCTCACCACTATCGAGAGTGGCCGGGAGGCTGTGCTCCCCGGTACGGATCGAGGTCGGACTCACCCGGCGGTCGGACTCCTCGAGGTCGGGGTAGAGCGTGAAGAGGTAGTCACGGAACTTCTCTGGGAGGATGGGCTGCGTGTCGTATCGGGCCGCTGGAAAGTCAGCTCTCTCCAGTTCACGTTCGACCTGAACCTCCGCACTCGCCGTCACAACAACGTAACGTTCGGCCGTGTCGTCGAGGATATCCACGACCGGTGTTCCCCAACCGTCGATGGTCGGTTTTCCGGGATGTTCGATCTGGTGGACGTCGTCGAGGACGATGAAGTGTGGAGCAGGTGAATCGAGCCGCCCGAGGACTCGGCTCTCGTAATAGCGGACTGCACGGCGGAGTTGCTCGTCCGACTGGAGCTGATAGAGTGGGTTCGAATCGAACGGGAGATAGAGGAAGCGTTCGGGCCTGGCACCGGACTCGATTCGGTGATGGATGAACTGCTTGCACAGGGTCGTCTTCCCCGCGCCGCGCCGTCCGACCAGTCCCAGCAGCGGTTGGTCTTCGAACTGGCTCCCGGACCGGTTCGGCCTGACGAGATGGTAGAAGTCGCTTTTCTGCCGCGCAGGGAGTGAAAATGCGGCAGCACCCTGTTCCCACCACGGATTGTGATCGTGGAGGGATTGAACCAGGGGATCGCGGGCGTCGAGTGACATCGATATCGGAGTATCAGAGCCCATCCCAATGGTTTTTTCGGGGATCTTTTGCTCGATAGAGCGGTTGTTGGGTCGCACTTATCTCGACCAATGTGCGGTCAGGAGCACGGTGAGCAGGAATATTCACCGTCAAGAAGTCTGTTTCAACGAGATAATAGACTAGAAGACGAGTTTTGCCGAAGTATTTAATACATCTTGGTACACATTATTGACTGCGGTGGCCGGGAAAGGAACACTGCGATGTCGATAATCGTCGCGGTGTGTTGTCAGGTTGGGTCCGGCCACCCACTGGCTGTCTGGGGGGAAGACGGCACTTCAGAACAGATGAACGCGACATATTCAGATCTGAACGAGGGGGAACGAGTCGACATCACCGTCGAGTTCATCTCACGACGAGCGCTCGACAGCGGTGCGAGCCGCGTCTGTCGGCTACTGGTCGAAGACGACACCGGCAGACGGTTCGCGATCTTCAGCTCGCCGGAGAGGGGGGATCTCGGAGGACTTCGGACGGGAGTCAGCTACAGACTCACCGGACTTCTCGGCAGCGCACCAGTTGGACCGGGGAGAGATCCGGCAGAGGAATGCCCTTCATGTGGGGGGACGCTTCGACGCGGCGTCACCGCTGATGCTATCGACACCACGATCACCGACGCCGCCTCGCCACTGGGGGTGACGCAGCTCTTCGGCATCATCGACGAGCAGACTACCGTGTCCCTCGCGGAACGGGACACGGATGCCGTTGACGACTGGCAGCCGATGTCGGTCGACCGGCGGAGTGGGTCGGTCACCAAGGCACCCGACTACGTCTGTTCGGCATGCGGACGAACTGTCGACTCCCGGGAGCTGCACGAGAGTCGGGACGAACCGACTGAGCCAATCGCAAACGAGAGTCCCGTTCGTGCTCCGAATATGAGCCGGGGGGCGCCTGAGACCGTCGGACTGGCGACGGGGGGAGCGAAAGACGTGAGTAACTTCCGCGAGAACGTCGCCAACGGCTACACACCCCAGCCAGAATCGATCACCACCGAAGGCCTCTTCTACGACTACTACTTCGAAACAGGGGAACGGACCGGATCGGACGCGCTCTTCGCGCCCCGGTATGCGGCTGCCGCGAGCGAGAATCCACTCACCGGAGAGACCGACCAGTTCCTCACCGTGGGCCTGGATTCGACGCTCGCTCTCGAGGACTTCGAGCGACCCCAGCTGGACATCGTCACGGTGCTCGACGTCTCGGGGTCGATGAACAGCCAGTTCGACTCCTACTACTACGACGAACACGATCGGAAGCGCGAAACGGAGAGTGGGTCCCAGACCAAGCTGGAAGCCGCGATGGAGTCGCTCTGTGCGCTGACGGAACGACTTCGCGAGGACGACCGACTCGGTGTCGTGCTGTACAATCATCGAGCGCACGTCGCGAAACCACTCCGCGACGTCGGCTCGACGGACATGGACGCAATCCGCCGACACATCCGCGACATCGCGGCCGGGGGGAGTACGAACCTCGCTGATGGGTTCGAAGCCGCCATCGATCTGCTGGTCGAGGATGCACAGGATGGACAGTCCGACGAGGCTGATGTCGAGCAGCGCGTCGTCTTCATGACCGATATGATGCCGAACACCGGCACCACGAGCGGGGACTCCCTCACAAAACTGTTCGAAGACGCCGCATCCACCGGGATACACACGACGTTCGTCGGGATGGGTATCGACGCGAACGCGGCGCTCGCTGACACACTGTCAGGAATCAGGGGAGCCAACCACTACTTCGTCCAGTCAGGACAGGAGTTCGAGGAGCGACTCGGCGACGAGTTCGACTACATGGTGACGCCACTGGTCTACGACCTGGAGCTAGAACTTGTCGGCGAGGGCTACGCGGTGACAGACGTCCACGGGTCACCGTCTACGGATGGTTCCTCGGGGCAACTGATGCACGTCGAAACGCTGTTCCCCTCGGCGAAGGAGGACGGCGAGGCCAGAGGCGGCATCGTCCTCGTCGAAGTCGACCGAACGGTGCCGAACACCGATCTCGACCTCGTCGTCTCGTGGACCGAACGCGACGGTTCGGAGTATCAGGAATCCGTGAGTGTCGACGTCCCCGCTGAAGCTGGAACCTACGGACACGACGGCATCAGAAAGGCGATCGCACTGGCCCGGTACGCACGAGAACTTCGCGAATGGACTCGGCATGTCCACGAGCGTGCGAACGGTTCCGAGGGTGTCGACGACTGGTTGCTGCCGGCCAGACGTGGCGACCACGAACGGGAGTCGGTTCCGCTGGTCGTTCCCACGGAGTATGCAGATCGCTTCGATTCGCTCCACGGTTATCTCGGTGCAGAGAAGGAGGCGCTCGGGGATAGCACACTCCAACGGGAGCTCCACCTGCTCGAAACCCTCAGTCAGAAGCAGCCGGAGCGACGGTGAGCCCTCCGCCGTCTCGCGGACCTCAACGAGAGACGTCGACGGCTGCCTCGTCGCTACAGGAGAGACTCCTGTGGGGGCAGTACCTGCAGTGTTCTCCAGCGGTGTACCTCTCGAAGGAACTCTCGGCGGCCGACGCGAGACGGTCCGAGAGCGCTGTTCTCACCCGGTCGAGTTCCCGGTCGGAGAACTCCCGCAGGTCGATTCTCGGGCCCTGCGCTCCGACGTACGCATAGCCGGCGGTTCGGACTGGCTCCTCGAACAGCTGCTCACAGGCGAGCAGGTAGAGCGGGAGCTGGAGGTCGTCGTCGAGCGAGCGCTCCGTCTGGGTCGCCTTGTAGTCCAGCACCACCAGCTCGCCGTCGGGGGTCCGACAGAGAGCGTCGATCATCCCCACGACGGTCTCGTCGTCGAACGTCAGCTCGAAGCCACGTTCGGCGGCCAGTATCTCCCACCCACTCGCCTCGGTGTCGAAGAACCGCTCGATGCACGCCTCGACCGCGGGGAGTACGGCGCCTTCTCCACGCATCGTCGCGAGGCGGTCTGCGAGCGCCAGCCACTCGGCTTTGCTCGTGTATCCGCGGTCGGCGGCTCGTTCCGCCGTGTCGTGGAACAGGATGCCGATCTTGCGTTGGCTCGGGCCACTCCGTGCTGCGCCGTCGGACTCGCTCGTCGGCGGGTCGTCGAACGCTCTGACGACGTGGCTGAGATAGTGGCGTCGTTCGCACGTTTCGAACGTGTCCAGTGACGTGTAACTGTGGCGACGATGGAGTGTCGCAGCCGCTGGTTCGCCGAGGATGTCGGCGGGGAGCTCGTCGGCCAGTGCAGGATCGAGCGCACCGTCGAGCGCCTGCCTCGCGAGGCCCAGCACGCGTGCTTGGCCGGCCGATCGTCCGAGCTGGTGGTCTTCGTCGACCGCTGCGACCCGTTCGGTCACGTCGACAGGAGCAGCGAGGGTGTCGGTCCCGTCGACAGCCGTCGGCGGCAGACTCTCCTGGATCGTCTCCCAGATCGGGAACGATACGCCGTCGACCGGCCACGGGACGGTCGGTGGGAGGAGGTCGGCGACGGTCGCTGGCGGCACGGTTTCGTCGCCGACCGCGTCGGTGGCGTCGTCGTCGACCCGGCCGCTGAGGATGGAGAGCTCCTCGGCACGGGTGATACCGACGTGGAGCAGTCGGCGAGCCTCCTGTTCGTCGCGCTCGGCGAAGTCGTGGTCGAACGGGCTGCCACCATCGAGGACGTGTTCGACGACGTCGTACGTTCGAGCCTGGGGCTCCCACTCGCCGGCACGGAGCTGTGGCAGGACGACGACGGGGAACTCGAGCCCCTTGCTCTTGTGGATCGTCATGATCGAGACGGCTGCGTCCTGTGCCTCGGGCTGGTCCTCCATCTCGCGGTCGGAGACCTCCGTGATGATGTCGTGCTGGTCGAGGAACTCGACGAACCGACCCGAGAGTTCGGGCTCGACAGCACCCTCCTCGAACGAGCTCACGACCTCGTCGAGGGCCCGCAGGTCGCGGCGCTCCTGCTCGGAGAGGAACCACTCGATGCGCATCGTCGACTTCAGCTCCTGGTAGAGACGGGACAGCGAGTAGGTGTCCCGATTCGTCCAGAGGTCGTCGAGTTGCTCGCGCGCCGTCTCGACACGGTCGGGTTCGGCGAGCTCATCGAGCGAGATCTCGAGGAGCGACTCCTTGAGGGGCGTATCCTCGTCGGGGTTGGTTCCCGGTAGTTCGTGGGTGTTCAGTCGTTCGAGGTCATCCCGACAGATCCGGTACCGCATCGCGAGGACTCGGTTGAGTGCGACCTCGTCGCGTGGGTTCGCGAGCGCCTTGAGTGCGGAAACGACGGTCTCGACGCCCGGTGCCTCGGATGCGAGGTCGCCGCCGAGTTCGTACGGGATTCCCGCTGCGGAGAGTTCGTCGGCGATCGGACGCGCGTGACGCTTCTTGCGCACGAGAATCGCGATGTCGCCAGGGCTGTACGCCGTGTCCGCGATCTGGTTCTCGCCGTCGATGAGCCGAGCGAGCGTGTTCGTGATCTGGGCTGCTTCGTCCTCGGGCTCCTCTTCGGCATCGAGCGTGAAGACCCCGGTCTCGGCGGCTGCTGCGTCACCGACCGCGGTGAGTTCCTTGTCGCTTCCCCGGGCATCCAGGTGCGAGAGCGCGTTGTTCGCGAGGTCGAGGATCGGCTGGCGCGAGCGGAAGTTCTCCTCGAGTGTCCGGTCGTGAAGGTCCGGGTAGGCGTCGTCGAGTCGTGGACCGATGTTCTCGACGTTCGCCCCACGCCACTCGTAGATCGCCTGGTCGTCGTCACCGACGACGAAGAGGTCGGCTTCGGCAGCGAGCTGCTGGACGAGCTCGAACTGGACGGTGTCGGTGTCCTGGTACTCGTCACAGAAGATGTAGTCGTAGCGCTCCCCCAGCCAGCCGGCGACCGTGTCGTCTTCGAGCAGGTCGACCGCCGCGAGCACGAGGTCGTTGAAGTCGAGCAGGTTCTCCTCGTCGAGTCGAGATTCGTAGGCCCTGTAGCCGGGAACGAGGTCGGAGAGGACCTGCCCGCGCTCGACGAACTCGTCGAGTTTCTCGGGGAGCGAGTAGTCGAGCGAGGGCATCCCTTTCGGGGCGCTGCTGTACTGGCCGAACAGATGGGCGGGGAGTTTGAAGCTGTACGTGAGGTCGCCGTCGAGAACCGCGGTTCGGTTCGAGTTCAGGAACGCCGCCAACGACACGCACGTCTCGGTCATCACGTCGAGATACGCCGCCACGTGCGCCTCCATCCCCTCGTCGTGCAGGTCGGTGCGGAGCGCTGCGAGTCTCCGTTCCATCTCGCCGAGGTTGTCGATCATCTCGTCGAGGCGGTCCTCGGTGACCTTCTGCCAGCGGACTTTCAGATGTTCGTCCGCAGCCTCGTGGATCTGCTCGGTCAGCTCCCCGAGTTCGAACAGGCGCTCGACGCTCGGGAGGTACGCGTCGACGTCGTCGGGCGTGATTCCGGCGCGCTTCATCGCGGGGATGAACTGCAGGATCCGGTCCGAGGCCCCGCTCGCGTAGTCCACGCCCTCGTACACGTCAGGGTTCGTGAACCGGTAGGGCATCTCGTCGAGGACCTCGTAGCTGAGTGCGAACCGGTCTGCGTCGGTCGCGATGTCGTACCGCGGGTCGAGGTCGGCGTGGTACGCGAACTCCTGCAGGAGCTCGTGGCAGATGGCGTGGTAGGTGTACGCCTCGATGTCGTAGCCCTGTTCGCCGACGGTCTCGACGAGTTTCTCCCGCATCGAATCGGCGGCCTTGTTCGTGAACGTCAGCGCGAGGATGCGGTCCGGTGGCGTGCCGTTCTCGATGAGTCGCTGGACCTTGCGGACCATCGTGAACGTCTTCCCGGTGCCAGCGCCAGCTCGGACGCGCATCGGGTAGGCGTCGCTCTGGATGATGTCCTGCTGTGCGTCCCGGGGCTCCGGGCGCTGGTCCGCCGAGTCGGGGGCGTCAGTCATCGAGGCTCACCTCGGCGCCGATGTAGTCGCCACACATACCCTGGTACGCACAGTCGCCACACGCGTTCTCCTGGATGGCTTCCCACGGCTCTGGTGTGTACTTCCCCTCGACGATGCCGGTGTAGCAGTCCTCGATGAGCGACCAGATGGTATCCTCGTCGGCCTCGTAGATCCAGCCGACATCACGGGACTTCCCGTCGACCGTGACCGTGAGTCCGTCCTGTCCGGGTGTCCGGTCGACGCTGTAGAGGACACCGTAGAACGTGAACTCGACGTCCATGCCCGGCTCGTAGTAGTCCGTCGCCTTCGCGCCCTCGATGTACGTGGCGGCCTGGAAGACGCTCTTCAGGATATCGGAGTGGTACGCTTCGCCGGCGTGGTGGGCTTCGATCTTGTCGTGGCTGCGACCGGAGACGATGCCCGAGAGCTTCCCCTTGTAGTCGATGATCTGGAGCCCCTCGTCGGTCCGGACGATGTTGTCGACACGACCGTGCAGGTGGACGTCGCCCCGGTCACAGCTGAGCCAGCCCTCCTGGGCGACCGAATTGCGGGCGTGTTCGAGGCCGTCCTCGGCGAAGTAGGCGTCCACCCCCGCGATCGCGACCTGCCGGTCGTAGCCGAACTGGGCGTCCGAAGCGTACTCGTCGCGGTCGGCGTGGTCCTCCCATCGGCGTTCGATGGCCTCGTGAGCGTATGTCTGAATCTCATCGTCAGTCGGTGAGTCGGACTGCTCGGCGACCCAGGCACAGGTGTCCTCGATGGCACCGTGGTAGGCGAGTCCCCGGTCGAGATACCGCCGTGACTCCTCCGGTGACTCGACCGACCACTCCTTGTCGTACTCGAACTTCCGGGGACAGGTCGCGTAGGTCGCCAGACTCGACGGCGAGACCCGAACGACGTCATCACTCACGGTGGACCACCCCCTCCGCGAAGTCGACGCGTGTTCGAATCGCTTCTCGAACCTCGTCGGGGAGGTCCCGTTCGAGCAGTGTCTGGATCGTCGCGAAGTCCTCGCGAACGTCCTCGACGTCGACGGGGTCACCGATGACGCCGGCGCGCCTGATCTCGTCGAGTGCGCTGTCCGAGCGCGTGAGAGCGAACTCGACGGCGCTCCCGTGACTGTGGATTCCGTCGTGGCGTATCCGCTCGAACGGGCCGAGTGCCTCATCTGCAGCCGCGAGGAAGCGCGACGGCTGGAGGTTGCTGCCGGTCCCGCCCACCTCCTCGCGGTACGTGCAGAAGTAGAGGTGGTCCGCTGCTGCGCGGGCGCCGACCGCGAGGAACCGACGACTCAGCGCTGCGTAGTAGGCGTGGAGCGGTCGCGTCTGCAGCTCGGACTCCGTCGAGAAGGTGTTTCGTACGTCGGCTTCGGTCGGCGTCGTGTAGGACGGGTACGCGTCGAGCTGCTCCAGGTGCGGTGTCGGGAACAGTGCGGTGAACCGGGGATCTGCAGGGTAGTCGCGGTCGATGGCGTTTACCATGAACACCGTGTCCTTGCTGGTGTTCTTCACGACCCGCACGGTATCGACGAGCACGCCCTCGGTGGGGGTTTCGAGTTCCGCGGCGACCCGGTCCGACGCTGCGCGCTCCATCTCCCGTTCGAGGCCGTGGCGGAGCCGCTCCCAGGACGACTCGATCAGGTCCGTGTCGTCGATGAAGCTCGCGAGCGAGAGGACCTCGCGAACGTGTTCGAACTGCGTCTTCGCATCGAGCGGCGTCTCGTCGCGCCCGATGCGTCCTTTCAGGTCGGTCTCGAGAATCCAGTGCCACAGCGCCGCTTCGAGTCCGTCAGTCCGGGCTCGCTCGACCGTTCCGTCGCGTAGTTCGGATACGGAATCCGGGTTCTCAATTCTGGCTGTGAGGGTCGTGTGTGCGCGGTCAACTGACCACCCGCTGTCGGTGTCGGTCTCGTCGGTACACGAGCAGACGAGCGCGTACAGCTCCCTGGCGGCCGGGTCGTGTTCGAGCCCGCCGACGGTCGCTGACGTGACGGGTATCCCGGCGTTCTGGAGCAGTCGAAGCGTCTCCGGGATCGGCGCCTTCGAGTCCTGCAGCACCACCGCTATCTCGTCGTAGGAGACGCCGTCAGCTCGTCGGCGGAGCTCGATCTCGTCGGCGATGCGGCGGACCTGTGCCTCGAACGTCGGGCTCTCCAGAACGGCCACGTGCCCGTCGTCTGCTGGGCCCGGTTGGTCGCCGGTGGCGAGGAAAGACGCGACTGCATCGGGACGGGTCCGCTGTGTCGTGTCCGTGTGGTCGACGACCGAAAGTGCTGGCGCGGTATCTTCGATACGCCCAGCTTCGTTCCAGAGTCGCTGGATGGCGCTATCCCGCTCGGCGACACAGACGAGTGGCACATCGAGCGTTAGCCATGCAAGGTAGGCCCGGTCGATCGGGGTGAACTCCTCGAACTCGAGGGCGAGTACGGCGTCGAACTCCCGCTGGATCCGCTGTCTGGTCTCGTCGTCCTGGAGCTGTCCGATAGCCGTCGAGAGGACGTTCCCCGGGTCGAGCAGGTCGTTGGAACCGAGCCACTCGTGGAACGACCTGTTGAACGCCGCGAGCTCGGCGAGGACCTCGTCGTCTGTTTCGATGCGACTCCCCTGCCACGTCGCCTCGGCCACGAACCGGCCGAGGTCCCCCACGAAGGACTCCTGCTGGCTCGCACGCTGCAGATAGGGTGTCTCCCAGTCGTACTGGGCTTCGAATGATTCTAAGAGGAGGGACTGTTCGGCCGGGGCGAGGACTCGCGATGAGTGGGGGCTCTCTTCGAGGACTCGTCGACTGTGGGCGGCCAGTCCCGAAATTTCGGGTGCTGTGACGCCATCAGCCGCGTTCGTGAGTGCAGACTTTAGTTCCTCGATTCCCGTCGGGAACCGTTTGATGACGAGGATATTGCCCGGCCCATGTGCCTCAGCAAGGTCGACAAACAGCGGTGGTGCCGAGTCCGCCAGTGTGTCTCCCAGAAACGGATGAAGATGCAACGCACCGGCCAGACTCGGTGCATCGTCTACGGGGGCATCGCTCATGGTACCGGGTTATTGTGTCGACGTAATGATTGTATGGGCCAGTGCCGGTTCGAGATTGTGCCTTAACGGAACATTTCATTAATTGGTCGCCTTCTAGGACCGGATAGTATAGATCCTGTCCGAGTTAAGTTACTAATTGGCATGAGTGAGTGCCCCCTTCGGTGTCAACTAGTTAGTGGCGCAAAGTTTAGTTCGCCTTCCCTGAAGTACGAAGATATCGGTCGCGCGGATGCACTTACAAATCACGATTCGTTCGAAGTCGTTCAAAGGTCCTGTAATAAGATGTAACGCTCGCCGAAAGGATCGAGTATTCGAGAATCGGACACGCTTCGGCCAACTACCTTTTTACTTCGTCGGCGATATCTATCAGTCAATGAGTCAATCAAGTGGCTATTCTATCGACGATGCGAAAGATGACCTCGGCGTCCTTCGAGAAGTTTCTAACAAAGTCGTCCATGCTATCGAGAAAGCTGCCAACGAAGAGGTTCTCGACTTCCTCATCAAAGAGCAGAACCTCGACACCGTCCACGACGGTGAGCGAGGAATTGGACAAGTTCGACGAGCGGTCCTCAAATCTGACCTAGCTTCTGAAGAACTCAAACGACTCGTCATTACTCGGAACGATAATACACCGAGAGAGATCCTGGTCCCGGACGACGTGTACCGGAACGCGAAGGTTGCTCTCGAAGCGGGCAAGCCGGTCGTCCTCTATGGCCCAACCGGGACTGGGAAGACGACGTTTGCGAAACAGCTTGCGCTTGAGCAGAGTCTGGGGTACTCGCTCAATACGGCGACGCCGTCCTGGACCGCGAAGGATATCATTGGTGGAATTGGACCGAAGCTAACCGGCGCTCGACTCAACTACCAGACAGAGTTGGGGTGTGTGTCAGAAGCTATCAAGCGCTCTGGGGACTACGACATCGACTACACCGTCATCCTCGACGAGATTACTCGAGCAGACATCTCGAAAATCTTCGGTCCGCTCTACACTGCCATCGAGAATCCACAACAGGAACTCATCGAAACGGACGATGGGGAACCGATCACACTCACGGATGACGTGAACATCATCTGTACGATGAATATGTCCGACCGTACGGTGAACGAACTCGACAACGCCATCACTCGTCGGTTCGCGATGATTGAGGTCGACGAGTACAGCGAGGAGAGTCGAAGAAAGCTCTTCGAGCAGTTCATCAAGAGCCACATCGACCAGTCCGGTTCGGGAGGCTCGCCGCATTACAATGAAGATCGCCTGCTGGAGTTGTTTGAGATGGATTATCTGGGCATAAACAAGGGCAACAACCAGACCTCAAAGGGGCCGATTATGCGGTTCGGGCCGATGCATTACGAGGACGTGGCGAAGTTCTTGGGGGTTGCGTCGGAGGACCCCGAGCTCTATCTCAACGATTCTAGAGCTGCAGTGGGGCAGGCCTTCAGAACGTACATCATTCCCCGGTTGCTCAACTCGGCTGCATTCCCGCAAATCGAACGCATCGAGAACCATTATCGCGCGCTCAACGACGAGTTCGAAGAGTTCGACTTGACCCCTGCAGCAGACCTGGCGAAACGCGAGTTGGAGGCCGAACAGCGTCAGATGGGTTCGTATGAGTAGCTCGGCGGACTCCTACTCGTTCGACCATGGAACGTTCGAGATCCCAGAACGAGGGGAAATCGTCATTGAGGAATGCCCGGATTCTATCGGCGAACAGCTCCAGCGAGCGTCGTTCGATCGAATCAGCCCTAACGTCTTCGAGCGAACGCAAGAAGCGTTCGACGAAGAGAGGAACTACACCGTCGTCACAGCGACTGTCGATGGCACGAGTCTCAAACTCGAGGCAAGAGACGTGGTTGGTGTCGTCAGCTTGACTCCGACTTCCAAGGTCCAGATCAATCCAAAGATCGACTGGGAGTACATTTTCGATATGGTACTCGAGGTCTACGACAAGAACCGGTCGCTCGAATACCACGGCGTTCCTCTCGAGAACTTCCTCGCCGACGACATCGAGCTCTCCGACGTCTTTCTGATCCTCGCGATCAACTACCTCGAGGGCATCGACATCATCCACAGGAACGGGTTCATTAGGGACCTGGAAACTAGACGAGCAGACCTCGACGATGTCCGCGGCGAGGTCGACGTCGAACAAACGCTCGTGAACCGTGCTGAGGGTAGCTCACAGATTCACTGCATCCTCAAAGAAGTCGAATACGATAATTCGGCGAACTCGCTTCTGCATTACGCAGGAACAGTTCTGCTCAGGTTGTTCAGAGAGCACGCCGAGGACTACACTCATCCGGCGTACAACCATATCTTCTCTCAGGTACATCGCGAGGTGCAGAAGCTCGAGGATTTGGGTGTGAGTAGTAGTGCACGGCGTATGCGAGAGTACCGGACGTTCTCACTGTACGACTTGCCGAAACAACGACATTACTACCAGAAGGCACTGGAAATCTCTGAATCGATCGTGTCGTCCTCTCTGGGTCGACAGCTACAGGATGGCCAGCGGGAGTTGACCCTTGACTACGTCCTCAACATGGAGTCGCTGTTCGAGCAGTACTCGCAGGTCGTCATCGACCGACAACTGGATGCCGTGAAGGCATACGATCACCTCGATCAGATCGTGGACGTCGCATCTGAATCAGCTCCGAACGTGAAGCCGTTCGAGGATGAGAGCGACATCTATCATCAACCTGACCACGCCCTCGAGCGGGGGCAAGACACGCTGGCCGTTCTGGACTCGAAGTACTACGCGGCGGGTCATGACCCAGTGAAGCAGTCCCCATCACGCTCCCGGTTGTTCAGCTACGCGTACCTGCTCGACTCTGATTATCTTGGATTCCTCTGCCCGCTTCTGGAACCAAAGACGCGAACAGTGACGCAGACCGGAGCCGAATTACGAATCATCTCCCAACCGGACGACTTCTCGCTAGAAGCCTACGACGAAGCAGTAAGCGAGTATATCCACGAAATCCTCACAGAGGAGCACCCCGAACTCGAAGCGTTCCGGGCGGTGGCAAACAATCGCCTGAGCCTGGATGGTGTCGACGAGAGCGACCTTGACAAAGCGCGGGACGCTGGTGGGCCTTTCAGTTTCACCGATAAGCGAGATTTCTCTCTCCGCGTCGTGAAAGCGGCCGCGGACGAGCACTCGTACAACGTTCGAAACCGCTTCGATCTCGAGCAGGAAGGGGAATGGACGAGAGACTCCATAGAGAACCACTGTGACAACCGGTACGAGTACACGACCACCTGTATTCCTGTGTTCCGTCGTGAGGGTGGCGAGGAACTGATCGACCTCTACTTCTTGAACAATGGAACCGGTGACGTCGAGAAGGAAGGCCCGCTGGAACTCATCTATTGAGGGCGGCCACCGAAGTCAAGAATCGTCGTAAGTGAGTTATCCTATGGTCCGTGGTACGGTGGGAGGAATCCTGGCTGCAAGCTTCATCGTATTCAGAATGGCGCGATGAGCCATCCAGTCTCTTCCTTCCGTTCAAGTTGCGGACCGAAGACCTCCTGGAGGGGATACAGTTCGTCGTTCTGGCGAAGGTCAAACGTCTTCCCCCGCCTATGGAATGAGCCTTCGACGACGAACTGGATTGTCGGACTCTGGTACTCGAGATCGTTTGCTCGCTGGTCCATTGCTGTGGCGAGCTCGGCTGCTAGGTCACCATCTTCGAATGCTTCGCCGAGTCCGACGACGCTTGCTTTGTCAGGGACATCGTCTTCTTTCAAATCAACTATGAACTCCTCGACCGGAATCTGATGGTCAAACGTCTCAAAGTTTCCCTCGACGACGAGATTGTAGCGGCCGGGGATCTGTCCGGGTCCTGCCATCAGCTTAGGTACGGTGCTACAGCGTGAAAAGTTCGCGTGTTCTTGCCATTCAGGTCCGTGGGTGTCGGGGATTTTCACAGAATTTGGGTGGGTGAACTCAAAAAACCAAGTTGGTGTCGGTCTACGACGAGACTGGAGCGAATGACTGGCAAATCCGTGGGAGCTCGTTGGATATCTGAACGAGAAAATGGTAATCAGTAATGAGATTTATTTACCAGCTAATCATTTCGATGAGCATGGTCGAAGGTGGCAGGAATCTGGAAATCGAGATTTTGGAATCATTCTTCGAGAAGCTCACAAACGACGATTCAATTCCAGCGGAAGTCGTCGAAGAACTGGAGCGACTTGAGCGGAGGGGGGAGCTGAGCGACGCGACCGAAGTAATCGAGAGCGCAAAGGAGGTGGTGGGCGGTGCACATTCGGAAGATTGAGATCGAGAACGTTCGCGGTATAACCCATTGGAAAGAAGAATTTGGGAAGGAGAACGTTCGCATCCTTGGCCCGAATGGGTCTGGGAAGAGTTCAGTGATCCAATCGGTCGAGTTCGTTCTCACCGGAGATATCTCGAGGCTTCGCGGGAGTGGAACTCAGGGCATCCCGTTCCCCGAGTACGCCTCGCATATGGAAGCGGAGCCAGATGAGGCGTGGGTCGAGGGGACCTTTGCTCACGAAGGGGAACAGGACGTGACGGTGAAGCGGTTGGTGTCGGAGCCGACCAATCCAGAGGTGGTCGAACCAGAAGGCCTGAACGAGATTCCAGACTGGTTGGATGAGCAAATGGAAGCTGCAGCGCTAGGGCATTCTATCCTCGACCGAGACCGATTGCTACGGTTCGTAACGGCTCCGGAGGGGGAGCGTGGAGACCGAATCGACGAGCTATTTGGGCTCGAGAAGATGGACGAGAAACGGAAAGCGTTGAAGTACGCCGAGCGAAAGCACAGAAAAGAGGAAATAAAGACCCTCAAGAAGGAGAAGAGCCAGGCCGATCAGCGGTTCTTCGAATTGTTCGAGCAAGGCGTCTCAACCCGTTCGGGAGCGCTGGAGCGCGTGAATGAGTTGAGAGAGGAACATGGAGCCAAAGGGCTCGATTCCCTTGATGAAGACTTCACAGAGGGGATCGAGTTAGGCGAAGTTATCTCAGTTGATTCGCTTCAGAGTGAGCCGACCGTTTCGCTTCTTGAGCAGGTCGCGGACCAGTTCGATGGACAACAATCGCAGTTCCAGGGACACTACGACCAGTTGCAGGAGTTAACGTCCGAGCTAAAAGCAGCGGAGCATCTCGAGCGGGAGCTAGCAACCCTGGAATTGGTTGAGAACGGGCTTTCGGTGTTCGATCACTACGATAACGAATGCCCACTCTGTTTGACTGATTGGGAGGATGAACATCTTCTTGAGCGTCTCGATGAACGGAGGGAGCAAGCTGCTAATCTAAAAGACCGAAAGGAAGCCTTGGAATCGCTCTACAAGGAGGTGAATGAACTAATTGTCGGATACACGGATAGCTTAGAGAGTCTCAGGTCCGAATTGCGGGAGGACTATCCCAAGGCCGCAGCCCGGATTTCCGAAGAAATCGTCCGGGCAGAATCGTGTAAATCGGAACTCAACAACGGGCCGTTGACCGATCTGGTCAATGAACCCGACGTTCATGATTTGGTCTTCACTGATGATATAGAATCAGAAATTCATCGGTTGCTGGAGATCGCCGAGGAGAAGCCAGAGCTAAAGTCGACTACGAAGAACGTCGACCGACTGGCAAGAGCAGACGATCGGTATGAGGAACTCGTCGAGAGGGAGCGAGAGCTGGAAGAAGCAGAAGAAGTCCAGGACGTTCTCGGGACCATCAAACAGCATTTCCTGGATGCCCGGAGTCGGGTCTTGACGGACGCGTTCGGTGACATTCGAAAGAAGTTCGAAAAGTACTACGAGGAGATGCATCAAGACGACGAAGCTGAGGACTTCTCGGCGATTCTTGAGCCGACGGACACCGGCGTCAAGTTCGAGCCAAAGTTCTACGACCGAGGACATCACCATCCCAGTGCAGTCCACAGCGAAGGACATCGGGATAGTATGGGCCTGGCGTTATTCCTGGCAATGTCTGACGTCGGTGGTGAAGCAATCGACATCCTGTTGCTCGACGACGTGATGATGTCGATCGATTCGGGCCATCGGTCGAACATCGCAAACCTTCTCGCTGGGGACATCTCCGACAGATATCAGATTCTGCTGACCACACACGACAAAACCTGGGACCGGCACCTCCATCTCACGGGCGAATTCCAGAAACAGGTGCGGTTCTCGAAGTGTTCACTCGGAGGCGGACCGCTCCCCGTAGAGAATATCTCCGACCCATGGGAGCGGATCGAATATCTAATCGAGCGCGACGACGTCACCTCTGCAGCGGCTTGGATTCGGAAGACTGTCGAGTGGTACTCGCGGCGGTCGTGCGCCGCATTGAAAGCTAGTGTCCCATACCACGAACTGGAAGACGAGTCCCTCCAGATTGGGCGACTCTTCACGACGGCGCTCTCGGAATACCAATCGCTCCTGGAAGGGGGGACTGTTGTCGAGCAGACGGATTATCCGCAATCGCTGTACGACCAAACTCAGATTGACGCGAATCTCGAGGCAATCGAGAAGTTCAAGCAGGATATGGAACGACATCTCAATTTGCTGCATCGAAACGTGCACCACAACGATGCCGAAGCGGCGTTCTATACTGGAGAGGAGTTAAAAAGTGAGCGCGATGTTTTCAGGCGTGCCTATGACTTGCTGTACTGCGAGGACTGTGGATCGTGGGTGAAGAGGGGGGAATACGTCTACTGTAACTGTACGATTCGGGTCGATCCTTAGTTTCCGAAACTCGTGATGTCTCGGTCACCGAGGACGCGCGTGTACGTTTCGTCACCGGTCACGTCCGCGAGCCGGCCAGCGAGTTCGCGCAGGTCGTCATCGATATCCCACTTCTCGACGTAGTTCTGTACTGCCTGCCCCTTCTCGTAGCGGTAGCGGAGGAACTGAAGCTTGTCGAGGTTCGAGAGATGGTCGCCGCCGTCGCCGTTGACACGCTCTTGGATGTACGCCTGACGCTTCTCGTTGTCCCAGGTGCCGAGCTCGAAGCCGTCGTCCTGGTTGTACAGGCGCATCTCTTTGAGCTCCTCCGGCGTGGCGTTCGTCCCGCGACAGAGCTTGTTGACGTCATCGTAGGAGACGTTCGAGGTGTCGAGCAGGTCGATGAACACGTCCTCGACGCCGATGTCGCTGGCCTCCTGGATGATGCCGTAAATTTCCTGGACGACTTCCTTCGCGTTCATGATCTTGCCGTCGCGCTGGACCTTTCCATGGTGCTTCGAGTATTCACGGAAACACGCACCCATCTCCATCACGCCGATGTCGCCGCGAGAGAGGTCGCGGTTCTCTTCGAGTTGCTTGCGGGTGCGTCGAGCCGTGCGGTAGATGTCGCGGCGGAGGGATTTCCACGATGCTGGTTCAGTGTCGTCGATGGGACGGGCGACGACGACGATGTCGAAGGAGACGGCTTCGCCCTCAATGAATTTGTTAATGTCTGCTGTGAGTGGATATGTCGCAGTAACTTCAAATCCGACCTCGCAGAGGGCCTCAAGCAGTTCTCCCCAAGACTCTGAGCTTGCGTGATGATACGTGAAGGTGAGTGATCCATCTGCTGTCAGAGCTTTATGAATCGAACTGAATGCCTGTTTCAATTCAGATTCAAATTCTGGCGCTCCCTTTCCTTCTGCGGGATTCGCAACGATACTCTCTGCTCTTGGTGTTTCGTGAGGTTGAAAATAGTCGTAGCGTTCCTTCAATAGCAGACGCTGCCATACGTAGAAGTAATTCGATAATTCGGAGTAAATCACATTGTCGTAGTATGGTGGGTCAGTTATTACTGCATCAAATTCGTCTTTGAAATCCAACTTTCGGGCGTCACCACAGAACAACTCGCTCGCACTACCGACTGTCTGCTCAAATTCTGCAGTCTTATTTGTTTCTCCATTCGTGACGTAACGGTCTGTTGGTGCATTAGCGTAGTCAACTCCGTTTTTCACCATATCCCACATTGCAGAGAACGTACCTGACCCTTCATCAGTCCCCCACACATTGTTTTCTATAGGTTTTACTGGAGGCCTGAAGGCGTTTGTTTTGAAAATTGGTTGAATCTTATTATATCCAGGGTTATAATCTGTCAACATCGTATTATAGTTCAGACTCTCAGAAAACGCCAAGATCAAATACTCTTGTATGTTCTCGTCTTCAATTTCATCGAGCCGACTTAAAATATTTGATAGACAAAGGAGCTGGCGTTCATTAAACATATCTGTCCATTCTTCGTAGCCCTGTCGCAGGATATTGTGTCCACCGCCGATACCGCCTTCAAACGCTGAACTATCTGACAAAATACCTAACGGAATCTCTTCATTAGGTACAAATTTCTTGTGCTCATCTCTGTGTTCCCACTGTTTGGATGCTTCATTGAAGAGTTTGATGTCCTCCTCTTCAGCCCGCTTATATCCCTTATATTCACTCTTGTTGGCACCCTGTTGTTCGCACACCGAACAATAGTACTCGATCGCATATTGGCGAGTAGAGAAGCCGTCCTGCTCTTTTACAGCATCTACAATCTTATATTTCTGCCCGCAGTCACGACAAGTATATTTCCCCTGTCCGACAGTTCCTTGGTCCGGAACGAATCCATTGCCACAATCTCCACAAACAGTCTCCTCATGCCAGTCTGTCACTAAGTTAACGAAGTCACATTTGGGGCAGACTACATTGTAACAATCATCTTCGCTATACCGTCCTTTACCAAGCCGGTAGTCATTAGTTAGCGAGACTTCTGAGTCACAGGAGACGCAGTCCAGTTCCTTCACCCAGAAGTTGTACATCACGTCGGCATCATGGTCACCGTTCGGGCAAGGTGTCTTGTAATACTGCGTGATCTCGTCGGCGACGTCCTCCTTCACCTTCTCGAAGGCTTTTTCAAGCTCTTCGACGTCGGTCTGGCCCGCTTCGAGTTCCTTCTTCGTGACGAACCAAGCGACGGGGTTCAAGTCGTTCCCTACGACCTCCGCGCCGAAGCGCGACGCCTCAACGAGTGAGGTGCCGCCGCCCATGAACGGGTCGAGAATCTTCTTGTCCTCGACGCGAACGTCCTTGGGGTAGAGCTCCCAGAGGCTCTCCGGGTCGGTCATGTCCACGCGTTCGAGGAGTGACGCGATGTCGAGGTCTGACTCGCCGTCGACGTCGTCGCTATAGGCCGCGAGCGTGCTGCCTTCGTGACCCGGCTCGAACACCGAGACCTTCTCCGGGTCGTCCAGCAGCGTGTATAGTGAGATAGCTCGGAAGACGCAGCCGAGGCGACGTGCCCACCACTTGTGCATCGTGTATATCGGGCGGTAGTACATCTTCGCCCGACCTTCCTTCTCGGCGATTTCGTTCACGCGCTCGATGGGGAAACCGCGCTCGATCGGGAGTTCCGTCCGCTCCTCGGTCAAAGACCCTGACTCTTCAGACATTATTCGAGATATCCAGATGTTAACGAGCAAGCCCATAAGTCTACGCTGTTCAGTCCCGGCGGTACACCGCCGCCCGAACTGAATCGGCGACTGTGATTTATATTCGTGGGACTTCCATGAGAAGTCTGTATGCAGATAGCAGAACAGATCCTCCCAAAGGATATGGGCGACTTGTTCGATCAGAACGAGCGGTTACGAATCCCATCGTATCAGCGGCGCTACTCATGGGAGGAAGAACAATTCGCCGACCTTTGGAGTGACCTGGAGAAGATTGGTTCGGATGGAAGTCATTTCTTCGGGACGATCGTCTTCATGTCCGGAACCCACGTTGCAGGGGGCACAAACGAAATAGACATCGTGGACGGCCAGCAGCGGATTACGACCGTTTCGATACTCCTGTGCGCGATTCGGGATCACCTACGTGAAACCTATGAAGAGGACGATGTCGAGCAGCGAGTGGAGTCGATCAACGAAAACCTGTGGATCGTAGACAGAGATGGGGAGAAACAGGGAATGCGGCTGAATCTCGGAAACCTAGACCGAGAAAGCTACGAGAGTCTGGTGAAGGGCTATATCGACGAAATCGAGAATGGGAAGATAATAAACGCGTATGGGTTCTTTCGAGATCGACTAGAATCGGACTGTGCGGATCTTGACGAAGTAAAGGAGATTCACGATCGGATTCTCGACCAGCTCATCTATGTATCCATCACGGCGAAAGGGCACTCTGAAGCGTACCAGCTTTTCGAGACCATGAACAACCGCGGTCTTTCGTTGTCTCCCATCGACCTCATGAAGAACTACCTTCTGATGAGAGCCTCTGACCGGGCAAATGCAAACGAAGACCGGGTGGAGGACCTCTGGGGAGATATCATCAAGAATCTTGACAGCGTGTCGGATGTCAATAACCCAGGTGTCACGTTCTTCAGGCAATACTTCATGTCTTCACGTGTTCTTGAGATTCGCGAAAAGATCACGACGAAGAAGCTGTACGAACCGACCTTCATCGAAACAATCGACGGAGCGGATGACATCGAGACACTGCTCACAGACATCCGTGAGAAATCGTCGCTGTTCCGTAAACTGCTCCAACAGGACATCGACCAGTTTAGTCCCAGTGAGAATTCTGAAATCAATCGGCTGCTCCGCGATGCCCAGATTGTTTCTATCACCCCGTTCACGTTCTTCCTAAGAGCATTCTCCGAATCGGACGATGTAGAGTTATTGAAGGAGGTCATTCGGAAGTCGAACGCCCTACTCATCCGGCGGCAAATCTGTGATCGGAACACCGGTCCGCACGACACGATATTCAATCACTTATCTCATAACGCGTTCGAGTCAACAGATCCCCTGGAATACATTGACGAGTATCTGAAATCTGAGGGCAGGTTTCCCAACGACGAGCAATTCAAGCGGCACTTCAAACAGGAGAATTTCTCACGGAGTGATGGGACAAAGTACATACTGAGCAAGATTGAGGAGGACCACTTCGGACATGGTGGGAAAGAAGTCGTCGAAAGTCGCTATCAAGTTCATATAGAGCATATCCTTCCAACGTACCCCGGTAAGAACCTCAGCAGGCTTTGGTTGGAACCCTTCGATATCAGCGACGACGAACATGACGACTTCAAGAATAAAATCGGGAACCTCACCCTTCTGGAAGAAGACCCGAATATCAGTGCTTCGAACCGATCTCTGGAAAAGAAGCAAGAGTACTACTCGGAAGAGGCGACTGACTTTATCATGACTCATGAGCTCCAAGATAAGGAGCGATGGGGAGTTTCCGAAATCGAAGGGAGGAGCGAGGAATTAGCAGCTATTGCCGCCAAAGAAGTTTGGAGACTCTGACTACCTCAGCGGGCTGGAGCCTGATTCTTGAGACCTACTTCTGGAAGCTGATCTCGATTTTCAGACTCGACGCTTCGTCCGGCATCTGTTCGAACAGATCCTGGACTTTCGTGTAGTCCTGTTCGGCCCGCAGTGTCAAACCATTCGTCTTTAGTTAAGACTCACACCTCGGTTGCGTAGCGGTAGCGAGCGTCTCTTGTAAGATCGGTCGTTGCTTGTGGATCTTCTGTGCGTCCTTGATCAGCCGCTCCAACAGCGGCGGTGGCGAATAACCGAGGTGCTCACCGAGGTCGTGGAGGATGAGCTGGGCGTGCGACCGGAAGGTCGCCGCCCAGCGCTCCGGTGGAAACACGAGCTCATCGTCAGCCTGCTCGGTGACCAGATCCAACAAATCACGGCTCACAAGCAGTGACAGCAGCGCTGCGTACAGTAAGATCTTCACCACGTGCTCGTTGCTCGTGTCGAACTCGTCCAGGTCGTACTGCGTCTTCAACTCACGGAACAGCAACTCAACTTCCCACCGACACCGGTAGATCTGCGCTAGGTCTGCCGGAAAGAACTCCTCTCTCGACAGATTCGTCACGTACAGATGGTAGTCGTCGGCGTCCTCGTTGCGGACGCCGACGACGCGGAACCGCTTCGTATCCAGCGAGCGCGTCCCCTCGTACGGCCCGCGCTTGAACTCGACTTCGACCTCCACATCGATGTACCTCCGGTCGAGATCATCGAGAACAGCTCGGAGCTGCTTGCCTTCTAAGGGAATGGCGCGCCCGCGCCATTCCCGTAACTCCTCCGTTATCACCGGATTCGCGTTCTGTTTCAGCCGGCTCACGAAGGAGCCGCCGTTCTCGTCGATCAACGCAAACCGGCGGTACTTGAAGTACGCCAAGTCGAACAACACGAGGCGGTTTTCAAGCCACGTGCCTGTCTTGAACAGCGTGCTGTCGTGTGTTTTCTCGTCGGTTACGTCGAGCCGTTCAATCGTCTGGTCAGTAGCATTGTGGAGCAGGTGGAGCTTCGCTCCAGCCTGCTCCTCGTGACGGGCTTCGTACTCATCGGAGAGAAACTCGTGTAACCGCAACACCGTTCCATCAGCGATCATCACGTCCTTGAACCGGTCGATATCAGCACCGACAGCGTCTGGGACTGCGACCTCGTCGAGACCTCGCTCGACGAGGTCACGGAGGTACTCCACGAGCGACGGTGTCAACCGCTGGTAGAAGCCGCCGGGAGAGATCGGCTCGTCAGCTGTCGAGTTGTAGCTGCGACGAAACCCTGCGAGTGTTCGGCGTTCGCCTGCGGCGAAGCCGAACACGAACGACCAGACGAAGGCGGGAATCTGGAGCTTGCGATCACGTTCGACCACGCCGAGTTCCTCGGCGTGCTCTTCGAGGAACTCAGATGGAAAAAGCGTAGTGAGCCGACGCATAATCCGAGATGAGGAGGTTTCGTGGTACACACTCGTTGCCTCCTCGTTCCTTCCGCAAACATACCTCGATACGCCGCCGCTGTCATGCGGTTCGTCTCCTAACTAAAGACGGATGAGAAGAATACTATCCCAGTAAAAACCAAAATCAGATCCCAGAGAGTTGTCCTTGTACCTACACGGTAACTTGCCCGTCTTGTGGTTGTAAAATCCCGCTGATGCCGAAATGGTATATTCGGTACCGTCGTAGCTCTCAGGACGTTGTAGCCAAACCAAGAATAAACGATGGTGAAATCGAATATGACTGTTTGATTGATCCAAGTCAAAAAGAGCTAGATGGCTTTGACCCGTCTAACGGTCCCGTGTCCCGTGGCGGGGACGCGGAGTGTTTGAATTGTAATGTCGTCATGGAGAGCTCAGATGTGAAGGAATCCATCTCTCAAGGAGAGTTCGAATATGAGCTTGTCTGTGTGAAGTACGTTGATAATAGCGGAGATTACGGATACCGAGCCCCAACGGAAGAAGACAAAAAAGCGCTTAATAAGGCAGCTAATAAGGTTAAATCAGATTACAATATAGCAAGTCTCCTTGATATTCCAATCCCAGAAGGTGCAAAGTCTAGTGAGCCCTTACGATATGGGATAAAAAAGTGGAGGGATCTGTTTTCGCCAAGGCAACTGATCACCCACTACGAATTCTTGGATGCATATAACCACTTTAAACCGGATATCAAAGAAGAATACGATCAAAAAACCGCCGAGGCAATCCTGACAATTCTCAGTTTTGTGGCGAGTAAGACGGTTGACTACAACACACGTCTGTCAAGCTGGAATATGAACCGTGGATATCCAAATCACATATCTAAGGGGAAAAACTATGCATTCCAGCGAGTATTTGTCGATAATAATGCTTCTGTGGGAACGATGGGATATGAGTCCCACCTTCGCAAGATTGTTGACTCTTATGAGAAATTAGCTTCCTATCTACCTGAAAATTCTGAAGCTGCTCATCTCACTAACTCAGACGCAGCGAATCTGGAGTTTAAGGAGAATAGTGTCAATGCTGTAGTCATTGATCCACCTTACTACAGTAGTGTCATGTATTCTGAACTCTCAGACATGTTCTATGTGTGGCATAGAGAGTATCTAGATGATGTCCGTCCGGAATTCTTTAATTCACAACTGACAGACAAGAGTAATGAAGCAGTCGCTAACTCAAGTCGATTTGAAGATGTAGCAGGAGAATCATCAAAAAGAGAACTCGCCAACGACTTCTACGAACAGAAGATGAGTGAGATCTTCTCTGAGCTTTACCGAGTCCTTGAACCAGGCGGCGTTATGACGGTAATGTTCACACACAAGGAAACAGATGCCTGGGACACCCTGACGATGTCCTTGATTAATTCCGGGTTCACAATAACATCTACCCACCCGATCACGAGTGAGATGCCCCAGCGCGCAGGAATGCAGAAAAGCGCTTCAGCAGACAGTACGCTACTGCTTACAGGACGGAAACCTCAGAAGGAGCGAGATGCTACAAGCACAATTCCTACCCTCTGGACAGATGTTAAAAGTGACACTCGAAAAGCAGCAAAAGGTGCTGCCAGAGACCTGATCGAGTCTGGTCTTAGTCTCACGAAAACGGATGTTATTATCAGCGCCTTCGGTCCCACGTTGCGCGTCTTTGCAGACGCATATCCCGTTGTTGACGACGAGGACAACGAAGTACAGCCGCGTCGTGCTTTAGAAGAAGCTAGAGAAGCAGTCACCCAAGTTTTAGTTGACGAATACTTGGATGCAGAAGGAATTGAGGATCTTGATGATGTTTCTGAATGGTATATCCTCAGTTGGTTAGTACACGAATCGCAAACATTCCCTTATGATGAAGGGCATCAACTGGGACTAGGAATTGGCGTAGACATCGACGAAATCAAGCGAAGCACGAAGACTTGGCGAAAGAGTCGTGGTGATATTAGTTTACGTGGCCACTCAGATCGAGTTCAAAACATCAATAAAAAACCAGAGAATCGGTCGAGTCGCATTCCGGTGAACCCAGACGATCTCTCGTTCGGTCTCGCATTGGACAAAGTACATGCCGCGATGCACGTTTATGACGTGCAGGGTGAGAGTGCTTGCTGCGACTGGCTTCGTGAACGGAACTTCGATTCGGATTCGACATTCAAAGCGACGCTGAAGGCACTTCTTCAGGTACTCCCACACGACCACGAAGATTGGGAACTTGCTCGCGACCTTGCTGTCGGAAGAACCCGAGATGTCTTAGATCTCGACTTCAGTCCGAACGTCTTCGCTGACGACGGTGATGAAACTACACAGAGCGAGTTGACGGATCACTAACTGACTCCCACTCTATACCGATTCTCACGTAAGTGGGTTTTTGAATCGGTGCCGAGAACGCCTCTGTTAATGAAAGCGGTCGTTCTCACAGAGGAAGCACAAACGGTTTCAAAAGCCGCTGATGACCCACAACTGCTTGAATACTACAAAGGCCAGTTTCGACCAGTTGCTACTCTCGTGGACGAACTCACCGACATCGTCGAAACCGACGTGTACATTCTCTCCGACGAGCACGGACTGTGCGAAGGGCGAAGCACTCTCTCAGAAGTTGAAGAAGCATCGAAAGGCGAGATGCGACAAGACGCTCAGAAACTCCTCAGAGACGCTGTACCTGACGCGGATGTGGTCGTCGTGTTGTTGACGAAGAGAGCATTCATGGATGTCGTCGAGCCCATTTGGGACGAGCTCGTGGAGACTACGAAATCGGGGGCAATCTGGGGCCTCGGACTCCCGCGAAGTGCTCTAGATAGCGTGGACCTTGATTCACTCCGTACGAAGAACGATCTCTATGTGTACCGTCGCTCCGGTGTTGCCAGACTTGGAACAGAAACCCGGAACCAGCTGTTAGCCGCTGTTGAGGAGCGTAGTCAGGGATAGCCCGACAATTCTCAAGGCACTCCGTCTGGCGAGTATATTTCGTTTGCTATCCCCTCACAGGCACACGTTTATAAACTGACTCCCACATTATTCGACAGAACTCATCTCGATGTCGCTTCCATCGTACACCTGGGAGTCTATCTACGAAACACGGCCACAGGAAGACGGTGCGTATCTAGTAGACGAATTCTACGTGCCTGCACTCCAGCGCTCCGTTCGCTACGACCGCGTCGCCGGGTACTTCTCCAGCAGCGCGCTCGCGGTCGCGTCCCGAGGAATCGACGCCCTCCTCAAGAACGACGGCGAGATGAGGCTCGTCGTTGGGACCGAACTCTACTCTACTGACCGACCTGTCTTCGAGGCGCTCACCGACGAACTGACCGACGAGCTCGAAGAGCTGGAGGACGAACAGTTGGATGCACAGCTCCAGCTCCTCGCTCGGCTTCTCCGAGAAGGACGTCTACAGATCAAGGTCGCCGTTCCCCGGGAAGGGTCCTGGCGCATCTTCCACCCGAAGATGGGGATCTTCCACGACGACGATGGGAACGCGCTCTCGTTCGAAGGGAGCGTGAACGAGACCGTTGGCGGGTGGAAGAACAACTACGAGCGGTTCAAAGTCCACCGCTCGTGGGTCGACCAGCAGTCGACGTACGTCGACGGCGACATCGATACCTTCGACCGACTCTGGGAGAACGAACACCCCTACGTCGAGGTGTACGACCTCCCGGAAGCCATCGAGAAGGAACTCATCGACTGGAAGGATCCGGACTCGCAGACGAAACTCGAGGAAGCGATTCAGATCGCCCGTGGTGAGGCACCACCGACGGAACGGGACAAGGCAAATATCATCGCCGATGGGCATCTCTCTCCTGGCGGACTCGCACTTGCCGAGGAGGGCAGCACGATTACGCCGTGGCCGCACCAGCGCGTCGTGTCCGATACGCTGGTCAACACCTACCCGAACAGCTTCCTGCTCTGTGACGAGGTCGGCCTCGGGAAGACCATCGAAGCCGGACTCACACTCTCCCGGCTCGGGCTGACCGATGAGCTCGAGACCGGACTGTTGCTCGTCCCGGCAAGCCTCACTGTTCAGTGGCAGGAGGAGATGTGGGAGAAGTTCAATCTGAACACCTACCGCTACGAGCGAGGAAGCAACTACGAGTACGCCTTCATCGATGCGTTCGGACGCGAACACTCCCCGCCTGGAGCGTCTGAACTCGACCTCCGGGGCCAAGAACGAGAACAGGCCTGGGTGGAGAGCCCCATGTGGCGATTTCTCCACGAACATCAGGACAGTGACGAGAACAGCGGCCCCGCGATCGTCATCATGTCCTGGCATACTGCGCGACTACGTGACCGATGGGATCAGGTCGCCCCCAAGGATGGCGGCCAGACGCGAACACGCGACGAGGTGCCTGCGAGTTGTCGCGGCCGGCAGACGTCAAACCGAGAGGGTGTGTGGGACGCAGTCATCGTCGACGAGGCCCACAACGGACGCAAGGGGAGCAGCTTCTACTCGATGCTGGAACGTCTTCGCGACCACACGCAGGCGTACTATCTCCTTACCGCGACGCCCATGCAGCTGCACGCGGGCGAGTTGTACGATCTGATGTCCTTGCTCGACCTCCCGGGCGAGTGGGACAATCAAGACGAGTTCGTCGAGTTCTTCGAAACCCGCCGTGCGCTCACGAAGGCGCTGGACAAGGAGCTGGGTAGCGATAGCACCTCGAACGACGAATCGTGGTCCGCACAGGCGACGCTCACCGAAAGCCGGTATCAAGACCGGCTCCCTGGTGAACGGAGCCTCTCCGACCTCGTGTTCGACGCGGTCGGCACCGAACTGGACGTGGGTGACGACCAGCAGGCCCGGTCTATCGCCAAGCAACGCGTGCTTCGGGCATGTGACCTCGCCAGTGACTACGGCGAACACTACGATGGGTACATCGACGTGTTCGAATCCGCGATGGACGAGCACGACGTCGATCCATTCGACGCCAAAGAGGACGAGAAGCTGAAGTACCTCCTGTATCCTGCGTGGAAAGCGGATGAGGAGTGGCTGACGTTCTCGCGGAACGAACGCCTTGCAGCGCTCGACGAACTCTCGGAATCGGGCTGGAAGGTCGTTCAGGACGTTCTCGGGGAGTCGACCCCTGTCGATGCGCTCATCCATCGGAATACCCGTGACACTCTCCGCAAGTACGAGCGCGTGGGACTCCTTGATGCGACTGTCCCCGACCGGAATCCAGAGCAGCACAAAATTGAGCTGACCGACGAAACGCGCCGCGTGTACGACCGGATCGACGATTACACGAGGAAGTTCTACAAGCTCGCGCAGCAGTCCGACGAGGCAGAATCCCGGGCGATTGGGTTTGTGATGACGACGTACCGTCAACGACTCACCAGCAGCGTCTATGCGATCTCGCAGAGTCTCCAGAATCGTCTCAAGAAACTCCGGGGACAGCGGACAGTGCTCAGGGGGAAACAGCGTGCTCAGGAAGCGGATTCGGGCGGCTCTCGTCAGGTGGTGATGGAGACGCTCTCCGAGTACGATCTCGAGGATGTGGAGGCGCTGGAAGAACTGGAGGGCGACTTGGAAGATGCTGATCTCGCTGAGATCATCCCCAACGTCACTGACGAAGGGCTCCACCTCTTAGACCAAGAGATCGAGGAACTGGAGTCGTTCGTCGACGAACTGGCGGAGATAGACCAGGACCCCAAAATCGGCCAACTCATCGACGATCTCAACGAACTGGATCACGAGGGGCACAACCGGGCGATCATCTTTACGCAGTATGCGGACACGATGGACTTCATCCGTCAGAGCCTCGTGTCTATCCACGGTGAGACTGTCGCGACCTACTCTGGCCGCGGCGGCGAGATGTACGATGGCGACTCGGGGTCGTGGACTCACGTCGGCAAAGAGCGGGTGAAGCGCGAGTTCGCAGCGGACGATGGGCAAGTCGATATTCTCGTCTGTACGGACTCCGCCAGTGAGGGGCTGAACCTTCAGGAGTGTGGCGCTCTCATCAACTACGATCTCCCGTGGAATCCGATGCGTGTCGAACAGCGTATCGGGCGAATCGACCGTATCGGACAGCGGTACGACGAGGTGACGATTCTCAATTACAGCTACGAGGACACGGTCGAGACGGACATCTACGAGCGACTGGACGCACGGATTGGTCTCTTCGAAAACGTTGTTGGCGATATGCAGCCGATCCTCTCTGGAGTCAGCAGCCAGATTCGTTCCGCGACGCTAGAGACGGAGCGGGATGAAAGCCGAGATGCGGTTGAGCGAGCTGATAAGGAGTTCTCTGACCGGATCGAGAAGCAGGAAGAGAGCGACAGGGTTGATGTCGGTGAATCGCTGGACGACATCGATGAACCCCTCGCCCAAGACGTAATTGACGAGGCGAAGCTCGATGCCTGGGAATCGTTCAACCATCCAGATATCCTCGATGTCGGTGCTGACGACTACGACGCAGATACGCCGTTCACTGTGCAATCCCTTGAGTCGGTCTTGACCAGCAGCGAAGCTCTCGTCGATGCTGGAATCCGATTCACGAGCGTCGACGAGCTCGGGATAGATGTGACTGACACCGAATACGGGGACGGCTTCGAGTTCGGAGAGTGTACGTACCGACTGGAAGTCAGCGACATAGAGTCTATTCCAGAGTTGGACACAGAGGGGACTCTGGCTTCCGTGATTGCTCCGGACGATGAGGAGGTTGCAGTGACGTTCTCGGACGAATGTGCGGATGAGTTCCCATCGCTTCACTATCTCGCGCCCGGAAACCCGTTATTGCGGCATCTTGTCGAGACTTGGAGGACGACCTCGGATGGGACTGAGCGACTGGTGAAATTCACCGAGTCTAAAGGACAGTCGTCCCGCCCGGTTGTCTGCGGCTGGGGTAGAGACGGCACTATCAGCGTGGTTGGAGACGACGGCACTGTCGCAGAAGCAACCACTGTGACCGAACTGTCCAATTGGTACGACGATTTCGTCGCGAATCGGGAACAGTATAGCGCCGATTGAGAGAGAAGTGAGCGAAGAGGTGTTCGAGACGACTCTCCGGGTCATCGGCCCACTCTGGCGTCCTAGATTATCTGTCGAACTCAGCTTGTGTCTGCGCTTCGATTTCCTCACGAAGCCGCCTGTCCAGGCAGGATTTGAGCTCTCCGAGCGATCCGTCGCCACTCCCGGCGCTGAATTCGACGCCGGTGTCAGCTTCGATTTCGGTGAAATAGAGACTCGTCGTAACCGGACGGTCGTCGAACGCCGCGACCATCAGAGCGTACGCCTCGAGTTGTGGCTGGTAGTACTCGGTCTTCTGCTCCAGTTTCGATTCGTCGACGCGCCCGGTCTTGTAGTCGACCACAGTGGCTGTCTCGTCACCGAGGACGAGGCAGTCGATGATTCCGGAGATTGAGCCGTGGGCCAGTTCCACGCTTGCCTTGAGTTCGCGATAGACGGCGTCGTCGCTGTCGGCCACGTGACGGACGTATCCGTTCGCTCGCTGAGCGTGCTCAGCGACGCGGTCGCGGTCGTCTGCGGTAACCACTCCCTCGTAGTCCATCGACCGGAGAGCGTCGTCGATGATGTCGTCCCAGCGCTCGGGTGGATGCTGGAGTTCACAGATTCGGTGGACCGCTTCGCCGAAGAAGCGGCCGGACAGCTCGGTCGGCCCATCTCCCTCTTCTGCGGGCGTATCGTCGTCTTCGTCCCACTCGGTGTCGTCGTCAGTTCCTCGTCGGTAGTGGACGATACGGTTCGCTTCGTCGAACACCAGTTCGCCGTCTTGGTCCTCTCCCAGAACGTCCGCGACTTGGAAGGGCGAGAGGCGGTATTGGATGGGGCCGGGCTGTCGCTCCGGTATCTCGACAGAGGTTGGTGGCGCCTCGACATCGACATCCTGTGTCTGAGGCACTCCTGGCTGCGGGAGCCGAACCGAGTAGGTGGGCCCGTCCCGGTCGGGGTCCTCGCTCCGGGTGAGCGAGTCGACGTGCAGCTGATCAGTCACCTTCCCGTTAGCCTCAAGAGTGGCGAGTAACTCCTCGTCACCGAGCAGTGACTCTTGCACGAAGTCGCTCCATCGGGTTGGTTCGTCGCTATCCGGTTCTTGCAGGGTGGTGAGTGATTCGTCGTCTTCGGTCCCGTGCGTGCCGGCCAGAATCAGGTGGTCCCGGGCGCGCGTACAGGCGACGTACAGCGTGCGCTTCTCTTCTGCACGTAGCTTGGCGAGTCGACGCGCTTGGAGTCCCTTCTTCGCGACAGTGTCGTTGGAGTCGAAGGGATCGTCACTGTCGGGAACAGAGAGACCGAGTGCTGGCCGGTCGTTCACGTCTTCGAACTCGGTACCACCGGCGAGTGGTGGGTCGGTGTTGAATTTGTCACCGAGGCCAGGTACCATGACGACGGGGAACTCTTCGCCTTTCGCGGCGTGGACAGTGAGTATCTGGACCCCGGTTTCGCCGTCGGGAATCGCGGCCTCCGGGTCGTAGTTGGTGAACTCCTGACGTTCGTCGAGGCGTGTGACGAGTGAACGGAGACTTCCGGCGTCGCTGACGGCTTCACGCAGGTACTCTTCGAACTGTTCGACGTTAGCGAGTGCCTGTCGCGGTCGTTCGTCAGCACTGAGACTCACAAGGTAGCCAGTTGCATCAAGCGCAATATCGAGAATCTCGCCCCACGAGTCGACCTGTGGACCGGCGGTGTCCTCAGTGGCACCAGCGAGCGCTCGCAACTCGGCAAGCAGGGAATGACTGCGTGCGAGTTCCGGGTCGTCCGTCTCACCGACCGTTTCCCAGACGTCGCCTCCTTCCACGACCGGCGCGAGCTCGTCATCGGTGAAGCCGAACATCGGAGAGCGAAGCAGTCCGAACAGGTGAATGTCGTCTGTCGGGTCGGCGAGAACGCGGAACAGGTTCGTGAGCGTCCGCACTTCCGGCGTGTCGAAGTAGCCCTCTCCCTGGACGACGGTGTAGGGAACTTCGTGGTCGTCGAACGCGCGCTTGAACTCGTCGAGGTGGGTTCGTTTCCGGATGATGACCGCGATGTCGTCGTACGTCACCGGCCGGCTCTCCGGGCGGTCGTCCGGATCAGGTTCGTAGACCTGTGTCTCGTCGTCGACGAGGCGCGTAGCACGCGCTGCGACGGACTGCGCTTCCGTCCACCGTCGTGCCGAGGGTGGTGCATCGTTGAGCGGGTGACCAGGAGCGAGGACGTTCGGTCGGAGGTCGTCGTCCGGGACGAACAGGTACTCCACAGTCGGCGTCACGTCATGAGGGTTGTCTCGTCGGGGACGGAGGGGTTGGGGTGCTGCCTCGAAAGCGTCGTCCGCCTCGTCATCAAAGACGTCCTCGAAGAGACTGTTCAGGAAGCGGAGTAGTGGTGGGAGCGTTCGGAAATTGTCCTGAAGCTGGTACCCGACAACATCGTCCCCTTGACCTGTCGTTGCTGTGTTCTCGCTCCCATTTGCGCCGACGAGTGCGCTCCGTGCTTCGTGGAAGACGGCGACGTCCGCATTCCGGAAGCGATAGATCGACTGTTTCTCGTCGCCGACTGCGAAGACGTTCTGCGCGCTGTAGGGGGTATCGTCGGTGGCGAGGCTGGTGAGTGACTGAACGATGTCCCACTGGTTCGGGTCGGTGTCCTGAACTTCGTCGATCATGACGAAGTCGAACTGGTCGGCGAGAGACTCGCGAACGGCGTCGTTTCCACGCTCCGGATGCAGGAGGTTCCGTGTCTGCTGTACCAGATCGGTGTAGTCCAAGACGTTCCGATCGTGCTTCCGCGCGTCGTACCTGCGAACGGCCTCGTCGAACAGACGAGCTAACGCGAAGTAGTACGGCGCGCCCTCGCGGTCGACGGTGATATCGAGACCGTCACCCTCCGCAGATCGGTGTGTCGCATCCAGTCGTTCAACGATTTCGGCGACGACTTCGCCGATACGGTCGGCGTCTTCGTCGGTACCGCTCCAGTCTCCCTTCACCGGGGTGTAGTCCGCGTACTCGTCGTGCCGGGATTTGGTGAGATCGTCACACACGTCGTAAATCCGCTCTCGGCGGTCACGAACGGAATCCAGGGCGTCCAGCTCATCGAAGAGTCTGACTGCGGCCCAGACGCGCTCGGTCCGCCCACCGGCATCAGTCTTGTCGAGGTCGGCAACGAGCTCCTGGAGTTCCTCCACGAGCGCTCGGAGCGTCTCGTCGGCGCAGAGCGCGTTTACCTCGTCGGCCGGGAACGGATGGAGTTCTTCTTCGACGTAGTTGACGTAGTCGTCGACGGTACGAGCAGGTGCGCTCCAGACCTCGGCCCAGGCCTCGCTGTCTGGGCGCTCACCGAACAGGTCTTCAAGAACCTCGCGCAGGGAATATTCCGAGAACGCATCCAGCAGGAGCATGACCTCTCGTGGTTCTTCTTCGATGAGTTCGTCGATGACGTCTCGTTGGAGGCGGCTCGCTTCGACGTCGTCGAGGGTATCGAATCCGGGGTCAAGTCCGGAGACTGCGGTCGCGTGTTCGGAGAGGATGCGCTGACAGAATGCGTGCAGCGTGTGGATGTACGCGTCGTCCAACCCGTTGAGAACATCTCGCCAGCGCTCGTGATCGGCGTCTGCGGTGGCGAGTCGATCCAAGACGCGTTCGCGGACGGTCTCTGTGAGGTCGCGTGCGGCTCGTCGTGTGAACGTCGTCACGAGGACGTTCTCGGGGAGGGAATCAGGATGGTCCTCCAGAAGCGCAAGGTACCGGAACGAGAGCGTCGTCGTCTTCCCGGTCCCAGCACCAGCCGTGAGTGGATAGTTCTGTGAGAGCGCCGTGACAGCGTCGCCCTGCTGGTCGGTGAGGTCGTCTCGGCGCATCAGTTCTCCCCCTCCTCGACCGTCGGGGTCCATTCTACGCCGCGAGCGATCGGCGGGACGTACGCATCTCGTCCCTCGGATTCCAGATTTTCCATGAAAAGCTGACGTCGGTAGGAGCGTATGTCGCAGGCGTCACGGAATTGACAGCTCGAACATCCGGCGTCGTCGGGGTCGTTGATCGTCGGATGGAACGTTCCTGCTTCGATGCCAGCGACGATATCTGTGAGGCGTTGCGGGACGATGTCGTCGAGGAACTCGCGGAAGCCTGCTCGGGTCTCGATGCTCGGTTTGTCCGAGCTCCGGTAGACCATGGGTGTCCCACCGTATCCGTCGCGGTACGAGTTCCCGCGCCAGCTCGCGTTCGGTGGGCCGTCACCGATGAACCCGATCTGGCCAGCGGTGCTACTCACCTTTCCGGGTTCCTTGAGCCGGTAGTACCCACCCCCGACGGCTTCGGTAACCTCGTCGACGTTCTCCTCGAGCATCTTCGCGTAGATGGGGAGTTGGAAGCTGAGTCCGTCCAATGTGTCGCGTTCGGAGGAGGTGTACCCCGTTTTGTAGTCACGGACGATGGTCCTGCCGTCGGATGTCGTTTCGCCGCGGTCGAGGACCCCGCGAATCGTAGTCCCGTCGACGTCGAACGAGAGTTTGGTTTCGAACCAGACCGGTGCTGCCGTGAGAGGGCCGTTTTGAAGTCGGCCATCCGGATCGACGTACAGCGCGAGCTCTTCTTCGATGAATCGGACGAGGATACCAGCGGGGCGGCCGTCGACGGCGGTCCGATTGTAGTACTCGTTTTGGTCGGCATCACCAAGGCCAGCCAGTAGTTCGAACAGCCAGCGGTCGTCGAACTCGTCGTCGACCGCTTGGAGTTCATCAACCGCGACGCGGAGGAGTCGCGTCTCCAGATCTTCTTGGTCGAACCCGGTGAGCGAAACTGGAGACCCGACCTCGTCCCGGAGCTCCGTGTAGAACCGTTCCAGAACATCGTGAACGTAGTGTCCGCGGTTGATCGGCCCCTCGTCGCGGTCTTCTTCCTCCAGCCCGAGGACTTCCTTCGCGTAGAACCGGAACGGGCAACTGGCGTATCGTTCTACCTGCGTCGGCGAGAGTCGGTCGAGCTGGAACGAAAGGCTCTGCGCTGTCTCGGGAGTGAGCCAGCCCGTGTGCTCTGACGGCCGCGCAAGCCCGCGATCAGACGCTGTCTGGATCCCGTCGATTACTCCCTCCCCCGGTGCTGCCTCCGTACTGAGCCAGTCACTGCTTCCGGCCGCCTCCGCGAACAGTTCGGTCGACGACGCGGCAGTCGCATACTCGCCGAGTGTTTCGGGGCCAGCACGAGCGCCGGCGGTCGCGAGCGCTCGCTGTGCGTCTTCTCGCGCCCCAATTTTGTCTCGGCGACCGGTCGGTGCCTGTCCAACGAGGTGACCGAACTCGTCTCGTCGCTGTGGTTCAGTGTCGGTGATTCGACGGAATTCCGCAAGGATGCCGGCATCGATATACTCTGTCCCGTCCAGTTGTTGTTTCGGCCGCGAGAGCGTGACTGACTCTGCGGCAGCGACGAGGCTTGCGATACGGTACTCAGCGCGCCGAGCTTGGTCGGCTTCGGCAAAGTCTGGGTGTGCGTCGGTGACGGCGTTCACGAGTGCGAGTCGGTTCGCAGACCCTGGGAAGTGTGACGCAGTCAGCCCGAGGACGAACACGTGGTCGAACGTCCGCATCCCGAGTTCCGCCGCGCCGAGCACTTCGACTCGCCCATCGCGAATTGTCGAATCATCGGTGACGGAGACGGCACCGAGTGCGTGTCGGGCGCGTTCGAGGTCGTCCCCGTCTCCTGTCCGTTCGACGGCGTTGAGGACTCGCTCAGCACTGCGATAGACGACCCGTTGTGACCCGGTCGTCGTTCGATCTTCCACGGTGTCCTTGATTCCGAGACACGCAACGAAGTGGCGGTAGGCTTCGACGCCTCCGTCATCTTCGACGGTTTCTGCTTTGGCGAGAAGTTCGTCGATGGCCGCTCGGTACGGCTCCTCGACGTCACTGAGTTCTTCCACGTCCGCAATCGCGTCGTATGCCTGTTCGCTATCGATGGTCTCCCAACTCGGCAGCACCGGCTCTACGAGCGGATTATCGAGGAGACTGCGAAGGTCATCAGTGATTCCCGTCTCGGTGTCATCGAGCAGCTCTAGCGCGGTCAAGAGAGCAGCACCAACCGACGTTCCATCCAGATCGTAGTCCCGAGCGACAGCGTATGGAACGGATCGCGAAGAGAACTCACCGGCGAGACGGTGGGCATACGCTGACGGCGCAGTCACGACCACGCCGATGTCGTTTGGGTTGACACCGTCACTCAGGAGTTCCTGTACCTGCCGACCGGTATACCGGACTTCACCCGGAAGTGAGGACAGGACGACGGTTTCGGCAGTCGTCTCATCCAGGGAGAGTGTGTCGGCATCAGGACGGAACGGTGCGCACGCTAACCGTCGGTTCGCCGGTGGGCGAGACTCACGGGCCGCGACCGTATCCGGTTCGAATCCGAGGTCGTCGACGAAGAACTCCCATGCGGGGGCCGTTGCGACGTCGACGCCGTTCGGAGCGGCTGTTCCGGTCAATCGGGGGAAGGTCGCCGCCGTTGGCCAGGTTTCGGTGATTGTTTCGACGACGCGCGATGCGAGAATGGAAAACGTGTCGAAACCTCCGATGATGACCGCGTCTGTGTGTGGAAAGCACTGAGCAGGATTGGAGTTGGCTACCCGTCGGTACCGCTCTGCCCAAAGGGTCATAGATGAACCGTCGGGGAGCCGTTCTCGTCCGTCGTAGAACCGCTCGGTGATGGCCTCAAGTTCGGAACTCAGATTGATTAGCCCTTCTTCAATTAGGCGGTTGCGGACAGCTTCAGGTGAGAGCAGCCCGGCGAATTCGACGAGACTCAGGAGGTCCTCAATCTGCTCGATGAGACCAGTCGGAGGCAGTCCGTCCCCTTCCATAAGCGACCACTTGGAAGGTAAGTCCAAGAGAGCCTGTTCGACGAGCCGGAGACGGGTTGGCTGGTCCATCCGTGAGGCAGCACCGCCGATCTCTTCCCTATCGTAACACCGGTCGACGAATTCGTCGAGGGTGAGCGCAGTGAGTTCCAGCGGCCGGCCGACGCCTTCCCACTGCGCTTCGATTTCTCGGAGACGATGAGGTTGATTCGCGATGTAGAGGACGCTTTCAGGATTTCCGTCCGAGTGGTTCGCGGCCCAGTTGAGCGCTGTCCGATCAACTGTAACAGCATCTGGGCCACAGAGAAGCCGAGACATTTCTTCTAAGTAGTGTGTCGACTAAACCACATAATGCTACCTGAAACTCAGGAGTTTGTCTGTATAGTACGAGGAGAGAGCGAACAAGCTGTCATCAGAACTAATCACACCCACCTACCGAAGAACAAGTGCCATGTGCCGAATATCAAAATTTGAGAGATGGTCTGGAACTCCCTCAGAATGGCGAATCTAATACTAGGAACCAGTAAGTTTGACCATCTCGGCGAAGATCGACAATCTTAGCCATCAACAACAGGTCATTCGATAATCACAGCGAAGGGTGCTTTCCGGAAGTTCCCGGAAAGGAGAATTTTCTACAAACAAAACCACGCGACATCGCCGTAATCTCGGTGCCGAAGGAGCCATCAATCGGGTTGTTACCGGAAAGATCCCTATCACGTTTTTAGTATTAGCCGGAAAACCAGTCTAACAGATCAAGATGATTCGTGATGCTCGCGTGCTCCGCGCCGGGTTCGTCCCTCGGGAAGTCGAGCATCGCGACGCCGAAGTCAATCACCTCTCCAGCGTTCTCGAACCAATTACGAACGGTGAACCCGCCGACACCGCCATCGTCACCGGTCCCAGCGGGGCTGGCAAGACCTGCATCGCGCAGTTTGTCACTGAACGTCTCCGAGAAGAGGTCCTCGACGTCGAGGCGACCTATGTCAACTGCTGGCGCAACTACACCCGATTCCGCACCCTCTACCAGATTCTTGACGACCTTGGCGCGACAATCGATATCCACCGGCAGTCGACCCCGCACGACGAACTCGTCGACCGCCTCCAGCAGCACGACGGCCCTCGAACCGTCGTTATCCTCGACGAGGTCGATCAACTCGAAGATCTGAGCGTTATTTACGACCTCCACAGCCTCCCGCAGTTCGCCATCATCTGCATCGCAAACAAGGAAGAAGAGCTGTTCAGCCAAGTCGACGAGCGACTCGTGAGTCGCCTGCGCTCCAGCGAACACGTCCGAATGGACAAGTACCACGACAAGCAACTGTATGACATCCTGAGTGCTCGCGCAAGATGGGGTCTCGAAGAGGACATCATCACCGACGACCAGCTCTACCGGATCGCCGATGCGGCCGCCGGCGACGCCCGGCTCGCAATCGGCATCCTACGAACGGCGGCCGGAAAGGCGGATCGCGAGAACCACGAGCGCATCACCGACGATATCCTCCTGAACGCCGCCGAGGACGCCCGTGCCCAGATTAAGCAGAAGAGCCTTGACTCGCTCACGCCGCACCAGCGGATCGTCTACGATATCGTTCGCGAGCACGGCCCACTCGGGCCGAGCGAAATTCACGATCGCTACACGGAGGAAGCCGACGATCCCCGGACGAAACGAACAGTCCGGACATACCTCTCGAAGATGGCTCAGTACAACCTCCTCAAGGCGGAGGGAACGAGTCGGGACCGGGAATACTCGCTCGTGGATTCGGCTGCTGCGTCGCCGATGCAGTGACTGTGACCCCGTCAGCTATCCCGAACCAAACTCACCGAGGCCTGATTGCTCGTGTTCTAGCGGTTCAATGACTTGCGGATCGTCGTTGCCGGGATTGTTGACTCGCGTCGAGATTTCGTAGGCGCCCAGGTCGTCCTTCGGATACGGCTGGCACAGTTCCTTGCGAGTAGCCGGGTCTGCGGTGAGCCAGTCGGATTCTGCGTCCTGCGGGAGGACGACAGGCATCCGGTCGTGGATTGAGTTCATCAAGTCGTTCGGCTCCGTCGTGAGAATCGTGACGCACGAGATTGTCTCGTCGTCGCCTTCCCAGACATCCCAGAGGCCAGCCATCGCGAAGGCAGGGTCGTCTTCTCGGGTAATCCGGTAGGGCTGTTTCGACCCGCCGTTCGGCGATTTCCACTCGTAGAACCCTGACGAGAGAACCAGACAGGGGCGGGATTCCCACGCCCCCTTGAACGCGCTCTTCTCGTCGGCAGTCTCGGAGCGAGCGTTAATGATGCCCTCCTCGGGCTCGTCCGCCCAGAACGGGATCAATCCCCAGTGGTAGGCGTCGATCTCGTCGGAAGCTTCGTTCGTGATGATGTAGAGGTCCTCGCCAGGTGCGATGTTGTATCGGGGTCTATAGCCCCCATCCGTGACAACCTCCGCGTTGAAGCGGGCCTCAAGGTCGGTCTGGTCGATGAAGAGCGAGTTCCGGCCACACATACACTCTGGTTCGACCGGGGAATTATTCAACGTATCTGGATGTCCGAAAGCCCTGACTCGTTCGATTAGAGCTCGGTCGGTGGCAGAAGATCACAGAGAACAGCTGCTTGATCAAGAAGTGCGTCGAAGAGTCGTTCCGTCGGCCGATACAGCGCATGGTGTTCATCGACGGTATAGGACGTTTGCTCGTCATCGTTATGTGAGAGAAATCCACTTTCGAGAAGTGGGGCGAGGGTAGTATCGAGTGCAGCACCAGACCGCCCAGTTTCGACTTCGAATGTGCGTCGAGAGAACTCAGGAAGGCACCGCGTACAACAGCTTAGGACGTGAGCACGTCGGTCGCCGAATAACTCGTTGAGGGCAGTACGATGGGTTCGAGTCCAATACTCGTCGAGCTTGACGTATCGACGGACGATAGGAGACATATCGTTGAGCGAGCCATCGGCATGAACGATCCCGAGATCGTTGAGCGCGTGTTGGTCCTGAGTGTCCAAAGACTCCCCAAGTGGGTGGAGAACGGTTTGGAGAGCATCGTGAAACCGCGAGGTGAGGAATTCTCCCGCAACAACGTGAGAGTTCCCGATGTTTCGAGTCGGGTGGATTGCTTCGTGATGATTCGGATCGCGGTGATTGACGTAGGTTCGTGGATAGCTCATTGAGCACCTCTTACAACGTGGTGTCAAGCATTAACATTCCGAGCGAGAGAATCGGAGTCTCTACGGCCGTGTTTTATTAACCAACATTCCGATGCAAGGGGTGGAACTGTTGGTTAATATTAGGTGGCTCTCGATTCTGGAACCGTTCTCGGAAACAGTCTCTAAACAGAGGATTCCCGAGACTTTACCCTGATTGGGTACGCCCCGTTCGCGTTCCCTGAAACGCGGAAGCGACACGCCGCGGCTTATCGGGATTGTGGGCATCCACACGAGTATGCCCGACCAATCGACAGTTCCATCGAACCGTCTCGTGGTGAACCAGCCGACTCGGAGCGCCGACCGCAATCAGTCCCTCGCGGGCCAAGCCGACTCACCAACAGACGATATGCTGCTACCGTCGCTCGAGGACGGTATCACGCTACTCGACGTGGAGGGCGGCCCTGGGGTTCCGATTCTGCAGTCACTCGTGCTCGACCATCTCCTCCTACACAACGGACCCTCATTCTGGGTCGATGCAAACGGCCACGCGACGACGACCACGCTCTCGCAAATCGCCCCGAGCCAGCGGTTGCTCGATAGGATTCACGTCGCACGGGGCTTCACCGCCTACCAGCACTACGGCGCCGTCCGCGATCTCTCAACAGCAGTGAACAAGACATTCCAGAAGTCCACCGCCGATGTCGGGACACGCGGCCGGCGGTCACCAAGTGATGACGAGGACGCATCCCACCACACACCCGCCCTTATCGTCGCACCGGCCGTCGACGCCCAGTATCGCGCTGACGATAGCCTCGGCGAGACCCACGCGAAAACCTTGCAGGCTCGAATACTCGCCCGGTTGGCAACCTACGCCGACGGATACGACATCCCTGTGCTCATTACCCGGATCCGAGACGACGACTTCACGACATCGGTCGCGACAGCCGCTGACCACCACATTGAGTGCAAGCAGACCCGGATGGGGCCGCGGATCGTCGGCGAGGACTTCGAGACGCTCGTCTATCCCGTCAACGACGGTGCGTACTACCAGACGACGTTCGCGTACTGGAGGCAACTGCTCGCGGCACGCGCTTCGCAGGTGGGCGTGGAACCGTCGACGCCGACGCCGTCGACGCCGACTCCGGAGAGCGTCGGGACGGGTGTCACCGCTGACGGTGAGACTGTGGCGACGACCACGAATCCCCTGCTCGATGCGTGGGCGGCGACCGGCACAGGAGGCCGGTAGCGATGGGGCGTACGAACCCGACGTACCGAGATGCACTGCGGGCCATCGAGGAGCGCTGGTCGGACTTTCGACGGGCACTGCGGCGACGCGACCAACCGCGGTTTGACCGGCTGTTCGAGTACGCTCGCGAACACGCCGACGCTAGCGGGCTGTTGAACCACCAGAATCCGCTATTACCGGCACTGTTCAGCATCCATCTGGAACAAGAAACCCGTCTCGACGACCACGAAGAACGTCTCAATGAACTCGAAGCCGCGGTCGCAGCAAACGATGACCAGAAGGCTGCTCCACCAGACTCGAACTCGTGACGATGCCGTTCAGTATCGACTTCTTCGACGATGGGCGCGTCCTCGAGTGGGAGACGACAGCTGACGGCGCCGTCGCGACCGAACGCGATGACTACAACCCACGCTTCTACGTCGCCCCTCGTGACCCTGACGCCGACACCGATCTCACGACACTCCAGTCGGTGTACGACCCGCATCCGAACGTCGTCGCGACCGAGACGGTTGCACGACGGCCCAGCTTTCGACGGGACGAGGAGACAGTCCTCGCGGTCGACGTTACGCACATCGACCGCGTCACCCCGCTCGCCGGGCAAGCGCGCCAGTTGTCGGAGTATCCAGTCGGTGATCTCGCCTGTTTCAACGTCGACTTCTCACGGGAATTTCGGTATTGCCTGGAGGAAGACGTCGATCCGACGCCGGCGACTGAGTTGTCGACACTCCGACTCAGCGTCCCGCTGACCGAAACGAGCAACGACAGCTATGGAGAGCTGTCCGTCGCCGGCGACACCGTCACTGGTTCGCCGGCAGACATTCTGTCGGCTGTAGTGACTGCAGTTGAAGTACACAACCCGGACGTCTTGGTCTGTTCGACAAGTGAGATTGTTCCGACGCTCTACGAGATGGCGACGGACGCCGGCGTTGACGACTTCTCGTTGAGTCGGTGGCCGGGCGTTGATTATCAGCAGCTCGCGAGGTGGTCGACGTACTCGAGCTACGGCCGGGTTGGGCACTCTCCGGCACGGTACAACGTGCCCGGCCGTGCGATTATCGACGAGTCGAACACGTTCTTCTACGGGGAGACAAACCTCGACGGCGTCCTCGACCTCGTGTCGCGCTCGAAGAAGCCCGTCCAGGAACTCGCGTGGGCGTCAATCGGGAACGTCCTCACGGCGATCCAGATATGTGAGGCACACGACCGCGGCGTTCTTGTGCCGTGGAACTCCTGGCGCCACGAGTTCTATAAATCGATGGGAACGCTCCACGATGCCGACCGTGGCGGCTTCATCTTCGCCCCCGAGGTCGGTCTCCACGAGAACGTCCACGAACTCGATTTCTCGAGTCTCTATCCGAATATCATCTGTACGCGGAACGTCTCACCGGACGTCATCCGGTGTGACTGCCACGACCGCGACGATGTCCCCGGCCTTGGATACTCGATCTGCGACGAGCGCGGTTATCTCGTCGACGTCCTCCAGCCGATTATCGATGCCCGCGACGAGATTAAGGCGAACATCCGTCACGAGGAAAATCGAGACGACCCCGACGAGGACCGATTGGCGGAACTCGAAGGACGGTCGGGTGCGCTGAAGTGGATTCTCGTCGCCTGCTTTGGCTATCAAGGGTTCAGCAACGCGAAGTTCGGCCGTATCGAGTGCCACGAGGCGATCAACGCGTTTGCTCGCGAGATTTTGCTGACGGCGAAACAGCGTCTGGAGGCCGGTGGCTGGCGCGTTGTCCACGGTATCGTCGACTCCATCTGGGTGACGCCAAATCCCGACGTCGACGATGATGGCCGCGAGGACCTCGAGACGCTCGCGACGGAGATTTCTGATGCAGTCGAGATTCGGCTCGAACACGAGGCACACTACGACTGGGTCGCGTTCGTCCCGCAGCGTGAGAGCGACGCCGGCGCGTTGACGAAGTATTTCGGCAAAGAAGCGGACAGTGAGGAGTTCAAGATCAGAGGCATCGAAGCCCGACAACGCTCGACCCCGCCGTTCATCGAGGATCTCCAGCGGGCTTGTCTCGACCGACTCGATACCACACGGTCACCGGACGCGGTACTCGGACGTCTCGAACGAGCAATCACCGAGTTGCGGTCGGGGACCGTCGCAGTGAAGCGGCTCGTCGAGCGAAATCGAGTCTCTAAGCCGCTAGAGGGGTACACACAGAACACCCTGAACGTGGCAGCGCTGAAACGAGCTCGCGATCAGAACCTTGCAGTCCACCCGGGCCAGGATATCGAGTACGTGGTCGTCGACAACGAGAAATCCTCGCGAGACCGGGTGGCCCTCGCCCATGAAGATATCAACACCTACGACGCCTCCTACTACGAGGTTCAGCTCGTCAGAGCGGCCGAGAGTATACTGTCTCCGCTCGGTTGGGATCGGACCGACATTCGACGAGAACTCGATGGATCTCGTGTGATTGGCATCACGAACTGGAGCTGACCACACCCCTATTTCGCGTTGTGAAGGGGATAGGGACGTGGCCAGACACCCCTATTTCGTGTTGTAACACACCCCTTTTTCGAGTTGTAAATATAGGGAATTCGCGGCTGCCAGACCATCTAAGCCGGTTTCTTGTTTTGAAGTCGTTGGCTCAAAGTGTCGAGTAGAAACAAAGGGGTATGAGAATCAGCGGAAGGGTTGAATCGCTAACCTGCTCGAAGGACCACCCCCCTATTTCGAGTTGTAAGCGAAGAGGACACCCACAAGAACAGCGGACATGGTGGTGGACACCCCTATTTCGAGTTGTAACGCGACATTCGGCATGACTATCGAAGGGTATTGTCCGATGACCCCCCTATTTCGAGTTGTAAACACCGGAGGGTGGGGGAGAGTTCGCAATCGCGCATCAGTTCAGGAACGAGTTCATCTGCGACTTGGCGACCGATCGCATCATCTCCTCTTCGCGCTCTAACTCTGAGAAGCGGTCATCCTCCAGTATTCGTTCCATAATTGACTCGGGGTCCTCGGCGAGATCAAAGTGCATGTGGATACCTTTGCCCCTCCCACGACCACGTCGGTCAAACTCGAGGATACCGTAGGTCGCCTGCTCAGTGACGTGATTGACGAAGGTTTCTCGTCCATAGGAGTCCGTATCGAGGACGTCACAGACGTACTGATAGAGACTGTAGGAAGGGCCAGCGGGGATCCAGTCGACACTCACATTTGAATAATAGTCCGTTGCAGCCACGGCGAAAATACAGAGCTTCTTTTGAGTCGATAGCCCGCCGATGTGTCGCAATTTGCGATCGGAGTCGTATCGTTCCTGAGCAGTCCGGACGTGGGTTTCCAATACCCGTTCATCCCCCTGTTTATCGGCTAATTCACCGGACCACCGAAGCAGGTCGATAGCTTTCCGTGCATCACCATGGGTTTGCGAGCCGAACGCAGCCACGAGCGGAACGACGTCACTCGCGAGAGCTTCTTGTTTGAATGCGTCTTCGCGGTTTCGGAGGATATGTCGGAGCTGGGTCGCATCGTAATCCTCGAAGAAAATCTCGTCAGGATTGAACGAGCTATTTGCGCGGCTGTTGAGATCAGACATGAAATCGACGTAGTTCGTAATCGCAGTCACAGAGACGGGGCCATCAAAGCGACCGAGATCGCGAGCTCGCGACAACTGGTAGAGAAGCGAATTGTATTCTGGTTCAGAGTATGGACCATCGAGCATGTCGATTTCGTCGAGAACGAAGATGACGCCATCGTAGTGCTCGCGCATGATTTCCCAGAGGCGCTCGAGTTTCTGGTCTGTCGAGACACCACTCTCAGGAACACCAGGTTCCTCCTCGATATTCATCGTCGCTTCCTGGATCAGACGATAGACAGCGCGACTGGTGGTGCCGGGTCCCTCGCAGTTTATCGAAAACACACCGAACCGCATTCCCTGAGCCTCGCTCAGCTCGACGATTTTCTTACAGACTGCGTGGATAATCAGCGACTTCCCGGTTCCAGACGGTCCGGTCAACAACATATCCGGAATCCCCTGACCCTGGAGTGCGGGCTTTAGATTCGTGATGACGGTCTTCAGCTGGTCATCGCGACCAACGATTCGATCTTCGTCGATGATGGTGTCGGGGCGAACCAGATCCTTGTTCTCGAAGACAGTTTCGACAGATTCGGATTGGAGTTCATCCATGATCGAGATGCCGCTCCCCGAGTCATCGAACGTAGATTGACTGGTGTCGGACCCGTCAGAATTGCTCCCCCCATCTCTCGGAACTTCGTCTATAGAACCAGACTGTTCCGTCTGAATATCTATATCCGGCGGTCCATCACCCATGTCTCCATCCTCTGTAGGCCTAGTATAAATAATTGAAGGCCACCGATTTCGATTTGTAAACGCGAAGATTCAACCGATGGAGTGACTGAGTCGGCTATCTCTTCTTTTCCAGGCTCGAACCGCTGTCGACGGAGCGGCACACCCCTATTTCGAGTTGTAACGTCTTGTCAAAGATAGAATAGAATATAGAGACACACCCCTTTTTCGAGTTGTAACGGATTGGGAGCCTCTAACACAGTTTTGAGAATTATACGATGGACGATTGTATCAAATGGTGAGAATATGAAGAACGAGTTCCACACGAGCCTTGAGGACAGGATCACAGGGCAAACCACGGACAGTACTCGGTGGAGACCAGGAGCGTCCTCGAGGAATCAACCCACACCCCCACCCCTTTTTCGAGTTGTAACAGAACGAGGGGGGGTGGGGGGCCACTGCCGCGTTGCGGCTCGAACAGGCTGTATTCTACGATTCCAGCGGTTACAAACACTGTATCGCCCATTTTCAAAAGTGTACTACAATAAAGCAAAACTTTATGTAGTACGGTAGCATACCACAACCGCACTAGACAATACCTACGAACGAAACGTAAGCTTGCTTACGTATCCGTGAGTGATGAGGGGATCGTGGTTAACCTCTGAGAACCGCACTCTGACGACCTCTCCCGTTCGTCCTTGGTGTTCTCGTCGTGTTCGACAGCTTCTCTCCCCGTGTCATCGCTGTCCGTTACAACTCGAAAAAGGGGTGGGGGTGTCCGACCTTGATCGACATCACTTCCGACAACCTTCCCACTCTGGTTCGAGTTTTCTGCCCTGCTGAGGTTTATAAGCGATTACGCGGCTAGACCGCTCGCCGATGACCGCCCCTACTCCAACCGACCCGTTCGACACCGATTCGCCATCCACCACACCCCTATACTCCCCCGTCACCGCCACGAACATCTACCACGCCGTGACCGACCTCGGATACCCTCCCGAGTACGTCACCACCGTCGCTCGAGCTCTCGATGAGTTTCAACTCGCTATCTCCGCCGCCAACGACGGCCACTTCCTCTTCGACCAGCTCGTGCCGCAAGCCGAACGCTTCGAGGTCCTCGATGTCGACCGCGTCACTGGGCACAACCGACTCGGCGACCTGCTGTTCTTCAGCGGCCCCTACGCGAACACCATCCTCACCGACGCTATCGGCATCGCTATGCCCGAGTTCGAGGGCCCCGCCACGGGACACCCCTACCCAATGTCGCCCTCATCGTTTGGCGTCGACGACGACTACTCGCAGCGAGCCCACGAGAACGTCACCGATGACGACCCCGACGGAGCCGGGGATAGGAACGAGAACGAGAACAGACGCCCAAGATATGGGTTCGTCGATACCGACATCGACGAAGTCCTCGATATCGACTTCACAATCTCCTCGCTCGACGAAGACCAACTCCTTCCCGGGATACACTCGCAAGTAATGCGCGCCGAGATACAACAGATTGCAGAACTCGCGTTCGCCTACTACCGGATGGAACCGGGACTGATGAACGAACTCGACCCCGTCGTCGGCTGTACCTTCGCCGTCCGGTCAGCACCCCACGACGACATCGTGATGGCAGAACCCGGCCCACGAACTGTGCCACTCCCTGGCGGCACACGCGTCGCCTGACATAGCGAGAACCAGTTCACGACTCAGTCGAGAATCCTGAATTGGATTCTGTGGTGTCTTCCTACGCGAATCTCGAGGCGAGACTATACACGAGTCCGGCACCGCCGGCGACTATCGCGATGACGCCTGGGACGAAAAAGCGAATATTCGGTGCACACGTCCCCGTGGGGGGATTCGGTCCCACGCCGCCGAGGAGACAGACCGTGAACTGATACGAATACCAGACGAGCACCGCGCCCACGAACAGGACTACGACGCTCAGACCCAGGACGCCCAGCTTCCTATCGGACATCGCGGTCATCGTCTCGGTCATCGCAGCACCCACCGGAGGCCTCGTAGGAAGGCTCGGCCGGCCGTTCGAAGGACGCGCAGCCCGTTGAACCCACCCACTCCGTAGCCACTCCCCGTCGGGTGACCGTGAATCCCGTCATGGCAGTACTGGCAGACCGTCACCAAATTCCCGAGATGATGCCAGCCACCGTCACGAAGCGACTGCCGGTGATGAGCGTGCAACACGACTCCACCATCACCGGCGTGGGGACCACTCCGTCGCCCACACTGCTGGCAGGTATAATTATCGCGCTCATAGACCGCCTTCCGCCGAGCATCCCAGTCCGGCGGGTACTTCCCGTCGTGAGCTCGCGGGTCATCAAACCGACCGTTGATTCCGGAACGCCGTCCGAACATGACTAATCGGATTCGCTGTCGACGCCGGATGGGTCACCGAGTTGCTTCCCCAGCTCCTCCGGTGACAGCGACTCGTTCTCGAGATCCGCAGCGTCGTCGACGTCGTCGCCCGAAGATTCAGCCGAGTCCTCAGACTCGACTTCAAGCAGACGCCTCTCGAACGCCTCTTCGTCGAGGCTCGTCCCGCTCACCGCGTCGTGACCGCTCATATTGAGGAGGTCCTGGAGGGCGAACGCCGCGACGTGCGCGAACGACGACCCATCGTGGCCGTACTGTTCGCGAGCAAGTGCTGCTACTTTCGGAGATGTCTCCCGCGCAGAGTGAACGCGCTCGAGCGTCCGCGCCGCTGTTTCGTACACCCACGCGTTCCGCGTCTCCAGGTCGATCACGCCGACGTCTTCGGGAACAACCGAGACGTTCACCGACCCGTCGTCAGTCTTGTAGGTCCGTGGCTTGCCGACGATCGTGACGAACTCCGGCGCCTGAACCTTTTTGAGTTGCTTGAGCGCGTCTGTCTGATACTCGCCAGCGTACACCCAGAACGTCCCGGTCGGGTCGACGACGCGAGCGCGGAGGTACTCTGCGCTCTCTCCGACGTCCTCGATATCCGTGACCGTCCCCGCGATACAGATGCGGTTGGCCCGCTCGCCCGTCGGGAGCGCAACGTAGACCGGGGCGCGCTCATCTTGTGAGGTTCTGAACGTGTAGGTCGCCGTGTTCAGCTCTGCGGCGAAGACGCGCTTGGCGACTTCGCGAGTCGGTACGTCCGTCTGCTGGGGGGTGGTGTCTGCTGCTGCCATTGGTCTTAGTTCCCTCTTGCCGCGACCGGCGCGTCATAGGTCTGCGGGAGATCCTCGATGTTCTCGGCCGTCAGGCCCGGCCCATCATAGCCGTACTCAGAAAGCAGGTCATCAACCGCATCGTGGTAGCCCTGAGCGAACGCCCGGTTCGGTGTCTCTGAAACTTCGCCGACGAGCAGATACCGACCGAGGATCGGCCCTTCGACCGAGTAGCGACGCCCGATGAGTAGATCAGTGAGTCGGCGTTCGACCACGCTGATGTCGAGCGCGTCCGACGCCAGCTGCATCGCCTCCTCCAGATCGATACCGGTCACGACTTCTGTCATTCCGGCCGTGAACAGACACTCTTGGACGGATTCCCCGTCGTCGAGGACGCCCTTGATTCGGAGGTCGAACTCACCTTCGTTCGAACCGTGTTCGCTGCACTCCCCCTGCTGAATCACGCGCGTACACTCCGGGTCTGTGCACCGCTTGATGAGCCCCGATTGACTCTGCATCGCGACGAAGACGCCATCATAGACCGTCGTCATCGTTCCGACCGAACTGATTGTCTCCGGACTGTCAGCGGCGTGTTCGATGATTTCGCTACGCGAGTTGATCTTGAGCGAGTAGTTCCCGTCGTATTCGTCGACGACGACGTCTTTGAACGTGTACGTCGTGCCTTCCTCGAGGACAGGCGGGTTCGACTTGGCCCACGCGACGAACTTGAGCCGGCCAGATTCGTCACCGATGAGGCCGACTTGGTGGATCGAGTCTTCGCGAGGGTCCCAGAGCTCGACGATCTTCGCTCGCACCGTCACCCACGCGCCGTCAGCCGTACACTCGGCGAGCGGAAGCGGTTCCTCGGTCGTTCCCTGGTCGCCGCCTCGGAGTGAGGCCCAGAACGCTTCCGTATCCACATCCGCCTCTTTGAGGACGTGGTTACGGACGCTGTCGAAGGCCGCGTTTCTCGGCACTCGATACGTGTTCACGTAGCAGTCGAACAGTGTCTCGAGAGCGTCGACGTCGTAGTCATCTGCTTGGTCGTCCGAGAGGTGGGGGGCCACCTGCTCGTGGAGTAGTTGGGCGTCTTCACGGAGGGTGTTCATGTCCACTCAACTATACGCTCTATCTCGGTATAAACCGAGACAGCGAAATCGGGCGTAATCGGGCGATTTTCGTCGCTATTCCCCACAATCCCGCATATCTCCACCGAGCGTCACGAGCCACGAATGCGGACACACCCCCTCTATCGAAGTGAAGTCGATGACGAAATCGAATCATCGCGATACGTGGCCTCGTTGCCAGCCACGCCGGAGTACCGTACTGCCACCGACCGTTGCACAGCGGTTGGTGGGGGAGTATGCGAACCGAGGGACCCCCGACGTCGCGAACAGAGCCGCCGGGCGGGGAACAGCGAGCCAATGATTCCTACGCAACAGAGTGAAGTCAGTAGCCGGTTCAGTTGTTGCGTAGGACTAAACCCCCTGGCCGCCCTCGCGCTGCTCCGCCACAGAAATCCCGTCACCGCCATTGCGGGTCCCCGGCCTCGTGAGAGAGCGTCTTCCCTACTGGTAGCCGCGAGCAGGGCCGTCGGGTCCGGAATCCCCCTCATCATCCGCTCGCACGCCCGCTTTCGCTTCCGGCGAGTCGGTAGTCTCAGTATCCGACCCGTCGTCGGCGTCTGGGAGTTCGCCCGTCTCGTTCGCTGCTGCTAACTCTACCGACAGCTCCTCGAGAGCATCCTCTGAGGGGAAGTCCTCGCGGGTGACCGCGCTTGCGTCCCGGTATGCCGCACTCCGGCGAGCCTGACCGACGAGATTGGCGAGATCAGCGCCAGTCAACCCGCCTGTGTGACGGGCCAGCGCCGCGAACTCATCGCCCGACACTCTCGAGGGTATGTCCTTGAGATGAGTCATGAGTATCGCGTGGCGGGCCTCTTCGTCGGGGAGGCCAACCTCGAAGTGTGCCGTCAGGCGGCCTGGTCGGAGAATCGCCCGGTCGATATCTCCCGGTCGGTTCGTCGCCGAGACCACAATCGCCTCGCGGTCATCCCGCGTGAGTTGCGCAAGGAACTCACTCGTGACCTTCCGGTCTTCGGCGTGGGCACTCTTGGCGGTGTGTTCGCGAGCGCCGAAGAGATGTTCCGCCTCGTCGAGGAAGATGATACACTGCCCGATCCCGTCGGCCTCGCTGAACAGCGTCTTGACCTGGTCGCTGCTTTCGTTGACCCACATACTCGTTACGTCCGCCGGCGACAGCTCCACGAACGGGATGTTTAGTTCTCCGGCGAGCGCTCTTGCGAACATCGTCTTCCCTGTCCCCGGAGGCCCATACAGGAGGATGCCGCGCTCCGGTTCGATACCGAATCGTGAGTAGCGATCATCTCCTCGCTGAGCCGCTCGGAGTGGCTTGAGCACGTCTTCGCGGAGGGCGTCCTTCAGGTCGTAGTAGCCGCCGATATTGTCGAACGATGTCTCTGAATATCGCCAGTCATAGCGGTACTCCTCCAGCGGAATTCGTTCTGTAGGAGACGAATCCCCGAGCTGGAATTGTTCTCGAAGGTCTTGTGGGACTTCGTCAATCGAGACGCGCTTCGGCGGATTCGGCGTGTGGGACGAGGGAGAGGTGTTCGAGGACGGACTGCCCGTGCTGTTCGGGTCCGGCGTCTCAGAGGTCGGTCCCCCTGCGAAGCCGATTGGGTCATACTCTGGCTCGTCGTCCTCAGCAATCTCCTGTTGGAGGATCCCTACAACGTACACGCCGATGAAGAGGCCAACCGGGATAGCGAGCAGGAACGGTGCAGACAGGAGATTCGAGAGCTCTCTCCCCCCGTTGGTCCCCGGGAGGAGCATATTCAGGAATGCGAGTCCGATCACCATTAGGATGAATACTACACCGCCAGCTCCAATCGGCGGGATGAGCGGCTTCCCGAGGAAGAAGAGGACACCCACGATAGGAACCGTGAGGAGTCCGTACATCGCGATTCCCGCTGCTCCGTGCCACGCTGGAGTGAACAAAGCCGGATACGCGAGCAATCCCCAGCCGGAGACGAGAAGTGCGACAGTGGCCGCTTCGAGTGCGCGCTCGCGACGACCGCCGTCGGGGGTCGGTAAGCGGGGGCGGACGTAGACGTATGCAAGGTCGAGGATGATGATTGCCACAGTTCCAGTGGCGAGGTCCCCGTAATATGGTGGTGACATGGTTTGTTGTTGGTGATGTCGATGGGTGAGTGGCTATGCGTCGCCCGAAGGCGGGTTCGGAGGTGATGCGATTTTGTATGGTGTAAATCGACGAGAGGGCCGACTGCGATCACGCGAGATGAATCCACGGTCCGTCTGTGGCCCTCGCAGCATCGCGTGACGGTCCCTCTGAATCACACACCTCTTAGCCCCATGCCCGTATTTAAATCTCCGCGAGAGCGAAGACAAAGCGGCTCAGAGCCCTCTCGACTCTGTGCTGAGTCTAGACCTCCGGCCCGTTTCCATCGTCGGGCTTGGGTGGCTTGCTCTGGCCGCCCACTGCTTTCCCGAACTCCGAGCCATTCGAGCCGATCATCGGCCCACCAGCCCGGCGGCCCGCGGAATACGCGAGATAGGAGTTGCCACCAACCCCGCCGATCATCGCGGCCGCGCCAGTCTTCGCCGTGAACGTCCCTGCTTTCCTCCCGGTTCTCACGCCCTTCTTGCCGGTCTCCACACGGCGGTTCCGTGCAGCATTCGTTGCGATGTTGCTCTCTGCGGTCGTGATGCGCTCGCTGGCATCCTGCTGGTCGGCCTTTGCCGCCCGGAACTTCTGCGAGAGGTTGACCGAGCGACTCGCTCCATCCGTCCCCATATACGTTATCTTCCGGTCGAGGGTATCGGGGTCGGTCTTGAACTCCGGCTTCTGGTTCTCCATCGGCTCGGCGTCGAGGAAACCCTGTTTCTTGGCCTCGGCCATGTCCATTTCCTCGTTCGCCATCGCGTTCTGGATGAACTTCGCCTGCGACGACGCGGTTTTGTGGTCGGTTTGCGCCTCAGACAACGAGGCCTGTGCCGAGTCCAACTTCCCCGACGTCCCGTAGTGGCCGATACGCTTGGTCGCCTGCTGGTGTGCGCTCTGCTTGACGCTGCTGACAGCGCCTTTCGCCCGCGCTGTCATGCGACTCGAGAGGCCGGACCCGCCGGCCCCGACGTTCGCACTGCCGGCACTCCCCGCGGTCGCTCCCGACCCCGAGGCCGCCGCGCTCGAACCGCCCGCCGCGCTACCGCCCGATGCACCGCCTGATGCGCCACCGGAGGCCGCACCACCGGACCCACCAGCAGCCGCACCACCGGCCGCGCCAGCGACGGCGCCGCCGACAGCGGCCGTGACAGCCATCGTCGCGACTGCTGCCGCCTCACCAACCCCGATGGGCTGGCCCGCCCACGAGATGAGCTTCCAGATCGCCACGATGAGCACAACTGGGAAGAGCAGCATCAACGCGAGTTCGGCGAAGATCAGGCCGGTTTCGCCAGCGACATTCTGAATCATCGCCCCGGCGCTATCGGAACTCCCGCCCGTGGCCTGGAGGATACCACCGTGTTCGATCACCTGGAAAGCCAACACGATGATGGCGATGATCGGGCCGGCTAACAGCGCAAAGACGCCCATCCGCATGAACGTCGCTCCGACGCTCCCCACCGACTTGAATGGACCACGGCCCACGAACCAGACGACCGCGAAAAACGGCGTCCCGATGTAGGCCATCCAAATCATGAACCAGCGCAGTAGCAGGAAGAACAACGCCAGTAGGAGCGACAGCACCGCGAGAATCGCGGCGACTATCGAGACGATGAACTTCAGCGTCCACGTGGCGAACGTCGTGGGTGCGCCGACGAGACCGTTACCGTACCCATAGTTCGCTACTCCCGGGTCGGGGTCGAGGTTCAGAATCGCCATCGTGACGGCATTCGTCGCGTCGATCGCGAATCCCCAGGCAGGCTGGGAAATCCCGATGAACAACAGCACCATCACCGTCCGGACCACGAGGTCCATCAACCCGGACTCGCGGTCCTCACTGAACGGCCACGCGATGAGCGCCAACGCGATCATTATCGGGAGCAAGACGAGCGAAATCTCGAATATCCCAGTCCACGCTCCGTTCGCCGCCGTCGAACCGTGTGGGTTCGGGACCTTCAGGAGACCCTTGAGGAGCTCGTCAGTGAGCGCCGACGACATCTCTGACGCTGCCGTATTGAGCGTATCAATAAGCCATCCCCAGATTGCCTCTGCGACCGAATCGGGGCCGAGAATCTGGAGCGGCACTACCGACCCCACCGCGAGCTGCGGAACCATCAGGACCAGTAGCGTGGGGTCCATCAGCGCTCACCAGACGCTGGGACGTCCGCCACAGCCCCATCGACGGAGTCCGATCCCGGCGACGGCTCTGCTGCGGCCCGGTCTTGTGCGAACTCACCAGAGAGTTGCATATCCAACTCGCGGTTCGTGATGTCCGGCATATCAGTCAGGTCCAGCTCGGACTCGACCGGTCCGGCATCTTCGGGGCGGCGCGTTCCCTCGCGCTCCTCGATGTACGTCCACGGGTCGAGGTTGTTGTCGATCATGTAGTGCTCAAAGTCACCAGAGTGAACCTCGAGCCGGCGACGACCGTGTTTCGTCGTCGACAACAGACAGCCAGAGTACCCGGATTCCTGCCCTCGCGGGGCTGACTGTAGGTACTTCACTTCAGCCGGCGAGAGGTCGAAGTACTCCTTCGTCGCGTCCGAGACCGACTGCGCATAGAACAGCATCTTGATGTCACAGTTCTCGTAAATCTCGCGGCGCTCTTCCGTCCGCAGGAACTCGTGTGCGGTCTGACTCATCAGCGTCAGCCCGGCATCGTAGTGCCTGGCGTGGCGGATGAAGAGGTTGATGAGATCCCGCGTCGACTCCCGACCCAACAGATAGTGGGCCTCGTCGAACGTCACGTCGAAGCGATTCGGCGACCGCTTGGCCTCGAGGTACGCCCACTGCAACATCGCGTGGAGGATGAGCGGCATCTCGCCCGTGTCCGCGAAGGAACTCATGTCCATCACGACCAGCCGCGAGTTCAACTCGAGGTTCGTCGTCCCGTTCAGGTTGTAGTTGATACCGCCTGGCTTGAACGACTCAAATTTGGGTTCCAGGGACTTCGCGACCTCCTGGTGCTTTTCCGAGGGCGTGAACACCGCCATCGGGACCGAAATCCCGGCGTCCGTGATTGGCTCGCCCTCCTCAGAGAGCACGCCCATCTCACAGAAGTGCTCGAACTCGGCCTCGTCGACGAGGCCCTCCTCGAGCGCCGCCTCATAGCCACCGTGAGTGATGACCTCGACGCCCCGGATGAGATCGTCGATGATAGGCGACTCGTTCGCGTACGTCTCGTATTCACCGAGGACAATCCCCTTCGAGAGATACGCGTAGTGGACCGCCTGGATCAGCATTCCCTCTTCCGCAGCGGGGAGGCCGCCCCGGTCTTCGTAGTGCGTGTTCAGCATCTCCACGACCGAGCGAACCGTCAGCGGGTAGGTATCCTCGGCCGCACCGAGGTCGCCCGACGGCGGTTCGATATCCATCGGGTTCACCTTCTGTGCGCCGCCGAAGCGAATGACTTCCCCGCCCAGCTTCTCCGCGAAGAACGGATAGTCGTCACCCGCTGGGTCGAACAGCACACACTGGACCGTCGGGTCCGCCAGCAAGCGTCGGTAAATCTCGAGCTTCCGGGCGTAGGACTTCCCCGACCCCGTCTTCCCCGAGATGACCATTCCGTACCCGGAGTGTGCATAGCGGTCGATGATGACCGGCCGACTCGTGTCGTCGAACCCCATCATGATGCCGTCCGCGTCGTAAATCGGCGGCTCGACGAGGTTGAACAGCGTCGCCAGCGCTTCCAACTGAATCGGGTGGACGTTCTTGATAGTGTCCGTCGCGAGCGGGACAATTGTCCCGTTACCCTCGATTTGCTGGTGGCGAAGGACGGTCGTCTCGACATCCTGTTCGGCGAGGATGGTGTCGACGCGCTCGCGCATCTCGTCGAGTTCCTCGTGGGAATCCGCGATCAACTCCATGTAGATTGCGATGTCGTACACCTTCGTCGTCCCCCGAACCACGTCCTGAAGGATGCGCAGGAGGTCTTCGCGTTCGAGTTCGTCTTGGTGAGTGTCTGTCCGGCCCTTGCGACTCTTGAGCGCCAGCGACGTCGTCGTTTGCGTGTAGCGTCGCTGGAGTTGTTGGCGAGTCTTCGCGGGGTTACGCGGCGTGATGTGGAACGACAGTCGAAGGTCGACGTCCGCAATCGTCAGCGGGACGAGCCAGCCGAGATTGACCTTCCGGGGGAAGCCCGTGACGGTCATAATCTGCGTCACCTTCTCGTTGCGAATCTGGAACTCGGGGTAGCGCTCCATCGCACGGGGCGCGACGAGCTTCTTGTCGAGTTTCCCGCGCTCTTCGAGGGATTCGATGGCTGAGACCAACGGGAGTTCTTCGGCCTGTAACTGGTAGGCCGCCCACTCGATGTTCTTCCGAGTTGCGTCCCGGTCGAGCAGATTCAAATACTCGAGTGCGAGTTGCGTCTCCTCGCCCGTGAGGTCGTCAATCGGGATCCGTTCAGTCTCGTCATCCTCGGTATTGTCTCGCCCGAGGAGTCTGTGTAGGGGATTCATTGGTCTGCCTCGTTTCGCTCGACCGTCGTGTCCACTTCCGCGTCCGTGTCCGTGTCCGCGTCCGCCGCCGTGAGCGGGTCGTCAGCAACCGCGTCGCCGTTCGTTTCGTCAGTGTCTACCTCTGTACAGCCGCCGTCGGTGCGAGGGTCAAGCTCCATCTCGCCGTCGACGCCACCGACAGGCAGCGTGGTGAGATTCGAGAGGTCCACCTTCTGCCGGGACCGAACTGCGAGGGCGACACAGAGCAGTAACGCGGCCAGTCCAGCCGCGTACACTTCGACCGTGAGCGTCGTCACAGCCGCATTCGAGTCCCACTCATAGGGGTACGCCTCGAGGAACAGGCTGATCGCATAGCCGACCACGCCGAGGCCGACCAGCGAGAGCGCCTTCGTCTTTCGTCCCGAGGGGAAGAGCACGACGAGGCTCAACAGGAAGGCCGGAAGGCTCACCGCGCCAGTCGCGAACGAAGCCGTTCGAGCCAGCCAGTAGATGTCTGACCCGCGTTGGGGAACTTCCATCGACCACACGAATCCCCCCAGCGCCACGGCGCCGAGGAGGAAACTCAGTAGGCCGACGAAGACTCCAGCGTAGATGGCTCGCGGGACGACCGGGCGGGGACCGTGGCCAACCGGCCCGATATTCCGTGCGTACCAGCGAAGGATACGCGAGCTCGCCACCCGTTCGACGAACTCGGGGTGGGCATAGCCACCATCACCGACGGCCGCGAGTGGGTCGGCATCCGACTCAATCTCAATCTCGGGGTACTTCTCGGAGATACGGTCGAACTTGAAGTCGCCATCCTCGTTCGCTTCCGCCTGGGCCGCCGCCTCGACATCGTAGGCCGCGTCAGCAACATCCTGGGCGCGGTCGTCCGGACGCGTGTAGTTGCCCTGCGTGAACGAAATCGGTGGCTTCTGCCCGTGATAGACCTCATAGAGGACTTCCAAGACAGACGCTCGCGTGTCGAGCAGTTCCGTTTTCACCTGCGTTTGCGGGAGTTTCGAGGCCACACGCTGGGCGCGGGCTTTCACTTCTTCGAGACACGCGGCTTCCGTCTCGCTGTCCGTCTCGACATCGTTCCCACCCGGCAGGAACCCACGAAGTTGGGCCATGACGCCATCGTCGGCCTCTCCATCCTTCGCGACCGAGACCGCGACGTAGAAATCGCGGTCAGGAATCTCCGCGACGTCGACGACGTTCCGCAGCCACTCAGCGTGATACTGTCGCCCGTAATCCATCAGCGGCGACTCGTCGAGCGCGTCCTCTTCGTCAGCCCCGTCCTCGCTCGTCCCGATGAGCGGGCGGTCGACGTTCTCGAAACGTCCCAAGTAGGGCTCAGGATCGTACGCAGTCGTCACCGAGAGGATCTGCGTCGGGAACTGTAGCCCGCGAAGGAACGTCATGAACGACAAGTAGAGGCTCTCCCGGCGTTCCTCTGAGAGGATGAGCCACTCGCGGGGCTGGACCCGCATGAGCATCGCGTACGTCGTTGGCGTTTCTACGACACCGCCGTCACGGACATTCTTGAAGTCTATGAGGTCCAGCGTCGAACCGGCCTCTTCGTATTCAGTCATTGTAGGTCTCTCCGAGCGTTGTCGTCGCAGCGGGCCACTCCGAAGCGGGCCCAGCATCCGAATCCGAATCCGTATTCACCGTCAATTCTCTGTCCACAGTATCCGAGCGGAAACTCTCGTTCCCGCCCTCGTTCTCACTCACACTCTCACTCTCGGTCGCCGCCGGGTCTGGCCGCTCCGTGATCCAGCCCTCGAAGGGCTCACGCGAGGCGATATCGTGGTCACCAGCCTCGGGAGGCTTCCAGAGGTACTCTGTCCGCCCTCGGAAGTGGCGAGCCATTGCTGCTGCATACCGAATCGGGCGTTGCCCCTCCGGCGTCCGTGTGTAGATAACGATTCCAGCGATGCCCCCGAGAATCACGAACGGCGTCGTGACCAGGAGCGGTAATCCAATCGCGTAGAGGATGATTGGGACGATGAGCGGCGGACCCAACGACTCAGCCAACTTCCGGGCCGAGACGCCGAACACTTTCGAGGAAAGCAAATGCGACGCCATCGGGACGTCCTTGCTCATCCAACCACCTCGTCGGTCTCTGCCGACGCGTCCCTTTCAACATCGGCGTCACTCGCAACGCCGGCGACGCCGCCCGCGCGAAGGTGCTCTGGTGTCTGGAACTCTTCCGGCCAGTAACGTTCGGCGGCGAGCAACCGCTGCTCGGCCTTTAACAGCATCCCACGCCAGGTGAGTCCGTACTTTACACGAACGGAGTCGAGCCATTCGTACTCCTCCTGGGACGTGATTCTGATCCGGGTACTCCCCGCCATCAGTAGTCACCGTCGTAATCGTACAGATAGTCGTCATAGACCTCCCACTCCTCGAGTTCGTCCTCGGGGTGATCGGCCTCTCGCCCTTCGTGACGAAGCACATCTCGCACGTCCGCATGTGCATCGAGATGGAGTACCTCGCCGTCTTCGAGGGCACGGGTTTCCTGTACGTCCCACTGTTTGTACGCCCGCGCTCGGTCGGCATCAACACGCGACGGCTGTGCCTTCACGCCCGCTACTTCGGGAGTAGGGTCGCTCTCGATGTCGCCCTCACGCTGTCGTTGCGTGTCGGCGTCCGTTTCATCATCGAACGCAGAGAGTGGGATCTCTGCCGTCGATCGGATGCGCTGTCGCTCACGAATCTGCTCTCGCAACTCCTCGGTCAGCTCCGACCGGCTCGGGGCCGCGCCGTCCCCGGTCGGGTTGGGGAGAGTTGTCGCGAGTGCTGGGTGGAGCTCTGTGAGCGCCTTAAGCAAATCTACACTTTCTGCGTGTTTAGCCCCCTCGAGCAGGACGCCGCGCCACACCATCCCGTGTCGGTCACGGAGATCGCGTAGGCGGTCGGCCTCCTGTTGAGAGTGCCAATCAACTTGGATTTCAGGCATAGGAGGGTGTTCCCGTTGTTTGGATTGTGGACAGAGTCCCGGATGGCGCTCTCCGGAGCGTCGCGAGTCCCACCGAGCGTCTTCGAGACGCTCCGCGGACTCGCGCCCCTCTCGGGCGGGCGAGCAGTCGCTCGAATTGCGAGCGACCGACTGGTTATGACCGGGACTTTCCATCGGCATCCGTAAGCCAGCCAACCTTAAGATGTTATCAAGCCCACATTTCTACATTCAATGTGGTCCCTGTAGCACCACATCCGATGTGACCGAAGAGGGTATTTACCCGCAGACGGCCTCCCGTGCTGTACCAAACACCACCGTCGCTACACCAGACGGTGCGTGGAGAGAACACCCTCCCCATGATAGCACTACAGCCAGAGGCCATCGAGGTCGCCAGCCGGTGGCTCATCCTCGCCGGGCCTCTCTCACTACCCAGCACAGCCATCGACGCGGCCTCCTCGGTGGCCCCGTCGCTTCGAGCAGCTGGCGGCCCGCTCCAACCTCTCGGATTCGGCTTTGGATCTGGCGGTTTTCGACTCGGCAATAACCTCAACCTCATACAGACGCTTACGCGTGCACAAGTACTCTACTCGGACGCACTCCACTCGACCCCAGATGTACAGCGAGCTTTGGTCCTTCCCTTACAATCCGGCACGGACCTCAGCACGCTCGTTGCCGAGCTGAAAGATGCAATCAGGGTCCCCGGCTGGGTCGGAACCCTCCTCAAGTGGAGTGGCCTCATCACGATGATTGTCGGCATCATCGCGTACTTCATCAGCCCCTCTCTGAACAACCGACGGCGCGGATTCATGATGGCGACCACAGGTATCGTCATCTCGATTATCGGCTTCGCCTTCCCCGTCTTCATCCGCCTGCTTGACCATGTCCTCTCAGGCTGACTCCCCCCGGAAGGGGGCCGACGTTGACAGTCAACGGGTCGACCCCGAGGCCGAGGACGAGTCAAAGACCAAGACCGGGACTGGGACCGGAGCGCACCAGGACGACACCACGCTGGGAGGGCGTGTCACGTCGGCTGGTCGCGCATTCCGAACCGGACTCTCCGAGCGACGTCTCAGTCTTCCCCGGCTCAAGCGCACCGACGGGCGGTACGCACAGCACATCCACGCGTGCATTACGATAGCGCTCGTGGGATCGCTCCTGCTCGCGTCCGTCAGCGTCGCCGCCGCTGGCCTGGGGGCTATCACCGCAATCCCGTCCCCCGACCCCGGTGTCGAGAAGTCCTACGACGATACCTACCGTATCCTCGCGAACAACGACGACGACGTCGACCCGAGTGACATCTCCTACGACGGCTACTTCGAGAACGACTATCCATACGGGCCGGTCGAGCTCCAAGCCAAATCGCAATCACCCTCACAGACACTCCGATACGTCGCGACGCAAGACCTCTACATCAGAGACCTCAGCGATTTCCAAGCCGCACCGTATCGAGATCGGTGGACGCGCTATGCCGATATCACCTCCTACCAGGAGACGCAGTTCCTCCTTGTCCACGGCAACAACACCTATGACGGCCCGACGAGCACCGATGGAAAGTGGTTCGTCCGCGTCACCAGCCAATACGGTGAGTGGCAACCCGTCTATAATGCCGAGGTCAGGTGGGACCGTAGCACGGAGGAACTCTACGTGGCAAACCCAGAGGAAGCGCTCATCCACACCGCGTACTACTCGAACACGATAGACCGAAACCTCCACGCCGCCGGCCAGTACTCGCGGTACGCCCAAGACTCCGACCTGGTCGCCATCCCGACGGTGAATGGCCGAGCACTCTATCCGACCAGCGATGGCGCGAGTATGTCCCGACAGTGGGGGCAGTCGAACTTCGACACCGTCCGCGATGCGTGGGTCGGCATCAACCACGTCTTCGGTGGCGTCTGGTATCGCGATAGTTACGTCGTGGGCGGAACCCCCACGCGGGGAGCCTACGTCCCGTTCGACCACCGAGCCATCGCACCGCCGGACTACAGCTACGACGACCAGTGTAAGATAAAGCACATCCACCGCCGAACGCACACCCACGATAACTCTACGCACACGCACACAAGTACCCACTGGCACTACTACGACCGGACGAAGTGGGCCGAGTACGAACTCATCAACTCTAGTGCGGAAGTCACCTCTGTCCAGCTCGACCGCCCCGGATTCAGCGGTGAATCCGACTGGGCGAAATTCGGTGACACAACCTGGATTGCTATCGAAGACCCGTCGAGTATGCCCCTCGAATACCCCCGAGGGGAATACACCCTCACCGCCACGCTCCGGGTGACCAGCGAGGTCGAAAGTCGCTGGGGCATCACGAGTTCGCGGTGCAACGAATGGTCGAAATCCAGTACGAGCACGTACACTCACACGACGCAATACAGCGTCCCTGTGACGATCACCGACTTCGATTCGCCCAATCTCAACATCAGCGTCGTTCACATTGACGGTGAAGGCGACGACCGACTGCTCATCACGTGGACGGGCGACCAGGACCTTCCCCACGACCCGTGGAGACAGATTCAGGTTGACGTCAACGGGAAAGTCGTCAATATCGATTCACCGTGGCGCTTCTACGGCGTCTCACGGAACGACGCGGTCGAAGTCCGGACGGCAAGCGGATCGAACACACACGACGTAACCCACACGCACGGCGACCGCTGGCCAGCCATCTACCACTATCAGACGAGCGTCGCCAACGTCACGATGGAGTTCCCACGTCAACAGGACTCCGTCGAAACCCAACGCTGGGGCTACCTCCGAACTGTCGATACGCAAGTCGCAGCGCGACCCGGTGGAGCACCGCTCCCTGCCGGCGTCAGCGACACGGACAACGACGCACCAACCGAACTCTACACGCAGTACGTCGTGACCCTCAACTCCAACGACCTCGAAACTGGCGAGACGGCCACGGCGACCGCCGACAACCCCTTCGGAAGCAGTCTCGACGACCAACTCAACGTCTCCACTAAACCCTACTCTCCAACCGTCCTTCGGCTGATGGAGATAGATCGCTCACCCACCGGCGAAGGGCACGAGGGCACACTCATCTTGACCGATACGAACAGCAACTTCCTCGACAACAAGACCATCACCGTCACCCAAGCAGACGCGACGAACTGGACCGTCACCACCGACTCTGAGGGGCGTGCCTCAGTTACGTGGGACGGGATGACCCTCCGAGCCAGGTACGACGGCGATGTATGGGACACCGGCCCGGACAACCCATACTACAAGGGTGACAGCATCCTGTATCTCCTTCCACCGGGAGACGTTGCCTTCGTAGCCGCCGGCACCGTCGGCGAGTACATCTCCGGGGCAATCAATAACACACTCCTCTTCGTCGAGTGGCTCGCCCTCGGTATCTTCGCGTTCTGGTACGTGCGGATGCGCCGCCGCACGACTAAACGCGGCGGAGGGAAGAACGCATGAGTAGCGTCGGCGGCTTCGTCGAGCCCTTCCTCCGCATCTACCAGATCGCAGAGGTACTCGGGCGCTACGGGATGCTCATCGCACTCGTGGTCGGCGTGATAGGATGGTTCTACGCCTCAAAGGACGCCCGCTCGATGGACCGCTACCGGGGGATGGCTGTCGGCGGCGCAAGCGGGTTCGTCGCCATCACAGGCCTCGACGTCCTCTATGATGTCCTCGTGTTCATCTTGGGGTCTCGATTCCTCCCCGCCGGCTGGCCATACGGCGCGGTCACGGGTCCACAGGCAAGCTCGATCTCACAACTCGCCACTGCCCTCAGTCTCGCACTTGAAGCGCTAGGCCTCGCCGTCTTCATCATCGGGATGACCTGGTGGGCATTCGGCAGCCGCGACTCGCTCGCCAACGCCCGAGGGCGGCGGGGTATCGTCATCGGTCTCACGCTCGTCGGGGCGAGTATCGGCGGCAACGTGTTCAGCACGCTCGCATGGATTCTCCTCTGACCGTCTCACCTCCATAACTACAGACTCAAATTCAAACACTCCAGACCGCACAGACACCGACAATCACGATCACGAAGACCAGCACCGACCGGGGCACACGGCGGTGGATGAGGAGGTCATCGACCCGACCGACCTCCCGGTATTCCCTGAAGACACGCTCGCCCGCCGAATCATCGACCGCCTCAAAGACCGCCGAGTTCTCGCTGTCCTCATCATCGTCTTCGCGCCGATGGTCGGCTGGGTCGGATTCACGATGTACTCTGATCTGACGTCGCCGAACTACGCGTCAGCGACCATCTACGACGAAAATGGTGGCTACCTCGAATCCGTCGAGGGTCCCGTCGCCGCGACGTGGCGCGAACTGGCCATCGGGCTCTCAGAAACCGAGTCGCTCGACCCCGGCCACGGGATGTTCTTCCGCCACAAACAGGAGAAAGAGCGTGCCTACGTCATGCGAGATATGACCTTCCCCATCGACATCATCTTCATCGACGCCGACGGGACCATCACGACCATCCACCACGCCGAACTCGAAACCGACGGCGAACCCTATACGGAATATCGGGGGCGAGCGAAGTACGTCCTCGAAGTACCATACCAGTGGACGATTGAGAACGACATCGCCGTCGGCGACACAGTGCAAATCGAGTGGGGCCCACCGCGAGTTCGCAACGGCGGTTCGACTGTCGTCGCTATCATCGAGGACGAACACGGACCCGATGTGGTCGCCCCCGAGCCATACCGTCCCCCGAGTTCCCCCCGATCGAGCGCTTGAGTCAGGTCACGGGGGCTGTTGTTCCTACGCAACACAGTGTACTCAATTTGGAGGTCAATTGTTGCGTAGGATTCTCGGAGGCGATGTCTCACGGAAACCAGTTGAATCGCGCCAGCGAACACGCACAGTGCGTCAGGCTCTGTTGAAATCCTCAGAAATTGACAGAGAGTGCGTGCAAGATACAGGGCGCGAGTCGGTCACCGTCGTCAATCAGAATCGACGCTACTCGAATCTGTAGAGCTAGGCGACATCCCATTTGTAATCCTAACCTTCATGCCAGAATGATAGCATATGTTACGAGAGAATGAGTTCACCCTCGTTCTCTATCACCGTCCTCAGTCTGATGAACCAGATACTGGCTGCAGGCGTTCTACTCGTTTTCTGCGCCGGTACTGTCATTCTAATTTGGGCCGAATTTTCGATTGTCCACGCCGCAACGTCGGGTGAAGATCGCGTCTCACCGGAGGAGAAATCCAACTGTCCTGAGTGTGGGTCTCGTAATCCGGTCAACAGACAGCAGTGTGACTACTGTGGCGTGCCATTACCTGCTGAGACGTAGAGTCGCCTGCGTAACAGCGCACTCAGGTACTGAAACCTGAATTGAACCCACACTGGTTGCTGTATCTATTCTCTATATTCAGCACGGCTGCTGAGAATTATCAACGACTAATAATTTCAACAGAGTCAGCTATTTGATTGTGGAGAGCGACCGGCGGGAAAGACCGCGTGGGTGGCTCTGCTCAGTCGTCACCAGGCATTGAGAATGGCTGGTCACCCGTGTATGAGAGAACTGGGAACGCCGGGTTCTCAAAGACATCGGCCTCGGGGAATCCGACCGAGTCCAGAATCTCGTTGACCGCCTCGTCGAACGTCTTGTTCGCGAGTGGGTTGTAATTCTTGTAGGCCGTCAAACGCGTGTGCGTATTCCGGTGCAGACAAACGTTGATCGTCGTCCGGGGTTCGTCACAGTCGGTAGCAATACCCGTGGTTGGTGTGGTGTTTTTGGCTGACACTTCAATCACTCGATGGACTGGGTCTACGCGGAGGGTGTTCCCTTATCCGGAGACGCTTACGTATGGCATGAAAATAAACTGAGCGGTCACCCCCACAATCCCGCCCCTCCGCGAATCCCACGCAAACCCGTGTATATTTTCGAAACGCCGAAATCAGCCGCATGGACTGTTCACGAAGCGGTCCTCGACTATTGCTCTGACCACATCACTACATCCGCTACATTACCACATCCAATGTGGGCTGCGCTTCTTTATTCTCGTTCTCGCCGTACTCGTGTTCGAGGAATCACATGAACACCCTCCCTGTAACGAAACACCTGAAGAAGCACCGAATGACTGTTCTCATGGGCCTCATCACACTGACCCTCTTCGTGCAGCCTGTCGCGGCACAGACTGGCACGAGTGGTCTGGAAGGCATCATGACCAACCTGTACGACACCGTCCTGCTCGTCCTCAAGTACGCAGGTCTCGTCGGCCTCGCGCTAGGCGCAATCGTCTGGTTCACCGCCCGCAAGAACTCCGACCGTGCAGAAAACGGGATGTGGCTCATGATCGGCGGAGCCAGCATGACGATCTTCTACTTCGGGGTCACCGTCTTCGTGACGCTCCTCGAGTGGATCGCCACCCCCTGACCCGGCAGGGACGGATAGGAAACACACCTCAATCATCGTCCCACTCGTGCCCGAATAACCAACCGGGCCCTTTCCGAGTGGCTCGTTTCACAGCTCGGGAGCGACAGCTTCCGAGGCATTACCCCGTGGAACACCGGCGTCCCCGGACGAGACGCTCACCCGCCAATCACGATAATGACCGAGCACACCAACAGCAATCGAATCGTCCCGCCCACCGGGACTCTCGCGACCATCGCACGCCCCACCGGGAGACCTCTCCCCGGCCGCGTAGAGGTGATGCGATGACCGCAACGCCCTCAGACCGCGAAACACTCGACCAGGACGCCGACGCTCCAGAGAGCTCACAGCCCCCCAAGAGCGTCTTTGAGCGGAAAGGCCTCGACCTCTCGCGTCTCCGGGCCGACGCTCCGAACTCCACGACGGACGCGAGCGAGCACCAGAACGACCGTACAGAGGAGGAAATCCCCGCAGAGACTCGCACAGAGTCATCTGACCTTGACCGCGTCAAGACGCCAGCAACCGCAGGCGACCAGGATGCGTCACGTGAGGACCGTCTCGCCGACTACGAGGACGTCGAAGTGGGGTCCGGGCCCGGAAAGAAACTCGGCGACCCTATTGAAGCCCGCCCGTACATCCACATCTCCCCCGCTCGGGAGCAGGTCACGCCCGGTAACATAATCGCCGGACTCTTCGGCCTCTATCGAGCCGGCGTCACCGACACTGGGCGGTTCAACCTCGCGGGCCGCCTCGGACTCAAAGACACGAAGAAATCTTTCGAGTTCGTCATTCACAAGCCGCGAGACACCAAACGCTTCGACTTCTACGTCTCGGTAACGCCCTACGACGCAACCGCGTTCAAGACACTCGCTGCCAACATCGCCGCGATGTATCCCGAGTCTTTTGAATTCGAGATCGTCCCGTTCAACCCCGTGGCCGCGTTCGCCAGCGACAACGGCAACGCACAGGTGGGCGGTCGGCGGATTGCGACCCTCGAAGATATTGGCGACCTCGAGCGCCTCAGCGGGTTCGAGGATCCCGCCGTGTTCGAGGACCACGATATCGGCCGTGGCGACGGGCCCTCACCAAAGGAAGCCGAGCAGCAACTCATCAAGAAAGGCGTCCCCCTCCGTCCCGAGGAAGTCCCCGAGGAGAAACGCCCCTCGCTGGTTCGCTGGAAAGGCATCTCGTCGAAAAAGAACGACTGGATGACGCTCCTGCGGCCGTTCAGCGACATCGCGACGGACAACGACGACCAGTATCGGTCGCCCCTGAGCGTCCTCCTTGAACAGGCTGTGCACGCCGACGACCCGTTCATGTTCCAGGCCGTGTTCAAACCACGACCCGACTGGACGAGTGAAGCCGAAGTCCACAAGCGCAACCTCAAGATGGGCAACCACGGGACGTTCAGCGCGTTCAAAAACGAGTTCGCCCGCCAGATGTTCGGTACCTCAGAACAGGAACGCCGCAACATCCACCGAGGCGATATCTCAGAACAGGTCGGGGGGACCGTCACCGCCGGTGACAGCAACAAAATCACCGGCTCGCGGATGGCCCAGATCGACCACAAACAGCCCACGACGACGTTCGACCTCACGCTCCGGGCCGCCTGTAACGAACAGACCATCCAGAGCATCTCGAACGCCTTCACCTCGCTGTCAGGCCCCTACTACGGCATCGAAGGCGACCTCCTCGGCATCAGCGACAAAGAGTTCGCCGCGCTCTGTCACGCCCGGCTTGCGACCTCGAGCGGGCTCTCCGGGCGCTTCAGCAAAGGCGACCCCATCCTGTGTGCCTCGCCCGACGAACTCGCGAACTTCGTCGTCGTCCCCCACACGGACGCACTCCCCCGCGCGAGTCGCGGATCCTCCGGCGGCTCACCCGACGCTCGCTCGCCACTCACTGCGACTGACGAGGACCTCCTCTCGCAGTATAACCACGGGATGTGTATCGGGTACGCCGAGACTGCCGTCGACAACCGGCCGGACATCCCGATCAGCCTGAGCGCCGAACAACTCACCCACCACGTGATGCGCGCAGCCACGACGGGTGGCGGGAAGACCACCGCGATGATTAACGACACCCTCAGCGCCTACGAGTCGTTCGACGGCCCCATCTTCGTCTTCGACAAGAAGGGCGGGTCGATGGCCGACCAGTACAAGCGCGCCCACTTCAAGAAGTTCGGGAACCTCGACGACGTCGTCCATATCACCGTCCCTGGGCCGAACGACGAGGTCCTCGCGTTCCCCTACTTCGATATTCGCCCGCAACTCGCCGCCGGCGTCAGTCGAACCGTCGCTGTCCAAGAGAAAATCGACCGCTACAACGAACTGCTCGTGTACGTCCTCGGTCGAGAAATGGCTGACCAGGCGTTCGTCGCTCAGGAAATTCTCAACAGCCTCATCAAGGCGATGTTCGACCCCGTTCACGGCCAGGATGCATGGCCCATCAGCGACCTCCTGACTGCGGCGATGGACATGCAGAAACTTGGGAGCATGAACGAGGAAACGAAGGCCCAGGGGAAGCTCCCACCCGTGAGCGATGCCACGCTCCACCGGACCCTTCAGCGCCACGTCGATGCTGACCGCCAGCGGTTCATGACCTCCATCGACGCGGTGATGAATCGGATAACGAAACTAGCAGAGCGGTCGTTCATCTGGCGGATTCTCAACTTCGTCCCAGAATGGGACGAGGAGAACGGGCACTACGCCCACCAATCGCCGATGTTCGACATCCAGGACATCCTCGCCAGCAAGCGCGTCGTTCTCATCGACACCGGCGACCTCCGGCCCGCCTCGAGCAACCTCTTCACGTTCATGTTGCTCGATTACATCTGGTCCGGCGCTCGCCTCCGCCATCGCCTCGGCAAGACACCGCCTGTCAGCGATGGCTACGTCATCAACCTGATTATCGACGAGGCTGCACCGCTCCTCCAGTCCGAACTGGTTCGCGACGACATGATCCCCGACGGCCGTGAGTTCGGCCTCGCCCTCGAGGTTATCGTTCACTTCGCCGAGCAGGTGAAATCCGACGCCCTCGACGTCTCCTCCTACAAGGAGATTCTGCGGAACATCAACACCAAACTCATCGGCAAACTCGCCGTCGACGAAGAGCTGGTGATGACACTCTTCCACGAGGGCATCGAAGACGAGGAACTCGTTGACCGGATTACGTCACTCCCTCGTGGGGAATGGGTCGCCCAACTCCCCGACACGGGCTTCATGACCGACGTTCCCGAACTTGTCACGCTCCTGCCGGTCGGCATCCCCGCAGGCCACCGGGACTCGGACGACCCCGTGAACGAGGATTCAGTCTCACCCTACGGTGACTCCTTCGGGGGGATCGACGCGAAGAAGACACGCCAAACACGGGACGACTACTGTCTCATCCCCGGAAGCAACACGGACCCCTCCGCCGAGCAACTCTCGGCATCCCACACCGGCTCTGGGGTCGATGCCACCGATCCGAACGAACACCACAACGATGTGCCCAGCTCCGGCCCCGACTCCGACTCGAAGCCCGAAGAAGACGTCTGGGAGAGTCGGCGGAACGTAGCAACTCAGGTCGGGACGCAACCCGCAAATGGTGGCGATCAGAATGGACCGTCGAGGCCTGTCACCCGGCCCGCCGACGACCTCACGGACGACTTTGGTTCGCGCCGAGCAGCCAGCGAAGGAATCGGTGGCGCTCAGGCCGAATCTCCTGCTGAACGTGGCGGTGAAGATTCGGTAAGCAATCTGGAAAATCGTATCAACGACTTCCTCTACAACGGGGCCGACCCAACCACCACGGACGAGACTGCTACCGCCGTTGCACAGGGCGGCGTGGAGGGAGATACGACCCGCGCCGATGGAGCGGGGGCGGCCACGGAGAATCCTTCGGACGCTGACCACGCTGACCGGCACGATACCTGGCTCGGTGGCGTTGGCTCAGGAATAGACGAGAATCTGACAGTTCAGGAACGCCAATTTCTCGCTGCCGTGGTGACGACTGTGAACGGTCGACATCCCAAGTTCGATATGCTCGATACGATGAAGCCGATAAATAGTCACTTCTCTGAGGTAGACCCCGACCGGCTCATCAACCTCGGCTACCTCGAGAAGGTGACCGAGAATCTCCGTGTCTACTACACCGTCACCGAGGACGGTCAGCGTGCGTGTGGCGCTCGCGTCGCCTTCGGTGAAGACCAGGGTGACGTCAACGAGAAGACCTACCACAAGGTGATGGTCGAGGCACTCGCTCGCACACTCGCGAACGATGAAACCTCTCACTATTTCGTCAATCGATACACCCCGATCTTCGGGACGGACGTGAAGCCAGATGTCGTCGCGTACAAAGACGACAAGCCAGCTGTGATTGGAGAGGCGATCTGGAACGTTCGCCACGAGCACATCGTCAAGCACTACGAGGACTTCAACCGCTTCGACGTCGAGAAGAAAATCTGGGTCGTCCCAAATCTCTCAGAAGCGTGGAATATCGCGCGGGCTCTCGCGAACGCCGGCTTGATCGACGAGCTCCCCGCCAAACGACGGGGGCGGTCACACGGTGAACTGACCGAGTCGATCTGGGGGCCGGATGGAGAATGGGAGTTCGTCAGCGCGGCCAATCTACTCGATGAACTTGAATAACCATCTCCGGCGGTGCGCGCAAAGTACGCGCACGGCGCGCACAACAGGTAGGGTCCTTGTGCCTCCAGAATCCGGGTCTGAGACCGCCTCCTACCCGTCGGGACTTAGCGCACTCGCGCAAAACGGCCCAGAAGGTCTAAAAAGCGCGCTCGTTGCTCCGCTCAAAATCGGCCAAATTGAAGGTGATTCGAGTGCGCGCAAATCCCCGCAAAATCCGCGCACGCCGCGCACAGTAGGTAAGAGACTTCTATCCCCAGAATTCGGGTCTGCGACGACTCCCCAACCGTCGGGACTTAGCGCACGCGCGCAAAACGGTCCAGAGACTCTATTGAGCGATCTGGTGGCCCCATTCGGCTCCCTCGATGCTACATATCATAGTATTGGATTAGAGGGGGTCACCAGTTCTGCGCGAATCGCGCGCAGGGTGTCGATTTTCCCTGAAATCGGGTCGAGATCGACAATCCGGGTTTGTTTCGCCCGCCGTCGAGTGGCGACGACCCTTCCGAACATCACGATGAATCTATGACGAATATAGACGTAACAAACGACGCAATCCCGGCCAATATCCGCTCTATCGAGAACTGGATTCTCTGGCGTGAGGGAGAGCGCAACGGGAAAGCTACCAAAATCCCGACTAAACCGTATCGCACCAGCGGTGATATCAACTGCGACGTCACCAATCCCAAACAGCGCCGCGACTTCGACACTGCGTGGGAGGCACTCAACGACTCCCGCGTGCCCGGCGATGGCCTTGGCTTCGTCTTCACCGACAACGTCTCCATCACCGGCGTCGACCTCGATAAGTGTCGTGACCCTGATACAGGCAAGCTCGAAGACTGGGCCGAAGATATCATCGACCGACTCGACTCATACACCGAAGTGTCTCCCTCCGGCACGGGTGTGCATATCCTCGTCGGGGGCGAACTGACCGCCGCCGGGAATCGCCGGGGTCGCGTTGAGATGTACGACTCTGATCGCTACTTCACCGTGACCGGGGCGCACCTCGAGGACACGCCCACGGAGATTCGGAAATGTCAGGACGAGTTAGACGCCGTTCACGGTGAGTACATTCGTGGCGAGTCCAGCTCGGATGGGCAGTTGAGTCTCGCCGATACCGCCGCGAGCGATGCCTCAGAAAGTGGAGGTAATCGTGGCGGTCGGCGTTCCACCGACGTCCCTGGTCGGCAGAGTGAAAGCGCACTCGTCGAGCGCTACGGTGACGCCTTCAGAAACATCCGTGACCCGGCCATCCGAGAAGCCCTCGAGCGGGTCCAGACGAAGTACCTTCCCCCGGTGTGCCCCAGTACGTTTGCCGACCTCGCAGGGCCCGGTATCGAGCTATCAGATGGCGAGATTCTGAAGCGGATGTACGACTCGCAAGGTGGCGACCGGAAACGCCGCCTCTACGAAGGCGATTCCTCGATGTGGGGGTCTCACGATGCCGACTATCCGAGCCAGTCTGAAGCGGATATGGCGTTCGCTCATACGCTTGCGTTCTGGACGGGGAAAGACCCCGATCGGATGGACGCGCTCTTTCGTACCTCCGGGTTGATGCGACCCAAGTGGGACGGCCAACACTACTCGAGTGGTGCGACCTACGGCGGCGTCACTCTCGCCCGCGCGCTCCTCCGAGTGGATGACCACTACGAACTCCCGAGTGACGATGGGGTGAAGTTCTCGAAGGCCGACGGGCCAACGGCATCGTCCTCTCCCTCGACCTCGGCCTCGGATATCCCCGCGAATGACGTGGCATCCTCAGCATCCGCTCAGAAGCCACAGGACTCCGCTGGTGCGGCCGGGAGTTCTTTCGTGAGTGATGGCACGTCTGCATCGGCCGAGGCCGCTCCGAGCGCCCCAGGTCCGCTGCACACGGATGACGCCGCGACTGCCGCCGAGAGTTCCCCCGACGTACTCCTCGGCCTCGACGGCGACAACGACAGCGACAGTGGGGCCGACGACGGAGGTGTGGGTGTGGATATGGGGGTGGACCCGGCCGCTGCTGCGGACGCGGCTGCGAACGCCCCCACTGGACAGTCAACGTCGACGGCCATGCGCGACGCTTCCCCCGCCTCGAACGACCGGGGCAAGTCGACCCCTGGTGGGAGCGTCACTCCCGAGGGCGTCTCGCCCGCTGCTCCCGACGGGACGGACATCGACTCCGACCTCGATGAGAGTACGCAGCGGATGATGACCGAATCCGTCACGAAAGCCGGTGGCAACTGGTCGCGGACCAATCCCCATCTCGACGATTCCGAGAAACATCCGACGGATTGGACCGTTGGTCCCATCGAGGGTCGAACGCCGACAGCCCAGGCGATGAAGGTCGCTCGCGAGGACAACCGCGTACTGGCGCGGTATCAGACCCGCCTCGAAGAGCGGCTCCGCGATCTCGCGGATGTTCAGGAGGAACGTGACCGCTACAAGTTCACCGCCGAGACCTACCTGAAGGCGATGGACGAGCTGATGGGCGAACGCGAACGCTACCGGACCCAGCTCAAGCGGGCCGGCTTGTTGTCGCCGGCGGATGCCGACCTTCCGGACGACCCCGTCAAGCGGCTCAAGCAGATTCTCCGCCCGCTGGTCCGTCGCGAAGACGTTGCGACGGCCAAGGAGACGCTCTCCGGCCTCGACGCCGTCCTCCGCGAATACGAGGAGGCCAACGAGCAGATCCAGGCCGACGAACGTGAACGCCGGAAACAACGAGGGATGTTCTCCCGCTTCTTCGGCTAACTCCGCTCCCCGGCTTTGCTGGTGGGGTGGTCGCCGCGCGTCTCTCCCGCACGGCCAGCGGTGTGCCCCTCCTCGTCGCTGCGAAAGTATTGGACCCCAAATGGGGTGAGGGATTTGAGATGACCAACATCCAGTCCGACGAGCGGCGCACCGATACCAACCACACGGCCGAGCGCGAGCCGGTCAGCGTGTCATTCAAAACGGGCGAGGAACCCGAGTTCCGCAAGCCCGACCACGACCCGCACGGCGAGACCTTCGCCGCGGTCAGCCATTCGTTCACCTCGTGTGACGGTGGCTGTGGGACCAGCGGCCTGGTCCCGACCGCGCTCCTCGAGGACGCCGACGGCCTCACCGGGTGGCCCCCCTTTGACGTCCTCTGTGAATCCTGTGCGAACGCGGTCGTTCGCGACGACTACACGTTCTAATCCACATCATGTGCTAAGAGCAGGATTCCAGGCTTAGGCTTCAGAGCAATCCACAGGGGATGACCAATTCGGTATGCGTGCTGCTAGAAGGGAGTAATGGACAATCCTTGACTCTATCTCGACAACCCCTCTTCCGGGGTAGTACCAGTATGCAAGGGGATTGGGGGGTGGGGGAACCGGTGCCTCTGACATCTCCCGGCATCAACAGGTTACCTTAGAAACATATAATCCTAGGGCCTACCAGAGAGAAATACAACTCGAATACGCTCCCGACATCGGCTACAGTCACTGGAATTCAGAATCGAGCGAGACTTTCAACGAAGACGAGTTTGGCTTTCCCCTTTGACGTGGGTATTGGCCCCCAAAGGGGGTGAGGGAAGTGAGAGAGGGCGTGACGACGTCCATCTTCTCGATCTTCGACCTCACGAGCGGCTCGATGCGAGCAACGCCGATCTGTTGAAACTCCGCCACTGGCGGTTGTCCTGCTTGCGATTCCCGAAAGTATTGGCCCCCAAAGGGGGTGAGGGAAGTGCGGGTGGGGCGAGGCGCGTCCTCGTTCTGTCCTGCTCGTGAAATCCCCCTCAGAGAGACTACTATGAGTGCAAACTCCAACCTCAGCGTGGAGCAGCGTGCGGCAGACATCAGCGGCAAGTTCGGCGAGATGGGCGTTGACGTGCCCGCTTCGACCGTCCAGGAGCGAATCGCGGCTATGCAGGAGTTCAGCGTCCCACTCGAGGAGGCGACCACGACGACGGTTCGCAACCTCGCAGCGGAGTACGACCTCGACGACGGCGACCTGTCCGAGGACATCTCGGCGCTGGCGGGCTTCGGTGGCGACGCGAGCGGCTCGCACGCCTTCGAGCGCGTCATGCTCGGCGACATCGCAGACGTCGGCCCGGAGGAATGGGTGGACGTCCGAGCGCAGGTCGTCGACCTCTGGGAGCCCAAGCACGACTCCATGCGGCAGGTCGGCCTCATCGGTGATGAGAGCGCCCAGATGAAGTTCGTCGTCTGGCAGAAGAACACTGAGAGCCTGCCTGCCCTCGAGGAGGGCGTCACCTACGACATCGCCTCGGCCATCACCAACGAGTACGAAGGCAAGTACTCCATCTCGCTCAACAAGGCCAGCGAGGTCACCGAGGCCGCCGCCGAGGACGCCGTCGAACCCACCGACGGCAAAGTGCGCGCAACGGGCACGCTCGTCGCCCTCGAAGACGGGAGTGGCCTCATCAAGCGCTGTCCCCACGAGGACTGCACCCGCGTCGTCCAGAACGGCCGCTGCTCCGAGCACGGCGAAGTTGATGGTGTGTTCGACCTTCGGCTGAAAGCCATCCTCGACGACGGTGAGCGCGCTGTCCGAGCGCTGTTCAACGCCGAGATGACCACTGCTGTCAGTGGCATCACGCTCGAGCGAGCGAAGGAAATGGCCGCTGATGCCCTCGACGCCAGCGTCGTCGGCGCAGAACTCCGCGCCTCGCTCATCGGGAAGACCTTCGACGTGCGTGGCCCGGTCGTCGGCGAGTACTTCCTCGTGGACGAAGCGGTCGAGACAGGCTACTCCGCGGACAACCCCGGCCTCAACGACGCGAGCATGGCCCCGGCCGTCACTCAGCGCCAGCCGGCCAAGCGCCTGTTCGCCGAAGAACTCAACCAGGCGACCCACTCGTTCACCCGCCCCGAAGACGAGGGTGATGACCGAGCGCCGAAGTTCACGCTCCTGCCGAGTGGCGAGGCAGCCAACCGCGTGTTCGTCGTCGGGACGCTCATCGAGACGGCTGACGTCGGCAGTGACTCCGAGTTCTGGAAGGGGCGCGTGATGGCCGCTGGTGAGGCCGCCAACCTCTACGCCGGGCAGTACCAGGCAGAGGCAATGGACGTGCTCCGGTCGGCCGAGACGCCCTCGTACGTGGCCGTGGTCGGCAAACTCCACCACTACGAGACGGACTACGGCGTGAAGGTGTCCATCCAACCTGAGTCCATCACGGTCGTCGACCGCGAGGCCCGTGACTCGTGGGTGGCCGAGACCATCGACGCGACCCAGCAGCGCCTCGGCGCGCTCGCCAGTCGCGACTCCGACGCCACCGACGCCGTCCAGTCGGTGTACCAGTCGGATGTCTCCGACATCGAAGTGGCAGTCGAGGCGGCCATCAAGGACATCGCGCCGGAAGCGAGTCCCGCTCAAGCCCAGTAAGGGGCGAGCCGTCCCCACCTCTCGGAGGCGTTTTTTGACGCTCGAAGCCCCTGATCCGGTTCGGCTAGCGCTCCCCCGGTTGTGAGAGGCCTGTCGCTTCCGCCCCGCCCCGTTCCGCCGCCCCGCTCCGCTCCCGGCCTCGCTTCGCTCGGCCGGTTACCGATGCGGTTCGACCCCCCCCGGACGGTCACTCTCGGGCCGAGTATTGGTCCCCTAAAGGGGGTGAGGAAGTCGAGCAGCGCGGCGTGTCGCCGCGACGTCGACGACACTCGCGTCGTTCCGATTCCGAGCCAGAGCTCCAGCTCGATCTCGATCTCGATTTTGTCCGCGGCGCGGCCATGCGCCGCCGACCCGACCGAACCAATCAGTCTTGACTCACCTTCGACTCCGACCACGAATTATGTCCATCCGATATTTACCCCCGGTCAATGTACCGCTCCTGACCACCGCCGTCTTTTCGATGTTTATCACCGCCTACGTCGGGATGATGTTCCTCGCTGTCGATCCGCAGTTCGTTACCACCGGCCTCTGGACCGTCTGTGTCGGTGGCTTCGCAGTCTCGACCGCATACATCGTCATCTCGACGATCCGACGCATCCTCCACGCGTTCACCCGACCGTCCTGGTAGCCGGCGGTCGCTGTGCATCGAATATCCAGTTTTGCTCATGTCGTTGAGGGCGTGCTGAGGACCACGGATTTCGGTCCCTCGACAGCCGTGACCCCACACTCGAAATCTTCTTTACGAATTGAATTGGCTGAATGCACTCCCCGACCAGACACTAAGCCATCGACCTCGCGCACCGTTCGTTCTGGTACTTTCTCGAAAGGAGGGTGTCCCCGGCCATCCTTACGTGAGAGGCCGAGTTCCCGTGCTTGTACGGGCAGTGGGATTGGAACTGGCTTTGCTATCGGCTTCGGCGTTACAGTCATCCGCGGCTAATCCACCGCTAGAGACTGCTCCGCTGATCCTACGCTCGGCACTGGTCGAGCAACTTCGCTCGCTTGTGGCAGGAGACGTGGGAAACTGTCCTAATCCCCGGTGGATGTGTGCCCATCCATGGAGGGGTGTCGTCCGTCGTAGGAGGGTGTTTTGGGCACGACATCAGTTGGTTCCTTAACATAATAAATATTATGACTTTCGGGGTCACAATCAGAATACTGGGTTCGAATACCCCGGAAGTTGGATTGAGGTAGAGTACTAAAGGCCAGTATTAGCGCTATACCACCTGTAGGGCTTCGTTTCACTATGAAGTTTGAAGAGACGGAAGACTACCTCGCCGAGGAGCTTGACCTCGAGGCGTCACTCTCCGGCCTGTCCCCTGAGGGCGCATCTGTCACCGCGTCCGGCTCCGACGCCGTTTCCACCGCTGGCTCCTCCACTGCTAACGACGCCCGCCGAACCCCAAGGACAGTCAACGGAATATCCTTCATTCGCACACCCAACTCCCGCTTCGCGATGCGCGAACTCTCCTCCGCTGAGGCCGCTTTGAACTGCGCCAACACCGTCACGACCACCAACGCGAAATCCGTCGTCGAAAGCGCCGCCTCATACTCATACCCGCAGGACGGACACGCGACGTCCTGAACGACGATCTCCGAGTACCGCGCCGACGTCTGATTCACCCTCTTGCCCACCTCCGACACCGCGATGTTGATCACGTCCTGGACGCCCGTCGTTCCCGCCACCACCCATGGAACCGACAGCTGTACCTCAAACCATGTCTCCTCCCCACCGTGCCCAGACGTCGTCATACTGTTGTTCCATATGCGTCTCACCCGTATGAGGACTCGTTGGCTACATTGAATGTGGAACTACACCCACCACATTCTGGTCCGCACGATATCTACCGAAGCACAGGCTGCTTCTGGGGGGTTCGTGATCCGCGGTTCGGGAGGCTGAGGCGCTGCTCGGTGGCTACAGGTCCGGTTTTCGAAAGAGGGTTTAGTTGGAATTCTGAGTTCAATCGGTAGGGAACTCGGGGGTGCTAGGGTTCGTTACAGTTCAGGACATAACCAGGGAACGGGAAGTACCGTTATCGAGGGCTGTCGAATCTGAGCCTGTATCCGAATCTGAGTGCGGGTATCAGCTGTGCTCATACACGTACGCATACTCAGACAGCTCCTCCATCGAGTGACTCGGTGTACTCGGTGAGACGCTGTTCGGTGTATTCCTTACAACTCTCAACACCAGCGCGTGCCAGGCAGAGTGGGTGGAATCGAGACGCTACGACCGGATCGTAGTTCATGTCATCGTTCCGGACACCACAAACCCAACACGACGAGGGGTCACGAGGCGAGTCGCCGTTCACGAATCTCATCGACGCGTTTGCCTTAAAGAGACCGAGTGCCTCAGGGTGGTCCGTGAGGAATCGGCGGTTTCGCTTCATCTGACGCTCTTGCTGTGCGAGCTGTTTGCGTTCGGCTATTGCTTGAACGCGGTCGGAGACACGAGCGAGTTCGTCTTCGATGAGCGTCTCGAGCAGCACTGGCGACGGCCAGGTTGTCGAAACATCACCTGAGAACTTCGCAGCGGAACTCCGGGGAACAGCCTCACCAGCATCAGACGAGCGCGACGACTGACTAACACGCTGAGGTGTCGCAGGCGTCGAGCGAGTCGATGCGGTGATCGGTGCACGCTCGAGAATCTGAATCTCGGATTCCCAGCGCGAGTCGAGCTTCGGTTGACCCTGGTACGTCTGGTTGGACTTCTTGTACGGTAACTTGAAGTCAACAAGGCGGACCACGTCACCTTCGTTCGGCTCGGCGAGAATTTTCTTCGAGATGATTACTTCTCCATCGGCGTCATCCGGGTCGGCCGTTGATGCAGTAATTTCCTCTTCGCTTGACTCCCAGACAGAGACACGAACTTCATCCTCGCGGCGATCTCCATCCTTGACGATCATCCCGAATTTCAATCCAGGGACGTCAGCATGGTAGACCTTCTTCACGACGCCTTGCGTGGTGAGATAGCCTTTCGAGGACCAGAGGTTCGCCTGTAGAATCGCGTTGATTCGCAGGACGTTTCTCGGGTTCGTTGCTTCGTCTTCGAGGAGTCTGAGGAATGCCGACGTCACATCTTGTCCATCCAGCACACGCTGTGCAAGGTCGGACGCGACTTCGACGGGTCGGCGACGAATCTCGTGGACGGTCTCAGCCTGGAGCAATCTGCGTGCTTCAGTCAAGACCTCCTCACGAAGTTCGGAATCCTCAGCGTCGAGCTCCCGAAGGGGCTCGGCGAGGTCGTAGAGTTGCTGGGCGACGGTCTGTTCACGACTCGCAGGAGCAACACCAGCACGCGCGCTCCGGTAGCGAGCGAGCAAGTCGGTGTGTGCATCCAACGTCGCAGCCAGGCCAGTCAGGTGTCCAGCAGCGTCAATTCCCGCAGAGACTCTCTTTAGCTCTGCATCCAACGCCAGCCGGCGCTCGATACCAGGAATCGACGATCGAGAGTACTCCGCTGGATTCGCAACGAGAGTCCGGAGTGCGACTAACTCCCCAGAGGGAAGCGTCACTTCCAGATCGTCCGTTCCGACACCCTCTGCCTCGCGTGGCGTCTGCTCATCCTCGGGGATGGCCTTCAGCGCACGCAGCCGGCGAGTGTGTGCATCCAGCTGGTCTTCAGGGACGAGTGTTCGTCCAAGGCGCACCGGAACCTCCGTCGAACTGATGGGGTCGTACTCATCGAAGCCAGATGCCGTGCCCGTCAACTGGTCGCCAGTCGGGTCGGTCAGGCGGTCGTGGCCCATGTAGATGTACTGCCCACGTGCGATGACATCAGATTCAGAGAGCGCATCAGCGGGTCGTCCGCGAGCGTTCATCTCAGTCCTCCGCTCATCACTCCGAGACGCGACCATCGGTTGGTCATCATACCAGCCGTAGACGCCCTCGGATTCACGTTCGAGTTCAGAACCGAACTCGTGCGCACCTGTACGCTCGGACTCACGCTCGAAGTCGACACCGGCATCGACATCGACGAAGACATCGACATCGGAGTCGAATTCGGAGTAGGGATCGGTGGTCGAGTGTTGTCCATCCACGGTGCCACGGAACTCACGCTCAGTTGAGACTGCGGACGGCGAGTGGGAACTCGCGTCTGCGTTCGTGTCTGCATCGAGGTTGAGCCACCGACGAATCGTCGGAGATTCCACTCCGTCGTCGAGACGGCGGACCTCCTCGGTGGAGAGGCGAACCGTCGCCGGGAATCCGTGGTCTGCCGCCTGTGAGAACAGGCGAACAGTGTGGGTGGGGTGCTCATGTTCGTTGTTGTGTTCGATTTCGGTACTGCCGTTCTGTTGTCCGTCCTCAGTGAGGTCGGACCTGTCGGTGTATCCACTCATAACAAGCTCGAAAAGCGCCGTGCTTTCCACTCTCAGAGAGGCGAACAGCAGTCATAACTGTATCGCGGTATCCCTGCGCTGTCTATCGATTCCTACGTTGTAATCCCCCACAATCCCGCGTACATTCGACGAGCCTCTGGCGCGCGACGGACGACCACCCACGAACGACCACGTCGAACAGGGCTACTCAGGACAGAAACTCGCTAATGGAACGGCGCTCCCGCTCATCGAAAGTAGAGTGGAAAGGCGAATGTGCCTTTCCGAGCTTGTTATGATGAGCCGTTCAAGGCTCACTGTAGCTACTCCACGCTTGGATATAACGATATCGTCGAGGGACCTCGAAGACGGAACTATCCATCGCTAGCTCTGCTGGTAGTCGAGTCTCACGGAGGATTGCTTCCAGCGTTCAGCGGATCATATGACTGGCTGTGGTAGGCGACACGCCAGAGTTTGAGCACAGCACGAGTAACCAGTGCCTCCGGTGACTGCTTGATGCAGGATTCCTCTACCTCGTCCGGGTCTGAACTCGCATTAGGTGGTGGGTGATAATGCTCGAGACCGGGCACGTGGATATAGTCCCCATCGTGTGGATGCTTTCCCCACCGAAAGTTCACGCCCTTGGAGTCGGTATAGTGAAACTTGTAGTCTCCACGGACTGTCCACTGGACGTCAATTCGCCCACTATCGGCCCCACAAAGGCCATCCTTGAGGCTGATCTCAAGTACAGACGGGTTGAGATAGTCGTCGAGTGAAGGTGTCGCGAGGGGCTCTGTCTCGTCGATAATATCGCGGATTGTAATCAGGGCTGATCGGTCAATCGGCCCACGGAGCGAGTGGCTCTCCTCCGTTCCATCTGGATTCGACATCGACTAGGCCGAAATACTGCGGTCGGTCGAGCGACGATCACCATCGACAAATCGTTCGGCATTCGCGATCGAGAGGGCTGCGTTTGCGAACGCGAGGTTGCGCCGGAGCGTCTGCCACTCTTGAATCGTCTCCGAATCAATTTCCGGCTGGTCCGATGCTCTATCCTCGAGTGTCTGGTTCGTCTGCTCGACGGCTAGCTCTTCAGGCGAATCAACGCCGTATTCAGAGCGATACTCGTTGAGCTGATCGCGCATCTCGCCGATACGCGTGACGAGTTCATCCGTCGAGACGTGCTCGAGGATATCTGCCGCCTGCTCAACGACGAGCGATTCGGGGGACCGGCGGTACGTTGTCCCACCGTGCTCGCCGGTAGCCGTCACGACAAATCCCTCGTCGGCGAGTGCATTGAGGTGCTTTCGAGCCGTCTTCGGCGAGGTGAGAGCGTCCTCGGCGACGGTGTCTGCCGACACGGGTGAATACGTGTGGGCGATAACGTGGCGGACACGCTCGTACGGTGTCGTCTCCTCCTTCCAATCCTCTCGGACCTTCTCGTTGATATCCGCGAACTCGGCCAGCGCTCGATCACTCATACTGGTTCCTTTGTGGTGTGGGAATATAGTATTTTGCCACGGGACTATGTTACTCCACTTCCACATCCTGTCGTCCACTCCCGGTCGTTCCGGGTTCCACGTCACATACGCTGTTCGAGGAGCCCTGTGAGGACTGTACCAGGTTGTGTCGCTGGTAATCGAACTCCGCCTCCACAGACCGGGCTCGGCTAGCTCTCGCTCAGTATTGGCCCCCAAAGGGGGTCGAGGGGAGTTCGAGAGGAGGATGGCCGACAGCCGCCCGCCTCCCGAATCATCCACCACGGAGTGACCTACCGATGACATACTACCACGACGGACAGCACCGCCTCTCAAACAGCGACGTTGAACAAGACGACCGCTTCGACGAACTCCGGCTGCGCGGGCTTTACGAGAGTCCCCACCTCGAGAGCGACTGTCTCGGCGTCCGCCTCGAGAACGCAGGCGAACTCATGATGGCCGCCCGAACCCAGCCCGAATACGACGAGTTCGGCCTCGAAATCGAAGGCACCGGCGGACAGGAACTCGACGCCTACTGGGTCGGCGCGAGCCTCCGCACCACGCAAGCCCGCGACATCGACCCGATGGACCTCGCCGACGAGGACCTCACCGGACTCCCACTCGAAGCCCAAGAACGCCTCCACGGACTTCGCGAAGAACGTAAACGCCAGCGAGAGAAAGCCCTCGCCGCACACGTCGCCGGCATCGACCGTGAAACACGGCGCCGGGAGGAACTCCTCACCGAGTACCGCGAGCGCCGGGCCGACTACAACGACCGCGTCATCGGCGACAACATCCACTCCTACGACCCGTTCGAGCAGCTCGACGAGGAAACCACCCAGCGCGTGCACGACGCTGCCGACCGAATCACCGACCGCCTCGTCACGCCCCCGAACAAGCCCATCCTCGAACACCGCCTCGCCAGCAAGGTCGCCCGAGGACAGGACCTCTTCACCGCCCAATCGAACGTCCTCGACGAACTCTACCAGGAAGCGGGCGTCATCCAGCCCATCTCTTCCGTGCCGATCATCCCCTCGAAGTACAACGTCGAAGCCGACATCCAGGGGACCGTCACGCGACTCTGGCAACCCAAATCCCGCACCCAACAGCAAGTCGGCCTCATCGAAGACGACACCGGGACCATCAAATTCACCGTCTGGACGAAATCCAATCAGGGAACCATCCTCCACGAAGGCGACCTCGTGCGCGTTGTCGCCGGGAAAGTCGGGAAATACCAGGGCCAAGCGACGCTCGCCGCCGACTCCGAGACTCGCATCACGGTCATCGAGGCTGGCGACGGGCCAGCGCCACGCGGCGACATCTCCAACGTCGACTGGGCGAAATACGCCAAAGCAAATCGTGAGCGCGGCATCGAACAGCCCTTCCAGCGGCACGGCGGCCGCTCGATACCCGCGCTCGGCACACCCGGTGTGCAGGAAGTCTCTCGTCCCGTCCACACGCCGGTCGACCGTCTCGACGCCGAAGAGAGCGGGCAGATGGACGCCCACGAATGGCTCAAAGCCACCGAAATATTCGACGAAGACGGCGGCATCCCACTCCCGACCTGGTGGTGCGAACAGGCTAACGTCGTCTCCGTCCTCGTCGACGCCGACGCCGACCGAGACGCGATTCACGCCGCCGTCCACGACGTCATTGCCACCTCACAGCCCGACTCGACTCCCGTCCCAGACCATCCCGTCCCACAGGGCAAGCGCCGTCTCTGGGCGCTCGTGCGCAACCTCGACCACTTCGGAACCGCACTCGAGGACGAGGACTCGGGCGCTCCCGACGAGTCCATAGCAGCCATCGAGGACGCCAGCATGAACGCGCTCACCGGCGTCGCGACTCCCGACACCTCCGAGACGACGGCGACGACAGAGCCGAGCCTCGGCCTTCCCACGACCACCTGCCGGTGTCCCGAGTGCTCCCACGACCGGGCGCACTACCGACTCGTCCAACTCCGCTCCATCGACGAGCCACCGACCAGACTCCTCTCGTGTGCCAGTTGCGGCCAGCGCTGGCGCGACGACAGCTAACCTCACACTCATGTGCTCACATACCAACTCCAATCCCGATAGCAGCGACACCGATACCGATACCGATACCGACGCCATTCCCACCGACGAGGAGCTGTTCGACCTCGATATCGTCGACGGCGAAGATCCCTCGCGAGCGGTCAATCCCGACGACCGATACCGGCCTGACCCACCGGGGCCAGGCCCGACCGTCGGGACGCGCTTTGCCACGCTCCAAGACGGGTCGTTCGCCATCATTGAGCGTGCCGCCCTCGGCGGATGGATCAGCGCCGACGAAACCATCAGTCTCGAAGACGCTCGCTGACCGAGCAGGCCAGGACTCGCAGACCGTCGCGATCAGCAATCCCTCCCAGAGTTTTTGCTCCCCAAGGGGGGTGAGGGGAATCAGAGGAGAGACGAGAGATACCGTGTCTCTCACGGCTCTCGTGTGCCTCGTTCCGACGCTTCTCGGCCCGTCTCCTTCGTGGAGAAACTCCCCCCGAAGCCACCTCAAACAGCCATCGAACCAGAACCAAAACTCGAACCAATGTCCACCAACGCAACACCCGCAGATTCGGCGGTCAACGCCTCCAGCGACGACCTCGCGACGGCTGCGACCACCCTCATCGAACAATTCCCCGACGACGCCGGTGATGAAGCCCTCCCGAGTGTCGACGATATCGTCACCCGGCTCGACCAGATGGTCAACGGCTACAACGTGCCGCTCGACGAGGCTACTCGCGCCACGCGCAACCACTACCTCGACGTGCTCGGCATCGAATACGACGACCTCGCACTCTCCTCGCAGAGTGCCGGCGACACGACGCTCGACGAAATCAACACCGACGGCCAGTGGGTCAGAGTCACCGTCAAAGTCGTCGACCTATGGGAGCCGACCAGCGACAGCATCGCCCAGGTCGGGCTCATCGGCGACGAGAGCGGCCGACTCAAATTCACCAAGTGGGCCAAAGCCGACCTTCCCGAACTCGACGCGGACGGCGTGTACCGAATCGACAACGTCGTCACCAGCGAGTACGAAGGCCGCTACTCCATCAACCTCAACTCCCGGTCGGTCATCGAACCCGTCGATGACGATATCGAAGTCGGCGACAACGCAGAGGAGTTGACTATCGAGGCCCCGATGGTCGCGATCCAGTCCGGAAGCGGGCTCATCAAGCGCTGTCCCCACGACGGCTGTACGCGCGTCCTCCAGGACGGCCGGTGTGCCGAACACGGAAAGGTCGAAGGCGAGTTCGACCTCCGCATCAAGGCCGTCTTCGACGACGGCGTGCGCGTCCAACACGCCATCTTCGACAAGGAGGCGACCGAAGCCCTCGCCGACATCACCATCGAGGAGGCCAAACAGCAAGCGATGGACGCTCTCGATACGAGCGTCGTCGCGAACGACCTCACCGACGCCCTCGTCGGTCGCTACTACCGAGTCAGCGGCCGCGTCATCGGGAAATACCTCCTTGTCGATGAGGCCGACCCACTCGCGTAGGTCCACGCCCCGCCCACTACCCTCTCCAATTCACACTAATGAGTAACTCAGCATCCACAGCCGACAGCAGCACCGACAGCAACAGCACCCAGCGACAGGGCCGACAGGTCGCAAAGCGCGCCTTCGCCGCCGAACTCAACGAGGCAACCCACGTCTTCAAAGAGAGTGACGAGGAGCGCGCCCCGAAATTCGCGCTGCTCCCCAGCGGCGAGATTGCGAACCGCTACTTCCTCGTCGGGACCGTCACCGAAGTCAACGACGTTGGCAAGGACAGCGAATATTGGCAGGCCCGAATCGTCGATCCCACGGGGACGGTGTTCGTCTACGCCGGTCAGTACCAGCCCGACGCCGCCGCGTTCCTCTACGGCCTCGAACCCCCCGCGTACGTCGCTATCACCGCCAAGCCCAGCACGTACGAAACCGACGACGGCAACGTGAACGTCTCTCTTCGGCCCGAGACCATCACCCGCGTCGATGAAGCCACCCGAAACCAGTGGGTGCGCGAAACCATCGACCGGACGGCCGCTCGCCTCGATGCCTTCGAGAACGGAGGCGAGGACGGCACCGACTCGACCCCCTACGTCGCGATGTGCCGTGAACAGTACGGGGACAACCTCTCGCTCGAAGTCTACCACGACGCCCTCAACGACGCTCGCGAAGACGTTGGGATGGACGCCGTCCGCTACGACGACGCCGATGGCGAGGTTGAGGTCGAAGCCGAGGCCGACACCAAGGGCGGCTACACCCGCGTGTACGACACCGACGACGCCGACCAGAGCGATGACGGCGACCACGACACCGACAGCAACAGCGAGTCCGACCCCGAGGGGCCGACGAAAGAGGGGGCCATCGACGAAGCGGCCCTCGCCTCGGCCGTCGCCAACGCCGGCCTTGAGGAGTGATTCGTCGCAAGACCTTCCACAACAGCACTCCAACACGGTCGTTCTCTCTCAGGGGGATACGCAATCATCCCACCCTCGTCTCATCCGCGTTCGAGTAACCGAATCGAACGCGAGTGACACTCCACACGCGACGCCCGATTTTCCGTACAGCGATGCTCCTTAACCTGAGTCGCCCCGCTCCACCAACACGCCCACTTTGTCTCCCTCGAATCGGTGGAGGGCACTCGTCCGAAGCACCAATGGCAACACTCCAAGTCAGCACCGCCTCGAACGCACCGACCGTCGACAACGAACGCGTCGACGAACTCCGCTCCTTCCTCACCGAGTGGCTCCTCGGAACCGGCCCATTCGATGACCTCACCGCCGACGTCATCGAACCCGAACAAGACGTTGACACCGACGTGCAGACGGATAGCGATACCGAGATCGGCGACACGCCGTCGCCGTATCTCGTCCTGTACGGCTACGCTTCCTTCGGGCCAGCACACCGCCCGACCGTCCGTGACGCTGCCCGCGACCACCTCGACGCCGACGGCGAGCTCGAGGGCCTCAGCGACGACGACCGCGACGCCCTCATCGACGCCGAAACCGAGGACCTCGTGTACGACTACCAGCACGAACACGCCGAGGACTTCCTGCGCGAACTTGCAGCATACCTCACCGAACCGTTCATCGTCCAGACCGCCGGCTACGAGAAATGTCGCTTCCCGCTCGTCGGCTACCAGTACATGGTCGACCCCGATGGCGAAATCACCCACGTCTCACTCGCCTGAGTGCTCGTCGCCCCCGGCCCGCAACTCGGACCTTGAGGACGCTCTCGAATCCCACTCACACTCGACTGGCTCCACTACTAGACTCTCTCATGACGTTCTACGCCCGTCTCTCCGGCCACCTCACGTACCGAACGCACGACCACCTCGACGCTGCGATCCAGCGCCTCATCCGTGGTGCCTGGCTCAACACCGACGAACAGTGGCTCCTCAAAGGCCACCCCCGGCAGGTACGCGCCGAATCCACCATCGACCACGAACGCAACCTCCTCGTTATTCCGCCCGGCGTCTACCAGAACCTCGGGCGAATCACCACCGAACTGTTCGCCGGGGCCACCGACGGCCTCGTCGTCACGTCCTCGAGCGACAACTGCTTCGACGCCTGGGTCGAGACCCCACTCCTAGACGCTGCTGACATCCCCGCCGGTGACGGCGGCGACGTCTCCTCGATAGAGTGTATTGACCTCGAACAGCTTGCGCGCTCGAACGGCCTCGGCATCAAACGGCTCGGCGATCCCGGCCACGAACGGTGGCAGCGCGACGTACTCGACGCCTTCCACGCTCAGTACGACCCCGACGTCCACGAAATCCTCGAATCCCCCTCCGCACCACCCGAGTGACACCCCGAAGCCGGTAACTGTGCATCTCCACGACCAGCCAGCCAGTCATCCCACCCAGCTATCCATCCATCCAGCCATGAACTCAAATCCAACCGATACGCCAGACACGTTCGCCGACCTTCGTGAGCGATTCGACGAGGAATGCGTTCTCTACGCCCTCTCGAAAGCCCGCGAAATCGACTCCGAAAATCCCCCGACAGTCTTCTTCCTGGACGAAGAGACCGGCCGCGTCTATCGCGTCCTCGATGCCACGCGTGGCTCACCCGACTCCGGGTGGTTCGTCCTCGCCCTCGGCGGCCCCAACGTCGACGACGGCTACGAACGACAACTCCGCGTCCACGACTCGGATACCCACCACGTGCTTCTCGAATCCGACCTCGAGTACTACGCCTACGACGAACCGACGCCCGCCGACGACGTCGTGACGACCAGCGACGGCTCCTTCATCATGCGGGTTGGCGAGCCCCCCATCCCGGTCAAAAACGCCGCAGAAAACGAGGCATCCAATGAGTAACTCTGACCGTACAGACGCCAGCGAGCGTGCTGTTGACCACTCCATAGAGGGCGCCGAGGACTCAGCGTTCGACCCGCGAACCACGACCTACTCCTGTGAGGTCTGTGGCCAGGACCTCTCCTTCCGCGAGTACGTCGCCGTCGGACCAGCGACGCCCGCCGCGAAACACCTCGGCCTCGACCTCAACCTCGCTCCCACCTCCGAGTCCGATTCTGACTCCGATTCTGACACTGAAGACACCGACGCCAGCTTGAGGCGTACCCACTTCGTCGTCTGTCAGGAATGCTTTGAGCAGGCGGCTGCCGACATCGCCGGGAACGGGATGAGCGATCACCGACTCGGCCGTCGCGCCGCGTATCCACTCACCGAAGCCGGCGAACTCGACTTCCAGACGATGGCCGACGACCTCGGAATCGCTGAGGTCGCTCCGTACTCCAGAGTATTCATCACCGACGGCACGGGCCACGTCCGGCGTATCGTCTCCTGCGATACCGACCGGGGACTCGTCCGTCTCCGCGACGAATACAACGGCCAGGAATACGACGTCGAACTCGCCGACCTCTGGTCGGACTGGCGCTACGACGACCTCCAGTACCGCAAGCGCGCCTTCCTCGACTACGACGACTTCGTCATCGACGATGAACGCCGCCCGGCGTTCGAGACACTCCTGGACGCGGCGAAAGCCCACGCCGCTGCACAAGACGGAGGGGATGAAGCCCTCGATGAGGCCATCCGCCTGTTCACCAACCTCCACGAACTCCCGTGGACGAGTCGGTGATGTCGGATATACTAATTTGCCCAGGAACAGACAGAACCGGCGTGCTGAATATAGAGGGTGTATTCAGCAAGCTAAAGATGTCAGAAACTACCCTGCTCGTATCTCGTCGAGGGGCGTCAGCCGGAAGGTGCCATACATGACCGCTATCACGAACCCAGTGGCAACGGCTGCGAATACTGTCGCAGGGAGTTCGAGGAATAGCCGAAGTCTATACACACCGTACACGAGTCCAACGGCCACGTATCCGCTAGAAACCACGGTCGAGAGCCGGTAACGACCTGTGTACGACGAGTAAAGTCCAACTACTATTGCGAGAAGCCCACCGCCTGCCATCACCGCTACGATGAACGCGGCATAGGCGACCCCGGGGCCACCTTGCCCGACGCCCGGCGGATTTACGATAACCGACCCGACAGACAACACCCCGAGCAGTATCAAGAAGACGGCGGTCATCTGACGGGTCGCCATACTGAAAACCGTCTATTCGCAGTAATGAGTCTTCTGCCGCTTGGGACTACGCACCCTCTATCCAGCACAGTTACTGAAATTTGTCACCAATTTCGACCGAGCTCCAAGCCGAGCGTGTAGGCGAGAAGAAAGACGAGCTGTTGACCCGCGATGTACCAGCCTCGGGTGGTGGCAATGATGATGGTCACCCCCACCGTCTCGCGGGTTCAACTTCTCATACATATACGTTTTCCACAGTACTCGCTGATGCGACTGTGGGCCGCCGTCTAACCCTTGGGAAGTCGCGGAGCGAGCATGGACGCGATATCCATCAGTTCCCTGCGAAAGACGTACGGCGATACCGTCGCCGTCGACGACCTCAACCTCTCGGTGTCCAAGGGAGAGGTGTTCGGCTTTCTCGGTCCGAACGGGGCGGGCAAGTCGACGACTATCGACCTGCTGTTGAACTACGCGTACCCCACCGCGGGCAGTCTCACTGTCCTCGGTCACGACGCCGTGAGCGAGTCGAAGTCTGTCCGCCAGCGAATCGGCGTACTCTCCGACGGCTACGCACTCTACGACCGGCTGACCGGTCGGGAACATATCGAGACGGCTATCGAACTGAAGGACGCCGACGACGACCCAGACGCGGTCCTCAGACGGGTCGGCGTGGCCCAGGCCGCCGACCGACCGGCTGGCGGCTACTCGAAGGGGATGAGCCAGCGCCTTGCGCTGGGGATGGCTCTGGTCGGTGATCCGGACCTCCTCGTCTTCGACGAACCGTCGACCGGTCTCGACCCCGACGGTGTCCGGACGCTCCGACGAATCGTCCGCGAGGAGGCCGACCACGGTGCGACGGTGTTCTTCTCCAGCCACGACCTCGATCAGGTCGAGGCGGTCTGCGACCGCGTCGCGATACTGAACCGAGGGCAGTTGGTGGCGGTCGACACAGTCGACGGTCTGCGCGAGCGCCTCGGTGCGACCGCGAGGCTGTGGGTCGACGCTAATCCACTCCCTGCCCCCAGTCCCTTCGGGAGTATCGATGGGGTCGGCTCCGTCGCGGCTGAGGACGGCCGGCTGGTCGCCGAGTGTGAGGACGGAACGGCGAAGTTCAGTCTCCTCTCTGCCATCCACGACTCGGAGGCCAGCCTGGTCGACTTCGAAACCGAGGCCGCATCGCTGGAGGACCTGTTCACCGCGTCTATCGTTGGCACCGCGGAAAACGTGCCCGCCGAGGATGCAGCGGGTGACGCGGACGAGAGCGACTCCCAGGAGGTGAGCGGATGAGCGTCGCTGGCCTCGCCCGGAAGGACCTCCGAGATACGAGTCGATCGCGGATGGTCTGGGGGTTGACAGCCGTGTTCACGCTGTGTTCTGTACTCGGCGTCTCGCTGTTCGCTCTCGTCGGGGCCGACGGGGCGACGGCGATCGAGGCGGTCGGCGCGCTCACCCTCCCCGCAGTCCTGCTGGTTCCACTGGCTGCCATCGTCGTGGGCTACATGGCTGTCGTTGGCGAGCGCCGCTCGGGTAACCTGAAGCTCCTGCTCGGATTTCCAGTCTCCAGGCTGGCCGTGGTCGCCGGGAAGGTACTCGGCCGCACCGCGGTCGTCGCCGGCTCCATCGCGGTTAGTTTCCTCGCCGCAGGGGTCGTCGGCACCGTACTGTACGGTGGCTTCTCCCTCGCTCGCTACGCGGGCTTCACCTTCGCGACGGTCGGCTTGGGCGTGGCGTTCGGCGGCCTCGCGGTGGGAATCTCGGCTGCAGTTCGATCCCGGGGGCGGGCGTTGGCGCTGGCCGTCTGCGCGTACGTCCTGCTCGTGATGGTCTGGCAGCCACTCGTCGGTGGCCTCCACTACGCCGTCACCGGGTCAATCCCGGGCCTCGAGGTGCCAGCCTGGTATCTGCTGGTCGAACGGCTCTCGCCGACGATGGCCTACCAGATGCTCGTCGAGGCCGCGCTGGGCGTCCCCACAAACGCGTCGATATTCTCCATCCGTCCGCCAGCCGCGACTACCGCGGAGCAACTGGGTGGAGGACCGGTCCCAGTACACCTCTCAGCCTCCGCATCGGCGGTTGTCCTCGCGCTGTGGGTCGTGATTCCGACGTTGATTGGTTACTGGCGGTTCCGTAGCAGCGACCTGTGACCGGCTCGCGCCCTCTGTATCGGTCACACCGCTATTGTCAGATGATGGGTAGTCGGGTCAGCATGTGCTGGATAGAGGGCGCGTCTCTCGCATGGCCCTACGTACCGCGTATGAGTCGCCCGTTCAGACGGTCCCGTCGAGTTCGACGAGGTAGCGCGTCTGCGCGACGACGAGTTCGTGGAGCGGCCGTCCGGGCGGGGCGAGCAGCACGACGCCCGCCACGCCGTCGAGGCGAGCGGCAACGCGGGGGGCGAGCATCGCCCCGAGGCTGTGGCCCGCCACGACGGTCCGGTCCGGGTCGGCACCGTCGAGCGACCGGAGCGTCTCGACCGCGGCGACGGCGTCGTCCGTGTACTCGTCGTCGATCGTCAGGCTCGCCGCATCGACCTCGCAGGCAGCGGTCCGCTTCGTGTAGCGGAGTGCGGCGTTCCCGGCCGTCGCCAGCCCGTACGCGAGGTCACGGTACGGCTGGTTCGGGCCGACCGTCCCGTTCAGGTCCGTCGGGCCGGAGCCACCGAGGAAGACGAGCGACGGGCGTCCGTCACCACCCTCGGCGGACGGCGTAGCGAGCTCACCCGGAATCGCGCAGTTCCCCGGTCCGCGGATCCCGACGTCGCGCGTCTCGAACGCCTCCCGGTCGACGTACGCTGGTGGCGTCCACTCTGCGCTCGCGGGTGCGACGATCTGGAAGCCGACAACCAACCCGTCGTCGTCGAACACCAGCCGGAGCCCCTGTCGGGCCTGGCTGAACTGGACGGTGACGACGATGGCCGCGAACGACTGGACGGTCGTCCGCTCGGCGCCCTCCACGTCGACGTACGCACCGTTGGCCCGCTGGAGGTCGGCCCAGATGCTCTGGAGGGCGGCGGCGCTCACTTGGTCGGCGACGCTCGGGGCGAACACCTCGCGGGCCGTCTCGTACTCGCCGGTGGTCAGCCGCTCGACGAACCCGAGCGCCGCCTCGCGGAGTTCGGCGTCCGTCGGCGTGCCCTCGGGGGTCTCGGTCTCCGTCTCGGTCGGCGTCTCCGTCGCGGTGTCGGTGGCCGTGGCTGTCGCGGTCGGTGTCGGCGTGAGGGTCTTGGTCCCGGTCGGTGTCGGCGTGAGGGTCTTGGTCCCGGTCGGTGTCGGCGTGAGGGTCTTGGTCCCGGTCGGTGTCGGCGTCGACTCGGTCCCGCCACACCCGGCGAGACCGAGCGCCACGGCCGGTGTGGCGAGACGCAGCAGCCGGCGACGGCTGTACCGGCGTGGTTCGCGGTCACTCATCGGCGATTCCTCCGGCGGGGGTGTCTGGGCGTGTCGGGGAGGGCTCACGGTGGTCCGTGAGTCGGGCGCTCCTAAGCCGTTTCCTGCAGGGGATTGCAGTTCGCTCACGACTGGAGGTGGACATAGTAGTCGAAGACGTCCGCAGCCGTGGGCGGCTCGACGGCGTGCACGTCCTTCCGGCCGGCGACGACATCCGGGTCGGCGCCGGCCGCGAGGAACCCGCGGCGACCCGCGTCGGTCTCGAGCAACCGCCCGCTGCGGAGCACGCCCGTCGGGGGGTCACGGACGGTGTCGTCGACGACGACGACCGGCGGCGTCGACTCACGGAGCGCGACCGGATCGCCGTCGGCGACCACGCCCCCGGGCCCGAAGAAGACGAGTCGGTCGGCCGCACGGATGTCGCGCGGCGAGTGGCTGGTGACGACGACCGTCCGCCCCGCGTCGGCCAGCTCGTCCAGCATCGCGTGGAACCGCTCGACGGTCGTCGGGTCGAGTGCGGCCGTCGGCTCGTCCAGGAGGTAGAGCGGCACGTCGACCGACAGCGTCAGCGCCAGTGCCAGCTTCTGCCGCATCCCACCGGAGTAGTCCGTCACGCGGCGGTCCAGCGCGTCGAGTCCGAGGCGGTCGACCAGCTCGCGCCACCGGTCGGTCGCGCGTGGGTGGAGCGACGCGTAGAACGCCGCGTTCTCCCGTCCCGAGAGTTCGTCTATCACGAGGCCGTCCTGCAACATGAACACGAGTCGCGACCGGGCGTCAGCGGGTGGGTCGCCGAACACCGACACCGACCCCGCGGACGGCTTCAGCCCGCCCGCGAGACACGAGAGCAGGACGGTCTTGCCGCCCCCGTTCGGACCCATCAGCAGGGTCGTCTCCCCGCGTCGGAGCGTGAGATCGACCCCGTCGAACACCGGGTCTCCATCGAACGACTTGGCGAGGTCGGTCGCCTCGACCGCCGGGGTGGCGTCGCTCGACACGTCACTCACCCCCCTCGCCGTCGTAGATGCGACGGCGCATCACGACCGCCCCCAGCACGACCCCGGCGACGGCGTAGCCGACGAGGAGGAGGGCCGACGTGGCCCCGGTCGGGAGCGCGGGCGGCACAAGCGGCGTCCCCGTGCCTGAGCCGACCGGGACGAGGTGGTGGACCGCCAGCCGCGTCGCCAGCGAGTTCGGAAGCACGTTCACCAAGTCGCCGAGCGGTCCCGGTGCCATCGCCGGCAGCAGCCCGTTGTAGCCGGTCAGGAAGAACAGCGCCAGCGTGCACATGTTGGTGACGCCGACGACGTACTCGCCGTCGTCGAGGACGGAGGCGACGAGGACGGCCGCCCCCATCGCGAGCAGGCAGAACAGCACGAGCGCAGCGAGGACGACGGGTATCGAGACGACGGAGCGGATCGCGAGCGTCCCGTCGAGGGCGACACCGAGGGCGAGCACGAGCACGAACGAGACGAGCGCGAGCGCCAGCCCCCCCGTGAACCGCCCTAGCACGTCCGCCGCGGGCGAGACGGGGAGCGACCGGAGTTTTCGGTAGCGCTTGGCCTTCAGGTCCGCACTCAGCGCGGTGGCGAAGATGACGAGCGAGACGCTGAACGCGCCGAACACGCCGAACACCACCGCGTTCGCCCCACGCTGCACCCCCAGGTCGCCCAGCAGGACGCCGAACACGAGGAAGAAGAACGCCGGTGCGGCCACCCCCCAGACCAGCGCCGCCCGGTTGCGGAACAGTTCCCGGAGCGTCCGGAGGGCGAACGCGCGGGCCTGTCGCTGCCATGCGACGGCCGCGGCACCACGGTCCGTCTCCGGACCCGTCCAGGACGCCCCCGTGCCACCTCCGGATTCGGTCACGCCCACCTCACCGTCGCTCATCTGCCCGCCTCCGGCGGCTCGGTGGTCGGTTCGGTCCCGTCGAGCGGGAGCCGTTCGGTTCCGGGCGTCGGCCGCTCCGGCGCGCGGGCCGAGGGTGGTGGCGTCGTCATGGTGTAAAGCTCGCTTTACGTAAAGTGGGCTTTACACAATGAACTTTTCGGGGACTCGCTCACGCCACCGACTCCAGCGGTGCTGCTGGGTCCAGCTCGGCCGGCACCGGCGGGTGACACTCCGCGTCCACCGGCCGTGTCCCGGTCTGCGTCCCGTAGCGCTGTGGCTGGCCCATCGACACCTGCCAGCGGTCGTAGGTGAGGTGGACCCAGTCCGTGGCCTCGACGGCGGTCGAGTCGTTCGCCGCGAGCGCGAGCCTGTGGGCCACCTCGAAGTGCTCGGGACAGGTGCCGTGCTGGAGGACGACGGCCGCGTCGAGCCACTGCTCGGGGTCGTCCGCTTGCCCCGCCGCCAGCAGCGAGAGGACCCGTTCGGCCCGGCGGTAGTCGCGGCTCCGGTCGGCCACCGCGCCAGTCTCCCGATCGCGCTGGTCGGTGCGTTCGAGGTACTCGAGTTGCCGGTCGGCCGACCAGTCCGACGGCGGCACGGCGGCCGGCGCCGTCGCCACCGCCAGCACCGACCCGCCCACGGTCGCGACGAGCAACACGCCGGCCACGAACAGTCCCCGCCGCGTCAGGGGGTGTCCGGGGAGCCCACGCAATCGCTCACCCCCGACCCGAGTCACGAGCAGTCGGACGACGACGCCGGCGGCGACGAGGTACGGCAGGAAGACGAGCGCGAACAGCGACCCGACCGTGAGGACGCCCGCGGCGGTCCCGAACGCGTACCGGACGGCGACGAGCGTCGCCGCGAGCGTGCCGCCCGCGAGCCACCACCCACGGGGGAGCGAGGGTACCGTGACCGTGAGGAGGACCGCCCCGAAGGCGGTTATCAGCAGGTAGTACGCCAGCGAGGGGAAGCCGGCCGCGACCAGCGTGCCCGCGTCGCCACCCGTGGCGACGGCGCCGACGACGACGACGGCGACATGCAGACAGACGTAGCCCACCGCCGCGACGAGCGCCGGGCGACGGACGAGTGTGGTTCGGTTCACACTCAGTCCCCGACCAACGACGACGAAGACCCCCAGAACGAGTTGCAGACCCGCCAACTCGACGAAACCGGTGGCGAATCTCCATCGCTTCAAACGGCTCTTTGTGTCTCGAGTAGGTACTCAGTCCCGCCCCCCGGAGGGTCGCGTATGCGAAGACGACAGTACCTGGTGGCACTCGGCGCGGCGGCGACCGCGTCGCTGGCTGGCTGTAACGCGACCGACCCGGACGACGGGGGCGAGACGGACACGCCGACGGCGACGCCCACTGACACGACGACGCCCACTGACACCCCGACGGCCTCGCCCACGCCGACCCCGCGGCCGGGGCTCACGAACCCCTCGTTCGAGGACGGCCTCGCGGGGTTGACGGTCGGCCGTGACCTCCCCGAGGACCCCAACGACCCAGGGAACCCGGTCGCCTCGACGGTCGAAGCCAGCACCGCGGAAGCCAGCGACGGGTCGACGAGCGTCCGGATGCAGGTGGATGGCAGCGCCGACGATGGCACCGTCTGGGTCGGGCAGGGCGTTGAGTTCGGCGGCGTGGACACGCTCCGGGTGGACTGCTACAGCGAGGAGGCGACGTTCAACCTCCTGGCCGAACTCACGGTCTACACCGGGCCGATGCCGGAGGGTGGCCTCTCGGAGGCCGACTTCGACACGAGCGAGCAGACCGGCGACCACGCTGGCTGGAAGACCTACGAGTACCCCGTCGAGTTCACCGGGACCGGGGTGGTCGCCGTCGGGATGAACGTCGTTTGGGAGACCACCGTCCAGCGGTTCTTCGACGACGTGCGACTGGTCGCGGCCGACGACGCCTGAGACTGCCGTATGAAGCTATCGCCCAGTTCCGTCCGGCGTGACCGTGACTCGGGGGTCACGACCCCTGCCCCCCTCTGATGACCCGTGATGCTCGAACTGCTCCACTCCCTGTCCGTCCCCCTCCAGTCGTCGTTCCCGCCGACCACCGCCACCGGCTGGCTGGTCGTCCTCGTGCTCGTCCTGTTCGCCGGCGCCTACGTCGGAGTCTGCCTGCTGGTGGCCGTCTGGGTCCGCCGAGACGCCGCGGTGGCCGGTCGCTCCCGACCGACGCTCTGGGCCGGTGCCGTTGGCGCGACGCTCCTTACCGGTGGCCTGCTCGGCCTGTTCCTCCTCGCGGCGTACCTGTGGGGACGGGACCCGCCGCGCGCCACGGCGGTCGCGGAGTGACCCCCGAACACGAGCGGCTATCACGCCGCCGGCCGAGACGACGCACGAATGGCTCCGGGTGGTGACGCCGACCGGGACGACCTCGGGCGAGTGGCCGAACTGCTGGCCAACCCGTGTGCCCGCGAGATACTCGTCTACACCGCCCGCGAGGCCCTCTCGGCCGACGAACTCGCGGCCCGGTGTGACGCCTCCCGGACGACCGTCTACCGCCAGCTCGAGCGGCTCGAGGCCGCCGAACTCGTGACCTCGACCGTCCAGTTCGATCCCGGCGGCCACCACTTCGAGCGATACCGCGCGCGGCTCGACCGAGTCACCGTCGACCTCGACTCCGACGGCCTCTCGGTGACCGTCGACCGTACCGACCCGCCGAACGACGCCGTCGACCGACTTGAGGGCCTCTTCGACCGACTCCGATGACACCGACACCGCACCCCCTGCCGCTCGCCCCGCTCCAGAGCCTCGGCCTCGGCGACGCGTCCCCGGTGGTGCTGGCCGCGACGCTGGCCGTCGGCCTCGCGGCGCTGCTCGGGCTCGTCATCGTCGTCCGCGTGGTCCGTCGCTCCCGGACCGACCCCGACTCGTCGCTTCGCGCGCTCGCCGTCGGCATCTCGCTGGTGGCGGCCGCTCCGCTCGCCTTCGTTTTCCTTGACGTCGGCCTTCTCCCCGACCGTCTTCGATACGTCGCCGGCAGCGTCGTCCAGGGGGTCGGACTGCTGGCCGTCCTCTGGGGGATGTACGGCCCGGCAGGGGCGGAGCGACGGTGGGCCGAGCGGTCCTCCGCCGACCTCGTCGTCGTGGCGCTCGCCCTCGCGGTCGGGACGGCCGTCGGGGTGGCGATGGCGCTCGTCGGTGGGGCCGGAACCCTGGCCGCCGGCACGCTCGCCGTCGTCGTCACCGCCGGGACGTTCGTGGCTGGGCAGGCCGCCCGCGCCTATCGCCGCCGGGCCGACCCGCGGATGCTCGCGCTGTCGGCCGGCACCGTCGCGCTCGTCGTCGCCCCCAACCCCGCCGCGCTCGTCCTCCTCGGCCGCGGCCCGGCACACGCGGCCCTCGGGTACGCCGGGTTCCTCATCCTCGGACAGGCGCTCCTGCTGGTTACGCTCTCGGAGCGCGGCGGCTGACGGTACATAACAGTACCGCCGGATTCCGCACCCCGTGACGCGGCTGTGGGTGAGAGGTGGCGAGCGTTCGACGGGTACCTATGACGCTCCCCAACCCGACCCGCAACGACGCCCCGCCCGCCACCCTCGCCCGGTTCTTCGGCCTCACGTTCCTGCTCTCGTGGGGTGCGTTCGTCCCCGTCGTCCTCGGACTCGTCCCCGTCGGGTCGGCCACGCCGCTCGTGGTCGCCTCCATCTTCGGGCCGACCGTCGCGGCGCTCGCGCTGACGTGGCGGGCCGACGGCCTCGCCGGCGTCCGTCGACTGCTCGCCCGACTCGTCCGGGTCCGCGTCCCCCTCCGCTGGTACGCCGCCGCGCTCCTGCCGGTCGGCCTTGGTCTCCTCGGCTGGTGGTACCTCCATCTGACCGCCGGAGCCGGACCGCTCGGCCGGTTCGGTGGTGACCTCGGGACCCTCCCGCTTCCCGTCGTCGTTGTCCTGTTCCTCGTCTCAAGTCTCGGTAGCGGGGCGCTCGCCGAGGAACTGGGCTGGCGGGGCTACGCCCTCCCGCGACTGCAGGCCCGGTTCGACGCGCTCGGCGCTAGCCTCCTCCTCGGGGCCGTCTGGGCTGTCTGGCATCTGCCGGTGTTCCTCCTGACCGACGCTGGGACGACGCTCCCGTTCGAATGGTACCTGCCACGACTCCTCGCGCTCTCGGTGTTGCTGACGTGGGTGTTCGACCACACGCGGGGGAGCGTACTCCACGCCGTCCTCCTCCACGCGACGGTCAACGGGACGGAAGCGTTCGTCTCGGGGACGCTCACCACGCCACTCCTCGAGCTCCGGTACGGACAGGCGATGACACTCCTGACCGTCGCGGTGGCGCTCGTCGTGATCGGCGTGTGGGGCCGGGAGCTGACGGGCGACTCACGTCAACCGGCCACGGGGGACGCTCAGGCACGGTAGACGACCCGAAACCGCTCGCAGACGACCGGCATCTCCCGGTCGAACGACCGCCCCTCGGGGAGCGTCCGCCGGTAGTACCGGACGTGCGACAGGCGCCACGATGCCAGCGAGCCGTCGCCCTCGCCCTCGGCGGCGGCGTGGTCGGCGGTCACGTCGACGAACGGGACCACCTCGACGCGCTCGGTGCGGATTACACACCGCGGTTCTCCACCGCTGTCGAGGACGACCCAGTGGTCGCCTGGCTCCGGTAGGGGCTCTCCCGCCGCCTCGAACGTCCACTTTGCCTCTGCTGTGGCCGTCTTCTTGCCGACGTAGACGAGATCAGCGAGCGTGTCGGCGAGCGCGGGCGTGTCGCCGAACGAAAACGCGCCAGCGAGGTCCGGCCGCTCCTCGAGCGGGAGGGTCTCGCGGTACGACTCGAACAGACGCCGGGCGTCGGGCGGGACACCCTCGGTCGACAGACCCTCCCCGCTCATCGGCCCAGCCAATGCCGGACGCGGTGGCCCTTCCACAGCAACAGGCCGGAGAGCGCCAGCGCCGGGAAAACCAGCACCTGCACCGCGAGTTCGAACGCCGCCACATCCCCCAGCGGCGAGTAGAGGTACACACCCAGCGTCGTCCCGAGGACGAGGTGCACGAGCCGTTGTCGCGAACGCGACCAGACGCTGTCCCCGCTCATCCGCTCCCCTTGACCGTTCTGCCGTCGGTTCCGTGTGTCATATCGGTGGGTCGGTGGGGAGCGGGTTTGGCGTTCGCCCAACCTGTTGGGGTGAGTGCGGTCAGTCGGCCGCCTCCGCGGTGCTCGCCCGGCCCGTTCAGGTCGCGGTCCACGCGTCGCCCGCAGCCAGCGTCCGGTGACCGTACCGGAGCACGAGCGCGGCCACGACCACCCAGAGGACGAGCGGGCCGGGCGGGGGACCGTCGCTCAGCGTGAAGAGGAGCGTCCACAGCCCCCACGTGAGGGCGAAGTCGAGGAGGCTGAACGTCACTACGGGGTGGTCGACGAAGGCGAATCGTCGCCAATCTGTCCGTGACATATCCCGACCTTCGGGTGTGGGGGTATCTTTCCCGAGTCAGAGTTTCCGGGTCGGAAACTCGGCGCCAGGGATCCAGTTCAGGCCCGCGTGAACGCGTACAGCAGCGACAGCAGGCCGAGCAGTTGGGCGAGGACGGCCACGTCGACGTACGCCGGGACGGCGAACGCCACGGACACCGGGTAGAGCAGGAGCGACGGGAACGTCACCAGCGCGACGCCGAGCCCGAGGAACAGGAGCGGTCGACTCCCGTTGCGGGCGTAGCCGCGGTAGCACTGCGCGACGACGAGGAGGCTCAGGGCAGCCACGAAAAGGCTCGCCGGGACTAGCAGCGGCTCGAGAGCGGCGGTCACGGGTCCCCACCTCCCTCGCCGCCCTGGGGAACGTAGATGGCGTACAGGATCGACAGCAGGCCGAGACCCTGGACGACGACGCGGAGTAGCGGTCCGCGCTGTGCGAGGAGCGTCGTCTCGCCGACGCTCAGGGAGACACCCAGCAGCGCGTTGACGGCGGTCAACACGACGAGGCCGAGCGCGAGCGCCCGTGCCGCCCGGCGTCGGCCCCGCCGGAGCCCGCGGAAGGCGAGGTAGCCCACCGTCAACCCCAGCGGCACCGTGAGCAGGAACAGCAGGACGGTCACGAACGGCGGGAGGAACAGCGTCTCGGCGGTGGTCTGTGCTATCATCGTATCTCCTCGAACAGGTCGGTCAGTCGGTCGGCCGGGTCTGTCGCTTCTTCGCGCTCCACGCTGACGCGGTACTCGCCGTCCTCGAGGTCGACCGTCACCCGGCGGAGCCGGGTCCGATAGACGCGGTAGTGGTGACCGTCCGAACTGGGCTGGAGGTGACTCGTCACGAGGTCGTGGGCCGCCAGCGTCTCTAGCCGCCGGTAGATCGTCGAGGGGTCGGCGTCAAGACGCTCGGCCAGCGTGGCCGCGTCGACGCGCTCCTCGCTCGCCGCCGCGAGGATGGATCTCGCGTACGGGTCGGCCAGCACTTCGGCGACGGGCGCGAGCGTGTCGGCGTCGTCCATCAGGCGGTGGGAGAGTCGGGGAGCGGTCGGAGCGGTCGGCACACGTCTCCACGCGGGGGAGGACGGTACATGAACCCCGACCACCGTTCGCTCACTCGGCGAATCAGCTGGCCTCTCACAAGTCCAGCGACCGGGCGCGGCCGAGGACCCACGCGGTCACGACCCCCAGTCCGCGGGCGAGCGCGTTCAGAACGTGGAGCGAGACGACGAGGAGGGCCAGCCCGAACGCCGCGACGACGAGCGACTCCCCCAGCGTGTCGACGTTCCATTCGGAGAGTGTGACGACGGGCGCGAACGTTATCGACCAGAGGTCCTGGACGAACCGTATCTCGGGCGCGAACGTCAGCGTCGTGTCGTAGAAGAACCGGTACGAGCCCGGGCTGTCGTAGAGGAACGGCGCCGCGAGGAGGGCACCGGTCAGAGACGCGAAGAACGTCAGCAGGGTGAACGTGACGACGCCGACGAACAGCTTCGCCAGCAGGAACGCGAGCCCGACGTAGGTACCGGGGTCGAGGACGAGGTCCGTGGCGTACGCGAGGGCGCCGTCATCGAGGTCGACGCTGACCGAGCGGGACCGCACGTCGACCGAGAGGAGCGTATCCGCGAGGACCGCCTCGACCCGGACCACGCCCGTGGCGAGGACGAGCGTCCCGAGCAGGAGCGGGACGCCGACGAGGACGACGGAGAGGCCGGCGCCGAGCGCCAGCAGAGTCACGAACGTGGTGAAGTAGGCGATGCCGAGCGGGAACTGGAGCGCGAGGTACGCGAGGTTCCCGTAGGTTCGGCGGCGGAACGGGACGCCGAAGACGGCACGGAGGACGTCGAGGAGACTCTCGGCCGGGCCGCCGCGAGTCTTGGAGGGAGTCGACATGGGTGGTAGTGTGGGTGCGGTGGCTTCGTCGTTACGCGTGGTCGGGCGCCGTCGTGGTCGGGCCGAGGACGCGAGCGTACCGGCAGGCCCGCGCCGTCGCTTCCCCGAGAGCCCACGCCAGCGCGTTGAGCGCGTTCACCGTGACGAACAGGCCGACGACGCCGAGCGCGGCGACCGCGAGCGCCTCCGGGAGCGTATCGACGACGTACGTCGTCCCGCCGAGCCACGACGGGAGCGGGAACGTATAGTTCGTCATCGGGAGGTCGTAGAGCAGCGGTGCCGCGAGGGCCACGGTCACGAGCGCGCTCGAGACCGTGAGGCCGACGAACGTGGCGATGCCGACGACGAACTTCGCGAGGACGAACACGAGGCTGAGATAGGTGCCGGGGTCCAGCAGGAGGTCCTTTGCGTAGGCGACGACGCCGTCGTCGAGCGACTTCGTGGCGGTGTGACGCTCCAGATTGACCGGGAGCAGGGCACCCGTCACCGCGCGGTCGAGAGTCATCGTCCCGACACCGAGCAGCAACGCGCCGACGGCGGGCAGGCCGAACAGCACGAGCAGGGGGAGCGTCCCCAGGCCGAACGCGAGCGCCGGGACGAGCAGCGTGAAGTACGCGACGCCGAGCGGGAACTGGAGCGCGAGGTACGCGAGGTTCTTGTACGTCTGTAGGCGGACGGGGGCGGTCAGGAACGCCAGCGCGGCCGAGCGCGGCGTCGGAGTGGTCGTTCGCATCACGACCCCCACTGGGTTGGGGGAAGGGATAAGCCGGGAAGCCGAGTTTCCCACCCAGAAACTGTGCCGCACCGTATAACACCCCTCGCCCCGCCCGTCCGTTGTGAGTGAGGACGTGGACCGGGCGGAGGTGCTCCGCCTCCTCGACGACGAGTACGCCCGCGCCATCCTCACGGCGACCAGCCGAGCGCAAATGTCCGCCAAAGAACTCGCCGACACCATCGACGCCTCGCCCCCGACCGTCTACCGACGGGTCGAGGACCTGCAGGACGCCGGGCTCCTCGTCGAGCAGATGCAGTACGAGGCCAGCGGCCACCACCACGCCGTCTACCGGACCGCCGTCGAGCGCGTCACCGTCACGTTCGAGGACGGCGAGTACGCCGTCCACGTCGACGGTGTCGAGGAGTCGACCGCCGACCGCTTCACCCGACTCTACGAGGGACTGCGATGATCGGCCCGACACTCCCCCTGCAGGTGACCCAGACGGGCGAAACCGCGCAGGTGCTGGCCGTGCTGGCGACGTTCCTGCTCTCGGCGATTCTCGGCCTCGTCATCGCGCGGAAGGCCTACCAGGGGTACCGCCGCAACGCCTCGCGACCGATGCTCTACCTCGCGGCCGGCATCGTCCTGCTGACGGCGGTGCCGGCGGTGCTGTCGCTGTTCCTCTCGACGTTCACCGCGCTGCCGAACTACCTCGTCGTGGTGACGACGAACGGCGCCGAACTGCTCGGCCTGGTCGCCATCGCCTACTCGCTGTACGGCCGGTTCGACGCGGACGAGGGCCCGGAGTGACCGGCTAGCCGGCCACCGTGCCCAACACCTTGGGCAAATCCTCTCCGCACGCTCCGCCCTCCGTCCGGTATGGACGACCCGACCCGACCGACAGACGCCGAACCGGGGACCCTCACCCCGCGTGCGTACCTGCTGTTCGCCGTCGCCACCCTGCTCGGCCTCGCGCACCACCTCGACCACGTGATTCGGGGGAACCACGTCGGCTGGCCAATCACGCCTGAGGTGAACCCGTTCACCTACAGCCTCGCCATCTACCCGCTCCTGGTGCTGGGGTTCACGCTCTCGCTCACTGGGCGGGCGGGCGCGCGCTACTGGACCGTCGTGATGTCGCTCGGCGCGGGGATGCTGGTGTTCTTCCACCTCTCGCCGTGGGCCGTCGAACCGCCGGGCGACGTCGTCCTGCCGTACGCGAACCCGCTGTTCGGCTACGTCGCGTTCGCCGTCTTGCTGGCGCTCATCGGCGTGGTCGGTGCCGGGGCGCTCTACTCGTTCCGGCTCTGGGGTAGGGAGTTGGCGTGAGCGCTCTGGCTCCGGGACAAACGCTATGCCTCGCCGCCCCTCGACGAGAGGTGTGACGTGGGAGAACGGACCGGCAGACGGGGAGGTCGTGCGGTGATACGTGCCCGATTCCGACTCCGACTCGCCGAAGGCCTCTGGATCGCCGAGGTGTCCCGGGCGTTCCCGGAGGCGACCCTCCGCCTGCTCACGGCCGCGCCCGTCGGCGACCAGACGATGGAACTCGGCGAGACGCGGGCTGAGGACCCGAGGGCGGTCGTCTCGGCCATCGAGGCACACCCGGACGTCCTCGCGCATGAACTGCTCTACTGCGACGCGGAGCGCTCCATCTCCAAGTACGAGACGCGCGACCAGGCGCTGTTCGAGTTTCTCGGCGCGAGTTCGCTCCTCCCGGAGTTCCCACTCGTCGTCGAGGACGGCACGATGACCTTTGCCATCACGGCGACGCGGGACGAGTTCGAGGCGTTCGGTGACCGACTTGACGCCAGCGGGCTGCGCTACGAACTCCTGTCGGTCGTCCACCGCGAGGATTCGGGCGGCGGCCCGCTCACCGACCGCCAGCTGGAGTGTCTCACCGTGGCGTGGCGGATGGGCTACTTCGAGGTGCCGCGTGACTGCTCGCTCGCGGACGTGGCCGACGCGCTCGACGTGGACACCTCCACCGTCAGTGAGACGATTCGACGCGGCACCGCCAGCGTGCTGGAGGAGTTCCTGACGCAGCGCCGACGCGCCTGAGTCACTCGAGCCAGAACAGGTCCTCGACGGCGCAGTCGAACTCGGCGGCGAGTTTCAGCGCGAGTTCGAGGCTCGGGTCGTACCGGCCGCGCTCGATGGCGTTGATGCTCTGTCGGGTCACGCCGACGTGCGAGGCGAGGTCTCCCTGCGTCAGGTCGCGTCCCTCGCGGTACTCGCGGACGGCGTTGTTCATGCCGCCCGCGCGGACTCGTACATCGTGCTGCCGACGTGGACGAACGTGAGCGCCGCGACGAAGAACGCGATGGGCGTGAGCCAGAGCGGCCACTCGACCACGCCGAGCGCCCAGAGTGCGGTCACGCCGGGGAAGACGACTGCGGAGGTGACGCCCATCACCGCGAGTGTGCGCTTGCTCGCGGCGGCTTGCCGGCGCTCGTCGCGCTCGTCGAACAGCGGGCCGTCGTACCGGCGGAACGTGAGGAGTGCGGCGAGGCCGAGCGCGGCGAACGCACCAACGCCGATGAGCGGATAGCTGGCGATGACGCCGGCCGCGAGGGCGACACCGGAGAGGGCCCAGAGGCCGATGTACAGGAGTCGATACGTGCGTTCGGAACTGGTGTTCGGGGACATCGTCGGAGTCTCGTGTGGCGTAAAGCTACCTTTACAGTAAAGCGTACTTTACACCTGCTATTCAATCTACCGGTGGTCCCCGCCAGTCGGTGCGTGGGCCGTTCGGTTCCCCGTCTCTCGACTATGGTGTGAGTCTCGGTGGAGCAGGTGGCCAACGTGTTGGTGAAAATCGTTTCCACCGACCCTGTTTCGGTGTAGTCGATGTACTGCCGCCTCGGTCGCAGTCCTAGACGTAGAACCGCGAGAGGTCTGGTGACCGTGTGCTCCGGCAGTCTGCCTGGACACGTATGTTTACAAGCCGAATGACAGCCGAGATGGACGAACCGTTCGTCGTATTCCTCATCGGGATGCGAATCAACAGCTACTGGAGGGTACACGAGTGGGTCCCGATCGCCGGATCCATGCCGCGGATGCTTCGGGAACTCGAAGCGGCCGAGCACTCGGGGTTGCTTCACTTCGAGACTGCAGTCACTCCCCGAACAATCCTCATGATCCAGTACTGGGACTCGTTCGAGAGCGTCCGAGAGTACGCCCGGGACCCACTACAGGAACACGTGCCAGCCTGGGTCGAGTACAACCGGACCAGCGGACGAAGCGGTGGTGTCGGCATCTTTCACGAGACCTACCTTGTCGACCCCGACGACTGTGAGACCGTCTACAACAATATGCCCGAATTCGGTCTGGGCGGTGCCGGTACGCTCGAGCCAGCGGTCGGGAAGTCAGAGACTGCTGGTAAACGACTCGGGACAGTCGACGACGAACTCGTCGTACCAGCGGACGGGTCGACAGGCGATACCGCCCCGGACGACAGACCGACTGAAGCGAGCACGGACGAGGGGGAAACTCGGTCGCTGATTCGGCGCCTCGGTGCACGCCTTCCACTCTGACGACGTTCTAGTCTCGTAGATCATCTCGACTGTGTGGTTCTCCCTTGTTGGAGGTACAGGTACCCCCGTCTCCGTTCGTGAGAGAACCGAGTGCATCCTCGTCGATACTCGAACCCTGTTCGCCCAACGTGTTGGTGGAAACGTGATACTGAACGAGTGCGACTCTCAGGTATCTTCAACGACAGTCGGTATCACCGCGTTTCGGGTGCTTGCACGACCGGCGGAGAGACGCTCACCCTGCTCGTCGTAGGCGGTGTGACTGCACTCACGTTGGGAGTGGCGTTTGGGCTGTTGGCGCTCGGCGTCCGCGCGTTCTGGGTCGCGTTTCCCATCGGTTTCGGAGTCCTCCTCCCGGGTGCTATCGCGATGGCCCGCGACCGTCGCGGCGACGAACAGCGAGACGTCGCCAGCACACGGACTGAACGACCCTCAAGTGGGCTGGAGGTTCTCAGACGGCGATACGCAGCGGGCGAACTCTCCGACGAGGAGTTCGAGCACCGGGTCGAACGCCTGCTCAAGAGCGAAGTCAACGCGCTGGATCGCGGATTTGGAACAGACACCGAACGACGATAGTCGTTGAGCATCGTCGGTCGAGAGTTTCGGGAAAGCTACCGACGCTCACGACCCCAGCCTGAACAACTGTTGGATGGTGACGTCGAACTCGGCGGCGAGTTTCAGCGCGAGTTCGAGGCTCGGGTCGTACCGGCCGCGCTCGATGGCGTTGATGCTCTGTCGGGTCACGCCGACGTGCGAGGCGAGGTCACCTTGCGTGATGGCACGGGTCTCGCGGCGTTCGCGGGCGGCGTTGTTCACGCCGCCCGCGAAGGCGAACCGGAGAGGGCCCAGAGACCGATGTAGAGGGTGCGATACGTGGTTTCGCTGGTGCGTGTGGAGGTGGACATGGTGTCGTCTCGGCCACGATGTAAATCTGACTTTACAGTAAAGTGTACTTTACACCAGTTATCGAATCTACCGGTGGCCCCTGGTGGGCGGTGTGGGGGCTACCGATCGAAACAGGTAACAGCAGAACTGACGCCCGATACTGACGCAGCGGTAGCCGGACAGTAGAGTCTTTTCGTGACGATTGCCGCTCATGCGAGGTCTCCGTGCTGTTCTGATCGCCCGATGATGTATCCAGCCTCGACCAGCGCATCGGAGAGCGGTGCACTGCTGAACAACTCTTGGATGTGGTGGACGCCCGGAGGCTGGGAGGAGTCCAGCGCTTCGGTGACTCGTGCAGTCACGATGGCAGTCGCTCGGGCCTGGTCGGGTCCGCGAACCCACCGGTCAATTCGCTTTGTTCGGCCGTCGACCCGCCCGAGAACCTCCACTTTAATTACCGACTCATCGGAGCCAAACGGGACAGTGTTGGCCAACTTGGCAACTCTATCGACCCCGAGCACCGAGACAGCCGGTCGGTACACATCGGTTCGACGTAAAATCGCGAGGTAGCGAGTAATGATGCGAGAGTCATAACACAGTCTGCTTTCGATCGTCGGGATATTCGTCGCCCGGGCGAGGACGTGTTGATCAGCGAGGTTCGCACGATACGCTCTGCGTCGTCCCCACCCGGGGATATCGACAACCCGGGGGTCGGTGAGGCCGACTACAGAGAGAGACTCGCCGTCACTTCGAACCGAGAAGGAACCGAGGGCGTCCTCGATAGTCCATTTGACCGTGTCTGGACCGAACGCCTCTCCAAGACCTAGCAAAAGGGTAATATCCACTCGGCCGACACTGTCGAGTTCGTCAGTGACTTCGGTAACGAAGAGGTTCGTCATTCCGGGCGATAGACCGACACTGAGGACGGCAGTCGCGCCTCGTTCACGGGCGAGATCGTCGAACGACTCGATTTCCTGAAGAAGAGAATCTGTCGGTGAGATGTCGACGTAGTCGATTCCCCGCTCGAGACAGGCCTCCGCGAACTGCGGCGTGTCCTGATCCAAACACATAACCACCGCCCCTACGCCGTCGAGAGCGTCCGCGAAGCCCGTCCTGTCGCTTACATCGAGGGTCCGGGGGTCGACACCGTCGACCAAACGCGTGAAACGCCGTGCTTTCTCCGGCGATCGGCCTGCGGCGAGGATATTTCTCTGTGTCCGCTTAGCGAGTTCGGTACAGACAGTCCGGCCGATAGTGCCGTAGCCACCGACGACGAGAACAGAAGCGTCAGTCCGGGACATACTGAGATTCAGTAAGGGATGATAGTAGAAGCAACTCCGAGTATACTCGGGTCATATATACCCAAACTCCGCTTCGAGATAGCGAGGCAGCAGATTGGCCTCGATCCGCTGGAGCTGCTCCGAGACCGTCGCTGACGCTCGGTCGACCTCTGCCGCGATTTCTTCGTGTGTCGCTTCTCGCGGAACCTCGTAGTAACCCAGCCTCACGGCGGTCTCGAACACGTCGCGTTGCCGGTCGGTGAGCAACTCCTCGAGGTGACCACGCTCGGGTACGTACTCACCCACGCGCTCTGGATAGAGCTCGATTTCGGATGGCAGGTCGGCGGTGATCCGTGAGATCGCGGATTCCGTGCCGACGACAGTGAGGCGAACGCCACGCTTCCCGTATTCGTCGGTGTATTCGACTGGTGGGGCGAGAATGAGCGAATACGCCTTGAGAATGGCGAACAACTGCGTCATCGACGAGGATTGCTCGTACTCCAGATACGCGAGTCCAGTCTCGGGTGTCACTGCAAAGTCGTGAACTGAAGATTCGGCTGCGAGAAGTCGCTCGAGCGTCGCCATGTCTCCTGAAAATTCACTCAACTCGACGAACCATTCGCCTGTTCTATTGATGTGATGTGTCGTCTCTATCGTGACGGCAGGACTGCCTTCGATAGCAGTCTCGAGCGGATGGAGTTCTCCATCGTTCCAAACGAGAACACCGGAGGCATAACGCATGCTGTTCTATGAGTCACTATAGCATAAGAAGCACCCGAGTATACTCGGATATAGCGTCAACCTCACTTGTCCGAAACTGACAGCATATGATCGAAGCAAGCGCAGCGGTCAGAATCGATGCGTCACCAGGAACCGTCTGGTCGTATTTGGAGGAGTTTGAAACACTCTGGGAAGAGTCGAATCCAGATCACGACGGGACGTGGGTCGTCATGGACCCGAAGAAGCCGCTGCGGGATGGACTCCGATTTTACCAGCGGGAGTTTGTCGGACCAGTCAAGGGGCTGATCAAGGCTGATCTCCGTGACGTCGTCACTGAGGAGCGATTCAGCTGGATAGGCACCTGTACGTATACACTGCCGCCGATCCCGTTCGCATTCACCGTCGAAGAGGGCGGAACGATGAAACTCGAAGGTACGGACGAACAGACACGCCTCTCTCACCGCGTCTGGGCCCGTATCCCTCCCACGGTGCTGGGGGCGGTGGCTGAAACGGGTCTGGCTCTCTTCGGAGACATCGAGCAGGAAGCCTACGAACACACCCTCGTCGAGTTGGAGTATTTCAAGGAGGTAATCGAGAAGGACAGCGAATAGATTGGAATCAAATCGACGATAGACGACCGGGCGCCCTACTCCTCGTCGGCCGCAAGTCCTCGTGCGAATGTATCGATGACGAAGTCCCGGACCTCGGGGTAGTGGTCCGAGCCGATGTCGTCCTCGTGGAGCGTGAGGTACGGGACGGCGCCGACGGCCCGCGCGACGAGCTCGGGGTCTTCACCGTGGACCGCGCCAGCCTCGACGAACGGGTCGGTGAACGCGCGGATGGTCGCCACCTCCTCGGCCCGCTCGGCCTCGCGTTCTTCCGGCGTGCGGTACTCACGCAGGCGGCCCAGTTCGTCCGAGACGACCAGCTGTCGTACCAGCGGGTTCGTTTCGATCTCGTCGAACAGGAACCGCAGGAACTCGCGGACGACCGTCTCCGGGTCGTCGCCGTCGACGACGCCTTCCTCGGAGAGTCGATGGACGATTTCCTCGCCCTCCCGTTCGAGGACGGCGAGGTAGAGCGCTTCCTTCGAGCCGAAGAACTGGTAGAACGTGCTGGTCCCGATACCGACCTCGCCGGTGAGGTCGGAGATGGTCGTCTTCCCGAGGCCGTACTGTGCAAACAGTTCGCGCCCGGCCTCCAGCAGGTCCGACTGGATGCGCTCGCGTTGGTCGTCGGTGAATCCCTTCATACTCTCCACCATGAATCAGGAACGGATAGGTTCTGAGTTTTCGGAGCGGGTGGCATTGTCGTTCCCATCAGTCGGCCCGCCGGAGGAACAGCCGCAAGAGGAGCGCTATCAGGGCTACCTGTACGACGACGCCGACGGCGAGGTAACCGCCGACCGTGGCGAGCGCAGCGCCGTCCAGCACCGCGATGGTGGCCTTCGCCGCCCAGAATGGTGGGAGGACACCTGCGAGGAACTGGAGCGGTTCCGTGACGAGCGCGATGGCCGCGACGGGGGCGATGATGAGGAACCCGAGTAGTTTGCTCACGCCGACGCCCTCGACGGTGTTGGCCGCGAGGCTCGCCATCAGCAGCCCCGCGACGGCCGTGTGGAGCGACGCGACGAGGGCGATCGCAAGGTACGGGACGAGGGGGAGCGTCCCGAGGTCCACGAGGGGGACCATCACGAGCGTCGAGACGAACGCGAGGCCGAGGAACACCGCTCCACGGTAGGCGAGGTAGCCACGGCCGGTCAGCGGCGTCGCCCGGAGCGCCCGGAGAACGCCCTGTTCGCGGTCTTCGAGCATGAAGAACCCCGCTGCGAAGCCGAGCGTGCCGGCGGGAGTGAACAGGAAGGCAGCGAGCAATTCCGGCGAGTAGGCCGCGAGGTCGACGAATTCAACGGCGGCGTCGATGGGGGCGACCCCGAACCGGGCGAGCAGGCCGAGCAGGAACGGCGAGAGCCCGATGTAGAGGAGCAACGGGTCGCGGACCCAGTTGCGGAGGTCGGTCACGGCGAGCGTGGCGACGGGGCCGAGCGAGCGCCCCGAGAGCAGGCTTCCGCGCTCCACCTCGGCCGTCGGCTTTCGCTCCGTCTCGCGGACGATGTGGCGCTCGAACGCCCGTCGGGCCAGCACGTACGCGACGCCGATGCCGACGACGAGGTAGCCGACGGCGTAGGCGAGTTCCCACGCGGGCGTCGCCTCGAACGCCGCCCCGATGAGGACGAGCGAGGCCTGTGTCGGGAACAGGTAGAACAGCGGGCTCTCGACCACCGCGAAGTGGTCGAGGAGGGGGAGCGACAGCGGGACGATGTAGACGATGGCGGTGAGGAAGTAGGCGTTCAGCGAGTCGAAGCGGGCGACCGCCGAGAACCCGACGAGGACGAACAGCCCTGCGGTCAGGCCGAGGCCGAGCAGGAACCAGCCGGGCTGGAACCCGGTGCCGTGGACGAACAGCGTGATGGCGAGTGCGCCCAGCGTCGCGATGAACGAGAGCGAGAGGGTCTTCGAGACGAGGTACTCGTCGGCCGAGAGCGGCGAGGAGACGAGCGCGTGGAGGACCCCCTCGTTCTTCTCGAAGAGGACGAGCGCGCCGACGAAGTAGAACCCGAGGAAGCCGGGATCGGCGAACAGCACCATCACGAGCGTGTCCGTCCGGACCGAGGCGGGGAGGCCGCTCAGGCCGAGGCCGAACAGGACCGTGACGACGGCGTAGACGGCGTAGAAGCCGTAGCGAAACTGCAGCCGACCATCCCACCGTAGCATCGTGGTGACGGACATCTACACCAGCTCCCGGCCGGTGACGGCGATGAAGACGTCCTCCAGCGTGGCCTCGCTGGAGTGGATGCGCTCGATCCGTGTCTCCGCGAGCAGGCGGTCGAACTCGGGGTCGCTCCCGATGGTCTCAAGGTCGAACTGCGCGGTCTCCAGCGCGCTGTCGCGGCGGAACTCGACTTCGACGAGCGGCGCGCCGTGGCGCTTCTTCAGCTCGGCCGGGGCGTCGGCGACGGGAATCCCGCCGTCGACGATGAACGCCACCTCGTCACAGAGGTCGTCGGCCACGGTCATGTCGTGCGTGGTGAGGAACACCGCCGTCCCGGCATCCTGCAGGTCGCGGACGATGTCGCGGACGTTCCGGGCGTTCGTCGGGTCCAGTCCCGAGGTCGGCTCGTCGAGGAACAGGAGGTCTGGGTCGTGGAGCAGTGCGCGGACGAAGTTCAGGCGCATCCGCATCCCCTTCGAGTAGGCCTCGACGCGCTGGTCGGCGGCATCACGCAGGCCGACCATCGAGAGGAGTTCCTCCGGGTCGCGTGTCTCGCCGTCGTAGAGCGCCGCGAACAGTTCGAGGTTCTCCCGGCCGGTCAGTTTCAGGTACTGGTTCGGGGACTCCGAGGAGACGCCGACGCGCTGGTAGTACGCGCCGCCCCAATCGGCCACCTCGCGACCGAACACGCTCGCTCGGCCGTCGTAGTCCTCGAGCAGCCCGATGAGCACCTTCTGCGCGGTGCTCTTGCCGGCCCCGCTTGGCCCGAGGAAGCCGAACACCTCGCCGGGCGCGATGGTGAAATCGAGTCCCCGCAGGGTTGGTTCGTCGTTCCCCGGATACGTGAACCGCAGGTCCTCAACGACGACGGCGGGTGTCCCGTCGATACCCGCGTCGCCGTCCGTCGTCTTCGCCGTCTCCGCCGTCGCCGCCTGAGCGTCGAGCATCGTACCCACTCACGCTTAGAAATACAAAACAATATTGTTTTTGAATTTCTATAACGGTCGTGCGCCACGAATCTCTCCTTCGACGGCTCCCGCACCGCGACGCCCTGCTGGACCGGGCGTTCCTCGCCGCCCTCCAACTGCTGACCCGGCGACGACGCTACTTCCGCGACGGCGCCGACTCGCCGCCGTTCGAGGCCCACCTAGAGGCCGTGGACGCCGACTGGCCGTCTGTCCCAGCTGTCGGCACCTGCGAACGTCCCGTCGAGACGCTAGCGGGGTCGCTCCGGGCCGCCGTCTCGGTTCGCGCGTGGCATGGCCCCGACGCCCCGACGCTCGTCTGGCACCACGGCGGGGGTGAGTATCCGTACGATACCATCTTCGACGGGGTGTTTCCCGACCCGGACGCGGCTGGTGCGAACCTCGTGGTGGTCCGGGCACCGGGCCACGACACCCGGTTCGGCGTCCAGCGCGTGGGGGCGACGCTCTCGCGCTACCTCGCGACGCTGGCGGTGGCCGTCGCCGCCACCGAACACGTCCTCGAGACCGTCGACGGCCGAACCGTCGTCGCGGGCTACAGTCTGGGAGGCTTCGTCACGAACCGCCACCACGTCCACCACGACACCGCCGACGCCTACGTGCCGCTGATGGCGGGCACCGCCCACGGCGAGATCTTCCTCACTACGGTCCCCGCCGCGCCGGTCGCACGCTCGCGAGCCGGCCACCTCCGCAAGCGATTGAATTTCACCGATACGTGGCGTGAACACGACCACGCCCACGTCCACCCGGTGCTGGGTCGCCACGACCAGCTGAACCGCTACGCGACCCAGCGGGCCTCCTACTCGGGCGTCGACCCGACGGTGTGGCCGGTCGGCCACCTCCGCGGTATCGGGGCGTACGACCGCATCCGGCGGTCGCTCGACCGCCACCTGTATCCCTGAGTCAGTCATCCCGCCGGCCGTGGCGGTCGGTCCCCGGTCTCCGCATGAGTGGCTCCCCCCGGACGGTGAGTACCCGGAGCCGTCCCGAGGCGGATCGGCGGCGCAGTCTGGGTCCCACGCCAGAAGGGCATGGTGGGGAAATCGCGGCTTCTGAGGTGCGCCGTCACTACGGTCCGTCCGGCCTCTCGGCTATCCCTACCTTTATCCACTGTGTGGTCATCGACCCTGCACTCGGTTGCAGTAACGCGCTCGACAGAAACCTATTGCTCCTGACACTTACGTCCTGGCCGTCCCGACGCGTCGGTATGCGCTCGCTCCTCGGAAACGCGACGTTCTTGCGACTGTTCGCCGGCCGCCTGGTGACGAACGCGGGTGACAGTCTCGCCGCAGTGGCGACGATGTGGCTCGTCCACGAACTCGGTGGGTCGCCCGCGCTGACCGGACTCGCCGGCGCGCTCACGCTCGCACCGAACACCCTTCAGTTCCTGTTCGGCCCGCTCGCCGATCGCGCTCGCCTCGACAGACTACTCGTCGGCTCTCAGCTCACGCAACTGCTCGTCGTCCTCGCGGTACCCGTATCGTGGGCACTCGGGAGCCTCTCGGTATGGGTAGTGATGGCCGTCGGCCCGCTGACGGCACTGTTGAACCAACCGGTCTACCCGGCCCAGAGCGCCGCACTCCCACGCATCGTCGCGGACGACGAACTGACCGACGCGAACTCCGCGTTCGCGTTCGCGCTGCAGGGGTCGGACTCGGTACTGAACGCCGTCGGGGGCGTGTTGGTCGCGGCGGTGGGCGGGGTCGCCGTGTTCCTCGTTGATGCGGTGACGTTCGGCGTCGCCGCGCTCCTGTTCGCCCGGCTTGGCCTCGGACGGCCGGGTGGTGAGGGCACTCCCGATGGTGAGAGGGAAGACGAGGTCGTCGCGGCCGATGGGGGCGACACCGAGGGTGGTACCTCTTACTTCGGGGACTTGCGAGAGGGGTTCTCGTTCGTCCGCGGAACCGTACTGCTGCACATGGCATTCGTCCCGATCGTCGTCAACTTCCAGGGGGGGATGAACCTCGCGCTGATGCCCGGGTTCGCGGACACGCTCGGCGGCGCCACGGCCTACGGTACCCTGCTCTCTGTCGCGGCGGTCGGGATGCTTCTCGGGTCGCTCGTCGCCGGACCGCTCGACAGTCTGCCATACGGTCTACTGGCACCGGTCGCCCTGACGAGCAGCGGCCTCGCGTGGGTGGCGGGTGTCTACATCCCTGGGTTGCTGCCGACGGCGGTCCTGTTTGGGCTGGCGATGCTCCCGCTGGGCGTGATGAGCGTACTGACGAGCGCGCTGATTCAGTCGGCTGTCGAGACGTCGATGCTCGGACGGGTGTCGGCGCTGCTGGCGTCCTCTTCGTCGCTCGCGGCACCGCTCGGTGCGTTCGTCGGCGGTGCCGTCGCCGACGGCGTCGGCGTCGTCCCTATCTTCGCCGCGAGCGCCCTCGCGTTCTTTCTCGCAGCCATCCACCACCTCGTCGTGCCGTCGCTCCGGCGCCTCCCACCGGTGGCGGAGGCCCGACGGATCGAGACGAACTGACAGCCTGGTTACTGCAATCGGGTGCGCCGAGCGTTTTTATCCGCGAAGGCCCGAGCGCGAGCATGGAAGCGGACGACATGGCCGAGGGTAGCGACCCTGACTCCGACCTCGAACCCGAGGCCGCGTTCGCGCTCATCGGCCAGGAGATGCGGTTCGCCATCCTCCGGGCCCTCTGGGACGCCGGGGACAAGGGACTCACGTTCTCCGAGCTCCGCGAGGCGGTCGGGAACCCCGACGCGGGCAACTTCAACTACCACCTCCGGCGACTGCTCGGCCCGTTCGTCGTCAAACACGAGACTGACGGCAGCCCGACTTACGAACTCACTGTCGCCGCCGGCTACGTGATGGGTTCGATCGAGTCCGGTGGCTACCACCGGACCGAGCGCGTCGGCCCAGTCGGTATCGACGGGACCTGCCCGGACTGTGGCGGCGGAATAGAGGCTGTCTACGAGGACGACCTCGCTTGTGTCCGGTGTCTCGAGTGCGACGTCCGTATGTTCGACTTTCCACTACCGGCCGGCGCCGTCGCTGCCTACGATCCTCCCGACCTCCCGGATCTCCTCGACCGATGGGTCCGGACGACTGTCCGCCGAGTCCGGGCCAACATCTGTCCGGTCTGTTCCGGCCGACTCAGTGGTCACCTCACCGACGAGGACTCCGACCACCCAGCGAAGGACATCACCGCGCGCTACACCTGCCAGCAGTGTGCCCGGACGGTCAACGGGACGGTGTCGGCGTGGCTGGTCGAACACCCTGCTGTCGTCCAGTTCTGGATGAACCACGCAGTGGACCCGCTTGAGCACCCGCTCTGGTCGGAGATGTGGCGCACCAGCACCGACGTGCGGCGCCTCGAGACGGACCCACTCCGCGTCGGCGTCCAGTTCACCCTCGACGGCGAGACGCTCGAACTCGTCGTCGACGAGACCGTCCAGGTGGCCGAGGTCCGCCGTCCATGATACGGTATCGAACCTGACGGTAGTCTCACCCGGGTGGTGTGGTCGCTCAGCTAGCCCCGTCGCTGACGAGCGCCCCGAGCGCCCGGCGCTCGGCCCGCCGGAGCAGGTCGCTTATCGTTGAAGGGGCGACGCCGAGTTCCTCGGCGAGTTCGGCCGTCGAGCACCGCCGCGGTGAATCGTAGTACCCCCGTTCGTACGCCTCGGTGAGCACCTCTCGCTGGCGTTCGGTGAGCAGCGCATCGCCAGCCGGTCCCTCTGAGATCGCGGTCACCTCAACGGTGGCGTTCTCGGCTTCGAGTTCGGCGACCAGCTTAGAGACTCCCTCGCGAGACGCGTGAGACTCGATGTCCGCCCACCCGTCGCGAACCTCGACGGGGTACAGCGGTGGGACGCCGCTGCGCTCAGCCGCCCGGTAGAGTGTCGACCGGGTTCGGTACGAGAAGAGAAGTCGGCCGTCGCTCTGGGCGACGGGGTCGAACGTCGTCACGGTCGGATCAGATCGAGCAAGCTCAAGGACTTCGGCAGGGGGTGCGTCGACCACTTCCACGAGCGTCACGACGCTGTCGTCGATACCCATCGCCGACAGGGCCGTCACTACTGCCGAGGGGTACTCTCGCGAGAGACGCCCGATCCAGAGTGACTCCGGGAACCGGACCCGGAACCGAGCGTATACCATACCCTCCGCAAGGCGAGCGCTGGGTTGTGCGTTCCGCTTCAGCGACCGAGTTCGGCGACGAACTCGATGAACCGGTCACCGTCGTACAGCGGGGGCCCGTGGCCGAAAAGGACCGTCTCGGGCTCGAGGTCGGCTACTCGTCGCGCCGACTCGCGGTTCCGCTTCCGGTCGCTCGTGAACAGCCCCGGTGGCTCGTGGAGGCCGGGGCGTGTCGTCAGCAGGTCCATGTTTACCAGGACGTCGCCCAGGACGAGCGTCCCGTCCGCCCCACGCCAGAACGATACGTGTCCCTCGCTGTGGCCGGGTGTCTCGATCACCTCGAAGCCGGCCACCTCGTCGCCGCCGCACAGCCCACGGTCGACGGGGTGACCAGCCCCGACCCACAACCGTTGCTGGAGCCACCCGACCGCACTCCGCGGCATCGAGTCGTACACCGCGCCGGACTCGGCCGTCTCCACCTCCGGTTCCGGCACCCAGTACGGGAGGTCGAGCGCCTCGCAGACGGCCGCGGACGCGCCCTGATGGTCCGGGTGGACGTGAGTGAGCGCGTGGGTGCGTACTTCGTGGCCCTCCAGCGCCCGCAACAGCGTCCCTGCTGCCCACTTCGTCCGTGCGTCGACGAGGACGTCCTCGACGAGGTAGGCGTTTATTCCGTCGCGGATGCCGCCGAGCGAGTGGACGCCTTCTGCGACCCGCTTCATGCCCAACTCGTCCCCGTCGTCCACGGCCGCCCGCCACCGGGGGCCTCCTGTGTGTCCGTCTCGTGCATACTCCCTCCACGGTGTGTCCCCACCTCAGTTCTCTCTCCCACGGGTTCGGGTGTTTAAGTCGAACGTCGCTCCACTCTCAGAGGAACGACGAGAGGAGTGCGACGACGACGCCCAGGCCGAGCAGGTAGCCGAGGACGGCGAGGACGTTCCTCGTTAGGGTGTTGGTGAATCTGGCGACGGCGTCATCGTCGTTCAGGATGACGAGCAGCAGCGCCCCGAAGACGGGCGTCCCGACGACGAGCGACACCTGCGCGAGGACGAGCGTATCGACCGGGTTCTGGTCTAGCAACTGCGCGCCGATAGAGAGCGCCCACGCTCCGGTGACCGCCGCCGTCGCGATGGCCTTCGTGGGACGACCGTCCATCCGCCACTCGTATCCGAGGCCGTCGGCGACGGTCACGGCGCCGGTGAGTGAGGTGCCGACGACGGAGGACACGACAGCTGACGGGCTGCGTTGAGTCTATCACGGGTAGGACTTCTCAGCTGTCAATCTGTTCCACGGTGACCGATAGAGAGGCTGAGTGCAGCAGCACCGGACCCCTGCCGATATTACGATGATACACTCTGGACCGGAGGGAGAGGAGTCCCCCAACGAAAGCAGCGGGGAGACTTATGCCGATGTATCAACGAGTGGGAGTATGGACCGGCGAACCTTCCTCGCGGGAACCCTCGCCGCTGCTTCCTTCAGCGCCGGGTGTGCCTCCTCACTCGACCTGGGCTCTTCCACGAGGACTCGCTCAACACCCTCGGACACGCCGCCACTTTCGGCCACCAACGACGCCTTCGCAGGAGAGTTCACCGAAGGTGGCGCCTGGCCGATGTACTGCATGGCACCGGGACGTGAAAGCCACAACCCGGATACCTCGTTCCCGACCGGGGAGGTCGGGGCTGCCTGGCTTCGAACCCCTGTCCCCGACCAGCGGACGTTCCAGACGACGCACCCCATCACCGATGACCGGCGTGTCTACGTGGGGTCCGGGCTGGGGACCGACGAGCGGGATGGCTCCCGCAACGGCTTCGTCGCTACGTTCGACGGTGCGACCGGAGAGCGTACGTGGTGGACTCAGGTCACGACTGGGCGAGTCCGTGACCTATCGTACGACGATGGCCGAGTTCTGGCAATCAGTTCGGAGCGAGACCCCGATCGAGGGCTCCTTACAGCCCTCGACGTGACCGATGGAACAGTCGAGTGGCAAACCGAACTGCCCTCCGCATCGCTCCGGGGCATGCTGGTCACGAACGGTGCAGCCTATATTTCCGCCTACGGCAGCGGGCTGTCAGCTGTTGCACTCGATGGGACGTACCAGTGGGACCGTGCCGTCGCAAGCGGTGACGAGGATGCAGCGACGGCTCCCTGTGCGGTTGAAGACTCGATTTACGTCGGTACTGATAGAGGTCGGCTCGTTGCGTTTGAGGCCGAGACCGGCCAGCGGCGATGGCAGCAGAGCGTCGCCCGCGACGGACACCGGCCTCGGTTCCAGACGACGCCAACTGTTGCCGACGGGACTATCTACGCGTCGGCGACGAACTACACTCTCTACGCAGTCGATGCGGCGGACGGGGCGGTTCGCTGGCAGACACGATTGCTGTCGAAGTCGTACGGCAACGCGATTCCGTCGGTCACAGTCGTTGATGACCGCCTGTACGTGAATACAATTCACGGCGGAGTACTGGCACTCCGTCGATCCGATGGTCGCGAACAGTGGCGATCAGGCAAGTATGGTGGGCAGGGGCCACCGGCTGCCGCAGGTGAGTACGTCGTTATCCCGACGACCGGAGGGAACGTCGAAGCCTACGATGCAGCGGGGGAGCGTCGATGGCAGTTCAACATGGAGGCGTTCGATGCACCAGGGATGGCGGCCTACATCATGCAGCCCAGGGTGGCACTGGCTCACGGGAGGATCTATATTGCGCTCGCTGACGGTCGGGTGTTCTCCCTTGGGGCTCGGTAGCTGCCACAGGTGCCGTTGACTCTTCTCCAGTGAACCCAGAATCATCGAGAGACCCCCCGAGTGCCACACACCTAAGAGGAGTACGTCTTGTCTGCCATGCAATCAGAACGTCGGCAAATCACATAATCACACGGTCGAACCTCGACCAGCGCGCTGAGTATCATTTCTGTATCGATCGACTCACAATCCTGCTTTTCGACGAAAGATGGCTGACCGATTCGCGCCCTGTATTCAGCACGACTTGACGGAACCCCCAATCCGCCAGCATGAGGATAGCCACGAGTGTCCCACCACAACCAACCTGCAACCGAATGGGCGGATCGTCATCGGCGGGCGCTCACGACCCGGCATACCCACGAGGATGTCCTAACTGACCGCCAGTTCGAACTCCTGCTTGAGGCCTGCTCAGTCCTTCCAGCACCGCACGATTTCGAAGCACGATTCATTTGTCTCCTCGCGGGTCGACTCGGGCTTCGCGCTGGTGAGATTGCGCACTTTCAGACGACGTGGGTGAACTGGAACCGTCGAACGATTCGCATTCCACAGCACGAACCGTGTCAGTGCGGGTACTGCCAACGACAAGCTCGACAGGAGGCGACCCACAACAGTGGGCTGTCTGTCGAGGGGGCTATCCAGTCACGGTGGCATCCGAAGACGGTGGCTTCGGCTCGGCTCATCCCGTTCGACCTCACACTGCGGTTGGAGCTGTGTCTCGAACGCTTCGCCAATCGGTACGATGCGTTTCCGCGCTCACGCTCAACAATCAACAGGCGAATACAGGCTGCAGCAACCGAGGCCGACCTACCAGGTCGTGTCTATCCACACTGCCTGCGGGCAACTGCCGCCAGTTACCATGCGTACAAGGGTGTCGCGCCGGTGCCACTCCAAGCGCTCATGGGATGGAGCGATCTGGCGACTGCCCAGAAGTATATCCGCATATCGGGGACAGCGACAGCGGATGCCCTGCGTCGAGTACACCACCGATAGCCCCCTCAATCGTCTCTCAGTACCAGTCTGCGAGAGACAGAGGGTGTGTTTAACACGTTGCTGGTCTCTATTTCGGCGGCAATAGAGGCGTCAACGGGGGGTGGGAAGGGGAGCACCTCTGACCAGCATCTCTATGAAGATGATGAAATGTAATAAATATAATGTAATTTGCAACCCTATATATCAAGACATGGCACACGCACCCTCATTTCAGCAGGACTGCTGACACCGATCATTGATCGAGGCATCAAAACAACGTGATATTGGGTTTGCGCTGACTATTGATCGCTCTCAGTTTATTGTCCCCGCTTCGCTAGAGGGGTCGAACTGCCCTTTCCTGGTCTCTTCCGTCCCCTTCCTCACCACTCTCCATGTCCCAACGCTATCTTGAGACCGCGAACAGCAACGCCCGTCCCGGGCCCCATCCGTCCGGCAGCCCCCTCGGTACCCACCAGCGGGGACTCGCCCCAGCTATCGACTCCGAGCCGTCGTCAGCCCAGAAATTGGCGCCCAAACGCACCCAACCGGTCGGTGACCCAATTTGCCCCGAGTGTGCGACCGACGAACACCTCGTCGTCGACGAGACTGAAACCTTCTGTCAGGCGTGCGGCCTCGTGGTCGCCCGAGACATCCTGGATCGGGAACTCCAGTGGGAGACAACTGCCGATGGCGAACGGCAACCCGCCCGGGGCGGGGCTCCTACGACCATCAGACGCCACGACAAGGGACTCCCGACCGAGATTGGCTCCTACCGCGACGGCTACGGAAACGAACTCTCATCGAAGACACAGCGCCAGTTCAAACGCCTTCGCAAATGGGACGACCGCGCGAAGGCGAGTACCACTCACGACCAATCGCTCCGTACCGGTCTTGGCGAAATCGCCCGTCTCGTGAGTGCGGCCGAACTCCCCGCACCGATCCACGACCGCGCTGCGAGACTCTTTCGCGACGCCTGGGAGCGCAATCTCCTCCGTGGGCGCTCCATCGAAGCCATCGGGACCGCCAGCATCTTCGCCGCCTGTCGCCTCGAACGCCTGCCACGGTTCCTCGAGGAACTCGCCGCCGTTGCCCGCGTCGGCGAATCCGATATCAAAAGCGCCTATCGACTGCTGAATCGCGAGTTCGAACTCGCAACGCCACCGCCGCTCCCGCAGGACTTCCTCCCTCGACTCGCCAACGCCGTCGACGCCCACCCCCGAGTCGAACGACGAGCCCACCAACTCGTCACCGCCCCCCCTGTCGGTGTCCTCGCCAACGGCCGACAGCCCGCCGGGGTCGCCGCCGCGTGCCTCTATCACGCTCACGATGAAAGCGAGCTCACCAACCTCCGGCTCACACAGCAGCGACTCGCCGACGCAGGCTTCTCCACTCCAACGACCATCCGGAACATCCGCCGGGAACTTCTCTCGCTCGACGAGGCCGGTGATCTCCCCGATCCAGACGGCAATCTCGACGACTACCTCGGGTAGCCCGGTCGGTCGGCGCGGCATCGCTCCGCGCAGGTTCATCGTCCTACGCAACACTTGGACCGACAATCCACTCCACTCTGTTGCGTAGGAGTAATCCACCGCCTCGTTTGTCTCCCTCGGACTCGGTGGAGGACACCCAGAATGGGCACACTCAGCCACCACCGTGCAGCGAATCGCTTCCAGACCGCACTCCGACAGCGTCTCGATGCCGCGTCCGATCCGAACCCGGCCCAGCAAGCCTACGACGACGCATTCGAGGCGCTAATCAGCATCGCCATCGACGAAGTCGAACTCGACCGGGCCGCCCGCTCCATCGCTACCGACCCTGACGCCATCGACTTCCCCGAGACGAACGCACAGTCACACTCGAACTCCACCTCCGAGTCTCAACCATGACGAGTACGTCGACAGCCCCCGACTCCGAGAGCCGACAGCTCGCAGCCAGCACCCCAGACCATCGCCTCAGTATCGTCCTGCGCGATCACTCTCACCAACGCCGGTTCCCCCACGTGCGACACCGACGCTCAGTTTTGGCCCCCTAAGGGCGGTGAGGGGACAGAGATGAGCATTATCCACACCGTGACTGCGTTGCTCGCTCGCCAACTCCTCAACCGACACGACGAGCTGCCGAGTTCGACCACCGACGCACGGTCGAACACCCAGAACCGCACCGACGCAGACCAACCACCCGAACACGCTCGAAACCGATGAGTACCAACATCGAATCCGACACCGCCGATGCACAGCCCGCGACTACTCCCGACCTCGAATCTGAAACCGAACCTGAAGCCGAATCAGAATCCGAGATCGACACCCACCCGGAACCCGAGGCCGAACCGGAATCCGACCCCAGCGTCGACACTGACACTGACACTGACGGAGACGGAGACGAAGCCGCCGAGAGCGAAACCGAGGGGGAGACGGAGGCCGAACCAGAAAGCGAAGGTGGCGACGACGAAGCAGAGGTCGTCACGAGCCCGCCCCAGCAGTTCACCGCCGCCATCAAGGGCGGAGAGATCAAGGAATTCGTCAGCACGCTTCGCGCCATCGTCGACGAAGCGAAAATTCGCGTCGGCCCAGACGGTATCCACACCCGAGCCGTCGACCCCGCCAACGTCGCGATGTACGACGTCTCTCTCGCAGCCGGCGCTTTCGAGTCCTACGACGCTACCGAGGGCGTCCTCGGTGTCAACCTCGAACGCTTCGAGGAAGTCCTCAAACTCGCCAAGAAAAACGACCTCGTCCAACTCTCGTTCAACACCACGTCGTTCAAGCTCGTCATTCACATCGACGGCGTCGAGTTCACGATGGCGCTCATCGACCCCGACAGCATCCGCAAAGAGCCCGAAATCCCCGAGATGAACCTGCCCATCTCCCTCACGCTCGAGGAAGCACAAATCTCGCGTGGCGTCAAGGCCGCCGATATGGTCTCTGACCACATCCGCTTCCGCTGTGACGAGGCCGAGACCACCGTCTACATCGAAGCCGAAGGCGACACCGACAACGTCAGTCTCGAACTCGCAGATGACGACCTCGTCGCGCTCACGGCCGCTGACGGCAACGCACTCTACAGCCTCGACTATGTCAACGACATCTCCAAACAGTTCCCCAAGGGCACGGAGATCACGCTCACCTTCGGGAGCGACTTCCCGATGATGTTCGAGTACGAGTTCAGTGACGGCGAATGCGACGTCCTCGCCATGCTCGCTCCGCGTATCCAGAGCGACTAGTCGACGCGCCCACCACGTCGTATCGCATACCCACCACCGCGCTCCGTGCACCCCCCCGATTCTCATGAACTCCCTCACCACCCTCAGCGACGGCGAAACCTACGCCGACGTTCGCTTCGGCGACGACTTCATCGTCACCATCGACCGCACCGCCCGCAAGGACGCCATCACCATCCGCGTCTTTCATCCGGACACGCCCGAGACCCCTGTCGGCGAACACCACCTCAACCTCACCCTCGACGACGATTCCTGCCTTGGGACGCCGAGCGAATCCACCCAGAACAACACCAATCCCACCGGGGCACTCGGCTGAGATGGCTCTCGACCGTTACGCAGCGCCACTCTCGCTCGTTGAATCCGAATCCGAATCCGACGACCAACGTAAATGTCCGTATTGTCGGTGGAACTCGCACACGCTGTACCGACTCGACAGCTGGCCCGCCAACCACGCCGGATGTGCTTTCTGTGTCCTCGAGTTCCTCCGCAGCGACGAGTACCTCATCTATCACCACCGCGACCACGGCGCCGCACCGACCGGCCCGCCTACATCCGAGCACGCCACCGGCTAACCACCTCACCCCACACCATGCCAGCCAAAACCGACTACTCCAGAAAGATCAAGTGGAAGACCGAACCGTACCGAGGCGAACGCTCCATCGGAGGCAACTTCGTGTACTCCGGGGAGAACCTCTTGGATAAGCATCTGTTCGTCCATCGCGTTGCCCCCGGCGGCTTCGATTGGGGCCCCAACGCCTCCGACGAGAAAGCCTGCCAACTCGCCATCGCGCTCCTCGCCCCGTACAAAGGCGTGGACTACGCCGTCGAACACCACCACCTGTTCGCCGAGAACTTCGTCCGGCGCGAACTCACCGAAGACACCTGGGAAATCAAGCGGAGCGACTTCCGCAGTCCAGACTACGTCCGTGCCATCGACGGTCGCGACTATCCAGCGAATACCGCCCCCAGTCCAGAGGCTATGCCCGCTCTCGAGGACGTCGACCTCGACACCATCACGTACGCTGAGGAGATCGCACTCGCAGAGAAATTCGACGAAGTCCTCTGGCCCAGCGGCAACCGGCGCGACAACCTCCGTCGTCTCCTCGCCATCTGGAACGGTGAGGAAGACCCGAGTACCGCCTCCGTCTCCTCGAGTACCCTGTATCGGGTTCCGGGCCTCTCCATTCCCTCGAACGCCCGCAGTACGCTCGTCCGCGAGTTCGACACGATGGGCGACTTCGCCGGCTGGATCTGCTTCGGTCGTCACCATGACCGATTAAACGGCATCAGCAAAGCGACCGCGAAGAAACTCACCGCCGCTCGCCCCGGCCTCGTCCAGTACTTCGGTGGCGAAGAGTACATCCCCGAACACGAAGGCCGGGAGATGACGCTTTCGGAAGCCACGGGCGGGGAAAGCGCCCAACAGACGTTCCGGAGCGCCCTCGCAGACGGTGATGATGCCTGACGCCACAGCTCGCTCCCGCCCTCCACAGTACCCGTAGAACACGGGTTCTACATGTTCTCTTGAGTTCTTCCTCTCCTCCCCGTCCGTCGAGCTGGGAGTCGCGACCTACAGTCTGCTCGTTCCTACGCAACAGACTACACTCGCCGGTCGGTCTAGCCGTTGCGTAGGACTCGTTTTGTCTCCCCCGGATGCGGTGGAGGGCGGACGTCCACACAGAGCGTTCCTAGCGCGTTGTGCCGACACAAACGGCCCAGTGCGGTTCCGCGTGGGTGTACCACAACTCGCCCTCCGTCCTCAGAACGGAACACCCTCCGTTCTTTCTCCCCTACAGAGGACGCACCGGTACGCCATTCGTCAGAGGCACCACTTTCCTGTTCAAGGCGATCTCCTCTCCCCTCTCCGCTGAGGCTCCTGTCCTGACCTCTCTTCGTCCGTCTCTTCTCGAACCATTGCACCGCCCCCGACCGCGCTTCCACCTCCGTTCTCCGGTCTCTCTCAACAACCGCTGTCCTACCCATTGGCGGTTGCCACTTTTCGTACGAGGAAACACTCCACTCCAATGTCCACAGAACCCACCACCACGTCCGATACCGAATCGCCCGCCTCGACCGAGGCCGAGAACAATAACGAAACCCAGCACGCGAACAGCGGGGACGCGTCCGGGGTGATTGACCGCCCAGCCGTCGCCCTAGCCGATCTCCTCACCCGAGAGACCGACATCAACTTCGCCGGCCTCACTGAGACCGACATCGGGTCGTATCCCGACGAAATCCCACCGGAAACCCGGTGTCTCGCCGATTCACCTCGCTCGTTCAAAGAGGCGATTCGCGTCCTGCCGAAGGCCAGTTCAGGTGAACTCTGGGCGACCAACGACTTCGTCGAGACGAGCGGCCGCGTCGATACCACCGCCATCCGCGATGTGTATGGACTCGATATCGACGCCCTCGAAGCCGCCACTGGTCGCTCACTCGAGGACCTCGCCGCTGGAAGTAGCGCCGACGCCGTCGTTCGCGTCCGTGACCACAAGGATATCGTCGACGACCGCCGGAAAGCATTGAACGCCCTGGGCTACGACGTCAAATTCCGCTGGCAGATCGCCAGCGACTCCTATAGCATCATCAACCCACAGGACGCGTATCTCCCCATCATCAGTGCGCTCCAGCAACGGGGCGAAACCGACGCCTTCGGATGGGTGTCCTACCGCGACTGGGGCGGCCTGCTCAAAATGGTCGTCATCTGTCCCAGCCTCCGCCACGTCGTCTCCGGTGGGGAAGCAGACCTCGAGGACGCCGTCGACGAAGACAGTATCACGAGCTTCGTCAGCGCCGCTCAGACCGACAGTGACACGAGTGATGCAGAGACCGACCCCCACTCCGACTCCGATGCCCCGGAGACAGTTGTTTACGGCGGGTTTCAAACAGGATACGACTTCCGAGGCACGCAAACACTCTGGGCGAGGCCCATCCTGTTCTTCCCCGACTCGGGGACAGTCCTCCCCGATATGGGTGAGCGCTACACGCGACGCCACTATGGGCAGGCGACGAACGCCGCCCACGAGCGCAAACAGGGCCGCGTTCCCATCAGCGAGTGGTGGCGGAACATCTACGACGACATCGACACGCGGATGATCGAAGTCGATACCGCCATCCGACGGACCCGCGCCATCGCCTACGACTTCGACGACCTTCCCTTCTCGCTCGAAGACTGCTACACGTACTGGGGGGTCGCGTTCAAATACGCCGAGCGCGCCGCCGAGCGTGCAACCTCAATCGCCAAGCCCGCACACCGCCCCACCGTCTTCAATATCCAGCTCTCGTTGCTCATCGCACTTCTCGAGGAATATGACGGCTCGATGGCCTCGAACTCCTACCAGGAGTATCTCGAAGTCGCCGGAGAACTGTTCAGGAAGCCCGCGATGATGATTCAGCTCGCGATGCAGGAACACGACCGGCGTGCCGATACGGATGCCGAACGAATCCTCCCTGAGAGTCAACAGACGCTCTCAGACGCTCTCGAGGACATCGTCGATATTCCCGGCATCAGCGTCGATACCGAAGCTGACCTCACCGACCAGCAGGCCCAGCGCGTCCAAGACCGACTCCAGCAGCGGCTTGGCGACGCCTAGCCCACTCACAGCGGGTCTGAAAGCCTCTCGAACGCACCGCAGATGGCCTCTCTCGAGTCACCGGAGGCCGCCTCCAGCCACCGACCGTTGCACGTGGCCGGAGTGTGAATTTGAGTATCGTTTGTCGCTCCCGGAAGCGTGGAGGAGCCGAACAGACTCAGCCTCGCAAACTTAACCCCATGTCCTCAACCACGACATCCGGTAGTCCCGACAGTCCAGACAGCCCCGAGGAGCAGGTCATCCTCTCGCACCTCGTGAATCGACTCCTACAGCGCGAAGGCGGAAACATCCCCGTCGAACGCGTTACCCTCCGCGTCTCTGACTACGCCGACCTCTCCGACCAGGACGCCGCCGACCTCATCGACGACGGCGCAGACGCAGGCATCTACACGCTGAATCGGTCACAGAGCGGAAGCGCCACTATCGCCGGCGTCTCACCACAGGGGCCCGAACCACAGGTCATCACCGATGCCTTTGGCGAACTCCAACACGACACCGGCGCAGACTTCCGCGTCATCAGCGTCGTCACCGACTCGATCAACGACGCCCTCCACGACGCCGGCTACGATGATTTCACCGCACTCGCGAGCGCCAGCACCAACGACATCGCCGGCCTCACCGGAACCCTCACCGAGAGCCGCGCCGAGAATCTCCTCAAAGAAGCCCAGCGACACGTCCCCATCGGGCACCGCCTCGCACAGCGAGCCGCCGCCTACTACAGCCAACGGAGCAATCCAGACACCGGCCTCGGTGAAGCCCGCGTCACCGACCTCTCGCTCGTCACCGAATCCGTCGGCGAACCGCGCTTCTTAGCCGAAGGCTGGGACCCCGACGACGAACGCGGGATGTACGTCTCCAACATCGGACGCAACGCCGGGACTCCCGTTCCCACGGGTCTCCACATCCTCGACAATCCTGACCATCCCAGCGTCCCGAAGGCCGCGACCCATCCCGATGCGAGCTACGATGCTCTCCCTATCGACGAACACGGTGAGGTCATCCCGCCCGCCGTCCCCATTGACCCCCGCCTCCAGCTCCCGCTGGACGAACTCATCGCGAAGAAACTCGCCCGCGGACTCGTCCCCGTCAGAGTTGTTGGCCCCCGGGGATCGGGGAAGAACTACCTGCTCAAGTACCTCTGTCACAAGACGAACCGTGGCTACCAGTCCATCGACGTCGATCGAGCGACCGAACCCGAGGACCTTTTCGGGCCGCTCGTTCCCGATGGCGACGTCATCGTGCCCCGCAACGGCGCCGTGAAACAAGGACTGCTGAACGGCGATACAATCGTCATCAACGAGTTCCCCGTCATGCAGGCTGGCGCGGCCATCGCCCTCCACCGGCTCCTGAACGAGGGTACGCTCCTCGTCAAATCCCACGGAGAACTCGTTGAGCCCCACCCCTCTGCGCGACTCGTCATCACGATGAACCCGCCCACCAGAGAGTACCGTGACTCCGAGCCGATGAACTCCGCCACTCGAGGCCGGTTCCGAGGCTTCGAGCAACCCTACATCCAGGATGTCGAAGAAGAGGTCGAGACGCTCGACCGCCAGGTCAACAGTACGGACGTCGTGGTGGACCGCCCGACGCTCCGGAAGATCGTCCAGTTCGCTCACCAGACGCGGCAGAACGAATCCTGGCCGACGCTGTCGACTCGGAACCTCACCATTCTCTGCGAGCACATCGAGGATGGAGCGTCACCGAAGGCCGCGACGAAAAACGAGCTCTGGGCGGTCGCAGAACCGAATCAGTATCCCGAGGATGCCTACGAAACGCTCAACGACTTCCTCTAATGGACTCTGCACGTTTGTGCGCCCCCGCGTCGACGAGGGGGTTCGTCCCATCCAACTCATGTCACTTAGCCACCGCCACCGAGATCGCAATCACCAACAGATCGTCGACGACCTCACGCCACAGGCCGCGACCAGAGCCCGCATCTCCACACAGCGCGCTGACCGACTCCGCGAGTTCATCCTCGGTCATCTCCCCGATGAGGTGACCGTCGACGTCGTCATCACATCCGGCGTCCAGACTGCCGCCGTCCTCCCGGCCGACGTCGACGCCATCGTCTCCTCAGACGCCACCGACATCGAACGCGCTCAGGCCGAACAGTTCCTCGCCGGCGTCGAGGCTGACTATCTCGTGCTCGTCACCGGGAACGAAGCCGACCTCACGCGAATCCCGCTCAACGACCAACTCACCGCCGACCACGCCCACCAGTTCGGCCTCGCCTTCCACGAACTCCTGCACATCCTCAAAACGGCGATCACCGCCATCGGTGAGCTACTCGACACCGAAATCGACTCGCAGTATCACGTGCAGGTCCACGACCTCATCAACATCATCGAAGACAGCGCAATCGAGAGCGAAGCCATCCACGGCGAGAACTTCAGCGACAACGCTGGCATCCGCCTCGAACTGACCCGCCGACTCCACTCACAGACGCCCGACGACATCCCCGACGGACAGGAGGTTCGCTACTCGTTCTGGGACGCCGTCACCTCGTGTCTCTATGACGAAGCCATCTATCCGACCGGTACCACGGCTGTCCTCCTCGACGAGGCCGACGACAGAGTCCGCTTCAAAGGCGAGGCCGACCGCGACGCGTTCGAGGCCATCCACACCGAACTGTGCGCCCTCTCGCGTGACGCACTCGCGATTCGGAGTGCCGACAGCGACGACACGACCCACACCCACGACAAGACCGCCTCCGTCCGTCGCGCCCGCCGCGTCATTCAGACCTGGACCGACCATATCCAGCCCGTCCTCGAGGCCGACACTCGAAACCGCCAGCAGGCCCGAGACAACGAGCAAGCGGGGGGAGACGGCCAAGGGCAATCTCAGGAGCACGACGGCGACGAACAGAGACAACAGCAGGATCCTGGCGGAGACGCCACAGGCCGCTCCGAGTCGGCGTCCAATCCTGACGGTGGCGGCGAGATCTCCAGTGGAAACGGACAGCCTCAGAACGCCACACCGGACGCCTCAGCCACGCCCGGTGAGAACGCCGAGCCATCTCTGCCCGAAAACTTCGATCCAAACGAGGTCACGCTCTCACGAGAGGCGACTGACGACCCCCATCAGAACATCTTCGAGCAACCGCAAGTCACGGCTGACCCCCATCCCGACGACGTCGACGCCGAGCACTCTAAGACGACCCCCGACAACGTGGATGGCACCAATAGCGCCACCGACGCTGGCGGTGCGGCTGGAGCACCCTCTCCCGGAACCAGTGACAGTGGGAGCGACGCCAGCGGTGATGGCGACCAGAGACTTGACAGTGACACCAGCGATCCCTCAAGCATCGATTCTACACCTGAGTCTCCGACTCGGGCACAGGTGATTGCTCAAGCCACCAGGCGGGCTCGAGAACGCGAGAAAGCGGGAGCCGCTAACGGAACGAAAACAGAAACAGACCCCTGTGCTGGAGACGAGTCAAGAGTGCAACCGAATCCCGCTGACTCATCTGGAGCAGATGACTCGGCGGGGAGCGACCGTTCTCGAGAACAGCGTAACCAGCTCACGCTCGGCAACTTCGAGGACGAACATCAACCTCGTACCGAGGACGACATCGAAGACTCGCCGTCGTCCAGCGAGCGTGAGAGTGCAAGTGGTGGTGAGGGTGAAAGCGAGAGTGGCTCCCCCGGCGTCGATGTCGAGGGCGGTGAGGAGACTGGAGACGCGGGTGGTACAGAGACCACAGGTTCTACGAGTTCTACGGGTAGCGTGGCCGACCAGACGCAGGATCTCCCCGCCGGGCCAGCCCACGCACAGAGTTCTTCACGGTCACAGCGCGACGAGCAGGCAGCGTACGAAGACGCCCTCGCCGGCGACGAGCGTGCAGCCCGCACCGAAGCCGACCGCGAACAAGTCGACGAACGGGCACTCGAAGACGAACTCGACGCGCTCGCTGACCACCTCGACCATCAACGCCGCCAGCAGACACCGGATACCGAACGTGAGGAGAACAGCGGACAGCGTGGAGGGGTAGGATACTCTCCGGAGAGCCTCACCGACCTCGAAATCCTGCCTGTGGCTGACGATCTTGTCCCACCCCATGCGTGGGCTGCCATCGAAGACGGCGCTGGCCGCGTTGCGGACACGCTCGAAATGTATCTCCGACTCGATCGCCGCAAGAGCACGCGACGCGGACTCTCTGCCGGAGCCTACGACACTCGCGCCGGCCACCGCCTCGCCATCGGTGACTCCCGGGTCTGCAAGAGCCGGACGATAGGCAACGAGAAACAGTATGCCCTCGTCCTCATCCTCGACCGCTCGGGGTCGATGCGAGGCGGGTCACCCGCGAAGATAGAGGTGGCAACCCAGGCTCTCACTCGGTTTGCCCTCGCCGCTGAGACTCTCGGTATTCGTGTCGCGATTATCGACTTCATCCACGGCAACGCCCGCCTCGTCAAGCCGTTCAGCATCGAGACGCGACACGTCCAGTCATCCCTTCTCGATACCTCTTGTGGTGGAGGAACGCCACTCGCCGATGCGATTGCCCTCGCGAACGACCTCGTCGAATCCCAGCAGGATGAACCGCTCATTATCAGCGTCGGTGACGATCAGACCTCAGCTGACGCCGTGAAAGACGTCATCCGCCGGGCGTACGCTCCCGTTTGTTCGCTCACCATCGCGACTGACACCGAACCCGGCACGCTCTCAGGTTCGGCCTCAGAACTCGCGGCCTACTACGAGCGCCAGGAAACAGTCTATTCGCCTGAGCGTCTCGACGACAGACTCGACCAGTTCGCCAGTCTCCTCGCCGGTCTCTGAGAGTCACTCCTAGCCAATTTGTCGCCCCCGAAACGGTAGCGGGGCGTCCCTCCGACGCCCGCACCAGTCACCGAATTATGTCCTGTCGAACACTCTATACAGCCGACGGCAACGTGCCCAGTCTCGTCCTCCCGCCGGGGGCGCTCGCCCACACCGACCGAGAATACGAGTACGACGTCGAACGCGACCCGGCCAACGTCGAACCGATCGAACACCAGATCCGCCTCGACTTCATCCGCGGTGGCCCCGTCCGCCGCGACCAACTTCTCGGCAGCTACAACCCCTGGAAGTACGACCCGACCGACCCCGCCACCCTCCCCTGGCAGGGCGTCAAGCAGAAACCACTCGGCCTCGCCTACGCCGAAACCTCCTGTGCCGCTCGTATTCACGAGGAGAAGCGATTCTACGACCACGTCGACAACGACGCCGTCCTCGCAGATGCCCCGGCCTTCCTAGCAGCGCGCCTCCGAATCGCTCGCGAACAACCCAACCCCGAACAGGCTCTCGAGGAAGAACGCCAGCGCCGCGAGAAATGGTATCGCGAACTCATCCCCGGGCCAAACCTCAGTCAGGTCCTCAAGGACTCGTCGTACGGCTCGCTCATCGAGGCGTGTATCGGGCCCGCACCCGACGCCGATCGCCTCCTCGAACACAACGCCTTCGTCGGGATGGTCCTCGTCGACGACGACACCGACCCCGACGCCTACGCTCGCGACCGCACCCTCGATTCCACGTACGTCCTCCGAGAATCCGCGCTCTCGCATACCCAGACCGATGACCCCGTCCGACTCGCTGACTACGGCATCGACCTCCCTACCCCGCTCCTGGTCGGCGAATACCAAAGCGGCAGCCAGTACCCTCTCATCCCGTGGGGTGACGCCCTGACCTGCGCCTGTCCGTACAAACAGTCAGCCCCGTGGCGCGTGATGTGCAAACACGAACTGCTCGCGAGCGTCGTCTGCGGTGGCCGCGACTCGATCTTCCTCCCCGTCTCCCGGGGCATCGACGTCCCGCACCGAGCGCGGCGCTTCGTCAGCCCCGAAATCGCGGTCTCACACCAATCCCGAGCGGAGGGCTGTCACCGATGACGACGCTGCTCGAACGCGAACATCGGAAACTCGTCACCGACCCACTCGACGCCATCAGCCAGCAGACCGGCAATTCGCCGTATCAAGTGTTCTCGGATTGGATCGACCTCGCCCTCGCCAGTTTCAGCGGCGACGAAGACGCGTATCAAAAACCGCTCGCCCGGTATGCAAACGACGGTCGCGATGAAGACACCGTCCGAGAGCTCGCAACTCAGCACGCAAACGCCCTCGGGGGACTCGTCCTCGCGATGGAACAGACCAACGAAGACGTTCTCGGCGGCGTGTACGAACACTACGGCCTGACGAGCAGTCACTTCGCCCAGTACTTCACGCCGGGGGCGGTGAGCCGCGCGATGGCAGCGATGAACCTCCCCGATGGTGAGGACCTCCGCGAGGCCACCCCCGAAGACCTGCTCGTCATCGGAGACGTCTCCGGCTGTGGAAGTGGCCGACTCATCGTCGATACCGCGAACCGCCTCCGCGAAATCGCTCCGGAGGCCCCCGCCGTCTTCCTGGGCTACGACAAAGACCCGATCTGCGCGAAAATGGCGGTTCTGAACTTCGTCCTCAACGACCTCACCGGGTACGTCTTGCTCGGTGATGCCCTGAAACTCGAGGCTCACCGCGTCTGGTTCGTCAGCGTCGCCCAACTCGCCCGTGGCGACCACCCAGTGAAAGCCCTCGATGCCGACGGGCGTGATCGTGTGTTGGCTCGCTTCTTCGGTGTGCCACTCGACGACGGCGCGACCAAACCGTCGGTAGACGACGCCATGGACGACGTCGATAACGAGGCCGACGCTGAACACGGAGGTGAAGTCGGCGAGCCCGTCACCGAACCGCCCACGGCACACACGACAGGAGTTGAGTCTGCCCTCGATGTCGCCCTCGACGATGAGAACACCGCGCAGGTCGGCTTCGACGAGTTCGCGTGACACCCCGATGACCGTCTCCTGTAATCGGAAGAAGTGCGACCGAACCTGGCCTCGCGATCCCGTCCTCGAAATCCGGTGTCCCACGTGTGGAGCCGACATAGGGACGAAGTGCAAGCGCCCCTCCGGACACGGCGGGAACTTCGTCCACCCACACGCCGCTCGCGACCGGCTCGCCGTCGCTGACGGACACTACGGCGACTGCCCGCTGGGAATCTGCGCCGAATCGCTCGCGCAAATGCCCAGCAAAGGGGCAACCAGGGGCTCGAAGAGCAGCAACACCACGCTCGAAGCCGGGTGTGAGAGCCAAAGTGAGAACGAGCGTGAAGGCAAGACTGCAGACTCGACCAGCCAGCTCACGTTCGGGGAACTGTGACCGGCAGACAGTTCGGCTTGTCCTACGCAACAATTGGACCGTCAGATGACTTCACTTTGTTGCGTAGGACACTGTTCCCGCCACCGTTTGTCGCCCCCGAGTCGGTGAGGGACTCGAAACATGACCTACGATATCGAGACGGACGCGCCCGAGCGTGTCCGCTACGAAGCCGAACAGCTTCACGAACTCGCCGTCAACCACTTCGGATACGACACGGAACACGTCCTGTTCACCGCTCACGCCGACGGCACGATCTCCGGCCGCATCGCACTCTACGTCGCCGGCGACTACCACGACTACGAACACGACGACAGAGACGACAGAGACGACACCGATGCCAACGACGAGATAGAACAGGCCTCGATGAACGCTCGGGACGACACCTTCCACGACCAGGACCGTGACCCGGACCCACCGAGCGTCGGCGCAACCGTTCCCCGTCCGTCGGCCGACGCGACCACTGATACCGCCGAGGCCGGAGCCTGACGATGGGTGTCCTCGAGGACCACCCGGACGCCACGCACGTCCGCGTCACGTTCCACCCGCAAATTTGGCACCACGGCCGGGCCGTCACCAGCGACGACACCGAAACATATCTTGTTCCCATCGAGCACGCGCTCACTCCCGACGGTGAGCTCGTCGCCGACGATACGGACGGCTCAGACCAACTCGCTCGCGTCGACGACGCCCCCGATATCGCACGGAACTGGTCAGGCCCCTTCTACGTGACTGTCGACGAACTCGTCGATGAGATCGAGGTCGAGACCGGAAACGAGCACCCACCACGGTAACTGTGCCGCCCTACGACACCCTCCGCTGGGAAGACATCGACATCAACGATATCGACTACGACGCCCTCGATGAGAACCCGACCGGCCACGAACGAACACTGCGCTCGCTCCGTTCGCAAATCGACTCCACCGAAGCGATTCTAAGGCGCTATCTTCGCGAACTCGGGGTCTCAACCGGCGGCGACCTCGCCCACGTCTCAATCCCGACGCACGTACAGTATCGCGATCCGTTCGCGTTCGACCGCGCACGCCGGGCTCGCACCGCCCAATCGAATCTTCGGAGTCAACGCCAACGCTTCTGCCAAGTCTATCGCGAGCATCGACGCCGAAAACACGACGTCGAAAACACTGAATCCGCGTAACAAACCCTCGGACGCACATATACAGCACATTTACAACTCGAAACAGGGGTGTGTTACAACACGAAAAAGGGGGGTCAGGAGCTAGTTACAACTCGAAATAGGGGTGTGTGCGGTAGGCTGTATCCCTCCCCAGTCGGCTTCCTACGCAACAGAGTGGATTCGCTTACACTCCAGTTGTTGCGTAGGAGTGAATCGACGCCTCGGTTTGTCTCCTCCGCTAGCGGTAGAGCGGCCCAAGCCGCTACGAACCTATGAACGACTACGAAGCAATCCTCACGACACGCGTGGTCGGCCGCGACCTCGCAATCGCAGACGCAACGACAGAACTCCTCACCGTCATCCCTGACGACCACATCTGGCGCGTCGACGTGTACGGCGACGTCGAGAGTGCTGAGGGCACCGAGTCCAATCCGACCACGCTCGGTATCGGCCTCACCTTCGAGACCGCGACTGACCTCGGGCTCGACAGCAACCCCGATGAACGTCTCGAAGACGGGGAAGCGCTCGAATCCATCGAATCCATCCCCGTCACGTACGGGAGTGAGCCGGTCGCTCACTCAAAGGCGGGTGGCTACTAATGCCGACGTATATCCTCGCCATCGACGACTTGTTTCGGGTCGACGCGCCGACGGAAGCAGCCGCCGAACGAGTCCTCCTCGAGCGCCTCGGGACAGACCCCTACGTCGCCTCCGACGTCATCGTGGTCGATGTCGAAGACGACGCTGACACGACGGACCCCACTCCACAGAGTCAGACGCATGACTGACCGCTGGATCGACGTCCACTCCGTCACGTGTCCTCTCTGTGGTGAGCTTGCCGATGAGCGGGAGACACTCTCCTGGGACGCATTCGATGAGCCCGCACCCGGAGCATCCTCCACGATGCTCGAGACCGCGCACGCACTTGTTGCAACCGTCGGTAGTGGAGAAGCACACTCTTCCTGTTTCGAGTTTGCCGAACGCAACGGCGTCCCGGCCGCCCTCGAGGAACTCCGGAGTGATTCGCTATGACTCAGCCAATGACGCGACCGCCCTCTCACGAACTGAACCCACGTAGCATCGTTCACAGCCTCGTCAACGACACCCTCGACCGGCTCGATGAGCAGGGAACCTCACTCGGAGCCGCCGACAGCGATCAACTGTTCGAGGCCCGAGCCGACGCTATCGACGACCTCCTCCACACCGACCGCGATCCCTTCGGTGAGGACCTCGTCGCAATTGCCCACACGCTTCAGGTACTCAGCGCAGAATACGGCCTTCGGGATATCCAAGAACCTGCCCAGTTCCCCGACTGTGCCACCACGCTCGTCGAAACCTTCCGCGCCGGCGTCCTTTGGCATCACCTCGAGGCCGCCGTCGCCGCTGAGCTCTCCGGCGAGGCGCGTGGCCGAGAGATGCACAGCGCCCGAACCGATGCCCGCTGGCACCTCGGAGAGGCCATCGACGCCCTCCAAGACGCCGGCGAAGACGACACCGTCAGCGCCGTCGAAGAACTCCTCGCACAGGTCCCCGCCTGACGAGACCGAGACACCAGACAACCCACTACGCCATCGATTGACCTAGTGAGGACGCCACAACCACCACATTCAATGTGGAAATGTGGACTGCGCGAAGTTATGTTTGAACTAAGCCTAACATAGGTGTGAATATCCCCTCCACGTACCCGACACTCAGCTTGGAATCTGAGGTGTCTGTCGACTCATTTGATATGATTACGATCATGGATGGCCCGGGTGTGAAGGGGCTCGAGAGGTACTTTCTCGGGTACTTCAACGAAGATCTCCGTGACGCTGACGGGACCTTTCTAGCACGCCCCGTCGGGCATCACGAACTCCCCCATCCGATGACGCTCCCAGAAATCGAGGAGTGGGCGCTCAAATACCTCAGCGTTCCTGAGGAGGCCCTCTCAGAATGTGAAGAACGAGAGCTCCGCACCAACCGAAGCGAGCAGCCAGACCAACCCGGCCAAGAGAACACCGAGGACAGCACCGGAGCGATCTAACCAGTAATTGCCTGCCAGGACCCGCCGCCGTGCCTCAGCATTAATAAATCAAAGGAATTCCCTCCCATGACTGACCCGACCACCACCAGCAACGAACCACCGACCGACCACACCAGGATGCCAGCGACCGCATCGACAAGCGATGTAGATTCAGCTCCGGCTGGAGATCACCAGCGACCTCGAACGCTGAGAAGGAACTTGACCCGCCGAAGCGCCCTCGCCGGGGTTGGCCTCCTCGCAGCAAGCAGTCTCTCCGGCTGTCTCGGACTCCTCGGCGCAGAACCCGTCGCCGCAGACCAACCGAGGACCACCCCCGGAACCGCAACTCCCACGCCAAGCACTGGCCCGGGAGCGGGAGGCAGTGACGGCGACGATTACCACGACCCCGATGGACCATCGACACCCGACGCCGACCAGGCGTCGACGCCCGAGGCACCGACGTCGCTTGTCGGCCCCGGCGTCCTTCCCGCCGATGTCGAACCAGAAGAGGGACGCGGTGGCTCCGAGCAGTGGCAAAAGCCCGACTACCGCGCCTGGGTGGGGCCCCTAACCGCCGCGAATCACGGCCTCCAAGACGTCACCATCACGAATACACCCCACGCCAACCGGAAAAACAGTCCGCTACTCGCGCGCCTCGATCTTGACTACCTCGACGAGCCCGTCATCGAATCCGACGGGACGTTCACTATCACGGGTGCGCTACACTACACCCACGCCTGCGGCTACTACGGTATCAACTATCTCGATGTGGTCGACGGCGAAGCCATCATCGCCCTCGCGTACACCATCGACGAGACCACCTGTACGCCTGAACACCCCGGACGTCTCGGCGCACGATACGGGCCCATCACCATCACCGGGAAACTCGATTCGAGCATGGACGCCGACCACCTCATCGTTACCTTCCTCAGCGGCGTCCACGACTACAAACTCGAAGAATCAGGTGGCGACTGGGGCGGTCCGTGGCGTTCCGTCGCAAACTGGCACTTCCACATATAGCGGACCACGCATCGAGGGGCGCGGTTGCCCCTCGCACCCTGTTTGTGCCCCCCGTCGAAAGCGCGGGATCAGTCACCGACGGCACTTCCCTCCCGTTCTGTCTCGCCCCGGTGATACGACCACCACCCACGAACTCGACCGATACCATGAGCTCCGATACAGCCAGTGCCAGCCCGCAGAACCGCTCGTTCACCGTCCATCACCAATCCGTCTTCGTCATCGGCGCCGACGCTGACAGCGACGGTGATACCGACCACACGGCCGATACGAAGACCAAGACTGTCGACGAACACGGACTGCTCGCGTTCGACGATGAACCGTTCGAGACCACGCTCTTCCATCACGGCGTCGACGTCGATACCCGCCAGCGAACCTCGCGAATCGAGACCGGCGGGAGCGACGAGTTCATCGACGACCGGCCGCTCTCGGCCATCCGCTCGGGACGGGACAGCACCGATTCTCTCGAGGCCGCCCCCGGTCAGCAGGGGACGCTGTTCGCTGATACCGCACTCGACCAGCGAACTCTCAACGGTAAGCAAGCCAACGCCCGCTTCCTGTTCGAGGTCCGGCAGCGCCGACAACACGGACACGAGGACTCCCCGGACGACGAAGCCTGACCGCCAATCTGGCTTAAGTACGACAGCGGGGTATAGAGGGTGAGATACACCCTCCTATGACCACCGACGACCGCGACTACTACAGCCCCGAGGATTTCGGCGACGCCTACTACGAGAACGAACACTATGGGCCCGGAACTCCCGATGCCGACTCGGACCTGAATAACACCGAGATTGAATGTAGCGAGTGCGACCGGCCCATAACCGCAGGCGACGACCTCTGTGCAGACTGCGAACGCGAACTCGAGGAAGCCAACGCCCACCCCGACGCCTACGCGCCTGTTTTCGACGAAATCGCCGTCGGCTACGAACCCACCGTCGACGACATTGCGTTCGCCGTCGTCCCCGCCTGCTCGCACTATGAGGCCATCATCAAGGCCACTCACGCGTTCCACGACCGCCAGACCATCCCCGATCTCCCGACCGGCTTCGACGGCCGGACGTTCATCCTCATCCACGAAGCTCCAGAGTCCGACATCCGACCGTTCACCGTCGGATGGGGCGCGCTCCCCGATGCCGTGCCTGTGGCCAGCGAAGACGGCCTTCGCCTGTTGAAAAAAGCGCGGAGACGGACGGACTGGCTCGACGACCCACTCGAGGACCGCCCAGCCGAACCGTGGTTCTATCTCTACGACGAAGCTGGCGTCCCAGTCACATCAGCTGGCGACTTTGTCGACCTCCTCGACGGGTATCACGTTCCCGACAGTCCAGAGGAGTACACGCCACCCGAATACGGGAGCGCAGAACCAGAACTCTGGATTGTACCCGGCTTCGCCTACACGATCACGCCGGTCGTGACGTCCTGAAGCACGTCTACGATTCCACGTTGCCCGTTCCCGGCCGCGAAGTCACCGCCAGTTTGTGGCTCCCCGTAGCCAGTGGAGGACAACCACGAGATGACACACAGCGACAGCATCGGACATACGAATACGAACCAACACGAAAGTGGCTTCCTCGCCTGCCCCGAGTGCGGCGGCGAGCGCTTCTCTTGGGTAATCCACCAGGTCCAATTCGGCGGTGTGCATCGCTTCGAGAACGGCCACGTGGACGTCGAGGCCAGCAAAGACGGCCCCATCACGGGGTCAGACATCGGCGAGAACGGCGTCTTCTGCGTCGAGTGTGGCGAAGACCGCACCTACGACGACCTTGTGCTTGCGGACCGCGTCGCCACCACGGGGGAGCGATGATGCCTGAGTGTCTCGACTGCGGGCAGTCAGTCGCATTCAACCACGAAGTCGAAGGAACCGAAACCCGAATCTACGACGGGGAAGGCTACTTGGACAGCGTAGAGCACCAACAACTCGAGACGCGAGCTTGCTGGTGTGACGAGTGTGGAAGCCACAACGTGGAGTTCCACTGATGACCCGCCCCAGCCACGTCTTCGACGACGAGGAACCCATTTACGCGCAACTCCACCCAGGAATGGTCTTCGTCACCAGAGACGGGGGCCGCATCTTCCGCGTCATCCGTGTCGATGAACCCGCCGACGAAATCAGACTCACCGACCAGTCAACGGGTGACCACGAGATTCGCTCCGGCGACGAGATGTGGGCCTTCTGGGACCACGAAGCGTTCGCCGTCCCGCCAGCGGTCCTCAACAACCCCGAACGAGTCGTCACCGAATACGCCTGGTTCCACCTCAGCCGTGATCTCGAAACGATAGGCCGTAGCCACGAACATCACATGGCCGGGAGCGAACGCGTCTCCGACATCGAATTCGCACTCTGGGCCACCTGCGAAGCACGCCGCGACAACTGGCCGCCCGACGACGCCGCCGGACTCTTCGTCGGCTCCAATCCCGAAGATACCAAGGAGGCCCATTAATGGGAGCACACACGTTCTACACCCGTTCGAGCGGAGAAGACGCAAAAAGTGCCTTCCAGAACGCTGTCGAGGACGCGCAATACCGCCACGGACACGCCGGCTACACCGGCACAATAGCAGAGAAAACGTCGTTCACCGAGATACCGGCCGACGAAGTCGGCGATACCGACCCCCACGAATACGCCAGCCAGCTCATCCGTGACCAGGACCCGCGTATCGACAGCAAATGGGGACCCGCCGGCTGTATTCACCTCAGCGACAACATGTACCTCTTCTTCGGCTGGGCGAGCGCCTGACGCCCCCGGTCCGCGAACACCGGGTCGTGGCTCCTCTCGCGGTGTTGCCGGTGGGCCACGCTCGAAGGCTACGACCGGCTCCTCACCTACCTGCTTCAAGGAGAGAGTCCCGCGTTTCAGGGCGGGCGTGAATCCGACCACTTACGAACAACCGCAGTCGTCACTTATTCCGGGGTGTCCCCCATTCACCTTCACTCCGGATGGCGAGTATATAGGTATCTGCTCGCCCTCCCTTGGTTCAATGAAGCGAACCAACACGTTCGAAGTGGTTCCTGAGTCCGACGCGGACGAGGAGTTACTTCGACGCCTGTTGGACGCTTCTGCCGCGCTCTGGAACGAGATCAACTACGAGCGCCGCGAGAACTATGCTGATCCAGACGGAGATGTGTGGGAAATTAGTGAGTATCGCGGTCGCTATGGCGGTGTCCTCGGTGCGTCCACGGTTCAACAAATCGAGCGCAAGAACCGAGAAGCATGGAAGTCGTTCTTCAGCCTCAAGAAGAAGGGCGAAGCCAACGGCAAACCCGGATTCTGGGGTAACGCAGACGAAGGTCGAGAACTCTGCACGTACATCCGAAACACGTCGTACTCCGTCAAGTGGGGCGAATACTCTCGCCTCGAAATCCTCGTCGGTAAAGACCTGAAAGACGAGTACGGGTTGGGACACCGCGAACGGTTCCGGCTCGAAGTTCGAGGCGACCCCAATTGGAAGGAGTACGAGAAGCAAGGTCGGTTGGAGTTGTTCTACGACGAGCAAGCACAGACATTTAGGGCTTTTCAGCCAGTCACCGTCGACGATTCTCTGCTGGCACAACCACTGGCTTCGGAAGAAGCCGCTCTGGATATTGGCGCGAACAACCTCGTCGCCTGCACTACCACAACCGGCCAGCGATACCTGTACGAAGGACGCGACCTGTTCAAACGATTCCGTGAGACGACGCGGGAAATCGCCCGCCTCCAATCACTGCTGGAGGACGGTCGATACAACAGTCACCGAATCCAGCGCCTGTACGACCGGCGTACCAAGCGCCGTGACCACGCTCAAGACGCACTCGCTCGTGATCTCATCGAACGCCTGTATGACGAAGGCGTCTCGATGGTGTACGTCGGGGCGTTGACGGACGTCCTTGACACGCACTGGTCGGTGGAGACGAACGCGAAGACGCACAACTTCTGGGCGTTCAGAGCGTTCGTGAATCGACTGGCGTGTACCGCTGAGGAATACGGTATCTCGGTGGAAGTACGGTCTGAGGCGTGGACGAGTCAGGAGTGTCTAAACTGTGGTTCGACAGAGGACACGACACGTCACAGAGACACGCTGACGTGTCCGTGTGGCTTCGAGGGGCACGCCGACCTCGTGGCGTCGGAAACGTTCCTGAGACGGCAGACAATGGTGACACGGTCGATGGCACGGCCTGTATGCCTCAAGTGGGACAACCACGAATGGTTGGAGTCATCACGCTCTCTCCGTCCCAACGAGGAGCATACGAACCCGCAAGTTGCCTCCGTGGGTCGGTAGTCGGTACCCCAGCGCGAGGAAACCCCGGCGTTTACGCCGGGGAGGATGTCATCCCGTGAACACACTGCGTGCGCTCATCGCCGACGCCGTCGAGTGGGCATCCCTCCACGGATACGCCACCGTCGAAACCCGCCTCGAGAATCCCATCGCAATCAACGCCTTCAACGGCCTCACCACGCCCGTCGAGGCCGGGGCAGACTCGGCCAAGCCAATCGTAATCGCGTCACCGACAACGTCCTAGTCGGCGTGACCACCAGGAGCACGTTTGTTGGCGGCGGCGCCGTGCGCCGCTAGCCAATCACCACCTTCTCACCGCAGATTCGAGATATGGCACACGCCCAACCACAGCACACGAGCCCCGACTCGTCGATACACGTCCAGGATATCGAGACTGCTCGACGTGCTGAGTACGTCGCCTTCCTCTCGCGACACCCCTTCGCGACCGACGCCCACGAACTCGGCTTCGTCACCGGCATCCGCGAGGACTGTCGCCTCCAGACCGACCACCTCCGCAACGTCGACATCCCACTCGGGATGCTCGACAACGACTTCAAAAACCCCGACCTCGAGCGGTATCTCGAAACCTTCCGAACCCACGAACCCGAAATCGGCGTCATCGGCGACGCACCAACGCCCGACGCCGCTCATCGCTACGTCGACGCCGCCCGCGAGCTCAAAGCCGACTTCCCAGAAGCGACGCTCATCGTCGTCCCGAAGTGCTACGAAGCAATCGCCATCATCGGGGACGCCGAGGTCCCAGGAACCCCGCTTGTCCTCGGCTACTCGATGGGCTACTCGGATATCCTCGCGAACGAGTTCTCCGATTACGCTGACTGGCGCGGCCAGCGTGTGCATCTCCTCGGCGCGAGTCCACCCAAGCAGTGGAACGTCATCCAGCAACTCACCCAGCCGACGCTCACCAGCGATCCACCCGCTGATATCGTCGGGCTCGATTGGAACGGCCCGCACAAAGTCGCCTACAACGGGGAGTCCTGGTCGCGAGACGGGTGGCAACGCGCCGACCAACTCTCCATTCGCAGCACCGTCCGTCGAAGCCTCCGTGAGATGCGAACCTACTGGGAGGCACGCGGCGTGTGGCCCATTACTCTCCGTGACCGTCACGGCCCCGCTGTCAGAGAGCCTGACGATGCCGTTTGGGGGGCCACAGGCGGAGATATCGGCGAACCCGACCCACTCTCTGGCCCGGATGAATGGGAGACACGCGTCGACTTCGACGATGACGAAACCTATCCTATCGAGCACGCCATCGTCGTCACCTACGAGGACGGCCGAACGCTCGCGTATCGCTCTCAGACCGAGCGCGACTACGTTGAGTATTACGAGGGGCTGTGGGATAGCGTCACCGAGGAGTGAGTGTGACTGACCTTGTCCGACCGGCAATAATCGTGATTGGAATTCGCCTGTGTTAGTATTTCCACCCGAATCTCGTTTTTGCTCAGAGAGCGAAATCCCGCCGAAGCCTTAGGTTCGAGAACGCTAGAAATGCGAATGGAAGGAACACTGTCACACGCTCCTTCCACCCCTTTCCATGCCCGACGACACGCAGCTACTCGGTCGCTGTCCGGATTGCGGCGAGCGAATTGCTACTGCATGGCGGCTCATTGACTATGAGAAGGCTGACGGTACCGAAGGCACGTGGGCCGAGTGTCCTGCGTGTGGCGAGGTCGTCGCGCCGGAGTAGGGCAACAGCAGAATCAAGTGTATTCCCTCGCGTAACTTGTCTGAGAGTCCACTAATGGAGATTTCCGATCAACTTCGCTGTCTGTTCTCCGCCTCTGCTGAAGAGCGAGACGGTTCGTATGTCGTTGAGGTACCTGAGCAAGAGATTCGGTTCGACAACATTCAGGCGGGCGAGACGTATCGTGTGGCTGTTCTCCCATCACCGGTGACCGATGAAGCCAACGAGACGCAGGCAGAATCGAACCACGAGCAAACGCCACAGACCCCGCCTGTTGAGGAAGGTGAGCTGCGCACCGTCGAAATCCAAGACATTGGTGAACAGGGCGACGGTATCACCCGGGTTGAGCGAGGCTTCGTCGTCATTGTTCCCGAGACTGAACAGGGTGAACGAGTCACCATCGAAATCACTGACGTGCGGGAAAACGTCGCCTTCGCGGATGTTGTCGAGCGGGTCAGTTTCTACGACTGATACCCTTCACCTCGTTCATCCGTAATCCGCGACAGACGTTCGCGTGTTCTCTCTCCTGTCGCTACTTGGGGTCTGTACGGGCTGCAGTAACGACGAGTGACAGCTCGCCGAAGTGCTTCGTTCGACACAGATGGTCTATGAGTCAGATGCGTCACCTCCAGTCCTGCGTGAGATATACGCAACTAATCCCAGTATCCCGAAGAACCCGTAGACAGCCCCACGGAGATGTGGTGATGAGCGCCCTCGCTTTTTACTATCCTGATATACGTAGTACCCGACCGTTGGCCAGAAAATAAGCAGATAGAGCCCGATACGGAGGAGGGCACCGTTGTATGCGGTGAGGATATCCATACTGGCCAATCCTGTTATTTGGCGATAAGGTTGTGGGTGCGAGACCCGCGATGTGTATTCAGCACGACTTCTGCGACATCATCTGCCTCTGATAGACCTCACCGCGGCAACTACGCTTGGGAAATGAGACGAAATCTGAACGTATAGCACATCATGCCCTGGTGCTGAATTCACCCCCCGGCGACAGCTAATTCGCACCTGTTTGTCGGGCCCCGCACAGCGGAGGCCATTCCAAAATGGAACCCAACACAGACGACCAGATCGAAGGACAGCGAATCGTCGCGATCCGGAAGATGAGGGATACAGAACTCGAACACGAAGGCTGGGCTGCCCGACGCGGGAACTCGCCCCCTGTCATCGAACTCGAATCCGGTGCTATCCTTTATCCATCGATGGACCCCGAAGGAAACGGCCCCGGCGCGCTGTTCGGTATCGGTGCTGCCGATGAAGCGTTCTTCATCTCGCCCTGACCGGCCCTCAAATCCCAATTCCAGCTCCCCATGCACATGCTCATCCGCGTCGTCTCGCAGGCCCACTGCGCCGAGGACGCAACCGGAATCGCTCGTGGCCTCTTCGATGGCTACGGCGCCCCACTGTATCCCACATTCGACTACGGCACGCTCATGACCGACGGTGGTCGATGGAGCGACTCGCTCCCCCAAGTACTCCGAGACGTCGGTTCCGTCCCCGCAGACAGCGACACCGGGAACGGACTCATCGAGGAGGCGTGGCACTCGACGATGAAGGAACTCTCACGGAAACTCGCCGTCATCCGCGCCGGCTTCGAGCAACTCTCCGATGAAGAAATCCTCGAAGGCGAGAGCGTCGAAGCCAGTGTCGAACCCTGGAATCCACTCGGGCTCGCAGCCGACGAAGACGACTACATCGACACGTACACCGGCGACATCCGGTACGCGATGTACGGCGTCGGGGAATACAGCGGCCCGATGTACTACCTCTACGACGAGTACGGAACGGCCATTCGTACCCCCTCGGAATACCGCGATCTCCTCGAAACCATCGCGACCGGCGACACCGACGACGACCAAGAGTGGTACGTCACGCCCGTCGACGTCCACTACTGACTTCTACGAATCCGGCGGGTAAGCAAGGCCGCGACCTCGGGGGAATGGCTCAGGATTTACCGATCAGTACACTCGGGAGAGGGGGGATGGCGCCTACTCGCCGCTGGCTTTCCCCGCGTACTTCGAGGTCACCGTTCCCTTGCTGTTCCTGAAGACGCAATAGCGATATGGGCCGTGTGGACACTGCTTGCAGCCAGGGCCACAGTCGAGTTTCCGTATCTCGACCGTCCCGTACCGCCGCAACTCCTCATCCGAGAGCGCAATCCGCTCTGACTTCGACTTCTCCTCGAACTCCTTCTGTCGACGCCGGCGCTCCGGAGCAGGCTGGTCCTTCTGTGGCAGCGTATCAACCATCTCACCGCCCCGACCCTCACCAGTCCCGTCTACCTCCTCGCTCTCGTCCGCCCCCCCAACAGAGACGGGTCGCGACTTGTGGGCGATCAACTCCTCGGCATACTCGATCACGTGCTCGAGCTTCGGGATGCTCTGGGATTGAAGCGGGTCCACGACCCAGTTCGCCAACTCATCCGGGGGCTCAGGCAAATCGTCGTCGGTGCTGTCGGGGGAGTCCGAGGCCATTTTCCTACGCAACACTCAACGTAAGAGCTCAGTATAGTTGTTGCGTAGGAATCGAACTCGCGCACCGTTTGTCGCCCCCAGGGTCGGTGAGGGACTTGCCCGATGGATACCGAAACCACCCCCGCCAGACGAACCACGACCGACCACCAGGTGACGCCGCCAACCCTGACTCCGGATGTGGACTCCGTCGACGCCAGCATCGCCCGCGCCCGCCGTGTGCAACACCTCAGTGCCGTCGTCAGGGCACACCTCGACGATACAGACCGCCACACAGACGACCCGGAAACCCTCGCGAAGGCCGTCGTCGAAGACCTCTATCGAGCACACCCACACATCCGCCTCGAGGATGCCCTCGAACTCGCACGTATCGTCGAACGCCCACTCGAAGTTGACTCGACCAAACGCGCAATCGAACACGTCGTCGAGGATGCCTGCTCGCACCTCAATGCGTGGGGACGCTTCGGCCCAGAGAACGCGACCAGCCCCACCGAACACGAGCGAGCACGGGTGTGACCCGATGAGCCACGACGCCGCCGTCCTCGAACAACTCCCGCCGGAGAAACTCCTCGATACATCGAACTATCGCGTCATCACCCCCGCAATCACGATGATGGGAGAAGTCGAAACCGTCGAACAGTACCTCGAGTACGAACGAGCGCACCGAAATCGAGGAGGCATCATCCGCCGGCTCACCGAGCGCCGCGACGCCATCTACGAAGAGCGCGGGGAGACGCTACCAGTCGATGTAGAGATCGCGACCGAAAACCCGGACGAACCCCCGGTTCAGATTCACATCGAGTCCAACGCACAGACGCAGACAGAGACGGAAACGGAGTCGGAATCGCGTGCGTCGGACATCTCACCGTCGCCATCGGCAAATGTCCTCGCACTCGTCCACGAACACGGGCCAACTGGTGTCCCTGGGTCACCCGAACCACCAGCCTGGGACGAGCTCTAGTCGCGAACTACGTCCGCCGAATTGCCCGCCATCCGTTCGCGAGCCGCCGTCGAGGCCCCCGTCTCCGTCACAGCAGCGGCCGTGTCCGTGACGTCTCCGAACAAGCGTCGAATCGGGTGTCGCAACGCCGCCAGCCGACCGAGATCGCCGCTCCGGTAGTTCACCGCCCACGTCCGCGTGTTTCCCTTCGTGTCTCGGCGGGCGACCACGAACTTCACCGGGCCGAACGGGACCTTCACCAGCGACAACCACGACTCGCACAGCGTCGTCCCTCGGAAACTCAACGACGCGCCACCCACCCAGTGTGCAACCTGCTGGTCGACGTCCTCTGAAGAAAACCACGTCCGAGCATCCTCCATGAACACCTCGAATCGCTCGGGGAACTCACTCCCGATGTGGGTGATGAGATACTCCGATTCGCCGTCCTCAGTGTCCTTCTTCCAGAACTCGAGGAAGATGTGATTCGACGGCGAGCGCAGGACGTTCATCCACGCTCGCTCGCGGCCCTTGCCGTGGAGTGAGACCGTGTCAATTCGCTCCCAGCCCTCCGGAGACCGCCCCCCATCGTAGTGGCCGCGCAGCGGCGGGATGACCTCGAGCGCGTGGGCCCGCAGATACTCCGTCGGGAACGGCACCTCCAGGCGCACTTCCTCAGCCGGTTCGGGGTCCAACAATCGTTGCACGGGGTTAGGATAGCCGTCCACTCCCCCGACGAGAGGGACCGCGTGAGGCCACGGCCGCTTGACGCGGTGTTCGGCGAACGCCATGTCGTGGCCCTCGAAATCGGACTGGTACGCCCAGAACACCGAGTAGCCCGCGTTTAGATACTCCCCAGTGATCGGGCCAATCTCTTTCTCGGCGTGCTTGTGCTGAATCTCGACGATGAGCCCCTTCCCAAAGGGGTACAACTCGGTGGAAAACGTCGCGACGACATCCGCAATCCGATTTGTCCCTGGGATTTGCCGCTCGTGATCTACGGACGCCGTCTCGAACACCTCACGCAGCTTCATCGCCGCGATGGTCTTGAGTTTGGCGTGGAGATTCGACTCGCCCGGACACTCCGACCCTCGCGGATGCACGAAATGCTTTGAGACAAAGCGCCCCCGGTTGTAGTGCGACCGGCGAACGCCGAGTGACTCTTCGCAAAGTGGGCACAGAATCGTGTCGTCATCTCCGACGTCTAGAGGAAGAACCCGGTCGCCGTTCGGACGCATCGCGAGGTAAGGCATGGTGGTGGTTCTCGAAGGGGGACGGCGAGCTCGGTTGGCTCAGATACTCTACGCGACGAGGCGACAAAAAGGGATTCGGGCCTTCACGCTCTCTCCCCACACAAAACCGCGTATTCACGGCGAGACTCGGCTGGGTGATGGCCAGACCACGGCACTTACCGGGGCATCTGCAACGGAGTGGCTTCCCACGGCACCACCCGTGAGATTCCACTGGAACACCCTCCTAAAGATGTCAGCGTGACAGCGGGAGGTCACCCCGTATGTTGGGGCAATCTCTGCCTCATCACCTGTCCGCACAGACGCTCCTATCCGGGTGTCACAGTCTTGGCCAATACAAAATAAGGACTCCGGCCGTATATCCTTTCGGTGATGAGGTAAATCGACGGACTGCGCTACATTTGTTTGGCCATTCGGCCCATGAGCCAACAGGAACGCATCTAGTCGAAGAACCTGTAGAACACGGGTTCCGTGTGGAACCTTTATACTACGGTAGTAGGGCCAAGAAGGAGCACGAATCTTAGCGTATAACCCGTAGAACCTGTATAACCTGTATAACCCAAAGAACGTGTCTGACGTAGATTTATACGCGTTCTACGAGTACCTCGCCACATAACCTGTAGAACGGGCAGTACCCGTATCACACAGGTTCTACAGAACACACGGGATACCCATGACACATCGGCTCTCAATCTCGATGCAGAAAGGCGGTGTCGGAAAGAGTACGACGACAATAAATCTCGCAGGGGCGCTCGCCGTCTCTGAGGGACTTGAGGAGGATAGCGACGTGCTCGTCGTCGATGCAGACCCCCAAGGATTCATCACCATCACGCTGGGTCTGCGCGAATACTACGTGAGTGAGGATCGGTCCCTCTACGACATCATGACGGATATTGACCGATTCGACGAGGTAAATGATCTCATCGTCTCACACAGCGAGTTCGACGTCCTACCAGCCCACGGGAGCAATTTCCAGCTCGAACGTGAGCTCTGGTCACTCAGCCGGACTCAGGAGCGCCTAGGAATGGTGCTCGACCGGATTGAGCACGACTACGACTATGTGCTCATTGATTCACCACCCAACATGGGACCACTCGCAGACGGCGCGTTATTAGCCGCCCGTAACGTCCTGTTTGTCTCACGTGCAGATCCAATCGCGACGTTCTCGATGAATCTCCTTACACAGGAGATCAACCAACTCGAACGCGAGTTCCAGACAGATATCGGGATTATGGGAGCGGTGGTCAATGCTGTAACTCGGAACAACATCAGCGAGGACCGCCTCGAGTGGTTCCACAAGAACATCGGCGAAGAGCACACGTTCACCATCCCAGAGACAGTCGCCATCGAAGGCGCGTTTGCTCAAAACCACAGTATTTACACCTATGAACCGGAGAATCGCCATCGGGAACAGAAGGCCGAGGAAGTCCGTGAGACCTACGATGGCCTCGCACGTGCCGTGGAGGACTACTTCGCATGACTGACGGAGAACCCGAAGACGAAATCGAATCCGAAGACGCTGATCCGCAGTCCGGCGGAGATTTTGATGACGCTCTCGGCAACGCTCTCAGTGGTCGAGTCGGTAAGCGGCCCCAGGAGACCGATGATGAAGCCGGTGATGAAGGAGATGAAAGTGAGACAGATAACACGGGTGATACAGGTTCTACGAGTTCTGCGAGTTCGACAAGTTCTGGGGGTGTGACAAGTTCTACAGAGAAGACTCGCGGCCCCGACCCCGACCCGAACAGCACCCGCAGAACTCGGACGAAGTACGCTGTGTACCTCACTGAAGAGTTCCAAGAGGAACTTAACCAGGCATACACGAAAGCGAATGCCCAACGAGTCATGGAAGATAAGGGGGAGATCGAGAAACACAAGCACTTCCTCGAAGCGGTCATGAGAGCCGGACTCAACCACGACGACCTCGACGCGTACATCGAAGAACTGCTCGAGCGCTACTGAGACGGACAGGCGCGGAATCCTGATTGAACGAGCGAGGAAACGGCTACCGACCGTTGCACACGGTTGAGAGGGAATAATGAGATGTCTTACCCTGTCTCCGGCTCTGTATCCCCCCCACTGTCCTCTGTGTGTTCCTCATCTCCCTCCTTAGCGGGGCGTCGTTGTTTCTCACGGTGTTCGGCGAATGCAGCTTCAGCGCGGTCGGCCAGCTCTCCGGCCTCGATATGTGAGTAGTGTTCGCGAACGATCTCCTCGGAATTGTCGAGGTAGCGAGCCGCCTCAGCGTGGCCATACGCCCTGACGAGGACCTCACCAACACCGCGTCGGGCCCCGTGAGGCGCGAGATACCCGTGCTTGTCGTCCAGTTCAATGCCCGCCTCGTCCGTGAGACGCTTCAGAACCGTCCGAGCGCCATGGGTCGTCAACGCCGGTGGTGCGATATCATAGTCCGCGAGGAGTTCGAGAACGGACGCCTCACCGTCGTTCACCTGCTCTCGGCGGAGGATCTCGACTTCCCCGATGTCGTATCCCCGACTAGTCATCGCCTGTGTGAACGTCTGTACGAGCGTCGGGTAATCGAGCGTCGGAAACACCGGCCAGTCCTCACCCGAGGGAGCGAGCACACTCCGAACGCGCTCAATCGAGGGTACTGCTGGCTCAGGAAGTGGTCTATCGTCCCACTTCCCGCTCTTCCCAAGGACCTGGATACTGTTGTCCTCGAGGGCAACGTCCGCCCAGCGGAGACCATCCCGACCGCGTCGATCATCGCCGTCGTCGGCCAGTATCTCCGCGCCTCGGACTCCCGTAAAGCAGAGGACGTAGACGAGAGCCCGGTCGCGACACGCTTTGATTGCGGCCTGACGGTCACTCGCGACGTCGTCGATTGCCTTGTGCGCTTGTTCGTCGACGTACGAGAGGAGTTGCTCGCGCTGCTCGGCCGTCCACGCCTGCTGTTCCCCGCTCTTTCGCCCGGTATCTTCGGGCAGTGGCTCTTTCGCACGGCGGCGCTGGGCGGGATTCCCAGACAGATAGCCTTCGCGTGCCGCCCACCCACAGAACCCGGAGACGTGGGCGTAGTAGTTCCGGACTGTGCCCCCAGTCCAGCCCTGTCGAGAGAGGTAGCGAGCGTACTCCCGGAGGGATTCAACGGTCAGCTCCTCGAAGGTCGCCGACGACGCCGATCGGTCGCCGGCGAGGAACTCGACGAAACGGTTCACTTCGCGGTCAGCGTGTCGTCGATACTGTCCGCTCTCGCCATCTCGTCCTTTCCCTTTGTCAGTGAGGTAGTCATCAAGGACGTCGAGGACGGCCACCGCGTCCCCCCGTGACTCTGGAGTGGTGTCTTGAGGGTCTGTATCCGGAGGTTTGGGCGGTGACATGGTGTTGGCTGTGGCAGACGGCGGCCTCCTCCTTGAATCTGTTTACGTTTATCGCGCTAAACGTAAGCGGTCGCACGAGGCCACCAGACAACCCAATTCGGCGGGTAGAAGTCCTAAATCACCCGGTTTATGGATATTCGAAATCACATAAACCCCATATCGCTATATAATTTCTGGCTGTCTGGAAGTTGAGACTACAACAGGTATAGCAGGGCTGTAATGCGTGGATTTTGCCGAGTTAGTCAGCAGAAACTACCTCAATGCTCTCTCCAAGCGGCATTCTTGTCATATTTCCAACCGT